>JAZOMH010000017.1:0-59718 GCA_045653785.1 Faecousia sp. | reverse complement strand
GTCCTTTTCGGTTTCTAAACGTATCGTCAAATTGTTCATTTTTAAAATCCTTTCATAAATCGTTGACGCCCAAGATACGAGAGGATTGCGAGAATGTATTTGCAAACCTCCCGTTTACAATACAATCTCCAAGGTGTTGTTTTTCAAACAGCATTCTCCCAAAATTGAATTCGGCTTTTGCCGTATGCCTATTTTATCACGGATTCAAAGAGATTACAATATGCCGTAAAAATACCTCCCGGGATTTTGCTCCCGGGAGGTGTTTTAGTTAGGTGGCTTATTCGATTTCCAGGCGTCTACCCTCGGGAAGACGCTGTTCCCGCTTGGGCAGGGTGAGTTTCAGAACGCCGTCCACATACTTCGCCTTGATTTTGTCCGCATCCACGCCGGAGATGTCAAAGCTACTGGTGTAAGAGCCGTAGGAACGCTCCATGCGGATCACTTTGTCCTTCTTGTCCTTTTCCTCAACCTTGGATCTGCGCTCGGCCCGGACGATCAGCGTGTCATTCTGGATGTCCAGAGTGATATCCTTCTTCTCAAAGCCGGGCAGGTCAGCCTCCAGCAGGTAGTGGTCGCCCTCGTCCGTCACATCGGTGCGGAACTGAGAGAAGGCAGGCGTGTCAAAGAAACTGCCGAAAGGTCTTCCGAAAAAGGCTTTTTCGAATTCCTCCATCTCCCGCCAGGGGTTAAAAGTGGTCATATCCTGATTTCGTCTTGTAAGTCCAAACATAGTAATACCTCCATTGTTACAATGATATTATATGCCGACTTGTGTAGGTCATACGGCAAGGTCGGCACTTGCCGAGCCTAGTACGCGTTTTTGCTGATCAGCTTATTCTTGCTTACTGTCTGTATTATAAGCTATGGAGGAGTAGAATGTGTGACGAAAGTGTAAATTTTTAGCACTCTCGCGCTGAGAGTGCTAAATTAGACATATGTATACAGTAAGCTAAAACGATTAAAGAAAGAATATCCGCAAATCAACTACGCTGTCTTGCTTACCTATATGCTCAGCAAGACAGAGTATGACAACACTATGCTTCTAGAGAAAATTTGCAACCTAAAATGGTTGCAAATTAAAAAAGCAACCATTTTAGGTTGCTTTTTTTGTTGGATGTGTTATACTGTAACAGAGGTGAGTTAATATGTCTCGAGAATTTGCGGCGCTAATCATTGACTTAAAAAAATCACGGACTTATTCCAACAGGGATAGATATTCGATTCAGTATTATCTTATGGATGTGATTAATCTCTTGAATAAATTATATCGTAAAGATATAGTACGGGATGTTGACTTTAGTGCAGGAGACGAAATCCAAGGGCTGTTTGCCTCGCCAGAGGCTGCATATCTGTATTATAGAATGTTCTCAATGTGGCTGCATCCGGTGGCATTTCGTGCTGGTATTGGCGTAGGAGGCTGGGATATTCAAATCGAAGCGAAAGGAACAACTGGGCAAGACGGTCCAGCCTATCACAATGCCAGATGCGCAATAAAGCATGCCGATGAAGCAGAGGGGTATCCGGTTCTCTATTGCTCAGGACATCGCTCTGATGTTACAATCAATACCATTATTGGCGGCGCCGCTTCCATTATGGCTAGTCAAAGTATCTACCAAAACCAACTGATGCTGCTAGCTGAATTCATGTTCCCAATTTACAACGATTTTATTCGGTCTTATGATGATGTTTCCCCAAACGATGTTGCAGAAATACTGTATCGCAAAAATCACCTTGATCATGACCATGAGCGTGAAAGATTCCCCAGACCACTGCCTATTGATCGAATAACCTGCGATTTTATTGAGGTAATTTCGCCGATCAATGCCGAAGATGTTCGCTATGAAAATGAATTCTTTATTACAAGCGGAAGAAAGAGGGGAATTCCCACAAAATTGGCAAGTATTATGGACATCAATCGTCAAGTGGTAGATAAAGCCCTAAAAGCTGGCAATGTATTTACTGCTAGAAATATGGCTATTGCAGCTCTTAATGAAATGACAGATTATAAATAGGAGAGAATAAAATGGTGCTTTGGATTCTATTAATTGCTCATTTAATTGCAGATTTTACTCTTCAGTCGGCAGAATGGGCGCATAAGAAAACGCAGAAAATACGGTATCTGTTCGGTCATGCAATTATCTACGCAGTCATAATGGCAATAGCAGTATTTGCTGCAATACCAGCAGCTACAGGCTGGCTGCCTTTTTTGATAATTGCAATTTCACACTTGTTCATTGATTGGGTTCGTGTTGTAAGTGATAAGAAGAATACAAAGCCAGCAGCGCTGTTCTGTTCTTTCGTAGTTGATCAAATTCTTCATATTGCCATCATTGCAATTCTTACAAAAGTGTTTGCCCTAAATAATCAGTACACCACATGGTTTGAGAATTGGACAAAACTTATTCCGTTTGGTGATTACCTGCGATATGCCCTTCTATTTGTTATAATTTGGGATCCTGCATCTGTGTTTGTAAAAAAACTATCCTTGTATGTATCTGGTAAAGCAAATGCTGCAGGGAAATATGAAGAAGCCCCTGTGGGCAGCATTATTGGCAAAATGGAACGGCTGATTATTGCGATTTTAGTTCTTTGCAATGAAATTGGAGCAATTGGTTTTGTCCTCACTGCAAAGAGCTTAGCTAGATACAAACAACTGAGCGAGAAGGATTTTGCCGAAAAATACTTAGTGGGCACGCTTACTAGCACAGCAATTGCAATTATTGCAGCGCTGCTACTTAAGTGAATGTATTTGCAACCCGATTTGGTTGCGAAACTAAAATGCAACCAAATTTGGTTGCGTTTTGAGAGTTGTATTAATAATGGGACCGCAAGTCTGCTTATGGCCTAATGCTAGATTTGGCTGATATACCGATTATTAAAATTTAGTATATATGCATAAATCTGCAAGCTTGTCTGTTGAATATGTAAGTGAGGAAAGATATGATTTACGATAGTCAGACCTGGAAAAGGGAATTAGTTAAGTTAATAAGGCGGTTACGTATCTATTCCTGCATAAAATGGACAGATCGGAGATTTGAAAAATATGCATATAAAATTGACCTGGCCCTTTTGACTTCTGCAATAGTGATTCGAAAACTAATAGAAAGTGATAAGCTAAGCGACGAAGCAGATAACTATCAGTTAGGAGTTGTGGCATATTCACCCCGCAGGCAGATTAACAAGTTACACAAATGGGTGGAAGATGGAGATTTTGAATGGGGTGACTGCCAGAAAAAAGTTGTCGCTGCGAAAACAATTTGCAACGTTCTGATTCATTCCTATGCGTATTGCCCAAAGTTTTCTGAAAAGCTTGTACTGGATGGCTTTTTGGTGACCTCGGATTTTGATAGAAATAAGTTGATCTATGATATTGAGTTAACTGATTGGATTAGATATATGGAATATATTGCATCGGATTTCATCAGCACACTATCTTTGCAGTATAATGAACAAAAACATGATTATGTATCAGTAGTAAAAAGGCGGGAAAACATTTAGTAAAACAGGAAATATAGACAAAAATGACGTATGATTGGAAATTGTTTTTCCAATCATACGTCATTTCCTTATGAATTATAAATTGCCTATAAGAGAAGCGTTTTTGATAAGGGCTCGCAGAAGTGCAGTGTGCCATGTGTTATACTGTACTTTCTCTCGTGAAAAAAGACAATCCTTTAGATGTTCACAAAAAACTTGCTGCCCCCATTTGGTGTATTGGGATTTCCATAGTTGTTCGTTCTCAGAAAGCTCGGTTGCAGCTTGTATTGCATAGGCTTTAGATAGACCAAACAATTTGAGATGTTCAACCAATCTTTCGTAGAGTACCGGATTTGAAGTGCTTAATTCTGAATTAACATGGTATGATGCAACAAGAGAATTGTTTAAGATTGAGATGTCGGCGCACAACCATTCGATAGAATCTACATCATCGTAAAAAGGGTGCAATGGTGCACAGTTAGGTGTAATAATAGCATCGAGTTTAGCGGAATTGCAATCTCGGCAAATAGGGGTTAGATTTGAAGGAGTTAATGCGTACATGGGGTAGAGGGATTTAGCTAGATAATGGTCAAGGTTGGAAACCTGTCCAATTCCGCAAATAGGGCATTTTCCGGTTGTTGCTGTTGCCATTAGTTTATCGTAGTATTTATTGCGTATATGCGGAACAGCTACAAATTTGCTGTCATAGGTATAGCACATATCCGATGATGTGATATTCCCATTTACAGTGTCGTGTGTTGTGAAACAAGAAAAATCTCCTTTTTGTGCAGAATCATTGTATCGCAAGCTTTCTTGTTGGATCAAGTCGGATGCAGAGATTAGTTTTGCCCTTAATCCATTACGTGTATCTGTACGATAAGACTCTGCACAGTCTACGACCACATCTTTTGTATTCATTGCTGGTTTCTCTAAATGTTTCATTATGTGTTATCTCTATCCCTAAGTAAAATTAATGTGCGGAGAAGGGACAATGCTTCATCCCCTAGCTCGTTGCCAAATAAATCTTTAATGTCGTCATATGAGAGTCCTTTATTTACTTCATCTGCTAATATTTTATGGAACCCTGACTGCCTAACCTCAAGTCCAAAAACTTCTCTAGTTAATGCGCCAATTGTTGCTCCAAAGGACTCAATGTCTAATCGGCTCGGTGTCACTTCACTGCCATTGCGGTTAATTCGCCAAACGCAGCTCTTGGGGACTTCTTGAAGGATAACTGGAGAGTGCGTTGCGATTAAGGCGACACCATTGTAATTGATTAGCAGTTCCGATAGGGCGCGGATAAATGCAGCAAGCAGTGGCGGATGCAAATGGTTTTCTGGCTCGTCAAGGATAACAAGTGTCCGTTCTGTAAGCTTACATATCAACTGTGTGAGCGTTAGCATAATCACTTGGTGACCGGAACTTAATCGCCGAAATGTGGAACTCAAAGTACTAGATCCTGCAACATCGGTTTCGTTGTTGCTATGAATCAGTGTTTTTAACTCTGACCTAGCAAAAATAGGATCCAACTCTAGAATGCTAATCGCATTGTCAAGCATTTCGGTTTTTCGTTTTGAAGAAAGGCAATTCTTGATGCCATCAACAAAGGCTGTGCATAGTGATTCAGATAAATCGTTCTGTGCGAGACCAATATATGTGAATGGCATTGCGATTTTCTTAGAAAGTCTTTCTACCATTCCGTTGTAATCATCAAAGGGGCTAAATGAAACGCATAATACATTGGCAAAAGCCTGTGTTTTAGAGTTTACTAACCTTCCTGTCTTGGAATTCGTTGAACGAAGCACACCGTGATCAACACCATCCTCAAGAGAGTATATAGAAGAAATGATGTTTCTAATTAAATATGTTTTACCTACATTGTTCCGTCCAATTACAACATGAATATTTGTCGGCGGGTTTGACTCTGGCTCTACATGGAAGGTTAGCCTGACATCATTCCCGTCATCTGTTTTTGGATATGTGTACTCAATATCGTATGTGGTTAAGCGTGCGTGTCCATTTGCAATTCTTCGATATTGAGTCGTAATTGTAAAGTGAGACACATCTCTCATTAATGAGGTAGTAGTGACGTCTAACCGCCGTACTTGCGTGTATAAATCGGCGTCGAAAGAAATATCGCGCAAGCTTGTCAAAACATATTCGCGCTGATAATCACCCAATTGATTAATCTTCTCGTAGTAGCGATCGCTTTGCCCGAGAGAAAAACAATCATCTGGCAGTTGGTTAAAAGTATCAGGGAAATCAGCAGAACGTTGGCCATTGACCATATTTCGCTGTCCAATTTTTAGATATCCAATATCATTGGCCACGCAGTTTTCGTCCACAAAATATAAATAGTGTTGAGTTTCGTATTTGAACCAGTCATCCCAGCGGTCCTTTACTAAAACAAATGAGTTTTTGTAACTAGTAAAGTCCTGGGGATGGGTTTGAACGACATGAAACATATTTATACTCTCCCTTTCTAGTTCAAATAAAAAGACTACTGAAAGGCAATTGTTGCTTCAGTTCCACTTTATTCAACTTAATACATCAATTAGTGTGATTGCTGTATCTCTTCACAAAGTCGAGACAGCCTCTCTTCTGCTATGCGTTTTTTAAGCTCACACTCCCAAACAACGATGATCCTCCAACCAGTGGCTTCTAAGCTGCGTTTGTTTTCCTCGTCCCGTTCGATGTTCCTTTCAATCTTAGGTTTCCAATATTCTTGGTTAGATAGTGGCAATCTGGAACGGGAACAGCTGTGCATATGCCAGAAACAACCGTTGACAAAAATAACCGTGCGGTATTTAGGCAGCACAATGTCAGGTTTTCCAGGGTAACGCTTGTCATTTTTACGATAACGGAAACCGTGTTTGAATAGATATTTTCTGACGATCTCCTCGGGTTTTGTGTTGGTGCTGCGGATTCGGGACATATTCTCGCTGCGTTCAGTTGGTGTTTTGGTGTCAGCCATTAATAGTCACCCCGATGCTGTTAGTTGGTTTCGCCAGTATAATATGCACAGTCACCCGGAAGTTTGATATTTGGAATCCAAATCTGAGTTCCGTCCCACCCCTTCTCTGCATTGCCGGTGATTCTGTAAATAGTGAATACAAGCTCATCAGGATGGTTGTCTCCCAAGTTGCGGTCGGTCGGAGACAGTAATGTGCCGGTTCCTCTACCAATATCTCTATTTCTACGGACAATCAGTTTTCCTTGTACTGCAGGATCCGAGGCAAGTAATGTGTTCACAAAACCAATAAACGCTTTTGCGTTCCAATCGACAGTCGTTTCAGAATCGAGCTGCTCAATTATTTTTACTACAAGTTTTAAACTTACGGTGTATATATCATTATCAAAAGGTTTAAGCAATGCATCAATTGTTTCGACATCTTTATTCACCGGGTAGAAGGGAAAATAGTTAACACCGCCGGAATAAATACCGACTGCCTTTTTGTCCAAAACATTTTTTCTGGTAGGCTTCAATCCTGTAGGATAAATAATTTTAATGTTGTTTCCGTTTTTAGCACTTTCAATTTGCTTGATAATACTATTGTTCGTCCTGTTGATATCGGAGAAGAGCTTGAACAGTTTTGGTGGCATAAAGACCCGCAGAAGACCTGGGTCACGGTCGTAACCAAACATTCTAGCATGCTGCCACATAGTATCTGCCTGCGGACTTTTCGCGACACGGCAATAATACACCGTTTGAAGCTGCGGGAATGTAACGCCTCTGCCTAAACTGTTTCCACCGATGATGATATTGCTGCCGGTTTCATACTTGGTATTTTCTTCATATGAAACGACAGAGTTCAGCATTAGAATACCGATCTTATCATTCTCCAGCTGATCAGCGATGTGACTATAGATCTGCTCAAACGGGAGTATATCCGGTTTGGTTTCCTTCAAAGATTTATATACCTGTTCAAAAGCTTCCCGCGTTTCCTGCTCGTTATGAGAGTGAGAGATTTCATTTAAATAACTGCCGATCTTGTTAGCAAAGCAGGAATGCTGGCTGGTTTTCATACTAGGATGAATTAGGAAATTGCATACCTTCCCACCGTTCAGCATTACATGACCGGAAGATATTAAATGCATTATTAGTGCAGTTTTCAATCCGTTCTCTGGAAATTCATCATCACTCAGAAGATCTTCAGCTTCATCATTATCTGTGAAAACTATTTGCTTGGGAGGATCAGGAGGGAAAAAGAAGTTACCGCCCATGTAGCCTTTGCCGGGTTTAAAATAATAGATAAAATAAGGCTTCCATCCGCTTTTAGTTGTTTGCAGAAGAATAGATTGGGGTGTGCCGGTAACTTCCATGTAGATGCTGCTGGAGGTGGTTTTCTTAATGGCATCTAGATTCTTATTAATGGTACTTTGCTTATTTTTATTTACCTGTGTATTCAGACTGGCTGCATCTGCCTCGTCATCTACAATAAACAGTGGATTGCCGGCACAGAAATTGGTAGAAGCAAAGTTGTTCTTCCACTGCCTTAAAACAGACGAATTTTTCTTTAATACAATTACCGCGGGCTTGCGCAGATTGTTTTGAACAAATTTCAGATAGTCATTTTCATCGCAAACACAAAAGTCGCATAAATCCCGCAGCGCACGTTGGTATGTTTGTTGTTGAAGTAAAACATTGTCTGTGGTAAGCAAAACAAAATTCATAAAGCTCTCGTCAGCGGCAGCGCACATCAGGCCGAACATGTGACTGGTCTTACCGCTTTGCACATCGCCTACCAACAGACTTACAACGTGATCTGTGAAGGAAAAGTTTGCAATATATTGCGGAACGACATCTTCAACTGTCTTGTTGATTGCCTCTGCCAGAGCTGGATTTCCTTTGCTGCGTATTCTGTCTAAATATGACTGTAGATAACTCATTTTTTCACCCCGAAGTTTAAAAACCAATCGTCAGAATTTTTAATTTTTGTCATGGTGATTGTATTTCTGCCATATGCCTTTAGGGTTTCGTCGGTAATTACGTCGCCCACAGTGAGAACGCCTTCATTCTCAAGACGGCCTTTTACCCATTTTCCTAATATTGTCAAATCACCGCTGGATCGGAGGTTTTTATTCCAGAGTCCTTCCTCTCCTCCATTCACCTGACACATAAAAGAGAAGCCATCATCTGTATATACCTTGAACTCTGTATCCGCTTGTCCTTTAGGTGTTCCTTTGGGATATCCGCGCATTTTTCTCATCTCAATCGGTACAATCAGTTCAGCTTCATACCAGTGCCGAGGCTTTACGACATGCGTACGCATGTTTTCTCGTCCCTTTCCATGGTAGCAATTAAAATTGCTTTTAGCTTCGGTTTTTACTGGAAGCTCAAATTTTGTGTCGCTCAAACTAGATGAAACATCTGCGAGGCGAGTTGTGGATATCTTATCAACAGACTCATGTCCGTCCAAAACAGGATTTGCAGCATTAAAAGCATCAATTTCCAGTTCAGCAATATTTCTAGATGCAGACCGGCTGAGAGAGTCAATAAAATTCTTCATTTGACAGGCATAATTGACCTCGTCGATCAGAAAGGAGCTTTCGTAAACTCGTGCTCCGCCGTCAATAATGCCACTCAGGTTATTTGAACCAATAATTCCTGCAAACGGCCCTGTGTCGCTGCTGTATGAATACAGTTTCCCATGATACTTAAAGGCGTTAACCAATTTAACCTCGCCTAAGCCGTTATTCATCAAAAAATCATTTAACACCAAAGCTGCTTTATACTGAACTTTAGTAAAACGCTCAAAATAATGCATTCCTACAATTAAGTTAAGCGCATGTATATTACTGTTAAGCTCCATGATTCTTTTTAATTCCATCAATGAATCGGAAGAGACATAACCTACAGCGATGTCTAGCTTGGATGCTTGCGGAATTAGACTGTAAAACGCGTCTGCAAATGTCTGGCAGCTTGTTTTCATAGGGGGATAGTTGGAAAATAAGAATTCCATGGTTAGCCCTCCTTAATACATCTGGGAAGTTACATATTCAAGCCTTTGCTTGATTGTCATGGCTTTCATTTTCTCGTACTCAGGCAGCAAATCAATAGGCTCATAGTTGCCGGTGAACAGCGGAAGGAGGCGCTTGGCGACGGCCTGTACGCCGACGGGCGGGACGGCGTTGCCGATCTGTCTGCGGACTTCAGTTATGCTTCCCTCAAAGATAAAATCATCCGGGAAGGACTGGAGCCTTGCACGCTCTCTATTTGTTAGCGGACGAGGTTCCGGATAGTGGTAGCCCCAAGTTCCGCCGCCACCGGCAGCGATAATGGTTTTTGCAGGTTCGTCGCGCTTAATTCTACGGTAAACATGGCTAATCATACCTTTGACATACAAAGGATTGTCCTTGGGAATGTCCGTAAAATTGCCACCTTCAGGGATTAATTCAAGGACTCTTCTAGTTTTGTCCTTAATGTTGATATGTTCGTTATTAGTAGGTACGGTTTCAACACCCTCTAGCGCTTTGCCTGCAGTAACATAAGGGAGTGCTCCATTGGGCCCATGAGAAGGCTTCGGATGAACAAAATCAAATCCGGTATCAATTCGTACGCCTACAAACAGGACTCGCTCTCTGAATTGAGGAACACCATATTCTGCGAAATTATACAAATGCGGTTTTACCACATAGCCGGGGGCAATGCTTTCAAAGTCCTTCACTATAGTATCGATGGCTTTGCCACCGTTGGCTGTAATGAGACCTTTAACGTTCTCAGCAACAAAAGCTTTTGGCTTTTTTGCATCTACGAATTCTGCAAAGTGTCTAAAGAGACCTCCGCGAGTTCCGTTTAAACCAGGCTGTTTCCAAATGATAGAAAAATCCTGACAGGGGAAACCGCCCAGGACGATGTCACATTCGGGGATGGTTTTGTCCGTATAAGGATCGATTGTTGTAATATCTTTATAATGAATTACATTGCCAAAGTTAGCAGCAAAAGATTTGCAGGCCCATTCGGCGAAATCGTTGGCCCATACAGTTTCATATCCTTCTGAATGGAATCCATAATCCAATCCGCCGCAGCCGGAAAAGATGGATACAATTTTGGGTTGATATTTTATCTCAGTCATTTTAAAGACCTCTTTCATTCGATAATAATGTGTTATCTGGCAATAAAAACATAGTTATACTTTTGAGAAGTAATCTTCATCAATTTCATAATCTTTTACTTCTCTAACACCGATGCCATACTCTGCCAGTTTGGTGATAAATTCTTCGCCATCAATCAAATCAATTTGCTGTTTTCCAGGGTTGCTAGCTTCTTCTTTTGCTGGGCTTGAAAAAGAACCGGTAGTAATAAATACACCTTTTTCAATGTCAGTAGTTAATGAACCACGGAAATCTCTAATTTCGGCCGCGCCGACCGATCCCTGGTACCGCTTGCATTGGAAGGCAATATTAAAACTAAATATACCATTAATTCTTAGTTTTCCTGTGCCGTCAATTCCGCCGTCTCCAGATTTCTTAGTTACATGAACATCATCAAAACCGCATTCGCGCAAAAGACGTTGAGTTAGACGCTCGAATGCGAACGGGTCCATATGAATTAAGACATCATATAATTTCTTTCTCCACGGCCGAACTTCGTCTGGAATATCACTGCAAGTGTCCTCAAGCTGGTCTTCTAAAGATCCAGAGAGATTCGCACTTTTGGCTTTTTTATGGAAATTCTTTTGTATGTATTCGCCATCTACGGTTTTCTTATTTGAAAACTTGGTTGTAATGGTCCATACACCGCGTGCACTATTGGCAATGGCACCATAGTTCTTTAACAGAGTTCTTGCCCAAGCAAGCCGGTAATGGATTTCAGAAAGACTTGTGTTATTAAGGTGGGGTATTTCTAATACTTCATTTGGGAGATTGAGAATTGCAATTGCTTGGTCGTTTATCTCTTCGTTTTTTCCAGATCCGCCTAATTTCTGGAGTGCTGCAAAAGTTGCCTCAACTAGCTGGGCATATGCTGGGATTTGTGTATTGTCGTTCTTCTTCATATTATTAAATACCTCACTTGAAATCTTCTACGATCTCGATAATATCGTCAATGGTGCAGTTAAGAGCAGTGCAAATTTTTAGAAGCACTTCAGTGGTAACATGACCGCCTTTGCCCATCTTAGTGATTGTAGCTGGACTAACACCTGCTTTGGCACTTAGGTCCTTTTTCTTGATATCTTTATCAATGAGAAGTTTCCAGAGTTTCTTATAACTAACTGCCATAATAATTCTCCTTCCTATATAGCATAAGCCCTGCGTTAGGCAGGGCTTATTGTGTATGTATCCAACTGCCAGCACTATTACAGCGCCACAGGCAGCGTTGTTATTTATTATAGCAAAGAACAATGTCGATAGCAAGATGAAAATTATACATTCGCACGATTTTTGCTGCTTTTTAAGAAAATTGGGCAGAGACGATGGCGTTTTCTTGAAATTCAAACAGGACATCACCTGTGTTGCAATCAGAAAGACTGTTAAGACTTCCGGATTGCAATATGAAAAGGCGGATTATGAGTATAGTTAAGAAAAGTAATGGCATGGTGGCACTTGTTTCTGTATGATAATTATCCAGTCTCGTGATCCTCTAACAACTCCAGGATGAGGCTGTGTCGTGTTCTAATAATGTCCATCATTTCAATATAGGCAAGCTGACGACCTTGTTGAAAAGGATCAGGTTCATTTTTGTCTTCAAATTCTGCGAGCCGTTCAATTAAGACGTTAAGCATATCCTCAATATGCATCTCGTAAGCAACCACTTTTTCTGTATCATTCATGGATAGCCTCCGCTTATAGTGTAAAGCTACCGGTTTCTTTGCCGTCGATGGCGAGGGTGAATAGTACACCCTTCACAATGGCAGCGAAGTAGCTGGACTGTGCGTATTCGTCGGCGTAGTGCTTCTCAATCAACTCCAGTGTTTCACGCAGTTGGAGCATCGTGGCAAATTCGTGCTTGCAGGTGAAGGTGCAGGGACAATCACAGAACAGATTAGACACGATACCGTCCTGATATGTAAAGGTTACCTCGTAGGTGTGCTCGCCCTCTACAACGGCATAGCCTTTGTTGCCATCCAGACAGATGTAACGGACACGGTTTTCCATATAGTAATTGTGTCCACGTTCGGCAACGGCGGAGTCGATGTTCATCTGTTTCAGATCATCAAGGGGGAAACTGGTGCTTTCGCCCTCGACAATGATATACTCGTCCTCTTCTTTTTCTGGAGCCTTGAACCAACGCACTGCCTGTGTTGCCGGAAGCGCATCTGCATCAAAGGTGACAAAGTGAGACCCTGCCATAAAGAACTGACCGTGAACCTCCGTGTTGATCACAGCAATGACCTTCTTATAGTCAGATGCCTTGATCTTGAAGCTGTAAGCAACATCCGCTACACGACCACGCAGGCCTTCCAGTTTGCCGTCCACATAAACCAAATCGCCTTTTTGTAGATCAAACTGATCGTTGTAATAGGTCAAGGTCTGATTGCGGTCCGGGAAATAAATGCGCACCAAAGACCGAACCGGAGTGACTGCCTCGGGAACAGTGGGCTCGATATCTACCTTCTTGGACTCATCTTGAAACGCAAAACCGATGGGAAACTTCATATCCTGTTATCCTCCTTTTTGGTTGTGGTTATATCATATCAAGAGAAATGTCCAATAAAACGGCACTATTAAAATGCTGCCCAAACACTCTTTTCGTGGTTGCAAAATGATGACATACAGGTAGGATGTAACGAAAAGTGTCCCTAAAGGTTGGGGACGAAAATGTTGGGATATCCCAAAGGGTGTCGCTATTTGTGTGCCAATTGAAGGGCGGTAAAAAAGTAGGGATATCCCAAGGGATGTCATCATTAGTGTGCCGATTGAGGGGTGGCGAAAAAGTAGGGATATCCCAAGGTGTGTCACTATTTGTGTACCAATTGAAGGGTAGTAAAAAAGTAGGGATATCCCAAGAGGTGTCACTATTTGTGTGCCGATTGAAGGGTGGTAAAAAGTAGGGATATCCCAAAGTGTGTCACCACTTGTGTGCCAACGGAGGGCCGGAGAAAAGTAGGGATATCCCTATAAAAATTAATGGTGATTTGTTTCCTGATGTAACAAGAAGTGTGACCGGATTTGGGTCCAAAAGCGGCAATCGGAGTTTTGCAAATTACCACGCCCCCTTATAGGGTTATAATTGAAAATTATAATAAAAAACTTGCATATCGTGCTAAATCCATATCAATTACAGGATGAGAGCTCTGATTTTCCGCTATTTCCCCCAATTATATATGATTTTCCTTTATTTTATGAAGTCAATTTCAAAGCTATACAAAATGACTTTCTTTACTAAATGATAAAATTTCGAGAGTTTTTGGCGGGAACTATCCTTCCGAAATCAACTGTCATCGCCAAAAATGTCCGGTCGTTCTTCGAGATAAACTATCCTTTTGAAAGTAAACACGACCGGACACAACATCGTTCTTATATGACAAGAAATATGACTGTCGTTTCGAAATCAACAGAGGGCATCCAATCCCCATCCTTTGAAAAAGGATGGGCTTTATTCATTTCTAAACGTAAGTATCTTTATCATATCGAAAGGAAAGTCCATCATCATTTCGAAGAGAGAGTCAATCGTCATTTCGAAGTGACAGTCAATCGTCATTTCGAAACGAGAGTCCATCCATCATTTCGAAACGACAGTGCGGCATCATTTCAAAACGATAGTTTTGCCTGTGATAAATCACCCATTAATCTAAAATAAATCTATGTGACTCATTTCGAAATGATAATGAAACTGTCATTTGGAAACGACACTCATAGAAAAATATTCCCATAAGGAGTGACGGTCTGCGTGAAAAAAAGCAGGCCGTTATTGTTTTCTTGAAACTCAAATTTGACCTCCCACATATTATTTGCAGAAGATTTGGTCAGAAATTTCTTGTACGACGACAGCTTTTGCACAAAAATTCGTCTCCGAATATTGTTTTCTTGAAACTCGATTTTGACCTCCCCCATATTATTTTTAGAAAATTGGTCGGGAATGTTGTGAAAAATCGTCCTGCAAATGATGTTTTCTTGAAACTCAACCAATATTTCTCCTATCTTATAAACGACACAAATGAAAGAGAGGGTCAAAAAATGATAAAGAATATGAAACTTACGAAAAAAGATGCCGACATTGTTGCTCTGAAAAATTTTCTGCCGGAAAGAAAATTCAATGAGACAGTGATCAAAATTCTGCGTGCTGCCGTAAAAGACCGGGTGGCGGTCATACCGATGGAGTTTGAGATCGTGCCCTTTGAGAATCATCTGGGGACGAAAAATGATCTGCCGGAAGATCTGGTGCAGCAGATCTGTGAGAAATTCGGGGAACGAAAATTTACCACAACGGTCAAGGCATTGATCAGACAGTGCATCCGCCAGAGCCTGAAAGAAGTGCCGACCAAAAGATTAAGCGCAGCGGAAACATACGCGTTGTTTAGACAGGCACTAGAGAGAGCCAACCAAAATATGGAGTTGCCGGATGGCTCGGAGAAGTATCGGCGCATGCATAAGGACAGCCTGTGGGCGCTGCGGTCGCTAAGCGAACACTTGGACAAAGAAAGGGGCTAAGTTTATGAAAAAGAAATTTATTCGTTTAGTGCTGGGCAAGGAGGACACAGATCTGATTGGCTGGAAGAACAGTCTGCCAGCCAAGACATTCACCGAAACCGTCAACAAAATTTTGGTCAGCGAAAGCGTCGGACAGATCGCGCATATTCCTTCTGAATTTTCGTCCTCAGAGGTGGCGGAAGAAGATAGAACCGGATTCTATGTTGATGACGAAAATGTCCTTGCGCTGCTCAGCGGAATCCATAAGGGAGACCGGACGGATGTAATTAAAGAGATCATCCGCAAGCACATCGCACACAACCGTGAGCACCCGCCAGAGCTCGTCAGCGTGGACTTGCTCCACAGTATAGTCGTAGACTTCAGGACGAAAATGGCAGAGAAAGAAGCGGACTACGCCGGCGTGGCGGATAAATATCGGAAGCTGCGTGACAGCTATGATTTTGGTATGCGAGAGCTTTTTAATGCAATCCTTGCCTGCTATAAGTCCGGGGACGAAAAAGTTGGTGACCAGCAAATGAAGAGCCTGGATGTGGACCAGATCGTCAACCAAGCTTTTAAAAGGAATTTTGGTGTGCACTTTAAATCCATAGAAGATGATGATGTGTAATAAAAAGTGTCCCTAAACTTTCAAATTTTACGAAAAAAAGAGATTGTTTTCTTGAAACGCAACCGAAATTTCACTTATTTCATAAATAGAGTCGTCGCAAACTGCCTCGTGCGTGGCTCGACAATAAATATAAAAGGAGAATTTTATTATGGCATATAAGTTTGACCCGAATGACCAAACCACCAGTGTATGGGAAGACAATGTGTTTACTAGCGTAGAGACTATTCGCAAGAATATCGGCGACCTGGGAATGAAGACGATACAGGTTATGGCCTATGAAGGAATCTCAGAAGAAAGAGAATTGATCTTGGCTGTGAGTGATGTGATCCTGTTTTCTACGGGACAGTTGGTAAGCGATGACAGCATCAGAAGAAGCGTTCAGCGACTCCGGTCCAACGGGCTGATCGAGATTGAGGAAGTAAATATAGGCGTTCGCAGATTTAATGTTTTAAGCCTCACGACAAACGGCTCTCTGTTTGTGGGGAAAAATTTTCGCCGGAGACCTGTGAAATCTGAGTATGAGAAAATTAAGCAGCAACACGCAAGCTTACATCACGGCTATCTGATCAAAGAGGTAAAAAAGGTTCTGGAAGATAAGAATATCTATGATGTAATCTCTACCGATCGGGAAAAGAATTTTATTCGGATTGGTGACGGGAAGGCTTGTATCCCGGATGTCATCTGTAAAAGCGGCGATGAGTTCTTTTACTATGAGGTGGAGTGCGGTACCCACAAGCAACGGGACTTTAATGAAAAATGCAACAAGCTTTCCGTGCTGACCAGTCAGATCATCATCGTAGGACAAAATCGCCAGACCGTGGGTGAACTTCTGAGAAAGCAGGTTGAATTTTGGATAGATAAGGAATGGGAGTCATTGGTTAAAAAAGATGTAGAGGTTTATCTCACTACGATTTCTGATCTGAAGAACGATAAATGGACCTATTGCTACAACATGGATACCAGTGAGCCTCGGTGTAACTGCCCCATTGAATGGCAGAAGAAGGGAGGTGAGTGCTGATGGACAATTTGTTCCTTCATTTGGGTAATGACAACTATGTGAACTTGAGCACGGTGAAATTAATTACGGCGGCAAACGCAGAAAAAGTGCGGAAGTATCGCACCGATCGAAACATCGATAAAAATTCCAGTGCTTTTTTCAACGGCTCATCGGATAAAGAAACACGCAGTATGGTTCTTTTCTGCGACGGTTCCATTTGTACATCCAGTGTTAGCGCCAAGTCTTTGCAGGATCGTGCCAATAAGCTCGTGATGGAGTCTAAAAAAGGCCAACGCAAAGTAGAAGATATTTTTGAGTAAGAAGGGCGAGTTACAAAAAGGAGGAGGTGATAGTTATGGCCTGCAAGGTTTATTCCAACGATCAGCTGCCCTGTATGCTGAATGCCAACGATGTGAAGGAATACTTGGGTATTTCCCGGGCGGAGGCGTACAATCAGATGCGCTCCGAGGGCTTCCCGTTGATTCGCATCGGCAAGCGGATGATCGTACCTCGGGACAAGTTCCTGCAGTGGGTTGATAACCAAACAACCCGCTAAATGAAAAAGATACCTGCTGCAGGGCAACCTGCAGCAGGTAGGACTAATTAACTAACAATTGATATAATTGCGATGACCACCGAAATAATGCTTAGGAAAGAAGATGCAATAACAAACATTTTCAGATTAGCAAGCTGACGAATTAATTTGTTGTGTTCGTCTTGCTTAGCTTTAAGCTGCTCAAATGCGCGTTTGAATTTGACTTGCATCTCCAATTGAACTGTGACATCTTCGTCAAATTTCAGCATTTGCTCAGCAAGGTCTTCATATTCTTCTCGCCGCAGTGTTTCGGCAGAAGTTACGACAAGCAACCAATCTAACATATGCTTAAGAACTTTTGAGATAACCAAGTCATTCTCTGCTAAGGCGCGAATATTCTTTCCTCCGGAGAAGATTGATTTAGGCAAACTTTGCTGTTTTATTTCATTTGATGTATTGCCTACATTTTCGAGATCTTCCATAGAAGAATTACCAATCGGAGCAGTGTCTAATGATTGTGGTTCTTCAACTATTGTTGTGGGTTCGATAGTGTCAATTTCTGAGGTGTCTGGAGTATAGTCTTTCTTTTTAAACAGTTTCATCTATGTTCCACTCCTGTAATTCTTGTCTTAATGACTTCTTCGTTTCTTCACCCTGCTCAAAAGACTGCATCACCACGTCGTGCTTTTGTATAATAAGTTTAGGACTAAAGGTTTGGGTGAAATTATCAGACTGTGCCAACCTAAGGACATCGTGCTTAAAACTGGCGAACCATTTTTGATTTGCAGCTTCTAGAGATTGGTTTATCTTTGCAACACCGTCCATAGCAACGCGATAATCAGCAACACCAGATGATATGTATTTGATTGCGCTGCTGCCTAGGATTAGCAACGAGGCATAGTCTAAAGAAAGAATACCAGTATAATTTTGACTTGCGGTAGTAATAGTGGTGTCAACCAAAAACGAGGATCCGTGTGCAATCATCTGAATGATTTGAAACTCTTTAGATTCGGTGTATCGCTTATACTCGTCTGTTAGCAACTCAATGGCTACTTTAAGTTCCTCTGCGCTATTTGCTTCCCTGATTCTAGTGACGAAATTGGAAGAGGATAATGCCTTGAACAAAAATGCGTAGCTATGGGTAATAAGTTGGATGACGGCAACGGAAGATAGGCTGCCAACAAGATTTTTTAGGTTTAGACCGTTGCCGTACATAGAAATCATAAGTTTTCCCATGAACTCGCTATTGTCAGCAAGATATGAAGAAAAAGGGATGGGAAGACTGGTTTTCGTGAAGAAATCAATTACAAAATGGTTGATGAGTTCTGCTTTTGGATCCTCAGGAATTTTAAATCCGCCAGTTTTGAGAAATTGATCAACTTTGATATTGCCAGAATGAAGAACCCCTCCGGTGTAGTCGCTAATATTCTTTCCCCATAAAGGAAAATCATCTGTCTTTCCAGACATTAAATCAAGTGCTTCTTTAAATCTGCCCAAATCATGCCCTGGGCCAATCTGACGATGTAAACCTTGGACAGAACCATGCATACCCTCAGGCTTGGGTACCTTATAATCGACAGCAGTACGCCGTGTTCCGTGCTTGTGTTTTAATTTTCCTTCTTGTGGGACAAAAGACTTAAAGCAACCAATTACAGCACCACAGACAACACCGGTAGCAGATGCAACTATAATATCTGCTAATGTTAGGTCGACATGAAAAGCATTTTGCGCTTGATAAAGCAAGGCTTCATTTTCTTGATACAGCTTATCAATCTCTGCCTCGATAGTTTTCCTGTTTGATAAACCAATTAAGGCTTGGTCACCGAAAACAAGAGAAAGTTGTGCGTTATCCACGCAAATCACCCCCACACAATATTTATTTAAGTATATCATGTAGGGGTGAAACTGTAAATACCAGCGTTTTTTATGCGCTAATTTTGTTCAATTATTTTATGCAGAAAAAGTGCGGTTTTTCTTCCAATTGAGATGAAGATATGATATAATGAGAGTGACGAAATGCCGTATTTGCCAGTTATGAAAGGAGTTAAAAATGGCAAAGAAACGGTCACACGGGGAAGGTTCTCTTTCCCGGAAAGCAAATGGTCGTTGGGAGATCCAAATCATGGACGGATTCAAGCCCAATGGCCGAAGAAACATTCGCTCCTTCTCGGGGAAGACCCAAAAGGAAGCGAAAGAAAAACGAGATGAATTTCTTCGAAAGAAAGCGATGGGCATCTTAACCGGCCACGATATGCGCTTCGAGGAATGGGCGGACATTTGGTACGAAAATCACAAGGAGAATGTGTCGGCCACCACCCAGGAGGGTTACAAGTACACCCTGCGGATTCTCAAGGATCATTTTGGTCGGCGAAAGCTGGCGGAGATCAAGACCATGGATGTGGAGCAGTTCCTGCGAAAGCTTCGCAAAGACGGACGGGCCTCGTCCTACATTGCCCAGTGTCGCGGTATGCTGCACCAGATCATGAACAAGGCGGTGGCCAATGATTTTTTGGTCAAGAACCCAGTAGCCTTTGCGGAGAAGATGCGCAAACAGCCGCCCAAGGAGAAAGAGGCGTTTACTGCGGACGAAATGCGGATCCTGTTTCGGGAACTGCCTGACGATCGGATTGGATGGAGTATTCGTCTTCTGCTTGCTACGGGTATGCGAACCCAGGAGCTTTTGGGTTTAGAGCCCCGGCATATTGCGGCAGACGGCTCTTCCATCAACATCGCCCAGGCTTTGGTGCGTGTGAAGGGCTCAGTGGCTATTGGAACGCCCAAATCCTTCGACAGCTATCGGACGATCCCCATTCCGGAAATGGTTCGCACTGCGCCCGGAACCTGTGGAACACGGAAAATAAGTTTATCTGGGAGGGCGGCAAAGCCGGTATGCCTTGCTCGCCGTCCCATTTCCGTGATCAGTTCAAGAAAGCCTTGGAGAAGATCGAGGGTGTCCGTGTACTGACGCCACATTGCTGCCGGCATACCTTTGTTTCTCAGATGCAGGCACTGGGCGTGGACATTGAGACCATCCAAAATATTGTGGGTCACGCAGAAATCGATATGACCCGGCATTATCTGCATGTGCAAGAACCAAAAAGATTGGAAGCCGCAAAAAGATTTAGCGAAGCATTTTCGAAGAACGGCAAGGGTACATTTGGTAACGTTTTGGACATAATGGACCACCTAAAATCGTCCTGATTCAAGATGGATTCAAGATAAAGTGTAGCGGGTAAATCGGGTGTAGCGACCCGGTTTGGAAAAATGGCATTTAAGAGGTAAAACCACCGTTTTGACAAAGAAAAAGTCCTGAAAACCAATGGTTTTCAGGGCTCGGTGGTGGAGATAAGCGGGATCGAACCGCTGACCTCTTGAATGCCATCTGCTTCGAGGCGAACTTTTCGCCTCTCCGCAGATGGCTTTTATCCATTCAAGCACCCTTTTGCCATACTTTTTTAATGAATTTCCAAAAGCGAGTAAACTTTTGGTCAACAAAATTGTACCGCCTGTTGACCTGCCTTGTCAAGGGCAAAATACAAGTTCGTACAAGTTTCTGCGAGTTCCTTTGACCTGTTAAGTGATAGGGACAAGAGGCTACAAGTTTGCGTGAGAAATGCCCCTAAAATCTTTTCAAAAAACTTCTTCATAAATGAGTGCTATCCAAAGAATTGGATAGCACTTTCTGTATAATAAGGCCATAAAGATTGAGAGAGATAAACAAACAAAAACCTCTCAAAACGAAAATTAAAGGGTAGCGATCCCAAGACAAAACGCAGTTGCCAAGAGGCAACAAGAAAGGAAATGTTATGAAGAAGTCCGCAGGTTACACCATCAATTTCGCAGAGAACACCATCACCCTGACCAAGGCTTTCGCACAGAGAGCAAAGAACCCCTCTTCCGCAGAATTCCGCGAGTTGGCTAAGCTCCACAAGAACCTCCCTGATTTCACCATTACGATGCGTACCGCAGTCATCACCGCTGACAAGGAAACCCATGGTGGTCTGACTATCGAGTGGATGACCGACTTCATCAAGAACTATGTCAAGGACGAAGTCGCAATCGCAGAGTTCGAGGAAGTCAAAAAGTTCTACAAGAAGATGAATGGCTACTATGGCAAGGTCAAGGCTTGGTTCCTGAACAAGTACCCCAACTATCAGGATGTTGACTTCGCTGATATCGCAACCTCCATCAAGCCCGAAAACAATGACCTGCGGATCGCAGGCTAAACCAACCAAGAGTACGAGAAAGGAAATGATTGAAATGGCAAAGATTAGCAAGCGTGAGATGAACTATCGCATTGACTTCACCAAGATGACCCTGACTATGACTGCGGACTTCGCAGACAAGGCATACGACCCCACCACAGAGGAATACGAAATCCTGACCCGCTTACAGCGAGATTTCCCCCGCCTGCGGATCGTTCGCAAGACCCACCGCTCCCCCAAGACTGCTAACCCCGCCAAGGGACTGACCTACGAGCGGATGGAGAAGTACATCAACCTCCACGAAAACGCTGACGAACTGATCGACCTGTTCCAAAAGGTACAGAGTGCGGGCAGAGGCTACCCCTATGTCAAGGCTTGGTTCGTCAAGCAGTTCCCCAATTACAAGAATGTTCCTGAGTTCGTCGATGGCAAGCTGCGGGTTGTGGAGCCTGTTGAGGCTCCTAACGCAGAAGAAACCGAAGAATTGGCAGAAGCAGTATAAAATTAAGTCATTCATTTAACAGTAAAATATTATAAGTTAGTGTTAAGAAGATGACTTAAAACGAGAAAGGACAATGAAAATGTTAGAAATTGGATGTGTGTATCCCAAGCCCGATCTGACCCAAATGTTGGGAACTCGAAGCAAACAGGGCATTGACCGCAAGTTAGACCGCTATGGTGTTGTGTATGAGGTCTGTGGGCGGGGCGAGAGTGCGGTCTACACAATCAAGGGTATGACTGATCCCTTTAAGGTGTTCGTCATTGTAGAGTTGGGGTTCGATGGCAATACCGATTGTATCAAATTGCGGAACTTCCTCTACCACTTCTTTGAGGATGAAGTCTTTATGGCAATGCCTGACGAAGTGAAAGAAAGTTGGATGAAAAAGATGGGCGAACCCCTGACTCGACAGACCATCGCCACTTACACTCGCAGATTGGAAACCAATAACCTTATCAATCGCTACACAAAGAACTACATCTACTACTTTGCTAATAAGAGCGAACAGAGATTGTGCGATCACGCAGAGTATGTGGAGGCTTGGCACAACTATTGGGACGATATTGAAAGCGGACTGAACTGCTATGATGCGATTGGGAATATGCGGGCGGACTATGGCGGAGTGGCACGCAAACAGCCGATCCCCGAAATCAATGGCATCTATAACGAGAAAATTGAATACTTACTTTCGCTCATTCAGCAGTCCATTGAGAGCGAATATGAAGGCTAATTAAGTCAGGCATTTAACACTAACTATACTTATTTTGGTGTTAAGTGCTTGACTTAATTGGTCTTTTTTCTTTAATTTATCCCGCCCAACTGCCATATAAAGTGAAGAAAGGCGGTGTAAAAATGACACTATTCGATTATTATGACAGGAAAATTCCTGACTATTACAATACAATGTACCTTGATGGGTACAGTCCTGAACAAATCCTCCACTCTCTACACAGAAAAATGATACAACAGCACGAGGAACGCAACGATGTGGGCGAGTTTAAGATCATTAGCGAGGTGAAGATCAAATGAAATCACAGAAAGACAAAGAGAAAGAAAAGAAGCGAAAGCAGTCCATCCTTGAAGCGGAAGTGATGCGAATTATGGAAAAGAGTTTGAAAACCGCATTGGACTTGGCATTGAATGACTTGCTCAAAGACTTCAAATGAAAAACGGCTGAATGCCCCACAGCGGTGGGCATTCAGCCGTTTTTTCGTTATGGGTCGTCAGGCGGGCTCGTATGGCTCGTTCGCAAACAGTCGAGAAAATCGTCATTGGAAACAAAAATGCCATTTAGAAACGAGGTAGCCCACGCAAAATGAGGATAGGGGTCTGCGTTTTTTGCTTTCCTGAAAGGGTACCCCACCCCTCCGATCTTTCACTCTTGGCTCTCTGCGGGGACATACTCCATCAGATCGGCGGGCTGACAATCAAGAATTTCACAAAGTTGTATAATCGTATCGACAGTCACGCTCCTGTTGTTTACGAGGCTGTCCACAGTCTTGGGGTTAATCTTGTAGGTCTTGCGAAGGTCTACCTTTTTCAGTCCTTTGCGTTCCATCAGTTCAAATAGTTTGGCATACGAAACAGGCATAGGCTCTCCTCCTTTGTACCATTAAGTATACACTATGTCAACAGATTAGTCAAGTTGTTATGTACCTAAAAGTATACAAATATAGTGTACCATCTTTGGTACAACTGTCAATTGAAATCGTGTACCTTTTATGGTACAATCTACTTGTAGATAAGGACAGCCCAATTACAACACCGCCTGTTGTAAGTCCTTGATTAAACACAAAGGAGCGGTGGCAGTCGGAGAGACGACAAAACAACAATACAAAGGAGATACCAACTATGTCTAAAATTGAACTGCTCGCCAAGATCGAACTGCTGAACAAGTACGAGGCGATGATCGAAGAAATGAAGAACGAAGCCGACACCATCCGCAACTCCATCAAGGCAGAGATGGAAGCGAGAGAGGTCGAGGAGCTGATCGCAGGTCAGTACATTGTTCGTTGGACTTCTGTCCTCTCCAACCGCTTCGACAGCATTTCCTTCAAAAAGGTTCTGCCTGACCTCTACAAGGCTTACACCAAGCAGGTCAGCAGTCGGCGGTTCTCCATCAGCGTGTGATGCTGACAGGCTCCACGGGTTCAATCAAGCCCGTGGAGCCTGTTTTCATAGTCCGGTTTGGTATTCATGCTTCATTAAGTAGAAATAATTGACTTTCTTGATGACCTTTGGTATTATTATACACAATCTATTCATAGGAGGGTATGATTAATATGAGATACCAAATTCCTGATGGCATTGATATTACACATAGATTTATTGAACTTATTAGTCAAGATAAAGACATTCTTAATCGAACATCACCACCTAATATTGGAACGGATCATTCGTTCTACTTTCCAGATAGAAAGCAGTTACATTATGGGGATATTTTCTACACCTTTGGTTATGACTATCTTCCAGATTATCGCAATTACTATAGTGATGCACATTATGTACTTCAAAAAAAGAAGTACTTGGGAGCTCCTAACCGTTGGGCACCTGAGGGTTCGTTTTCATACAAAACAATTTGGGAGTGTACACTATCTGGTCACATTAATGCTACTGGGGATGTCAGGGGGGGATTTACTAAGGGATTCCATCCTTTTTTGTCAATAGCAATTAAAAAGGCAGTTTTTGTTGCTGAGTATCGTTACGGAGGATATGATTACTACATCTATGTTCATATTGCCGTTGATGGAGATGACCTAGTATTTCGATGCCGCGTAGAAGGTGGATGGCGTTCGTATTTAGATATTACTATATAGTCCTTAAACTATACTGTGTTGTACATAATGGGAAATCTATGACAATAAAGCAAAAGGGCAAGGGCAGATCACAGAACCAAAGGCTGAAACTGTTCTATCTTTTAGACTACCTGTTGGAGGAAACCGACGAAACCCACACAAAGAAAGTCCAAGAAATCATCGAACACTTTGAAAATTATTACAAGATCCCTGTGGAGCAGAAAACTGTCTGCTCCGATCTTCACCTTTTGGATGAATACGGCTATGAAACCCAATACGATGGGCGAACAAGAGGATGGAGGATCATTGAGCGGGAGTTTGAAACACAGGAACTACAACTCCTGATCGACAGCGTTCAGTCCTCCCGCTTCATCACCCAAAAGAAAGCCAAGGAACTGACCGACAAGCTGAAAGCAAAAGCAAGCCGTTTTGATCGTGTGCTTTTGGATCGTCGTTGCTATGTTCCCAATCGTGTCCGAAACTCCAACGACAGCATTTTCTACCATTTGGATGACCTCCACGCAGCCATCGCAAACGATTGGCGGATCACTTTCAAATACTTCTACTTCACCCCCAAAAAGCAAAAGGCTTACTACAAAAAGGGCGAGCGGTACACCGCAAGTCCCTATGCTCTGCTTTGGAGCGATAACAACTATTATCTTTTGGCTTATGAGGGCGGAAAGATGAAGCACTTCCGAGTGGATAAGATGGACGGCATCGAAGTGGTTCCCCAAAAGCGGGAGGGCAAGGAAGTATTCAAGGAAATGAAGCTGACAGAGCGATCCTTGCGGATGTTCTCAATGTTTTCAGGCAAAGTCCAAAAGGTAAAGATCAGGTTCTCCAATCACTTGGCGAATGTGGTGATTGACCGCTTCGGTAAAGACATTGTAATGATCCCTGACGATGAAAAGCATTTCACCATTCATACTGATATTGAAGTCAGCCCACAGTTCTTTGGATGGGTTTGCGGTCTTGGCAAAGCTGTCCGCATCCTGGCTCCCGCAGAGGTAGTGGAAGAAATGGGCGAGTATGTCAAGGGAATAGCAGAGATGTACTAACAGATACAAAGAGAGAGGAAGTCGTACAAACTTCCTCTCTCTTGTTCTATCTTGTAAAAAGATGTACCAACTTGTACGATCACAGACCAAAGGCTTTTGCGTACTTCTCTGTTGCGGTTCGCATTTGGTTCAGGTCGGTTTTGACATAGAAATTCAGGGTAGTGGAGGCATCAGCGTGCCCCAAAATCTCCTGAACGCTTTTGATGTCCGCCCCGCTACTGAGTAGCAAACTCGCACAGGAGTGTCTTAAATCGTGCGGGGACACATCAGGAAGCCCCGCAGAGCGGACAAAACGCTTCATCCGACGAGTGATAGCACTTGGATCACGAGGCTCAAAGGGATCGTCAGGTCGGCTGAACACAAAGGCTCCTGTCAGGATCGTTGCGGGATGCTCCCGCTCCTGTTGCTTTTGGAGTTGTTTCAGGAGGGACATCGTACTTGGGACAACAGGGATCGTGCGGACAGAGTGGGCGGTTTTAGGTTGTGCGACTGTGATACCACATTCGGGGGTGTAGGTGGTGGAGCGGTTGACTGTCAGAGTTCCATTTTGGAAGTCGATGTCCGACCATTGAAGTCCCAAACATTCGCCTCTCCGCAGACCTGTTGTGATAAGGACTTGAAGCACACAGCGGAACTCAAAATCACAAGCGAGCAGAGCGTTGAAAAAACGAACTGCTTCTTCCTCTGTCAGGGCATCCACATCCTTTTTTGTGACCTTGGGTGTGTCTACCTTCTTCATTGGGTTCTTTTGGATGATGTCTTGCCTCTCCGCAAAACCAAAGATCAGGTTCAGCACATTGTAGTGGTGTTTGATGGACTTCTCCGCCAAGGGCTTGCCATCAGGCTTGCGGTAGTCGTTGCGGAGCCATCGGAGGTATTGGGAGATGCGAACACCTGTAATTTCATCAATGGGAACCCCTTTGAACTGCGGGAGGATGACTTTGAGGATGTTGGTGTACATCGCCACAGTAGCGGGGCGGTGGGAGCCATCACGAACGCAGAGAGGAATCCAAACTTCATTGACAAAGGTATCGAAGGTGTAGACAGGAGCGGGAGGGGGGAGTTCGCCCGCCACCGCTTTTGCTTCCTGCTCTTTGGTGTACGCTTGCCTTGCTTCTTCCTCCCAAGCCCCCGCCACCTTTTGGGCTTCTTTGCGAGCCTTGGCAGGAGTGAGGTCAACAGGTGGGTGCCAAGTCCAACACTTGAAGATTTGCTTGCCATTGGCATCACGACCCAAGCAAGTCTTGAACTTAAAGGACACAATTTTCTTTCCCTTGATTTTTTCTTGAATATAAGCCATCTTGACCGCCTTTCGACAGCAAAAAGACCTGAAATGGAACCTTTTGTTGACCTGTCTGTTGACCCACAGAATCAAAAATCTCCAAAAAGTTATAAAAACACCGACTTTCGTAACAAAAGTCGGTGTTTTGTGGTGGAGATAAGCGGGATCGAACCGCTGACCTCTTGAATGCCATTCAAGCGCTCTCCCAGCTGAGCTATACCCCCAGATTGCGTCCGCGATTGCAGACAGCTTTTGTATTATAACTGGGACAACTTCATTTGTCAAGGGGTTTTTGATTTTTTATGCCAGTAAAAGACTGAGAAGATTCCTGTCTGTGAGCGCCGGGGCGGAATAAGCGCCATCCAGTATCGCATCCACATTGTCCGGGTCGTTCTCAATCTCCTTGGAGAACAACTGGGCAGTGCCAACGGGGTCGCCGCCAAGGCTTCCCACCAACAGGCAGGCAACGACAGAGAGCTTTACCCGACACACCAGGTCGTAATCGGAGACAGCCTGAAGCCAGTAACGACCGATCATATAGCCCATCAGCGCCCGGAGGTGAGCGGTCCAGCGGATGGAGACAGGCGGCTGTAAAAGGCGGTTTTTCCATTCCGGCGTAAGGATCTCAAGCCCCTGGAAAAAAGCAAAAAGACCACTGGCATCTGCCTTTGCAGCGTATTTTTGCCCTTCAGCAAGACACAGCGCCGGGTCGAAACCTACGGGGTCAGCACCATCGATCTGGCTTTGTACACTGTGGCTGTGCAGCAGGATGATGGCGATGGTTTCCGGCAGGGAATAGGGACTGTTGTGCAGAAAATCCAGCATTTCTTTCCGGCTGCGCCGCAGAATCTGCATAATTTCCCCGTCATAATCCGGTGCTTCACCGCCGGACTGAGCAGAAACCAGCAGGGTATGTTCCGGCGCTGTAAGGATCAGCCGGGCGGCCTCAGGGCAGGAAAGCTCCAACCCCAGCTCCGCAAAATCCCCGTAATCGTGCCGCAGCCGGGGAAAATCCCGGCAGGTCCGGCACAGGGCATCATGGCCCAGCTCTGCCTGGATCTGACATAAGCCGTCCTGCCTCCACATGGGGCAGCGGCGGTTTTCGATGGTCATAACTGTGCCATCCTCGGTATCCTGTAAAACAGCGCGCAGTCTGTCACCCAGAGCGCCGGGGAGGGTACGGTAATAGGCAGCGGAGCGGCTGTCCACATCCACTGCCCATTCCTTGCAGCAGCTATCAGGACAGGCGGCAGCAACACAGCGGAAATTGTGGTAATATTCTGGCGTAAAAATTTCCATAGACATACCTTCTGATTAAAATTGGGAAAGCCACAGGGCTTTCCCAATCTGTCTTATTCTTCCTCGGGACGGATGGCGTACATAGCCTGGACAGCTTCCTGCAGAGATTGCCTGGACTGCTGAAGCTGGGCAGCCAGTTGCTCGGATACGGCGTTCATGCTGTCGGAAACCGCTTCCACCTTCACGGTGGCATCTGCCAGGACGGCATTTGCCTGGGTATAGATCTGAGCGGCACGCTCCCGGGCAAGGCGTTCTGCCCGCTCGGCACGGCGGTAGGCTTCCAGCTCGTCCCCGGTCTTTACCACGGGGGTATCGCTGCCTGCCAATTTTGCTTCCAGTTCGGCGCAGCGGGCCTGGGCTGCCTCCAGTTTAGTCAGCAGCTCTGGGTCGGAGCCGGACTGGGCTTTTGCAAGGGCCTCCTGGGCGTTTTGCAGCTGGGTGTTAAGCTGTGCGATCTGGGAATTGTGCTGAGTGTTCATATACTCGATGTACTGTACCACATCCTGGCGGTTGAAGCCCCCCAAAGCACTGCGAAAATTCTGAATTCCGGCCATAAACAGCCTCCTGATTCCGGGGCAAAGCCCTGTTTTTTAGAATTATAACACACACTTTTCCGGAAAACAACACATTTTCCCAAAGAACGGGAAAATCTCCGGGATTATTTTAAAAAAGACCTCTTTACAAAAAGAGGAAAGCTTGCTATAATAACCAAGCTGTCAAGCAGATGCGCCGGTGGCTCAATGGATAGAGCATCGGATTCCGGTTCCGAGGGTTGGGGGTTCGAGTCCCTTCCGGCGTACCATACTGAAGACACTATTATCTTACGAACTCCTATGTTCGGACGGTAATAGTGTCTTCTTGTTTTTCTTGCTGTCCCAACAACTTTTTGCTTTCTGATAAACAGCCTCATTCGGACATATAAACCGAAACCAATAAATCCGAAATACTAAATCGTAAATAGTACGACTTACGAACCCCTGTTGTCTGATACATACGTACCATCTTTTTCTTTAGACATATACTCCTTTTCCCACTCCTGCGGCGTCTTGTACTGTAGCTTTTCATGAAGTCGCTTAGTGTTATAGAAAAGGATATAGTCATCTATTGCCGCACGGAAATCTGATTCCGAGCGGTATATTCTTCTGAACAACTCCTCCTTCTTAAAGGATGCAAAAAAGGATTCAATTACTGAATTGTCATAGGGTGACCCCACTCTGGAAAAGGAATGTGTCACCTGTACAGACCTAAGATAATCCTGCATTGCCTTTGCCATATAATTGCTACCCCGATCCGTATGAAAGATCAATCCTTTAGGTGGTTTCCGGTCGAGATAAGCCTTCTTGAATGTGGACTTCACCAATTGTGTACTGTTTGTCTTACCTATCCGATATGCAATTACCATTCTGGAAAAGAGATCAATTATTACACTTATGTGATAAGCGTGATTGTTCAACTTGAAATATGTGACATCACCAACCCAAACCTCATTTGGCTTGCTTGTATCAAATTTCTGATTGAGATAATTTTTGATCTTTTTTCGTTCCCCTTCATGTAGCGCTTTTGCCGTTTGCCGAATACTTTGAATGCCCATTTCACGCATCAGCGTGCTGACCATTTTTTCGCTAATACGTAGACCTTCTTTTCGAAGAACAGCTGTAATCTTCGGTGCACCAAAGATCTGCCTGTTTTCATAATAGACCTCTCGGACACGAATCCGTAGCTCCTCGCGACGTTTTGCATACCAGGCATTGTCACGTTTGTTGCGTAACACATGGTTGTAGAATGTACCTCTGTCAATAGCTAATGCTTCACAAATCATATGAATACTGTACCTACCATAGATTTGTTCAGCAAACATAAGCCGTTCCTTGAGTGGTGCTTGCAGGGTGCATGGGCATTGCCGCAGAATTTCAATGATTCCCTCCAACCTTGCAACTTTGTTCTCAAGTATGCGGAAATTGCGGGGATCTATTGGTTTCCTGTTTTGGGTCTGTTGTGCTTCCTGATATGTCCGTAGCCAGCCATAGAATGTACTCCGGGGCACGCCGGCAGATGCTAGCAACTTACCTACAGGCTCCTTGTTGGATAGGTAACGGTTAATCAATGCTTGCTTTTCCTCTGGCGCGTAATTTCTTTTCATGCCATATCGTCTCCTTCTCCAGATCCAAAATTCTATTTTGTTGTGGATCTATAGGAATAATAGCATATATACAACAGGCATGATAATTTGCAGAAAATATAGCGTTTTGGATTGGCTGTCACTAGGATATAAAGCTTTTTGCAAAATATAGTTGATTTTTTACTTAGGATTGTATATAATACTAGTGAATCGTAAGGTTCATAGCGGGTGTTTCGCCGCCCATATCCCAAGTGCGAAGCGTTACAGCAGGTGTTCCGCCACCTACATCCCAAGTGCGGAGCGTTAACGATGCAGGGGGATTTCGATCCCCCTGTTTTTTGCAAGAGGAAATAGAGATATGAATGTTTCGTTTGAAAACTTTGGTCTTTACAATGTGGATACAGATTATCTTCGGTACTTAAACGGTGTTGAACCTGAGGTGCAATTCAGCGAGGATAAAGACTATGAGCAAAAACCGTTCCTGGGAATCGTTATTCTCATTGATAACTACTCTTACTTTATTCCGCTGACTTCCGGAAAATATAAGCACAGCAAATGGAAGAATGTTGGCCCTGCCCATTACCTTGTTTATGAGCAAGTGAAGAAAAGCGAACTAAAGAGAAACGACACCTATAAGTCCATCTCTGATACAGAGGCTTTGAAAATCTTCGCAGCACTGGACATTAAGAAGATGATTCCGGTAAAAGCCGGTTTATATTCCAGAATTGACTTTGCATCCCTAAGCGATCAGAAGTATGCAGACTTGCTCGAGAAGGAATATCGGTTCTGTCAGAAAATTCAGGATGGTATTCTGGTGAAGGCGAAACAGATCTACACTGAGCAAAAGCAGACGGGCGTTGTCCATCCGATTTATTGCAACTTTGCGAAACTTGAAGCGGCTTGTGATACATATGAAGTGGTTGTTAACTGAATACTAAATGGGGAACGGTGACACGAAAGTGTTGCCGTTTTTTTCGGATTTAGTGTTGCAAATTACCCTTATATAAAGGGAATGTACTGTTATCTGACTGCAAAAACCGTTGATATTGTTGGCTTTTTCCCCAAATCCTATAATTATACGCGTACCATTAAACAGGATATCCCGTCCGGGATATCCTGTTTAATTTTTATGTAAGGAAGGGACTTCTACCATTAAATGCAACGCGGATGAGCGTTGCCACCGAGGGCGGTTCTTGGCAAGTCGCAGTTCCTTCCGGCGTACGCCGCCTGCGGCGGATTTATTGGGGAGTTTTTGCAGCCCTGCAACGGCTTCCGAAAACGGTAGATGGCGTATATGATTGCTGCGGCTACCAGAATGGGAGCCCCAAATGGGAAAAGGGAAAATTGGTGAATGCTATTTCCGTGTCTTGACCGAAGAAATAACCAATAAATTTGTGCGTTGCTGCCTCCTGACTAAAGTGTTGTTAAAAACAGTATACCATGCAACTAAGAAGATGGCGAGTTTTTTGTGGAATGTGGGCGCAAGGAAATAAAATCCGGTGCATCGCACCGTCCATAAGGTCGCTACGGTGCACCGGAAACGGGCAATTACATATACATGGGGAATTTCTGGCAGATATCGGCAACAGTCTGCTTCACTTCCTCCGCGGTGCCGTCAAAGTCCTTGGCGGTCAAGGCAATACAGTGAGCAATGCGCTTCATTTCCTCCGGGCCAAGGCCACGGGTGGTAACGGCGGCGGTACCAATTCGCACACCGCTGGTTATGGAGGGCTTCTCCGGATCACCGGGGATAGCGTTCTTGTTCAGGGTGATGTGGTTCAAATCGCAGCGGCTCTGCAGCTCCTTGCCGGTGATGCCCATGGGACGCAGGTCGCCCAGCATCAGGTGATTGTCAGTGCCGCCGGTAACCAGGTCGAAGCCTTCGTCCAGAAGGGACTGGGCCATGACCTTGGCGTTGGCTACCACATTGTGGGCGTAGGTCTTGAAATCCTCCTGCATAGCCTCTTTCAGGCAAACAGCCTTGGCAGCGATCACGTGCTCCAGAGGACCGCCCTGGGTGCCGGGGAACACGCCGGAGTTCAGCTTCTTGGCGAATTCCTCTCTGGCCAGGATCAGACCGCCTCTGGGACCCCGGAGGGTCTTGTGGGTGGTGGTGGTAACGATGTCGGCATAGGGAACAGGGCTCATGTGCGCGCCACCGGCGACCAGACCGGCGATGTGGGCCATGTCAACCATAAAGACAGCGCCGACCTCGTGGGCAATGTCTGCAAAGATCTTGAAATCAATGGCTCTGGGGTAGGCGGAAGCACCGGCGATGAGCAGCTTGGGCTGGCACTTTTTCGCCATGTCCCGGATCTGGTCGTAGTCGATGAGACCGGTCTCGTGGTTTACATCGTAGGAAACTACATTGTAATACTTGCCGGAGATGTTGGCGGGGCTGCCGTGGGACAGGTGGCCGCCGTTGGCAAGGCTCATGCCCATCATAGTGTCTCCGGGCTGGAGCAGCGCCAGCTGCACAGCCATATTGGCCTGGGCACCGGAGTGGGGCTGTACGTTGGCAAATTCCGCGCCGAACAGATCCTTGGCGCGCTGAATGCACAAATCCTCGATCTCATCCACATGCTGACAGCCGCCGTAGTAACGCTTGCCGGGCAGACCCTCAGCGTACTTGTTGGTCAGAATGGAACCCATGGCCGCGATCACGGCGGGGGAGGCAAAGTTTTCAGAGGCGATCAGTTCCAGACCGTACTTCTGGCGGGAAAATTCCTTATCCATCAATGCGGAAACTTCCGGGTCGAACTGGGTCAAAAATCCAATAGAGTCAATGGGTTTACTAAGCATGGTCATATATCCTTCTCTCTTAAAAAGTAATAAAAATAACAGTCCTCAGAAAAGGACTGCTCTGGTGCGGACATACCGCATTCTTATCTCCGTCCGTTTGCCTGAGAGATTCGGCGTTTCCGCCTTGCACCTTCGGCACACAACTGAATGTGTTCTCCAGAGAGTCCTCTGCATCCCGGTCATTGTCAACATTCCCGGAAGCATCATAGGTCTATTAAATTTTCTTATGACAGTATATACTTTTTTTCTATAATTGTCAACAGTATAATCATGGAAACTATATAAATTTACGTGGCTGGCACCATCGGGTGCCAGCCGCTTGTGTTATTCTTCTGTGGGAGCTTCTCCGGCAGGTTCTGTCTGCTCCTGGGGGGCTGCCGGGGGATTTACAAATGCCATCAGCTCGTCGCCGGTGATGGTTTCCTTAGCCAGCAGGTACAGGGCGATCTCGTCCAGCAGGGCGCGGTTATCTGTCAGCAGCTGCTTGGCTTCTGTGTAGCACTTGTCCAACAGCTTCTGCACTTCACTGTCCACCTGGGCGGCAGTAGCCTGGGAGCAATCCAGGTAAGCCTGTCCTTCCAGATATTGATGCTGCACCGATGCGGGTGCCATCAGTCCCAGAGCATCGCTCATACCGTATTGGGCGATCATGCTCCGGGCAAGGGCGGTTGCCCGCTGAATGTCGTTGGAAGCGCCGGTGGTCTTGACACCAAATACCACCTGCTCCGCGGCGCGGCCACCAACTAGAGTGCGCAGCTCAGTCAACAGTTCGTCGGCGGTTTGCAGGTATTTTTCCTCCTCGGGCATCTGCATGGTGTAACCCAATGCGCCGGAGGTGTGGGGGACAATAGTGATTTTGGATACGGGCTTGGAATGTTTTTCCAGTGCCGCTACCAATGCATGACCCACCTCGTGATAGGCGACTAGACGCTTTTCCGTATCGGTCAGAACTGTGTTTTTCTTTTCTGTACCGGCGATGACCACCTCAAAGGACACCAACAGGTCCTCCTGGTTTACTGTTTGCCGTCCCTGGCGGACAGCACGAAGCGCCGCCTCGTTTACCAGGTTTGCAAGGTCTGCGCCCACAGCGCCGGCGGTTGCCTGGGCCAATTTCTTCAGATCCACATCCTCAGAGAGCTTAATCTTCCGGGTGTGTACCTTCAGTGTGTCCAGTCTGCCCTGGAGGTTGGGGCGATCCACGATGATCCGGCGGTCAAACCGGCCGGGCCGCAGCAGCGCCTTGTCCAGAATCTCCGGACGGTTGGTGGCGGCAAGGCACACGATGCCCTTGGAGGAATCAAAGCCGTCAATCTCGCCCAAAAGCTGGTTCAGGGTCTGTTCATGCTCGCTGTTTCCGCCATAGCGGGAATCCCGGGAGCGGCCTACCGCATCGATCTCGTCAATGAAGATAATACAGGGTGCAACCTTTGCTGCCTGGTTGAACAGGTCACGGACACGGCTGGCACCCACGCCCACAAACATTTCCACAAAGTCAGAGCCGGAAATGGAGAAGAAGGGGACATTGGCCTCGCCGGCAACCGCCTTGGCAAGGAGGGTCTTGCCGGTGCCGGGTGAGCCAACCAAAAGGGCACCCTTGGGCAGCTTTGCGCCGATGTCCGTATATTTCTTGGGGTTATGCAAAAAGTCAATGATCTCCTGCAAAGATTCCTTTGCCTCATCCTGACCGGCGACATCCTTGAAGGTAACACCGGTCTGCTTTTCCATGTAGACCTTTGCCTTGCTGGCACCGATGCTTCCCATCATACCGTCGCCGCCCAGCCGACGGGTCAGCATGCTCATCACACCAAAGATCAGTCCGAACATGACCACATAGGAAAGGATCATCATGATGCCGGAGTTGTCCTCCACAATTACCTGATTTACTGTAACGCCGGCCTTATCCAGTTCCTCTGCCAGTGCCCGGGAATCGCCGCCGCTGGGAAGACCCGTGTAAAATGCTTTCTGTCTGGCAGCAGGTTTTTCCGATTCAGCTTTGGTCATGTAGATCAGCCGGTCATACTGGATCTCCACCTCAACCAGCTGACCGCCTTCTTTTGCTTCCAGGAACTGGGAGTATGTGGTCTGGGTATACTGGCCGGCGCGGATGGCATTAAACACCCAGCTGATCACCAGGATCAGCGCCACGGAAATCAGCAGTATGATCCATAGATTGAGCTTAGGCTTTTTATCGTTATTTTTCGGATTCCTGTTGTGGTTGTTGTTTTGTTCCAAATCTGTCGCCTCCCGGATTCTTTTTGCCCATAATAACATATTTTTGACGGCTACGCAATGAAAGATACTTGTATTTGCGGTAAACTTTCTGTTAATTTGCGTTTGGGGAAAATTTGCTGTTGTGCAGCGTAGAAAAATTTGATACAATATGTATTATAGAATAAGTATAAGCAAAATTCCTATTTACACACATGAACAGGAGAGTGGCTATGAGAGAAGACCGTTTTCGCCGCCGTGAGGCGCAGCCTGTGCCGGAAGAACAGGAGGGTCAGCTGGAAGGTCGCAATGCCCTGACTGAGGCGCTGCGCAGCGGAAGAACCATCGATAAAGTGTTTATTGCCTCCGGCGAGACGGATAAGGGACTGCAGCGTCTGGCTGCCCAGGCAAAGGAGGCCGGCGCGGTGATCGTGCCGGTGGACCGCCGGAAGCTGGATGCCATGAGCGTTACCCGCGCACACCAGGGTGTTATTGCCCTGGCAGCCGCCAAGGAATATGTGTCTATTGATGATATTCTGCAGGAGGCGGCAGACAGGTCGGAAGCACCGCTGATCGTGATCTGCGATGAGTTGACCGATCCCCATAACCTGGGTGCGATTCTGCGGAGCGGGGAATGTGCGGGCGCCCACGGTGTGATTATCCCCAAGCGCCGCAGCGTGGGCCTGACAGCGGTGGTGGCGAAAGCCTCTGCCGGCGCTATGGAATATATGAAGGTAGCCCGGGTTACCAATATCAATGCCGCCATGGACGAGCTGAAGCAGAAGGGCGTCTGGATCTTCGGTACAGCCGCAGAGGGCTCGATTCCCATGTATAAGGCAGACCTTACCGGCCCTACGGCTATTGTAATCGGCTCGGAGGGCGACGGCATGAGCCGTCTGGTGCGGCAGAACTGTGATGTTACCGTACACATTCCCATGAAAGGACGCATATCGTCGCTGAATGCATCTGCCGCTGCGTCGATTCTTTTGTATGAAGCGGTGCGTCAGCGGATCAAGGAGGGATAAGGATGGATGAACAGGAACGCCAGGAATTTAGTCTGGAGGATATTATCAGGGAATTCAGCGATGCCCCTCTGGAACGGGAGCAGGAACAGCAGCCTGCCCAGGAGGAACAGCCGGCAGAGGAAGAACTGCCGGTAAAGGAAGAAACCCCGGCAGTTACCGATGCCACCATCCGTCTGGATAAAATCCCCGATACCCGGGGACAGGTGCGTAACGCCCGGCAGATTACCGATGAGGAGGAAGATTTGCCCCAGGTGCCGGTGGAGGAAGAAAAGACAGAGCCTTATTCTGAGGAATGGGAGCCGGAATATGAGCAGCCCATTGCGGAATATGTACCCCAGCCGCCGCTGATGTTCCCCCGCCGTTCCCGGCTGCAGGAATTAAAGCGCAAGCTGGTGGCAGGCCCGGAGAGGGAATATTACGCTTTGTCGGAAAAGGGCTTGGGCAAGCTGCAGCTGGCGATTTTCGTATGCTGTATCGTGGTGCTGCTCAGCGCCGCGTCCACCGCTATGTACGCTCTGGGTATGGTGCCGGAAAACCGGATGCGGCTGATGGTATTCGGACAGTTTCTGGCTATGCTGGTATCGGCGTTTTTGGGCAGCTATCAACTTATGGAGGGCGCTGTGGACCTGATCCGCAAGCGGTTCTCCCTGAACACCCTGCTTGCCTTTACATTTGTGATCTGCTGTGTTGACGGCGTTGTATGCTTGCAGCAGCTGCGTGTACCCTGCTGTGCCGCGTTCAGCCTGCAGGTAACCATGTCCCTCTGGAATGTTTATCAGAAGCGAAATACCCGGTTGGGTGAGTTGGACACCATGCGCAAAGCTACCCGGTTGGACAGCATCGGTGTGGTGGAGGACTATCATCCCGATGGAAAAGGTCTGCTCCGGGGCGAGGGACAGGTGGAGGATTTCTCCCGGACCTATGAGCAGCCCTCCCGGCTGGAAAAGGTAGTGTCGGTTTACGCGCTGGTTGCCCTGTGTGTCAGTGTGGCGGTGGGCATCCTAGGCGGTGTACTTCACGGACTGCATACCGGCATCCAGGTGGCGGCGGTTACTACCCTGGCGGCAATGCCCGCATCCATGTTTATCACTCTGTCCCGTCCTATGGCGGTGCTGGAACGCCGGCTGCACGCACTGGGGGCGGTGCTTTGCGGGTGGCAGGGTGTGGAGAAGCTTTCTGGCAAAGCCCTTTTTCCTGTGGATCATAACGATCTGTTCCCGGTGAATGCGGTGAAGATGAACGGTGTGAAGTTCTTTGGAAGCCGTCCTCCGGATTTTGTGATCTCCTACGCCGCGGCGTTGGTGGCAACCGGTGGAGGCAGTCTGGAGCCGCTGTTTTCCCACTTACTGGAAAGCCGCAACGGCATTCACTATACCACAGAGAACTTCTGCGTTTATGAGGACGGCGGCATCGGCGGCGAGATCAACGGCGAGCCGGTGCTGGCAGGCAGCCTGGCCTTCCTGAAGGAAATGGGCGTAGAAGTGCCGGAGGGCATCCGTGTCAACCAGGCGGTATGCCTGGCTATTGACGGCGAACTGTCCGGTGTGTTTGCCATTACCTATGAAAAGGATCGTTCCTCTGCCGCAGGCATGAGTACCCTGTGCGCCTACCGGGGGCTGAAAACCGTGCTGACCACCGAGGATTTTATGCTGACCCCCGGTTTTATCCGCAGTAAGTTCGGCGTAAATCCCAAGCGGATCCTGCTTCCGGAGCGTCAGGAGCGGCTGGCGCTGCATAAGAAGGAATTGGAGCCGGATACCCAGGCGGCAGCGCTGATTACCGGCGACGGCCTGGCACCCTTTGCCTATGCGGTTACCGGTGCCCGGGCGCTGAAAAGGGCCTGTACCCTTGGTGTAACCGTCCATATGGCAGGCGGCATCCTGGGCATACTGATGATGCTGGTGCTGGCGATCCTGGGGGAAACTGCTCTGCTGACCCCTGCTAACATGTTCCTGTATGAACTGGTGTGGTTCCTGCCCGGACTGCTGATTTCCGAGTGGACACGAACAATTTAAGTTAAAAGCACCCGGAGTCAACACAACGGCTGACTCCGGGTTTTCCATTAGAATATAACCTGCACCAGGATCATATAAAAAACAGTTCCGGCGCCGATGGACAGCAGAGAGTTCCGCTTCCACAGGTGCAGCAGCGCAACGGCAACGCAGCCCAGAATCTCCGGGATGCCGAAGGGTGCGCTGAGGAATGCCACATCCTTCATGCAGTACACCACCAGCATACCCATAATGGCGTAGGGCAGGACCTTGCCCAGGTATGTAATGATGGGGGGTGTCTGCTTGCCGTTTCCAAAGATCAGGAAGGGGAGAAACCGGGTGGCCATAGTTACCAGGGTGGCTACCGCAATGATCCATACACTATGCATTTTCCTGCCTCCTTCCGGTCTTGCGGGCGATAATCAGAAGCCCCGCGATCAGTACCATGGAGGGCATCAGGAACAACTCACTGCCAAAAACAGCAAGGCACAATGCGGTTGACATAACGCCGATAATAGCAGGCCGGTGGTCCTTATTATCCAACCATTGCTCAACGAACATGGTTACAAACAGGGCGGTAAGTACAAATTCCACACCCTGGAAGCTGATGGGCAGGGTGGCGCCTGCAATATTGCCCAGCACACAGCCGCAGATCCAGTAAATATGGTCCAGGAATGTTACCAGGAAGCAGTAGGTATGGCGGCTGACCCCCTCCGGTGGCTGATTCTGGGTAACCAGGGAGTAGGTCTCGTCGGTAAGACCGAAGATCATGTAGCCTTTTTTCTTGCCTGCATCCTTGTAGGTATCCACCAGGGAAATGCCGTAAAACAGGTGACGGGCATTGACCAGCAGAGTGGCGATGGCGGTGCTTATGAGGGAGGCCTGACTTGCCAACAGGCTCACCGCCAGGTATTGCCCGGAGCCGGCAAATATGAAAAGGGCCATAAAAAATGCCCAGCCGATGCCGTAATCCTTTTCGGCCAGGAGAATACCGAAGCCCATTCCCAGGAACAGGTATCCGGTCAGAACCGGTATGGTGTCCCGGAGGGCAACCTTCAGCGCTTTTTTGCTCATTCTATACATCTGCCTTTCTATTCGTAAATTATATTCCTTTCCATGTGCGTTGTCAACTTGACATTTCACCACCAAAACCGATATAATAGGAAAAATACTATATATAATGTCTATGGGGAGGGATTAGTATGAAAAAGGAAATTAATGTATGGGAGTATGCCGGATATATTATGAAGAATATTGGGAAAGGCGCACTGCTGACTACTTGCACTGACGGGGAAGTGGATACCATGACCATCGGCTGGGGAAGTATCGGTGTTATCTGGGCAAAGCCTGTTTTCCAGGTGCTGGTCAGAGAAAGCCGCCATACCAAAAAACTCCTGGAGAGTAATGGGGAATTTACCGTTAATGTGCCTATGGATGGCAAGGCAAAGGAAATCCTGGCTGTCTGCGGCACAAAGTCCGGTCGGGACATGGATAAGATCAAGGAACTGGGGCTGACCCTGGAGCAGGGACAGACCGTGTCTGTTCCTGCTATCCGGGAGCTGCCCCTGACCCTGGAGTGTAAGGTGATTTACAAGCAGGACCAGGATCCCGATGCCATCGAACCAGAGAATTACCAGCGGTTCTATGCCAGGGGGACGAAAAACGAGGGCGACCATCACACGGTATATTACGGTGAAATCACCGCGGCATATATTGTAGAGTAAGGATGAATTACCAATGAAGAAAATCGGTGTATTAGGTGCCGGCACCTGGGGCATGGCGCTTGCCAGAATGCTGACGGTGAACGGACATGAGGTTACGGTCTGGTCCGCTATCGAGCGGGAGATCGACGAATTTTCCGCCGCAAGAAAGCACCCCAATCTGCCCGGCATGGAGATCCCGGAGCAGATCCTGTTTACCAAGCAAATGGAGCAGGTGTGCCGGGATAAGGATGTGCTGTTGTTTGCGGTGCCGTCTCCTTTCGTTCGCAGCACTGCCCGCAGCGCCGCCCCGTATGTGGCGGACGGGCAGATCATAGTGGATGTGGCAAAGGGTATTGAGGCAGACACCCTGTTTACCATGACGCAGATCATTGGGGATGAACTGAAAAATCCCACTGTGAAGCTGGTAGCCCTGTCCGGTCCTACCCATGCGGAGGAGGTGGCAAAGGACTTACCCACCACCATCGTTTCCGCCTGTGAGGATCCGGAAGCTGCGGCGATGGTCCAGGAGGTATTTGCCAACACCTGTATGCGTGTGTATACTAACGAAGACGTGCTGGGCGTGGAGCTGTGCGGCGCCATGAAAAACATCATGGCCCTGGGCTCCGGCATTGCCCTGGGCTTGGGCTACGGCGACAACGCCAAGGCGGCGCTGATCACCCGGGGTATGGCGGAGATTGTCCGCCTGGGTATTGCCATGGGCTGCAAGGAGCATACCTTCTATGGCCTTGCGGGCATCGGCGATCTGATTGTTACCGCTACCAGCGTCCACAGCCGCAACAATCGCTGCGGTATGCTGCTGGGACAGGGTGTTGACCCGGAGGAAGCCATCCGGCAGGTGGGAATGGTAGTGGAAGGCATCAACGCCTTGCCTGCAGCTATGCGTCTAGCCCAAAAATACAATGTGGAAATGCCCATTGTGGCGGCGGTGAACGCAGTGGTGAACCACGGTGCGGATGCCCGTCATGAGGTCATGCTTTTAATGACAAGAGAACAAAGATCCGAAGACTGATTCAGGGCGGTTTTGCCGCCCTGAAAGCGGTTTTTGGAAAAAATGTGAACTTTTTGTGCCAGCTATTGACAAGGGGCAGGTCTGCTGTTATAATGCCCCGGGTGTGTTGAGAGAAGGGAAACGGAGGACAAAATATGGGCTTTGCCGAGCTGCTGCTTTTGGCTGTTGGATTGAGTATGGATGCTTTTGCGGTATCTGTTTGCAAGGGCCTGTCCATGAAGCGTGCCACCGTGAAAGCCGGTGTGCTTTGCGGCGTGTGGTTTGGCGGATTTCAGGCGCTGATGCCTCTGATCGGCTTCTTCCTGGGCAAAATGTTTGCCGGGGCTATCGAGGCCTTCGACCATTGGGTCGCCTTTGGCCTGCTTGCCGTTATTGGTATCAACATGCTCCGGGATGTGTTCAGCAAGGAATGCGATTGCGAGCAGCATGACGCGGACCTGTCTGTAAAGACCATGTTTGTGATGGCTGTGGCCACCAGTATCGATGCCATGGCGGTCGGCATTTCTCTGGCAATGGCAGGAGATGTGAACATTGGCACCGCGGTGCTGCTGATCGGTGTGATTACCTTTGCTCTTTCGGCGGCAGGTGTGAAGATCGGCAATGTGTTCGGCAGCCGGTTTGAAAAGAAAGCCCAATTTGCAGGCGGTGTGATTCTGATTCTTTTGGGGCTCAAGATTCTGCTGGAGCATTTGGGAGTTTTGGGATGATGAAAACAAAGAACAGGCTGCGCTTGTGTATTGCCCTGCTGATGATGAATCTTGCCTTTATTTGGGGCAATTCTCTTCTGCCCGGTGAGCTTTCCGGCGCTTTCAGCAGATGGGTCAAGGAATTGATCGCTCTCTTGCTTGGACAACCTCAGCAGGGAGAAGGCGGCCACGGTCTGCTGCGAAAGCTTGCCCATTTTACTGAGTTCTGTACGCTGGGCATGTGCCTGCGTTGGCTGTTCGGAATGTTGATGCGGAAAAGATGGGCGCAGTTTGTACTTCCCCTTACCGCCGGTTTTCTGGCGGCCTGTATCGATGAGACGATACAGATGTTTGTCCCGGGACGTGGTCCCGGAATCAAAGATGTAGGAATCGATACTGCGGGCGTGCTCGCAGGTATCGTTTTCATGGTACTAATTCGTATAAAAACAAAACATTTGGAGGATAACAAATTATGAAGAAGATCATTGCAATGCTCCTGGTCCTGGTTATGGCTATGGGCATGGTCGCCTGCGGCGTCAACGAGGCTGGCGGCAATAACGACAAGGCAAACGCTCCTGCAAGCGCTTTGGAGATCCTGGAGAAGGTGTGGGGTTCCTACGGCGAGGAGGACAAGTTCTTCGCTATGGGCGGCGACTACACCAACCCCGTGGACAACGCTCCCGGTAACTTCAGCCTGGCTGAGCCCGAGAATGTGACCGCAATGCTGCTGGTGCCCGCGGATCAGCTGTCCAACGTTGACGCTGCTGCATCCCTGACCCACGCCATGATGCAGAACAACTTCACCTGCGGCGCTTTCCATGTTACCGGCGATGCTGCCGCTTTTGCAGATGCTATGAAGAATGCTATTTCCACTAACCCCTGGATGTGCGGTATGCCCGAGAAGATGATCGTTGCGGTCATTGGCGGCGAGTATGTTGTTGCTGCTTACGGCATCAACGACACCATGGACACCTTCGAGAACAAGCTGACTGCTGCTTATCCCGAGGCTGAAATGAAGTACAACGAGGCTATTACCGGCTAAGGAAAGATAAAGAAAAGCAGCGGCACCGCCGCTGCTTTTTTTGATAGCAAGCCAATACAAATTCCTGTTTCTCGGGCTGTCTATCGTACAATACCGTAGGGGCGACCATCGGTCGTCCGGTGATTTTACCCTGCAAAATCACATCGCCAACGGCGATCAGCAAATGATTTTCTTGGAAAATCCCAATGTTTTTGAAAATATTGGGCGGACGGGCAATGCCCGCCCCTACAATTATGAACATGTAAACTCACCGATAAATCGGAATTTGATAAAATGAAAGAGGAGAATACGGTATGCTTTTTTCCGGTATCCCGTTCCTGTTTTACTTTTTGCCGGCGGTGCTGGCGGTGTACTTCCTGGTACCCCGGTGGCTGAAAAACGCGGTTCTGCTGATCTTCAGCCTGGTATTTTACGCCTGGGGTGAGCCGGTATATGTGCTGCTGATGATCGCCACCATCGCCTTGTTTTACGGCTGCGGCATTGCCATTGGAAAAAGCCGCACACAAAAACGCAGAAAGCTATGGCTTACTGTTTCTGTGGTGGTCAGCCTTGGACTTCTGGCGGTGTTTAAATACGCGGATTTTCTCATTGGCAATGTAAATTCTCTTACTGGACTGCAGATCCCTCTGCTGGGCATTGCGCTGCCCATTGGTATCAGCTTCTATACGTTCCAGTGTTTGAGCTATACCATCGATGTTTATCGGGGCGAGGCGGAGGTGCAGAAGAATATTGTAAGCTTCGGCGCTTATGTATCTCTGTTTCCTCAGTTGATCGCCGGTCCGATCGTCCGGTATGTGGATGTGGCACGGGAGCTGGATCACCGTACCCATAGCTGGAACGATATTGCCCTTGGTCTGCGCCGGTTTTTGGTAGGTCTGGGCAAGAAGATCCTTATTGCCAACCAGTTGGGCGAGCTGACCAATATTTTTCGGGACAGCCCGGAAAAGTCGGTTCTGTTCTACTGGATCTATGCCGTTGCTTTTGCACTGCACATTTACTTTGACTTCTCCGGCTACAGTGACATGGCCATTGGCCTTGGAAGGGTGTTTGGTTTTCATTTTATTGAGAACTTCAACTACCCCTATCTGTCAAAATCTATCGCGGAATTCTGGCGCCGCTGGCACATGAGCCTGGGCTCCTGGTTCCGGGATTATGTGTATATTCCCCTGGGTGGCAACCGGGTCAGCAAGGCCCGGTGGGTGTTCAACATCCTGGTGGTCTGGATGCTGACAGGTCTGTGGCACGGGGCGGCGTGGAATTTTATCCTGTGGGGACTTCTGTATGCGGTGTTCCTGCTGCTGGAAAAGTGGGTGCCCGGGCTGCAGAAGCTGCCGGATATCCTGCGCAGGGCTTATGTGCTGCTGGTGGTAGTTCTTGGCTTTGTGCTGTTTAACGCGGCAGACCTTTCCCAGGCTATCTCGGACATTGCCGGCATGTTCGGTTTCGGCGGAGTCCCCCTGGTAACAGATCAGACCCTTTACTATCTGCACAGCTACGGCCTTGTGTTTGTGGCAGCCTTTGTGGGCGCAACACCGGTGGTAAAGAATCTGGCATGCAAGATCGAAGAAAAGCCCGTAGGTGCAGTGCTGGAAGCGGCAGCGATGCTTCTGCTGCTTTTGGCATGCAGCGCGTATCTGGTGGACGGCTCTTTCAATCCGTTCCTGTACTTCCGTTTCTAAGGAGGGCTGTGAGATGACAAAAACAATTCGCGCCATTGGCGCAGCTCTGTTGGTAGCGGTATGGATCGGCTTGACCGTTTTTGCCTGGCTGCGTCCGGCAGGAGAAATGTCCGAAACCGAGCGGCGGCCTTTAGCGCAGTTTCCCGCAATTACCAGGGAGACCTTGATGTCCGGTAAGTTTATGACGGACTTTGAGAGCTATACCCTGGATCAGTTCCCTGCCCGGGATCAGTTCCGGCAGCTGAAGTCTCTGATCCACTACCGGGTGTTCGGGCAGAAGGACAACAACGGCATATATATCCACGACGGCTATGCCGCTAAGCTGGATTATCCCATGAACACCAAATCCCTGAGCTATGCCCTGGGGCGGCTGGAATATGTGTACAAAACCTATCTGGAACAGACCGGCAGCAAGGTCTATGCGGCGGTGATCCCGGATAAGAGCTACTATCTGGCGCGGCAGAATGGGTATCCTTCCTTGGACTATGATGCTTTTTTTGCGGCGGTGAAGCAGGGGATGCCTTATGCCACCCACATTGATATTACCGACTGCCTGGAAATCGGGGACTATTACTTTACCGATACCCACTGGCGGCAGGAGGCATTGCTGCCCACAGCAGAAAAGCTTTGCGGCGCTATGGGCGTTAACGCCCCCAAAGGGGAGGAGATGACCCAGACCCTGATCCACAAGCCCTTCTACGGTGTCTACTACGGCCAGGCGGCGCTGCCTATGGATCCGGAAGACCTGTATGTGATGGAAAGCCCGCTTTTAAACGACTGTAAGGTGTTCAACTATGAGACCCAGGGCTATGGCCAGGTCTATGACATGGAGAAGCTCAATAGCAAGGACCTTTACGATGTGTTCCTGTCCGGACCTCAGGCGCTGCTGCGGATTGAAAACCCCAACGCAGCCACAGACCGGGAGCTGACCATTTTCCGGGATTCCTTCGGCAGCTCCATCGCACCGTTGCTGGTGCAGGATTACAAGACCGTAACTCTGGTGGATATTCGCTATCTGGGCAGCCAGATGCTGGGCAAATATCTGGAGTTTGGCGGCCAGGATGTGCTGTTTTTATACAGCACGCTGGTACTGAATAACGGAACTACGCTGAAATAGAAATATCCTCCACAGAATTATCTGTGGAGGATATTTCTATTTCACCGTAAGATTCTGGATCCAGCTGCCTTTGCGGATCAGTAGATAGCCGATGCCACAGCGGATCAGATCGATGCTGTTGCACAGGGTGAAGATCACCAAAATAGACACGGAGGTGTAATGGCTGAGAATGAACGCCAGGGGGATACAGGTAGCCCATACGGCACCGCTGTCAAAGACGAAGGTGGCCATTGCTTTTCCGCCGGCACGAAGGGTAAAGTACACCGGGAAAATATATGCCTGCATAGGCATGTTGAAGGAAGAAATCAGAATAAACCAGCTGGCAAGCTGCCGGATCTCCGTGGTGGTGTTGTAGATTCTTGGGAAAAAACCGGCCAGTACAGCGGTGATGATACCTACCAGTAAACCGGACACGACGCATAAAGCAGAAAGCTTCCGGTTGGAATCCCGTACTTCTTCTTCCGGGCAACTACTGCCCAGCATCTGACCGGTGATGATGCCCACGGTGTTGCCCAGAGAGCGGAAGACCACCGCGGTGAGGTTGCAGATGGTGTAGGTAATGCTCAGCGCAGGCGTTACATCCAGACCGCAAACAGAATAGCTTTGATTCAGCACCGCCATACCCAATGACCAGAAGCCCTCGTTGAGCATCAACAGGATGCCTTTGGCGGCAACACTTTTGAGTAGCTTGCCTGGGATGTAGAGGCTGCGGTAGATGCCCCGGACAAAGGGATTCTTATCTGGATTCAGATGCGTCCAGGCTACGATGATCAGCAGTTCAGCGTACCGGGCAATAACAGTGGCGATGGCAGCACCGGTAACACCCATAGCAGGCACGCCAAAGTGACCGAAGATCAAAACATAGTTCAGTGCCAGGTTGATAACCATTGCCACAAGACCTGCCACCATGGGTACGGTAGGATGTTCCGTTTCCCGAAGGGTGCTGGCGTAGGCATTGGACAAGGCAAAGGGCAGCGTTCCCCACAGCATGGTGCGCAGGTAATCCTGTCCATAGCGCAGGGTATCCACAGCCAATCCGGGGTCTCCCTCGCCCAGCAGGTACAGGTTAATCATGGGTGTGCCGGCAAAGTAGAAAATAGCTGCGCCAAGGGCTGCCAGACCGATGCAGATATACATTTTGAAGCGGAAGGTATGGCGGATGCCCTCATGGTCGCCGGAGCCGTGGAACTGGGTGGTAAAAATACCGGCGCCTGCCGCGCCGCCGAACAGACAAAGATTAAAAATGAACAGTAAATTGTTGTTGGCAATGGTAACGGCGCTGATCTCAGCGGTACTCAGCTGACCCACCATAATGTTATCCAGCAGGGATACAAAATTGGTGATCAGATTCTGAATGATAATAGGCAGCGCGATTGCCAGGGTTCTGCTGTAGAAAGCTTTATCGCCAACATAGCGTTTGAGCATAGAAATACCTCGTTTTCAAAAGGAAATCGCCCCGAAGGGCGATTTTTTAGATTTCCTTACCGCCACGGAACACCCGCTTCTGGGTGTAGTCCGGGGCGCAGATGATGAAGTCGGCATACTTGCCGTCCTCAATAGAGCCAATCACATCGCTGCGGCCAATGGCGCAGGCGGGATTGTAGGTGGCGGCGCGGACGGCATCGGTTTCGGCAATGCCAAAGTCCATGGCGTTTTTCATGCACTTGAACAGGTTGCTGGCAGAGCCGGCAATGGTACCGTCAGCCAGACGGGCTACGCCCCCTGCCAGAAATACCGCCTGACCACCCAGCTCATATTCCCCGTCGAGCATGCCGCAGCAGCGGAGCGCATCGGAGATCAGCACCATTCTGCTGCCGCCGAACATGGAGAATGCCAATCGTACAGAGGCAGGGTGGACATGCAGACCGTCGCAGATCAGCTCCGCCCGGACATTCACATTTTCCGCTGCAGCGGGGATCACACCGGGATTGCGGTGGTGGATTCCGGGCATGGCGTTATACAGGTGCGTCAAGTGCGCAGCACCGGTATCGAATGCCATCCTTGCGTCCTCGTAACCGGCATCAGTGTGAGCAACGGAGACGGTACACAGCTCCTTGGCCTGACGGATAAATTCCTCCGCGCCGGGCAGCTCGGGAGCAATGTCAGCAATCCGCACCAGACCGCCGCAGCTCTCATACAGGGCCTTGAAACCTGCGAAATCCGGGTTTTTCAGATATGCGCCGTTCTGGGCACCCTTTTTCTTCTCAGAGAAGTAGGGACCCTCCATGTGGATACCCATAAGCCGGGAGCAGTCTGCCGGGGAAGCTTCGGAAAATTCCGCAGCCACGGAATAGGCCTTTTCCAGGGTCTCGTAGGGCAGGGTCATGGATGCGGGGGCAAAGGAGGTGATACCCTCTGCCAGCAGGTGGTGAGCCATGGCGGTAAGGCCTTCTGCGTCGCCGTCAGAGAAATCCGCGCCCATGGCGCCGTGGATGTGCACATCCACGAGACCGGGAATCACCACAGCGCCATTTAGATCCACAGCGTCCTCGGGAATATCCTGGGACAGGACCTTTTCAAACCGGCCATCGGCGGTAACACCGAAGCCGCCGGTATGGAATTGAAAATCAGAACCGTAGATTCGTGCGTTTTTGTAGAACATAAATTACCTCAGCTCCGGCAGGCTGGCGGCTGCCACAGACTGACCCACACGGCGGGCCTTTTCGTCCGGCAGCATGACCTGAACATACTTGCTGACCTCCGGGAATTCGTCGGCCAGAATCTTCTGGCAGGTGCTGAGAATGGTGTCGCCGCCCTTACCGGACATGACACGGCCCAGCATCAGCAGATGGTGGATGTCATAGAAGTGCAGGTACTGCACAGTGGTATAGGCAAGATATGCGCCGATAGATTCAAAGATCGCCTGGGCGCGGGGATCGTCCTGCTCCATGTAGCCCTGGACAACCTTCAGCTTTTCCGCGGGGGACAGACTTTCGTCCAGTTCGATACCGGCTCTGGGCGCCAGCTTAATCACAGCATCCTGGGAGAAGTACTTGCAGCCAACGCCCCGGTCAAAGGACCATTCATCCTGCAAAGCATCCTCCTGCAGATCCACAGGGGCAAAGGCCAGTTCATTGATCCAGCCCAGAACATTCATATCCTTATCCACATAGCCAACAGCTTCGCTGGTACCCATGGCCATGCCCATGATAGAACCCTTGTTCATACCCATAGCGCCTGCCAGGGCGGAAACATCGCCGTCATTGGCGACCACGATGGGTACATCACCAATCTGGGCGGCGGCACGGTCAAACACGGTCTTGACCTCGTCCCAGCGCTCCCGGGGAACACAGTAGAAAATACTGGAGATCATGGGGGCGTTGCCGATGAAAACGCCGGCAGAGGAGACACCGATGGCGTCTACCCGGGGCATCTTGGAGGCGGCGGTGCGGAAGGAATCCAGAATTCCCTCGTATTGATAGTTGGGGTCAGGATTCTTCTTGGGATGCCAAACCACCTCTTCGGAATAGACACACTCACCGTCGATTACAGCAGAGACTTTCCGGTCAGAGCCGCCAGCATCAAAGCCGATACGGCAGCCTTCCAGATGACCGCCAATGGGGCGGGGGGTCTCGTTGGCAGCAGGACATTGCTCCAGGGGCAGTGCTATGATCTCCAGCTCCCGCTCATAAAGCTTCTGGAAGAAGTCGTAGTCAAAAGACCGGGCGCCGTCGGCACTGTAAGCCCGCTTCAGCTCCGCAGCGATTTGAGGGCAGCCACAGACATAAACCCGGAAGCCACCAATGGACCACAGCAGGAATTTTACATACCGCTCCACATAACGGTAGTCTGCCTGTGCCATTTCCTCAGTACCGTGGATCACAGTGCGGCGGACGGAGATGCTGCCATCGGTACGCTCTACGGCAATGGCGATGGGGGTGGCTGCATTTTTGCGGTAAGCCTCGCTCCAAATGCCGAAGGGAATAAAATCGGGGTCCAGCTTCGGCGGGTGTTTCATTTCATAAGGTACGCTCAGGTATTGCATGATTTCCTCCTTAGTTGTGCTACGATGCGGTTCATTTCGGGCAGTTTTCGTTCCATGTCAATGGCCAGAAATATCTGGCTACGGGCACGGGTGAGATTATGTTCGGGATAGTCAATCTTGAAGTAAAGATCACCGTCCAGATAATCCTTCAAAAAGCGGGTGGCAAGCTCCAGGGTTATTACAAGGGCGCTCAGAGGAAGATTATCAATTTCTTTGTCTGTCAGACTGGTGGCAGCTTCCAGGTAACCCCGGGTATAGACCTCAAACAGGTGCAGGTCCAGGTATATCTGGGTGGGATCCGTTTCGTTTTCGCCGCCCACGGAGGCACCGGAACGGATGGCGTCGCCGAAATCGTGAAGGCTCAGACCGGGCATCACCGTATCCAGATCCAGAATGCACAGGCACTTGTGGGTCTGCTGGTCCAGAAGGACGTTGTTGAACTTTGTATCATTATGGGTAACCCGCAGGGGCAGTTCCCCTGCTTCCAGCATGCGCTGCAGCGTTCCGGCAATCTGCTCATGGGCCATCAGCAGTTTAAGCTCCTGCTGCACAGAAGCAGCTCTGCCCACAGGGTCGGCCTTTGCCGATTCCTTGAGCTGACGGTAGCGGTCAACGGTGTTATGGAAGTTGGGGATGGTTTCGTGGAGGGTGTGGCTGGGAAAATCGGAAAGCATCTCCTGAAACCGGCCAAAGGCCGATGCGCATTGGTACAGGTCCTCATCGCATTCCGGAGCCTCCAGACCTACGCCGGGGACAAATTCGTACATCCGCCAGTATTCTCCGTTTTCGTCCAGATGATAGTAGGCACCGTCGTGGGTAGTCATGTAGTGCAGGGCGGCGTAAGGCTCACGGCTGTGCTTGCGTACATGATTGGTAACAGCGCTGGCGTTCTCCATGACCTTTTCCGGTTCTTTGAAAACATATTTATTGATCTTTTGCATTACATAGGATTTTCCTGCGTCGGTGTGCACCATCATGGTGGTATTGATATGGCCATGACCGAACTCATGGCAGGAAACAGGGGTTCCGTTGCAGCGAAATGCATAGGCAGCTTTTTCGATAACCATAGCGAAAACCTCGTTTAAGTACATATTCCCATACACTATACCACAAAACACCAAAAAAAGCAATCCTGTACATTATATAAAAATCTCCCGACATTATATAAAAATCTCCCGACAGATATTCTGTCGGGAGGGCACATCATAGAAGCTTCATTTTGCAAACATCCACCCAAGCGATAGAACCCGAATGGCGTTCCAGCAGGGGAATGGTCAGTTCAATGGCACTGTTGCTGCTGCCGCATGCGGGAAAAACGGTTTCAAACCGCTTTAAGGATTCGTCCAAATAAACTTCCACCCCATCATTCACCGCGAAGGGGCAGACACCGCCTACCGCATGGCCGATGAGCGTAACCGCTTCATCGGGGGTGAGCATTTTTGCCTTCACATGGAATTGGGCTTTGAATTTGGCGTTATCAATCTTGGTGTCGCCGGCTGCCACCACAAGCACCGGTTTGCCTTCTACCATGAAGGACAGGGTCTTGGCGATCCGGCAGGGCTCACAGCTTAGCGCCTGGGCGGCCAGCTCTACAGTGGCGCTGGAAACCGGGAATTCCAGAATCTGCCCTGCCATCCCCTGGGTGGAAAAATATTCTCTTACTTTTTCAATAGACACAAAGCGTTCTCCTTTTTGCTCAGCACTTTTTCATCAGACGGATGTAGAATTCCACAGCCCGGGAAATGGATTCCAGGCGGATCTTTTCGTTGTTGCCATGGATGCTCTTTCGTTCTTCGGCGGTCATGTCCATGGCGGAGAACCGGTATACCCGATCGCTGATCCTGCCGTAGTGGCGGGAATCCGAGCACTGCACCATGAGGTAAGGGGAAACGATACAGCCGGGCCATGTCTCAGCAACGGCAGTGGCTACTTTGTCCCAGCTTTCACAATCCGTCCGGGAGATGGGGCTGGGCTGGAAGCTTTCCAGAACGGTGATCTCCACGGAATCGTCGTTTACCGTCTTTTTCAGATATTCCAGAGCAGATTCCACACTGTCCGCAGGGTTCAGCCGCATATTGGAGATCAGCTTTGCCTCTGCCGGGATCACGTTCCGGGCGTTGCTGCCCTGAGCCATGGTAAAGGCGGTGGTAGTGCGGCACAGGGCGTTCATTTCACCGCCGCTCATGCGGCAGATCATATCCAGCACCGGCTCAAACAGCCACAGGTTGGCAAACACCAGCTTCAGAGCAAAGGAGGAATGACGGCCCAGGGTGTCAAACATCTCTCTGGCAGGCTTGGTCAAATGCATCCGGAAGGGGTGGTCAACGATCCTGCGGCAGGCCTTTGCCAGGGTGGTAATGGGGGTCTTAGGCAGGGGAGCGGAGGCGTGGCCGCCGGAGGAACGGGCAGTGTAGCACACATTCATCATGCCCTTTTCCGCAATGCCGATGAGACCGCAGGGCTTTTTTACTCCGGGGAACACATTCTCCACCACGGCACCGCCCTCGTCCACCACCAGGGCAGGCTGAATGCCTTTTTCAATGAAGTAGTCCACGATATTTACAGCGCCCTGGCCGTTGACCTCCTCTCCGCCGGAGAAAGCGAAGTAGATATCGTTTTCCGGCTGGAAGCCCTGGTCAATCAGATAATTGGCGGCAGACAAAACGCCGTTGAAGGTGGCTTTGGTGTCCAGTGTACCGCGACCCCAGAGAACACCGTCTTCGATAATGCCGGCAAAGGGGGGCTTTTCCCAGGCTCCCTCATTGACAGGCACCACATCGTAGTGGGCCATCATCACGCTGGGGGCGGCACCGGACTTGCCGGGCCAGCGCAGCAGCAGCGCCCGGTGGGGAAGCTGCTGAAAAGAGCAGACTTCAAACACCTTGGGGTACAGCCCCGGCAGCAGGTCCATGAGCTTTTGAAATTCTGCGTCATCTTCCAAGGCGGGGTCATTGTTGGAAACGGTTTTGCAGCGGACAAGCTGCTGCAGGGCAGAAACGGCGGCATCTTTGTCGAAGGAGAGCGCTTCTGGCTCTGTAGCCTTCTGGGGGTTGGGGTTAAACAGCAGCGCCCGGATCACCAGAAGCACCAGGACTGACAAAAGACCCAAAAGCAGATAAATCATCACAAAACACCCCTTTTGTAGAGGATCCGCGCCACGCCGATGGTAAACAGGGCGGAAACGGGAACCATTATGCCCACGGTGCCGGCGTTCAGCGCAGGTACGAAAATGAACAGCACCAGCATCAGCAGGATGGGGGCTACCGCAATCTTCCAGTTCTTGGAGACGAAAGCCACGCCCAGACCGCCGAACAGCGCCGGCAGAATCTGGTCAAAGGCAGGCTGCAAAACCGGTGTCTGCAAAATGGGGGTTAAAGGTACGATGAGAATTACACCGATAATAATAATCAGGGTAGTAACGATGCTGGAAACGGCGATGGCGATGGTGGAGACCACCTCGCCCTCCTCGGAGTTGGCGCTGACACCGTTCTGCTCCATGGCATTCAGCGCGCAGGGCAGTTTCAGATTGGAGATATTGCCGGTAACGAAGCTCAAGTACGAGCCGCCGGCACCCAGCATAGGTACATAAGTAACGGTCTCAATAGCGCCTACTGCCCAGTACATGGGGGCGGTGGCAATCAAACCCAGCAAAAGACTGCCCCAATCGGGCAGGGTACGGAAGATGATGCAAACTGCCACAGGGAAGGCAAGGAGCAACACCATAACGGAAAGATTCCAGATGGTGCCGTCTCTGTGGACGCTATCCAGGTAAGTCATTTCCTTTTTCATATTGGCACCTCCTCAGCCTAACCAGCCGGTAACGGGAATGGCGGCGGCCATGCCCACTACCAAACTGATGGGCAGGGCATACTCGCTGAGCCACTTCATCTTAGGAAGCCGCATCAAAAGTCCGCAGACTACCATGGTCAGGGCAGAAATGCCCATAATACACACAGGCACAAGACCGGAGGTGGCGGTATACTGAACTTCCACACCGTCCTTTACCGCGGTAACCATACCGCTGCTGTCGGCGGTCCACAGCCGGGAAACATCGCAGAACACAAAGCCCAGGAAAGCGGCGATCATGCCGATGAACAGGGCATTGGAGAAAATGTCCGCCCACTTGGCATCCCTGTTGGCCAGGGATTTCATACCGCTTTGCAGCTTTTTACCGATCAGCGGTACCAGCCAGATACCCAGCATAATAGAAACGGTCATAACGATCAGTACATTGACGAACTGCTGGGCGGTAAGACTTCCGGATCCTAGGGATTGCTCCATAGCGGTCAGCGCATTTGTGGCGGCAACGGTTTCGTAGCTCATGGAGCCGACCACGCTCAGCCGCAGCCAGGGCAGGGGCAGCCCCAGGGTCTTGCTCAGCACCATGACGCTGATGACGATGGCAACCGCCGGGGCAATGGTGAAGATGCCCGCAGAGATCATGGTCTTACGGATCTTTGTGTGATCCATGCCCAGTTCTTTGCTTCGGCGCAATGCCTTGACCAGGAAAAATACAGACTGGGCAAGGACGACAGCTACCAGGATGCCTGCTATCACAAACAGCAGGGGGTGGTTAACGCTGAATTCCATATAAATACCTCCTTGGTACAGATGTTTATACTATACCATACAAGGTTTTCCAAAACAAGACGACAAATCGGAAGTTATGGCAGGATTTTGGGTTGGTTGACCAAGTAATGTATCCCGGTGTCCCTGCGGACACCGGGATACATTACTTGGTGTTGGTCAGATCTTTGATGACTTCTCCGGCGATAATCAGTCCTGCAACAGAGGGAACAAAGGCGACGCTTCCGGGCAGCGACCGGCGGCCCTCGGGCAGCTCCTCTGCTGTTGCCGTATCGGCGGCAGGGGAAATGGGGTCCTCTGTAGAAAACAGCACCTTCAGATGCCGAATGCCCCGTTTGGCGCACTCCTTGCGCATGATCCGGGCCAGGGGACACACGGAGGTCTTGGAAATGTCCCCAATTTGAAATTTTGTGGGGTCCAGCTTGTTGCCGGTACCCATGGAGCTGATGATGGGCACACCTGCTGCCTGGGCGGCGGCTGCCAGGGCAAGCTTGCCGGTAACGGGGTCAATGGCATCCACCACATAGCTGTAGCCGGAAAAATCAAATTCCCCGGCGGTATCCGGGCCGAAAAAAGTGATCTTCTCCGTAACGGCGATTTCCGGGTCAATGTCCAGCACCCGGGCTTTTGCAACAGCGGCTTTGCTCTGTCCTACGGTAGAACGTGTAGCTAGAAGCTGCCGGTTGATATTGGTGATGCTGATGGTGTCGTGATCCACCAGTTCCAGCGCGCCGATGCCGCTGCGGGCAAGGGCCTCCACCACATAACCGCCTACACCGCCCAGACCAAACACGGCTACCTTTGCCTGCCGGAGTTTTGCCATTGCCTCATCGCCCAGCAGCAGAGCGGTACGGGAAAAGGGACGCATAGAAATCCCTCCTTGTCTTTGATATGCTCATCCTAGCATGAAAGCATCCTGCCTGTCAACGAACTTTTCCCCAAAAATAGCTTGCTATTTTCTGTGATTTCCTATACAATGATTGGGTATTATAAAACCACCGGGCAGAAAGAAGGGAACGGTTATGGCAAAGATTGCTTTTGATAATGATTTATATATCAAGACCCAGTCAGCGCATATCCGCAGCCGGATCGAGCAGTTCGGCGGCAAGCTGTATCTGGAGTTTGGCGGCAAGCTGTATGACGATAACCACGCTTCCCGGGTGCTGCCGGGGTTTCAGCCGGACAGCAAGCTGCGGATGCTATTACAACTGAAGGATAAGGTGGAGATGGTCATTGCCATCAATTCCTCCGATATTGAAAAGAATAAGATCCGGGGGGACCTGGGTATCACCTACGACCGGGATGTGATCCGCTTGAACGATGTGTTCCGGGGCTTTGGTCTGTATGTCAGTTCTGTGGTGCTCACCCGGTTCAATGACAAGGATATTACCCGGGCTTTCCAGGCAAGACTGGAGAGCATGGGGGTAAAGGTCTATCATCACTATGACATCGAGGGGTATCCGTCCAATATCGCCCATATCGTCAGCGACGGGGGTTACGGCAAGAACGATTATATTGAGACCACCCGGGAACTGGTGGTGGTAACGGCGCCGGGGCCTGGCAGCGGCAAACTTGCTACCTGCATGAGCCAGCTTTACCATGAGCATAAGCGGGGAATCCAGGCGGGCTACGCTAAGTTTGAGACCTTTCCTGTGTGGAATCTGCCCCTGAATCATCCTGTAAACCTGGCTTATGAAGCGGCTACTGCTGACTTAAGTGATGTGAATATGATCGATCCGTTCCACCTGGAAGCGTATCAGAAAACAACCGTCAACTACAATCGGGATGTGGAAGCCTTCCCGGTGCTGGTTGCTATGTTTGAGCGGATCCTGGGAGAATGTCCCTACAAATCCCCCACGGATATGGGCGTAAATATGGTGGGCAACTGCATCGTGGACAATATGGCCGCAGTGGAGGCTTCCCGCCAGGAAATCATTCGTAGATATTATGCAGCGCTGTGCGATGAAAAACAGGGCAAGACCGGCGCTGCGGAAGTTATGAAGCTGGAGCTTCTGATGAAGAAGGTCAGCGTTGGTGCCGAAGACCGGAAGGTGGTCGCACCGGCACTGGAAAAAGCAGAGCAGACCGGTTTACCGGCGGCAGCAATGGAACTGCCCAACGGGAAGATTGTTACCGGTAAGACCTCAGACCTGCTGGGTGCATCCTCTGCGCTGCTGCTGAATGCGCTGAAGGAATTGGCAGGTCTGGATGATAGCCTTCATTTGATTGCCCCTAAGGTCATTGACCCCATTCAGCATCTGAAGGTGGACCATCTGGGCAACCGGAACCCCCGGCTGCACACCAACGAGGTACTGATCGCCCTGTCCATCAGCGCCGCAACAGATCCCACAGCGGAAAAGGCCATGGAACAGCTGGGCAAACTCCGTGGCTGCCAGGTTCATTCTTCCGTGATCCTGTCGGCGGTGGATGAACAGACCTTTAAGCGCCTGGGCGTCAACCTCACCTGCCAGCCTCAGTTCAAAGCATAAAACAATACGAAAAGTAGGGGGGGTCTTGAACCTCCCGGAAATTTGGAGCATTATCATTTTCGGCGGGAGGGTCAAGACTCTCCCCTACAAGACATAATGTAGAAAATGTAATCGTTGTTCGGTAAAGAAAACGAGTGAGCACCTCCGCTGGTCGGAAGTACTCACTCGTTTTCCTTTTCCTTATTCATTTGATAGTCGATTGCATCGCAGATGAACCGATTCAGACTTTTTCCTTGCTTGGCGGCAAAATCCTTGATGATCTGGCGCTTGCCCTTGGGAACGATCACGTCGATCCGGTCATAGGCTTTTTTGTTATAGCGGGCGGTTGCTTCCTTTTGTGCATCAGAATAAGCCATAATGTTCCCTCACTATATACTTGAGTAATTATATTCTTATACTAGCGGAAGTATGTCAAAAATTGCATAATTCCATAAGTATATTTTTGTTAATTTTGCGAATTGATATACTTACGGGAGTATATTAGAATAAATTAAAGAAGGGGGGAGAAAAGTGAAGAGGGCATCCGTGTTCATCCTGTCGATATTTATTCTCCTGGAGATGTTGACAGCATGCGGAGCAAAAAGCGACATGGAACAGATTGTGGAGCGTGTCGATACATTCCTAAATGCGTACAATGCAGGCGATCTGGAAAAGACGATAGAATGTTTTGACCCGAAAACCAGAAATACCTACAAATCCATGTTGAATGTGGGGAATGCACTGGTTGGCATGACTGGGCTGGATATAGCGATAAACGATATATTTGGCCTGGGTGTCGGACTGCTGTCGGATGGAGAATTACTTCGTCTGGAGGACAGAGAGATTACGTTCGTATCTGATACAGAAGCAATTCTTTCTGCCAGAGCTTATTACGAAGGGTACAGCGGCTATACAGAGGATGTCTCCCTGCGGCTTGTGAAAGAAGACGGCGATTGGTATTTTGATAAATAATCTTATAGAGGTGAAAGGTTATGTTTTGCGCAAATTGCGGAAAGGAATTACAGGGATCCGGTGAGTTTTGTTCGCACTGCGGAAGCAGAGTAGGAGCGGGACAGCCAAGCCCGGCAGCTCCTGTCCGGCTGGGCAATATGCTTCCCGGTATGAAGATCCTGAAAGGGAATGAGTTGATGTTTTTCTTCAGCGTGATCCTGCTGCTGATCAGTGTATTTTTGATTGGAGAAAAAATGTTTAAAGTCAGCTATACATTCATTGTAACCAACACAATGGAATTTAGCCTGTTCGAGGAAAAGGATTTTCTGAAGATGTTATTTATTGTGGGTTATATAGGTTCGGCGGTGATCGTGCTAATGCCGTTGTTCAAGGGGCGTGATTGGGAAAGAGCTCATTTTGCACCTGGAGTTGTGATGCAGTTGCTGAGTGCAATTCTGTTTCTGATCACATTGTTTGGTGCGAAGGGGAAAATGAATTCCAAGGACATTCTGCAAGCGGTAGATGCGTCTTTTGCGCTAACGGCTAATGCATGGGTATTTATTGTAGTAACGGTTGGCGGGATGATCCTGTCCTGCAAGGCTTGCTCGGATGTAATTTTTACTCAGGCATACAGAAACAGACTGGAAATGGATAAACGATAACGGGATTTGTGTCAGCCTTCTTGCAGTGGCGCCTGTGAATGATGAATCTGTGGCTTGATCGTAACCTATAAATGAAGAACACCCTCTATGGCCACGGAGGGTGTTCTTCAGCCGTCCGGTAAATGCCTGTTCCTCAGGCTGTGCACATCATATTATGTCATTTCCACTGAGCCGCATGCGAATGGAGAAATCAGTTCTCCTACAAGGTATTACGGATTCCTCGACTCCGCTTCACTCCGCTGGGAATGACAAGCAGTAAACTGCCCGACAAATTGGAATTTGACAGAAGGGGATGGGGAAAATGAAATTCTGCGTTGTTACCAAAAATACGTAGTAAATTTTGTGATTTTTTTCTAAAATAATAGTTGACAAACGCAGCCGTGCGTGTTAAGATAATCGGGCGCGTGTAGGCGAAGTCTGCGTTGCGCACTGCGATGATGCAGGAGATTGCGTTGAAAAACGGTAACTTCTGCGGAGTATGTCCGGTCATCGGGCGGCTGAACTGCTTCTGTTTGCGCTGCGTATATCGCTGCGGCAGGAGAAAGGTCGGCCTTGTGTCGGCCATTTTTCTTGGCTCAGAATGATACGCACGACGGCGTGGACAGACGGACGAGGGGTTTCGAGGCCTGATTCCCCAAGCCGCAGTTCACCGTACCCAGGCACCACGAAAACTGAGTACGAAATTCAAGGAGGAAACAAACAATGGCAAACCAGGAAATGATCCGCATCCGGCTGAAGGCTTATGATCATCAGCTGATCGACTCCAGCGCGGCTAAGATCGTCGAGACCGCAAAGCGCAACGGCGCTTCTGTATCCGGTCCCATCCCGCTGCCCACCAAGAAGGAAGTAGTTACCATCCTTCGCGCTGTCCATAAGTACAAGGATAGCCGTGAGCAGTTTGAGCGCAGAACCCACAAAAGACTGATCGATATCCTCAACCCCAACCAGAAGACTGTTGAGGCTCTGATGAGCCTGGATCTTCCCGCTGGCGTTGAGATAGAGATAAAGCTGTAATCCTTATACATTATAATATAAGGATTCACCGCTGCCCGCACTGTTTTAGCATCGGGCGGACGGGTCATGTTGGCAGGATGTCCCAATGCATCCGTCAACCAATAACCTAAAAAAGGAGTAAACACATGAAAAAGGCAATCATCGGCAAGAAAGCGGGCATGACCCAGATCTTCGATGAGACGGGCAAGGTGATTCCTGTTACCGTTGTGGAAGCAGGCCCCTGCGTTGTCACTCAGAAGAAGACCGTTGAAACCGACGGCTACCTGGCCGTCCAGCTGGGCTTTGAGGATGTCAAGGAGTCCA
>JAZOMH010000016.1:0-38563 GCA_045653785.1 Faecousia sp. | reverse complement strand
ACGATCTTGGTATTGTTTCAACCGAAAATGTAACGGCAGACTAGAAAGGATGAGGATTTGTGAAACGTTTACTTACCATTTGTATTTGTGCTATTTTATTAGTTTCTATGGTATTTCCTGCCTCGGCTGCAGAGCAACCGCAAAGTAAATATGGTTTGGAAAGAGTTTTAGGAAACGGCCTAACCGTTATTGATGAAATCACTATCTATTCTATGGCTAGATCTACAGACAAACGGGTTGAAAGAAAGGGAACAATTAAGGACGGTGATACGGTAATCGGGATCATTGCCTTTGAGGCGGTTTTCCGTTACAATGGCTCCACGGTTTCTGTGGTTTCCAAGACTGTTACACAGACCGATACCTATGCCGGCTGGAGCTACAAGCAGAAATCGTTTACATCCAGCGGCGGCACTGTCACCCTGAATGCCAAACTGACAAAGCTTTTGATTTTCAATAACTCCTTCACCTTCACCCTCAGTTGTGACAGGAACGGCAATATTTCCTACACCTGACCGAACTCGTAAAAAGTAGCTTAGCCACAAAACTGGGTTGCTATTTTTACATGACGGCAAAACCCTATAACAACTACATACACCGAGTTGCATAAGCACCGGAAACAGTAAGAGTACAGTTATAGCAACTGTACTCTTATCCTATACACCCTCTGCTGATGAAAGGTTTACCTGTTAACCTTTCCCTAGTATGCGGATATTCCTCATAAGCACCACCGCCAAAGTTTTGGTGATGATATTCTACTATGAAATCCTGTTCAGATAGTAGTGCGAATTCACGGTATTCTCCAGGCTTTAAAGAATCAAACACCCATGAAGTGATTGCTCCCTTACGCAACGAAAGTTCTACTACCTCTTGCTCCTCATAGCCGTATGCTGGAGCAAGATCTACAACACTGATTCTAATTTCCCCTGTTTCACCCCAGCCAGCATTATATCCGTTATATCCTATCGGATTAATGGACTGAGTGCTGTTCAAAAACAAATTTGGAGAATAATCCTCAACAATATCTTCTGCATAAACAGAAAAATGCGTAATATGTCTTTCCTGTTCATCCAAATTGTTGTATAGAACTGTCAGTGCTGCACCATTATAGAAAACACTTTCCTCCGAGTGATCTCTGTACCAGCCACGAAACGGTGGGATTATTCTACTCCATCATTGCTTATTTACATTTCATCCCAATTATGAAAGAAAGAGTCAATGGATGTTCCTTTAGGTGCGTTCAGCAAGCGATATCCTGTACGAAGATACATCAGCAATGGAGTTTTTTCAAGAATAATATCAACCAAATTTTCTTTATCCTTTCCACATACTATATCATCATATCTGTCATAGAATTCAAGGAAACGATCTTCACCGGGATTCGTATTCATATCACAGTCCATATCTCGCCCCAAGTACATCATAAGTGTTAAGTCTACTATATTTTCCATAGTAAGCGATAATAAATAAGCTTCTAATTGTTGGTAAGCAGGCCTTTCTATCTTTCCTGCCTGTTCATCAATAAAACGATTAAACGCTTCCTGTGCCGACATGCTTTTACCATCAGCAGAATACATACTAAATATCTTATTACTTTCCTCTTTCTCCAGTTCTTTCAACTCAGAAATTCGTTTCAACATTTCAATGGTCAAGGTATACTGTTTTGCTTTAATGATAATTTCCGCACGGTCTTTATCGATAATTTTAATAATCCGCTTTCCGGCCAAACAGCATTCCTGTACTTCTTTGTTAGAAACACTAACAGCATAGCTAGAAATATAGCCATTCCCATTCTTTTTAGGAGATAACTTGATAGATTCGATTGACATAAATAAATCCTCCAACAATTTTATATATGTCTACTATACCACTGTGCGGTTCTTTTGTCAAGTGGCGCCTCTTTTATCTCGGTGCGTTACGCACTAAAACTCCGCAGGGTATAGTATTTCATTCCTGTCAAATGCTAATAACACCAACCTTGACCCGGCGTTGATGTCAAACATGGTGCTATTCATTTTAAACATCTATAAAAGCATAAAATGAGCAGGCGTTAGAACCTGCTCATTATTAATACCGCATTTGTAAAAGAAAATGCTTCACCCATTGGTATCACTTTTTTCTAATGCTTCTCTGGTTTTCTCACATGCTGCTACTGCAGCAGGCATTTGCTTTTTCAAATTTTCGTATGCTTTTTCTATTTCTTGTAATTCTTGTTCTGATGTTTCCCTCATAGTGAACTGGTATTGTTCTATTGGTAATTTTCCAATCACCAAGCGGATTCCTAAAAGTGCCAACAGATCATCATGATTGCAATTAACTATTAGTGACATAGTACCTGCATCTAGCACGACTCCATTTAATCCACTTGCATTTTTGATATATCTATTTTCGCTCAACTCGCAAAGCAATTCTTTAATCTCTTCCTCTAACTCCCCCACATTAGTATGGGCATATATGCTATTAATTTCCTGCAGAATCGCTTCAGAGGTTTCCTTTACACAATTAAACGGGCGTAGAATTTCCGCCTGACACCCTTCGTCAACCTCCCCTGTCTTCCTGTTAATTATTTCCCAATTGCAGCGACACTCTTGATTATCTAATTCCAACTTGCATAATTCCGGAAATATATTATTGTTCTTTAAGTCTTCAATTTTTGTACCACTTCCAGAAATAAATAGTAGCGTTGCAAAAAGTTTCTCAATGTAAATTGTCAGCTGTGACAAGTGATCCGCGACTGCTATCAATGCTTTATTTTCCTTTTTTCTTGTTGGGAAATAGTCCACCACATAATAAAAAATCAAACTGGAATAATACGCAAAACCCAGATTGCTCAGCAAATCAAGGATCTCACCGCCGGCTGTCTCACTGGCTATACGTTCAAACAAAAAAGATGTAACCACATTATACGGAAGAATAAACGGTGCGTTCATCTGTTTAACTGTGATTAAAATACATATCAGCGCAATAATCAATTGCACTCGGTTCCTCTTAAAAAAGATTTTTAGTTCCCTTTTCATTATGTGTCCCTCAACTATAGATATATACCGAAATATGTTTCAGCCTTCAAATTATTAATCAACTTATCGTATTACTAAAACTCGATTCATTTTAATGAGTATTAGGATTCCTTACAATACTGACATCCATTTTCTGCTATTTGGGGAGGAATATAGCCATTCATTGCCAATTTCCAAAGGTCCATGAGTTCCTCTTTATGGTCTCTTAAAAATGGAAGTATTCTCTTCTTCTCATGCTGGTCGTGAAACCGACTATACTTATCCTTTGGGAATCGTTCAAACGTTTCTAGCGAATACCGCACCGAAATATCATCATGGATCACATGTACATGAGGTTTATAAGCATGGATTTGTTCTCTGGAAAGATGTACATCAAATTTAAACCCCATATAATGAAGCGACGCACCACCCGCAACATATAGATATACAAATGACAGGGAATCCGACTGAAAATCTTCAAAGATAGCATTCAACTCTTTGTCTTCCTGAAGCCCAACAAGATACTCTTCTCGCCTTAGATATACATTTTGATAACAGAAGTTTTCCATTCCAAAGGAACCTATTTTGCTTTCAATATCTGTATTCTTCTTTTTGACATTTACAATCAGATCGCTAACTTGATTGATACCCTGTTCGGATAGTTCTCGCCAAGTATAAGATGCTTGAATCCTGTCATAAGGATTGCCAACCATAATTAATGGAGAAAAGGTTTCTTCAGTCATTTCAGCAATTAAATAGACCGTAAAATCTAACGATTTCATTGTTTAACTCCTTAACTGTATCTTTGTACTATTATCGCATGTTTTCATACAAAAAACAATGCCAATTTTGACCCGGCGTTGGTGTCAAAATTGGTGTCAAATGTCGTTTGATAGATTAAAATTCTATTAAAAAGTTAGAAAAACATCCGTTTTCGGTAAGAAAACGGATGTTTTTATGGTTGCGGAGGCAGGACTCGAACCTACGACCTCCGGGTTATGAGCCCGACGAGCTTCCAACTGCTCTACTCCGCGATATTTATTATGCGCCCCTAAGCGCTTAATGATTATAGCATACGGGACTATATTTGTCAAGACTGTTTTGACTGAATTGATTCGTGGTTTTTAGCAAAAAACACTTGTCAAGAAGACAAAATTATGGTAGAATAGTTATATGTTGTAGCCTGCTGATTATGCAGCTGGGTGTCAAAAATTTAAAGGTAAAGGAAATTTCTCCATGAAGATGACTAAGAAAATTCTGACGATCCTAATCTCTGCTGTTATGATTCTTGGCCTTTTGGCTGGCTGCACCCAGGGAGAGGAAAATGCCCCCAGTCAGACCAACCCCCAGGAGGGCACCGTGGGCACACCCCGTACCGATGGTATGCTTGTGTTCTCTTCTGACGCCTCTTTGAACATTACCTATGATGAAGAAGGCCTTGTCATAAGCATTGAGGGTACAAATGCAGAGGGTATTTCCCTTACTGATGAGTACACTGATTTCCTGGGCAAGTCCTGCGCTGCAGTAGTTAAGGACCTGGTTGCCGCATCTATTAATAACGATTACTTCACCAAAAACATTGTTATTAAGCAGGCTATTGGCTCTGCCCTCCCCGGTACAAACTTCCTGGACACCATTGCCAGCGAAGCGCAAGCTGCTGCTGACACTGCCGAAGTACTGGCTACTGTGATCCTCATCTCCGAAGAAGATCTTGATGCAGACGGCTATATTGGCCTGGCTACCGCAAAGAAGATTCTTATGAGCCATCTTGGCATTGACACCACCACTGTCTTTGACGGTGATACCTCCCCCATTGATGGTACTTATACCTTCTATGTGGATGCAGAAGCGGTTGATGGCTACTTCTCTGTTAACGCAGTTACCGGTATTGCCGCTACCACGACTGAGGATGACATTCAGGTTCAGGAAGATATGGGAGACGAAACCTTCCCCCAGAACGAGGAAATAGAACCGGATACCATTGACAATATTACATCCAGCGAGCAGCCCCAGGGAACCGAAGCGTCCACGGTGCCCGAAGCCAATAATTCAGTTGAAGACACCACTATTGCAGCGGAAGAGGATGATTCCTGATAACAACAGGTTTCTGCTACAGGTATGTATCGCATGTCTGCCGGAGTGCCGAGCACTCCGGCAGTTTATTTTTATTGAAATACATGCTGCTCTTCACAATCTAATAGCCATTTACATTAATTTATTGCAGCGTCCAGTTAGCAGACAGACCTATCATTCTGCGCAAAGTGGCGAAGATACAAAGCCAGCACCCCACTTCCCCTGTTTACTGAATTTGGTTGCAGCATTGTGCCACAGACGCTGGGTCTGTAATGCAACCGTAGTGTTCAATGATTTAATTTTCCATATTTTCACCCTAGCAAAGATCATAGGCGTTCTGGCTTACAAGGAACTATGATGGGACACTTTACTGACTCCGGTGGAATGAAAAACTTGCGGAAATAATGTGACGACCACCAAACTCAATTATTTTACGATTATTAATGAAATGCACAATACGCTTAAATACGAAAATACCGGACAGGCTGAGCCTGTCCGGTATTGTTCTTGTTAGGATTAGCCCTTTACTGAACCCATCATAACGCCGCCCTTAAAGTACTTCTGAACTACGAAGTAAGCAAGGATCGGGGGGGTAGAGGAAATAACGATCAGGCCGTAACGGACATTGTCCAGACCCTTCTGCGCCATCTCCTGAGATGCGGTATTCATTTCGGAGACATCCATGCTCGCCTGAGAGGAAGCCGCGGTCATAATAGGACGCAGTACCAACTGCAGAGGGTACAAATTCTCATCACGCAAATACAGCATAGAGGTAAAGTACTCGTTCCACTGACCAACGATACAGTACAGGATCAAGACGGACAGGGTTGCCTTCGTTAGCGGTAATGCGATATTGACAACAGCCTGGAAGTGATTTGCCCCGTCGATCATTGCAGCATCAAATAGGTCGCCCGGGATACTGGTCTGGAAAGCGGTACGCAAGATCAGAATGTGGGACACACTGATGGATCCGGACAACAGAACAGCCCAGATGTTATCAAACAGGCCTAGGTTACACTTCAGAATAAACACTGGAATCAGGCCTGCACCAATACGGGTGGACATGTAGAAGATAAAAGTGATGAAACCACGGCCCTGGTAGTATCTTCTGGAAAGAGGATATGCAACCAGGATTGTCATGGTCATCTGCAGAAACACGTCACAGACGGTGTAGAAAATGGAGTTACGGAAGCCAGTCCAAACCTGCTTGTATTGCAGAATAAATTGATATGCATTCAAACAGGGATCCACTGGCCACAGGAACACCTTACCGGCCTGCAGAGCTGCAGGATCGGAGAAAGAAGAAGAAATAACGTAGATACAGGGGTAGCCGACGATCAGGACGATCAGAACCAGCACAATGCCTGTAATGATATCCAGAATGGTATCGCCTCTACTCTCGCGAATCTTGGTAGAAGGAATTTTTGCCATAACGTCAGCCCTCCCTTAGAACAGACCCATTTCATTGTCAGACAGGACATTTGTTACCCAGTTGACAATAAACACAAGGGTCATATTGATAACAGAATTCAAAAGGCCGACAGCCGTACCGAAGGACATATCGCCATTCTTGATACCCTTCTTATATACATAAGTAGAGATGATTTCAGAAACCGCAATATTGGTTGCGTTCTGCATCAGGTAAGCCTTCTGGTAGCCCACGCTCATAACGGAACCGAAGCGCATGATCAGCATCAATGCAACGGTAGGCAGGATGGTGGGGAAGTCAACGCTGAATACGCGGCGCAAACGGCTGGCGCCATCGATCTTTGCAGCCTCATGTAGCTCCTCGGGCACGCCGGACAGCGCAGAAACATAGATGATGGTACTCCAACCTGCAGACTGCCAGATACCGGACCAAATGTACAGATGCCGGAAGGCTGTTTTACTTGCACGAATATCAACAATATTCGTATTTCCCGTTAGCTGGTTGAAGAAGCCGACCAGACCGGAAACAGGGTTCAGAACGGTATTCAAAATACCAACCATAACCACCAGCGAAATGAAGTGGGGGATGTAGGAAACGTTCTGGGCTATTTTCTTCAGCACCTTACCGGTGTGTACATGCAGGATCAGCGCCAGGATAATGGGGATGGGGAATCCCGCAAAAATGGAATACAGAGACAGCGCCAGGGTATTCCAGACAAGCTGAGGCCACAGATAGTAGCCAAAGAATTTTTCGTAGTGCTTTAAACCAACCCATTCACTACCAAGAATACCTGCACGGGGAGAATACTCTCTAAATGCAATCTGGATACCGTACATTGGAACATAGTGGAACAGGATTAGATAAGCAAGGGGCAACAGGACCATCAAATGCAGCTGCCAGTCCCGTTTAAAGTGGGTCCAGAACCGCTGCAACGGTGTTTTCTTGGCCAGATTGGGTGCCATTGCCACAGCGCTTTTTGCCATTTAATTCATTCCTTTCTGATTGAGTAAAAGCAGACGCAAGCCGGGAGCTCACCTCCCGGCTACGCGTTGAATAGGTGGTGTTCGAACTGATACGTAATCAGAACAGAAGAACAATCAGCCGCGGTCGTAGGCAGTCTGAGCAGACTTCATATAATCAGCCAGACCCAGTTTCTCCAGTTCCTTCAGGTATTTGTCCCAATCAGCGTCGTTATAGGGATCAAAGCCTGACAGGCCCTTACAGAAGTCTGTCTGTGCACGGGAGTAGTAAGTACCAACATTGGTTTTGACCATCTCGTACTGCTCCTTCTCCTCCTCTGTGTAACGCAGAACGGGGCAAATATATTCGGGGTTATTCTCTGCAACAGATTTCTCAAACAGAGTGTTTGCTTCAGCGTGCATCTTGGACTTCAGCTTGTGCCACTCGGACATATCCTCAGCAACCTGAGCAGTCTCGCCCTCAGCCATAATGTTCAAAGTGGAAGCGATGGGACCCCAAACAGCGGTGTTCTGAACAACCAGGGGGTCAGAAATCAGCTTGTAGGTAGCATCCAGGCCCAGATCAGACTTAGCGCCCTCGTCAGGGTCAGTCCAGTTAACACCGTACTCGCCGTAACGGATACGCATGGAGCCATCCTTGGAGAACAGGGTCATCAGAACCTCAAAGGCCTTCTCAGGGTTGGAGCAGTCAGCAGTGATAAAAGTCTTGCGAGTGCAGCCGATGTCGGAACGGACAGCACAGCCCCAGTTGTACAGCGGAGCGTAGTCAGCAATCATCATGTTCTGCTCGGTAGCATGAACGGTCAGGTGGCCAGCGAAGATGCCGCACATGGCCTCACCGGAAGCAGGCGTGGTGACCTGCTTCAACTCGCTGGAGTTGGCGGACCATGCCAGGTCATTCAGCAGGCCCTCTTTGTAAAGCGTGTTAATGAACTTCAGCGCCTCACGGTACTCATCGGAAACAAAGGTAGCGGACAGAGTCTTGCCGTCCTCGCTGACAGTGTAGGGACGATCGGGATTAAAGTAGGTAAACAGGTTAATCAGCCAGGTGACGACATTCGCACCCAGTTTGGACTTCTGGGAGCCATACAGAGGCAGAGTAACACCGTTGTTCTTGAATGCGCGCAAAACAGCAAGCAGCTCGTCGTTGTTGGTGGGCGCGGACAGGCCGGTCTTCTCCAGCAGCTTGGTGTTAACCCACAACATGTACTTCATCTTATCGATCAAAGAAGTCTCAATGGTGGGAATTGCATAAACAGCCTCGCTCTCAGGAGTGGTGATCACACGCAGAACGTATTCCCGCTCATCCTCGGTCAGTTCGTTCTGCAAACGGTCAACAAAGATCTTACCAAATTCGTGGTCGGCAGTCAGCCACTTGGACACATCGACCAGGTAGCCTTCCTTGCCGTAACGCTCTATGGTATTGTTCTCCAGAGCAATGCCGTACAGAATGTCGGGCAGCTCCTGACGGGCAGAGATGGTGGTAGCGATCTGGGTAGCAACGTCGGTACCGCCGGCGTACTCAATGAACTCCAGCTCAACACCGCACTTTTCCTCAACCCAGTTGGTCAGTGCGTTGTCGTCGTAGTCCATGATGTAAGCGTCGGTGGGAACACCAATAGACAGCTTCACACGGCCGTCTGCAGTCAGTTCTTCCTCGCCGCTGCCGCTGCCGCTGCCGCCACAGGCGCACAGACCCAGGACAATGGACATTGCCAATAATAATGCCAATAACTTTTTCACTTTTTTTCCTCCTCAAAATTGTTTATGTTCTAAAGGCCGAAACCTTCTTACATACAACACGAGCCGCTTTGCGGTGTGCTGTTGGATGAAGGGCATAATACCCCTACATTTATCCGTGTTTAAGTTTAACACATTTGGAAAGCAAATACAATATATCGAAACGCACAAATTCTTTGCCCAATTCTTGACAGATTGCACAAATAGATAGGAAAGTATCTGTTTGGCGGCATCTGTCCAAAAAAAGAGGGAGCATGCTCCCTCTTTTTCACTCCAATTCAAAGGCACCGGTATACAACTGATAGTAGGTTCCCTTCTGGGCAATTAGGTCATCATGGGTCCCCCGTTCAATAATTCTGCCCTGTTCCAGAACCATGATACAGTCAGCGTTTCTCACCGTACTCAGCCGATGGGCAATCACGAAGGTGGTCCGTCCCTTCATCAACGCATCCATCCCCTTCTGGACCAGTGCCTCGGTGCGGGTATCGATAGAGGAGGTGGCTTCGTCCAGGATCATCACCGGAGGATCTGCCACTGCTGCCCGGGCAATGGCAATCAGCTGCCGCTGTCCCTGGGAGAGACTTGCGCCGTTGCCGGTCAGCTTCGTATCATAGCCCTCTGGCAGCCGGGTGATGAAATCATGGGCATTGGCAAGCTTTGCTGCCCGGATGCATTCTTGGTCGGTGGCATCCAGTTTGCCGTAACGGATGTTCTCCATCACCGTACCGGTGAACAGGTTGGTATCCTGTAGAACCACGCCCAGACTGCGGCGCAAATCCGGCTTTTTGATCTTATTGATATTGATGTTATCATAACGGATCTTGCCGTCGGCAATATCGTAGAACCGGTTAATCAGATTGGTGATGGTGGTCTTACCGGCACCGGTGGCTCCCACAAATGCGATTTTCTGGCCCGGGTGCGCATAGAGGGTGACATCATGCAGCACTGTTTTCTCCGGCACATAGCCAAAGTCAACATTAAACATGGTAATATCGCCCTGCAGCCGGGTGTAGGTCAGTGTGCCGTCCCCGTGAGGGTGCTTCCATGCCCAGCAGCCGGTACGCTCCGGAGTTTCGGTGATATTTCCGTTCTCATCCACCCGGGCATTCACCAAGGTAACATAGCCGTCATCCTGCTCCGGCTCTTGATCCATCAGTTCAAAGATCCGTTCCGCGCCGGCCAGCGCCATAACGATGGCGTTGATCTGGTTACTCACCTGGCCGATGGGCTGATTGAAGGTCCGGGAGAACAGCAAAAAGGACACCAATGCACCGGGGGTCAGAAGGCTGCCGCCGGATGCGATAACCAAAAGGCTGCCAACGATAGCAAGGATAGAGTACTGGATGTAGCTCAGGTTGTTGTTCACCGGGCCCATCATATTGGAAAATGCGCCCGCCTTAAAGGCGTTCTGCCGGAGATTGTCGTTGAGCTTGTCAAATTCCTCTTTGCATGCCTGCTCATGGGTAAACACCTTTACCACCCGCTGGCCGCCGACCATTTCCTCCACATAGCCATTCACCGTGCCCAGCGCCTTCTGCTGTCCGATAAAGAAGCCAGCGGATTTGCCGGCGACAGTCTTGGTAATATACAGAATACCAATCAGGGAAACGATGACCACCACCGTCAGTATCGGCGAGGTAAAGAGCATGGCAAAAAACACCACGACAATGGTGATGGCAGAGTTAAAGCACTGGGGGATTGCCTGGGAGATCATCTGCCGCAGGGTGTCAATGTCGCTGGTATAACGGCTCATCAGATCGCCTACGGGATGGGTGTCAAAGTAGCGGATGGGCAGCCGCTGCATGTGGGTGAACATGGTATCGCGGACGGTTTTCTGGATCCCCTGCCCTACCGGCACCATCAGCCAGTGCTGGAAGAAGGTGGCCAACATACCTGCCAGGTAAATGCACGCCATGGTGGCAAGAAAACGGATCAGCGGCGCATAATCCGGCACCTGCTGGGAGAGCATGGGGGTGATGTAGTCATCGATGATAACCTTCAGAGAGTTGTTGCTGGCAACAGAAGCGATGGCAGCCAGGATAATGCAAACCGCCATGCCGATCAGTCTGGGCATATAGGGCTTCATAAAGCTCAGCAGCCGCAGAAATGTCTTTTTGGGGTCCTTGGCCTTACGGCCATCCCCGCGCATTCTTACGGGAGGCATTATTCATCCCCTCCCTTCACTTGAGATTCATAAACTTCCCGGTAGATCTCGGAGGTCTTCAGCAAGGTCTCGTGGTTGCCCAGGGCGACCACGCTGCCGCCATCCATCACCAGGATCAGATCCGCGTCCTGCACAGACGCCACCCGCTGAGCAATAATCAGCTTGGTGGTACCGGGGATCTCCTGGGCAAATGCTTTGCGGATCTGGGCATCGGTATAGGTATCCACCGCAGAGGTGGAATCGTCCAGAATCAGGATCTTGGGCTTTTTCAGCAGTGCCCTGGCAATGCAAAGCCGCTGCTTCTGTCCGCCGGATACATTCTTGCCCCCCTGTTCAATGTGGGTATCATAGCCATCAGGGAAGCTTATTATAAAGTCATGGGCACATGCCAGCCGGCAGGCGCGCTCCATCTCCTCGTCGGTTGCATTGGGATCGCCCCAGCGGAGATTTTCCTTAATTGTACCGGAAAACAGAACATTCTTCTGCAGTACCATAGCCACCTGGTCCCGAAGGGTCTTCACATCATAGTCCCGTACATCCACGCCGCCCACCTTGACGCTTCCCTCAGTAACATCGTACAGACGGGGAATCAGCTGGACCAGGGTAGATTTACTGGAGCCGGTACCCCCCAGAATGCCCACAGTCTGGCCGGAGGCAATATGGATATTCACATTCTCCAGAGCATTCTTCCCTGCCTTCCTGGAATAACGGAAGGAGACATTTTCAAAATCAATGGAGCCGTCTGCCACCTCCGGAACCGGATCGGCAGGATCTGCCAGCGCAGGCGTTTCCGTCAACAGCTCACAGCATCGCTGCATAGGCGCCCGGCTCATAGTCAGCATCACAAACACCATGGAGAACATCATCAATCCACCCAGAATTTGGGTGGTGTATGTAAACATGGCGGTGAGATTGCCGGTAGTAAAGGTGGTATTTCCGGACTGGACGATCATAGTAGCACCCAGGTAGGAAATCAGCAGTACACAGGTATACACCGCTGTCTGCATCATGGGGCTGTTAAACGCCATGATCCGCTCCGCACGGATAAAATCGTTGTAGATCGTACCGGAAACGGAGGTAAATTTCTCGCTCTCCTTCTCCTCGCGAACAAAGGACTTGACCACCCGCATACCGTGCAAGTTTTCCTGGACGGTGTTGTTCAGCCGGTCGTAGGTCTTGAACACCCGGTCAAAAATCGGGAACACAAGCTTTGTCAGGATAAACAGTCCCAGCGCCAGCAAAGGCAGCGCCACAAGGTAGACCATGCACAGCTTGGGGCTAAGCTTATAGACATTGATGCTGGCCAAAACGATCATCATGGGGCAGCGTACCGCCATACGGATCATCATCTGGAAACACATCTGGATGTTCGCCACATCAGAGGTCAGTCGGGTAACGATACTTGCCGTGGAGAGCTTATCGATATTGTAGAAGTCGAAGCTCTGGACCCGGTAGTACATATCGTGGCGCAAATTCCGGGAAAAGCCGGTGGCTGCGTAAGCGGCAAACACCGCAGAACAAACGCCGAATATCAGACTGCTCAGTGCGCTGAGTACCAGCATCAAGCCCTGGGTCCAAACCACATCCATATTTCCGGGGGTGATGCCCATATCCACGATCCTGGTGATAATACCGGGGATGCGCACCTCCATGTACACCTCGCCGATCATACAAATTGGGCTTAGCAGTGCCGCAAATACATATTGCCGCACGCTTTTTATTAATGTTTTTATCATAACGCCCCTCCTTACAGGGTAGCCTGAGCAGTATAATCCGAACCCGTTTCTTCAGCCGTGTGAACGCTCTGATGCATCGTTGCCGCATTTTGAAGGGCACAAGAGCCCCTCAACGAATAAAAGGAGGTCTGAACCGATCAGACGCCCGCCTAGGTGGGTTCCGATTATATTGCCAGGCTAAGTACACTTTAATTTAGTATTGTATATGCATCCTGCGATAATTGCAATACATATAAAAAAAGTTTACAATTTTTATGAACAAAATTCAATTTGACGGGCAGTAGTGTAGGGTGGGGGCAAGCCCACGCCCTACGTTGCATTGCGAGCAACTACCCAATAAACAGGAATTTGTCTTTTTGTGTCTTTTCCTGCTTGCGTTCTTGACTGTTCGGGAAAAATATGCTACCATGGCTCATATCACTCTGCCGGCATGGTGGAATAGGTAGACACAAGGGACTTAAAATCCCTCGGAGTAAAATCCGTACCGGTTCGATTCCGGTTGCCGGCACCAAGCAAATCAGCACCCCCTATTGGGGTGCTGATTTGCTTTATGGGGGAATCGAACCGGAGGAGAGATTCCGGGGAGCGAAGGGAGCGCTGCCGGTGGCAGATACAGCGACCTGAGCGAGTGGCAGCGGTCGGTGGGCAAGGCAGGCGTTCTCGCCAAGGCGCACACCGGGTATCGCAACAGAATGCCTGCACCACAAAAAAGCACCGTATCAAACGATACGGTGCTTTCTTCTATCGATCTTCCCGGAAGTAGTTGACGCCCAGAGAAGCAGGCAAGCCGCTGCCCCGCTTGTTCCGGATGGAGGTTACCACCAGGACAACAGCGGTAATTGCAAAGGGCAATGCCTGGTAGACCTCTGTGGGGATCAACCCGAGCCAACCCAAAGCCCCAGGGAATGCGGCAGCCAAGGTGCTGCCGGAAACCTGAAGGGTATTAAAAAAGCCAAACACAAATGTGCCCAGAATTGCCAGCACCGGATTCCAGTTGGCAAAGATAACCAGTGCCACCGCAATCCAGCCATAGCCGTTAATCCAGCAGTTGGAATTGAAAGAACCGCCCATGTTCAGCGCCATATAATAACCGCCGATGCCCATAATGCCGCAGCCCAGGCAGATGTGCAGGTACTTGGTTCTGTTCACATTGATGCCCACGGAATCTGCCGCGCCGGGGTTTTCACCCACAGCACGCAGCCGCAGACCTGCGTTGGTGCGATTCAGATACAACCACATTGCCACCGCAATGGCAACACCCAGATAAACCAGGATGTTGTGGTTGAACAGTCCATTGCCCAACACCGGGATCTTGGACAGGCCCGGGATCGCCAGGTCGGCAAACCCCTCTTTGATAGCCGTATAATCGCCCATAACCGGCCAGCCTTTGGCCTTCAGCCCGTTACCTACGAAGAAATACACGCCCAGACCAAAGGTAGTCAGGGTCAGACCGGTGATGTTCTGGTTTGCCTGCAGGGTTACGGTCAATACCGCAAACAGCAGACCGCACAAAGCACCGGCAGCAAAGGCGGTAGCAATACCTATACCCAGGGAATTCGCGTAGCAGCCCACAATATAACCAAAAATCGCGCCCACAGCCATGATACCTTCCACACCCAGATTCAGACTGCCGGATTTTTCTACCACGATCTCCCCCACGGTGCCGTAAAGCAGCGGGATGTTATAGACCACAATGTTGTGGAGGAAGGAAGTAATAACACCTAATTTATCCATATTAGCCCTCCTTCTTTGTGCGGACGATCCGGAAACGGATCATAAAGTCCGCAGCCAGGATCAGGAACAGAATGAAGCCCTGGAGCATGTTGGCAAAGCTGGAATCCACCTGGGAGAAGGTGGCTGCCGCCACAGTAGAGCCGTAATGCAGCACACTGATCAATGCGGACACCACAAAAATTAGTCCGGTGTTCAATTGGGACAGCCACGCCACGATGATGCCAGTCCAGCCCACATCGTTAGTGATCGCCGTAGACAGAGTACCTACAGTACCCATTTTGAAGGCCGCGGCCAAGCCGATCAGACAGGCAGACAAAAATACCGTCCGCAAAACGATGGTGTTGACCTTCATACCCGCATACCGGGCAGTACCGGCGCTGTCGCCTACAACGCTGATTTCATACCCCTGCTTAGTGCGCTTGAGGTACAGGTAGATAACAACGCCAATAACAAAGGCAAAGATCACACAGACATTCAGTGTAAATTTCCCGCCCAAAGGAATGGAAGGGAACAGCGCCCCCTTGGGGTGGCTCTGTGGTACCGGCCGCAGTTCCTTGGGGTTGAGGAAAAAGTTCCAGCTGGCCTTAGTCTGCATAAGGTAATTTAAAAGGTACAGCGCAACATAGTTGAGCATCAGCGTCAGCAGTGTCTCATTGGTGCCAAAGCGAACCTTCAGCGCCGCCACCGCTACACCGTACAGGCCTGCGGCCAGCATTGCCGCCACACACATAAGCAGCAGAACCAGCACAGAAGGCAAACTGTCGCCCAACAGAATCGCCACCGCAGAGGACGCGATAGCGCCCATAATAAACTGGCCCTCGCCGCCGATATTCCAGAAGCGCATCTTAAACGCCAGAGAAAGGGCCAGAGAGGTCAGCACCAGCGGCACAAAGTCTTTCAGATAGTTGATATAGGTCTTGTAGGCGATCTTATTGCCCACAGTGCCCATAGTGAACATTCTTGTGTAGTAAGCCACCGGATCCACACCGATGGCAAGAAGGATCACACCACCCAGCATCAGCGCCGCGGCAATGGCTGCCACATAATACAGCGCCTTCTTCCACAGAGGGCAGTTTTCTCGCTTGATAAAATGAAATCCCATTTACTGCCCCTCCTTTTCTTTCTGTTCGCCGAATCGGGTATCCTTGGCAATACCTGCCGGCTTATCCTCGTACTTATCCGTCAGATCCAGCGCGCCGGTCATCATCAGGCCCAGCTCTTCCTTGCTAGTCTTATGGGCATGGACAACACCCATCACCTTTCCGTGGCACAGGACCATGATCTTGTCGCACAAAGCCATCATTACATCCAGATCCTCACCTACGAACAGAACACCCACACCAGCCTCCTTCTGCCGGTTCAGAATGTTGTAAATCGTGTAGGAAGAACCGATGTCCAGCCCCCGGACAGGATACGCCGTTACGATCACATTGGGTCCCGCCTTAATCTCGCGGCCCAACAGTACCTTCTGGACATTACCGCCGGACAGACGGCGCACCGGGGTCTCGGTAGAGGGTGTTACCACTTCCAGTTCCCGGATTACCTGCTCAGCGGCGGCTCTGCCTGCCTTGCGGTCTACAAAAGGACCTTTGCTTTCGGCATAGTTCTTGAGGATCATGTTGTCCGTGATGGACAAGGAGGGTGCCAGACCCATACCCAGCCGGTCCTCCGGGATGAAGGACATGGAGATCCCCTTCTCCACAATGGTCTTCGGAGACAGGCCAACAATATTTTCGCCTTTATGAATCATCTGACCCTTTTCAATGGGCCGAAGACCGGCAATCGCCTCACATAGTTCTTTTTGACCACAGCCGGCAATGCCCGCAACACCCAGAATCTCACCGCCCCGGATGTAGAAATTTACATCGTCGATAGCTGCCGCGCCCTCGTCGTTGCGGATAGTCAGATTCCGCACCTCCAGCAGAGGCCGGGTCTTTTCCACCACGGGCCGCTCAATGTTCAGATCGATCTTATGACCTACCATCCATTCAGTCAGCGCCTGCTCGGTGGTGGCTGCGGTATCTACGGTGGTAATGTACTCACCCTTGCGCAGGATCGCCACCCGGTCAGAGATTTCCTTTACCTCATTGAGCTTATGGGTGATGATGATAATGGCGTGGCCATCCTCCTTCATCCGGCGAAGCACATCAAACAGTTTGCGGATCTCCTGGACAGTCAGCACCGCAGTGGGCTCATCCACAATAATGATCTTGGCGCCGTAGTACAGCACCTTGATGATCTCCAGGGTCTGCTTTTCCGAAACAGACATATTGTAGACCTTTTTCCTGGGATCCAGCTCAAAGCCAAACTTATGGGCGATTTCTGTAATCTGGTCAAAGCGGCTTTTCTTCAGCCCAAAGCCGGCCTTATCCTTGCCCATCCAGATATTGTCCGCGGCGGAGAAAACATCCACCAGCTTGAAATGCTGATGCACCATGCCGATCCCCAGCTTCTTGGCATCCTCCGGAGAATCAATGGACACCTCCCGGCCATCCACAAGGATGCTGCCGCTGTCCGGCTTGTAGATACCGGAGAGCATATTCATCAGCGTGGTCTTACCGGAGCCATTTTCGCCCAGAAGGGCCAGAATCTCACCGGGACGCACCTGCAGATCGATGCCGTTGTTGGCTATTACCGGTCCAAAGCACTTGGTAATACCCCGCATCTCTATAGCGAATTCTTCTGACATGGGGATCCTCCTTTTTATCTGTTCAGGAATATAAGACAAACTACGGCCCAGGCAGGCCGTACTCTCTCTTACCTTCTTGAAAAAATCCGGGCTGGCCGGTATGGCCAGCCCGGTTACTTTCTATCGGGTTGCAGTTAACTCAGGCTTCCTCAACGCCCTTTACCAGGTAGTTCATGGAGCCCTTGATCACGCCGTCATCCACGGAAGCGCCACCGGCCTCCACAACAACAGCGTTCTCCATAGCAACCTTGAAGTCGCCGTCCACATACTGCAGTCCGTTGGACTCCAGAGCTGCGTCGGTTTTGTCCACGGTAACAGTGCCGTCGTCAGCAACGGTGATGCTCAGCTTTACACCGGTGAACACATCCCACTCGCCATCAACCATCAGCTTCTTAACAGCTTCGATGGCTTCCTTGGTGCCCTTAGCGCAGTTCTCGGACAGGTCAGAAACGTCCACAAAGCCTTCCTTCAGGCCGCCGTAGTAAGCGTTGCCGCCCATCTTCTCTACGAACTCGGAAGCTTCCTGGCACTCCATAGCAGCCTCAATGGCGGTGCCGTAGTAAACATCCCAGTTCCAGACAGCAGCAGTCAGGTGTGCCTTGGGCGCGTCAGGGGTCATGTCGGAGTTGTAGCCGCAACCAAATACATTGGCGTTCTGGGCAGCGATCTGGGGCTGTGCGGAGTCGCAGTGCTGGGAGATCACGCCGCAGCCGTAGGAGCTGATGAGTTCCTCTGCGAAGGCCTTCTCGTTGACCTCGTCTGCCCAGTTATTCAGATTCTTAACAATAACCTTAGCATTGGGGTTGGCAGCCTGGACACCCAGCGCAAAGCCGTTAATACCGGATGCGGTCTCAGCGTAGTCGGTGGTGTGGGCGGCAACATAGCCAACGTTGTTGTTGCCGGTCTCCAGGGACTTCAGGCCCGCAGCGACACCTGCCAGATAACGGGCCTGGTAGATACGGCCAAAGTAGTTGTTAAAGTTGGTCTCGTTGGCCTTATAGCCGGTAGCATGGGAGAAGATCACATCGGTGTACTCACCGGCAGCCTCTTCCAGCGCATCGATATAACCAAAGGAAATACCGAAGATGATCTTGCAGTCCTCACCAACCAGGGTGTCCACTGCATCCAGAACCTTCTGCTTGTCCTCGGGAACCTCGTCCACGATAACCAGCTGAGTAGCGGTGTCCATGCCCAGCTTCTCCATAGCCGCGGTAATGCCGCTGTGGTGAGCGAAGGTGTAACCGGCGGTGTCATTCTTGCTGTTGATGTAGATGGCACCTACCTTGAAGTCAGCGTTGGTCTGCTCACCCTGTGTGCCCTCGCCCTGAGTGCCCTCGGTGGACTGACCGCCCTGAACGCCGCCGCAAGCGGCCAGGCTCAGTACCATGACTGCTGCCATCAGCAGTGCGATGATCTTTTTCATGTTTGTTTACCTCCATACATTCATTTTGTAGTTTCTTGAAGGACTTTGCCGCAAAAGGAAAAAATCTCCCCTATTTTGCAACTAAAACATACCACAATCCAAAGCCAAAGTCAATATCTCCCGGCATGGTTCCCGGCAGTAAAAATGTTTTTTGTTCCGGTAATTTACTTTGCCCGCAATATGTGTTAGAATATATCAAAATTTGTCGCAAAAGGAGTGGTACGTACAATGAATTTTTTGGAAGAAAGGATCTTAAAGGACGGTATTGTCCGGCCCGGCAATGTTTTGAAGGTGGACAGCTTTCTGAATCACCAAATGGATATTGGGCTGATGGAACAGATCGGCCAGGAATTCAAGCGCCGGTTTGCGGATAATCAGGTTACCAAAATCCTGACCATCGAGGCATCCGGTATTGGCATCGCTGCCTTTGTAGCAAGAGAATTTGGTGTGCCCATGGTTTTCGCAAAAAAATCTAAGTCCATCAACATTGAAGGCGAGATGTATGTGGCGGAGGTAGATTCCTTTACCCACAAAAACCGCAACCAGATCATTGTTTCCAAAAAATTCCTGGGTCCGGAGGATCACCTGCTGATCATCGATGATTTTCTTGCCAACGGCTGCGCGCTGCAGGGTCTCATTGCCATTGCCAGCGGCGCCGGCGCAACCGTGGAGGGCCTGGGCGTGGTGATCGAAAAGGGCTTCCAAATCGGCGGCAATGTGATCCGCAATCTGGGCTACCGGCTGGAATCTCTGCCAATCGTGGATGCCATGGACGATACCACCGGCAGCATCACTTTCCGCCCGCAAGACTAATTTATCCATAACAAAAGGCACACCCCGGTAGTTGCACGGGGTGTGCCTTTTTATTATGCATGGTGATGATGGTGGTGGTGATGGTGGTGATGCCCTGCCTGTGCTACCGACGGAGTACATTCTATGTGATGGCAATGTTCCCCGGGAGCTTCCATCTCCAGGGTTACATGACCGATCCCATGCGCTGCCAATTCCTGCCTTATAGCATCCTTAATACTATGGGCATCCCCTTGTGCCACCACATGCATGGTAGCAAGATTCTGCCTGCCGTCCAGGCTCCAGATGTGGATGTGATGCACCTCCTGCACTCCGGGAATATGACACAGATGCTCCCGGATCTCCTCCGTACAAACCCCCCGGGGCGTTTTGACCAGGAACAGATCCCCGATTTCTTTCAAATTTCTCACCCCGTGGAGCAGAATATACACAGCCACGCCCACAGACAGGATGGGATCGATCAGCGCACAATCCGTAAAACGCATAATAACCGCCCCCGCAAGGACCACCAGCCATCCCAGAACGTCCTCCAGCATGTGCAGATTCACCGCCTTTTGGTTCAGCGAATCCCCGTGGCGGGTAAAGTATGCTGCGCCCAGATTCACTGCCGCGCCGATCAATGCCAAAAGGATCATACCGTCATAACGGATGGGCACCGGATTGGCGATCCTTGCCACCGCATTGCCGATCACCGCCACAGAACCTGCCAGAAGAATTGCAGTAGTAATCAGTCCGCCCAGTACGGAATACCGGGCGTAACCGTATGTGTAGGTGGTATCGGGCTTGCGGGTGCTTTTCCTCTCCAGGAAGAAGGACACGCCAATGCTCATGGCATCCCCCAGGTCATGGAGGGCATCGGACAGAATCGCTACACTGCCGGTATACAGTCCTCCTGCCAATTCAAACACCGAAAACAGCAGATTCAAAACAAAGGCAATCAAAATACTTTTGGTGGTTTTCATGTTTCCTCCTGTTGATTTTATAATCAGAATACAGTACAGTATATTAGTTAATATACAACTTGTTCGAAAATATTGTATGTCTGACGCCCGGAATTTGCAAGATATGCTTTGGGGCATCTGTACAATACGGAACAAAACCGCAAAAATGTATGGAGGCAATTATGGACAGACGGCAAAAAAAGACACGCAACGCCATCTTCAAGGCGTTTACACAACTGCTATCTGAAGCAAACTATCACCAGATAACAGTCGCTCAGATCATCTCCCGGGCCGATGTGGGCAGAGCCACATTTTACGCCCATTTCGAAACAAAGGAATTTCTGCTGAAGGCTCTGTGCCGGGAGCTGTTTGCTCATGTTTTTGAGACAGCTTCCGGGGACAAAAACGCCCACTGCCATATTTTCGACTGCGATGCCACCGAGGAGGTGTTTTTACACCTGTTTCAGCACCTGCAGTACAACGACAACGGCATTCTGGATCTGTTGTCCTGTCGGAACAACGACTTATTTCTACAGTATTTCAGAGAAGAACTGAAGGGGCTGATCGCCAGCCAGCTTGATCTGTTTTCCCATCGAAAATCACCGGAACTGCCGGAGACATTCTGGATAGAGCACATCGCGTCTGTGTTTGTGGAAACTGTTCGCTGGTGGGTGGAGCATCGGCAGCGGGAATCCCCGGAGCAGATCACCCGCTTTTTCTTCCTTGCAGTATAACAGCATAAAATCGGCACACTCGCTTGATATGCACCCCAAAAGTGCCTAACTTTTGGGGTGCATATCAAACGACTGTGCCTTACGTCATTTTCACTTCAAAAGGCGGGAATAGCCTTTGCCATACTGGCCGCACCGGGAGACCCGGCTCAGTGTGGCAGAGGAAATATTCGCCGCCGCGGTAACTTGGCTGTAGGTATTGCCCTGGAGCAGCAGCCTTGCGGCATAGCACCGCTCTGCCATATTCTCCAATTCCTTTGCGGTACACATGTCCTCAAAAAGGGCGCGGCAATCCGTCTCGTTATCGATGGCCGTAATCAGTTGGATCAGCGCGTCGATCTTCCGGTTTCTTTCGTCCATAACGCGCACCGTCAATATTTTTCCTGGGCACCGCGGAGGAACGCCCGGGTCTTTTCACTCTGAGGATTGCCGAAGATCTGCTCCGGGGGACCCATTTCCTCGATGACACCGTCGGCCATATAAATGACCACATCCGCAACATTTCTGGCAAACTCCATTTCATGGGTAACCACGATCATGGTGTTGCCGCCGTTTTTCAGATTCCGGATTACCCGAAGCACCTCGCCGGTCAGTTCCGGGACCAGCGCTGAGGTGGGCGCGTCAAAGCACAGGATCTCCGGCTGCAGTGCCAGCGCCCGGGCGATTGCCACCCGTTGCTGCTGACCGCCGGAAAGCTGATGGGGATAGTTTTCCAGCTTATCTGCCAGGCCCACCTGGGTCAGCAGCTCCTTTCCCCTTTCCTCCAGTTCCGCTGCCGGACCCTTCTTCAAAAGAGTGGGCGCCAGCATCACATTCTGCAATGCGGTATACTGAGGGAACAAATTAAAGCTCTGGAAAACCAGTCCGAAATGCAGACGGTTTTCCCGGATCTGTTCATCGGAATACTTCTCCTGGGTGCAGAAGATCTGCCGATCGTTGACGCAGATCTGCCCCACATCCGGGGTCTCCAAGAAGTTGAGACACCGCAGAAGTGTGGTCTTACCGCTGCCTGAGGAACCGATAATGGCAAGGACCTGACCTCTTTCCAGAGAAAAGCTGACGCCTTTGAGAACTTTGGTCTTGCCAAAGTCCTTTTTAATATTCTTTACATCTAATAATGCCATAGCTTAACTCCTGAAATAGCTGAGCTTCTTCTCCACTCTGCCCAGCACGATGGTCAGAATACCCACAAACAGCAGGTAGAACACGCCCGTGTAGAAAAGGGGCCATACCATTGCCTTGGTAGCTGCCAGTTCCTTTGCCTGCTTGATGATCTCGCAGACCACAATACAGTTGGCAAGGGCGGTATCCTTAATTAAGGTGATGATCTCGTTGGACATAGGCGGAACGATCCGCTGAATCACCTGCTTGAGGATGATCTTGCGGAATATCTGGGATTTGGTCAGCCCCAGTACATAACCTGCCTCATATTGCCCTTTGGAAATACTCTCAATGCCCCCTCTGTATATCTCAGAAAAATAGCAAGCATAGTTAATGGAAAAGGCAATTAAAACCGCGGTAATACGACCTGCGTCGGATATGCCGTAGTTTAGAAAAAAGTACCGGTCCACCTGGCTGAACATAGGAAAATCAAACAGCAGGCCCGGCACATAGTAAATAATGAAGATCTGAAGCATCAGCGGTACGCCGCGGATGATCCAGACAAACACCTTTGATATAACTTTCACAGGCTTGAATCGGCTCATGGAACAAAAGGCTATAGGCAGACCAAGGGGTACGCCGCAAAGCAGCGTAACCCCAAAGATCAATAACGATATTAAAAAGCCGTCAAACAGGAAAGCCGTAACTTCCAAAAATGACATATTTATTTCTCCGGTTTCGAAAATTACTTCTGGTCAGAGAAATCGGTAATGGCAGTATTGGCAACTCCGTACTTTTCTGCCAGGGTCTTGATGGTGCCGTCAGCCGCCAGAGCTTCCAGCTGCGCGTTGACCTGTGCAGTCAGCTCGCTGCCCTTCTTGAAGCCGATAGCATAGTACTCTACCTCGCTGGACAGATCCTCAACCACCTTCAGGTCTGCGTAATCGCCCTTGCCGCAGTAGCTCTTTGCCAGCTGTGCGTCCAGAACAGCAAAGTCTGCAGCGCCGCTCTTGACTTCCATCAGGCAGTCGGTCTGGTAGGTGTAACCCTTGATGCTTGCGCCCTCGAAGGTAGCGCCGTAGGTCTCACCGGCAGAGCCCTTCTCGGCAGCGCCCATCTTTCCGCTCATGTCAGAAGCAGAGGTGATGGCGGTACCTTCTTTGATAACCACAACCTGGCGGTTTTCCATGTAGTTGTAGGAGAAATCAACCTTGTCCTTACGGGCAACACCGTCATCGTCAGCGGTATTGGCAGTAAAGCCGTTCCATACGCAGTCGATGGTGTTGGAGTCCAGGTCGGTGTACTTGCTTGCCCAGTCAATCTCCTGGAAGATCACTTCGTAGCCCAGGTTGCCGAAAACAGCCTCTGCCAGCTCAGTGTCAAAGCCAACCAGCTTGCCGCTTTCATCCTTGTAGTTCATGGGCTCGTAAATGGTGTACCCAACCACAATCGTCTTGGATTCGCCGGAGGTGGTGTCAGCGGCAGCATCCTCAGTGCCTTCGGTCTGGCCTTCGGTCTGGTTGCCGATAGCTGCCTGGTCGGAAACAGGGTCCTTGGAGGGCTGTGCGTCGCAGCCGGCAAAGCAAATTGCCAGCATGGTCAGCGCGAGAAGTAATGCAATAATCTTTTTCATGCTAATCATTTCCTTTCGGGTTTTGTTGATAGCTGCATTATACTTTACTTCGCTAAAGTTGTAAAGCGTTTTTTGCACTTTTTTGCCAGTTTGTATACTTTCACATTTTTATATGCTTAGAACATGGGTTTTCCGTTCTTTTCAACAACTCTCTTTGTTGGTTTTACCATGTTTTCAATCTTTGGATTCTGTGTTATAATAATTATATAATAAAAAGGAGGCCAATTATGATGCTATATAAACTCCTAGCATGCACAATCGCAGTGATCCTACTAACTGTGCCCGTGGGTGTTCTTGCTGACACCCCGGACACTGTAAAATCTGCTGAGCAGTACATAATTGAAGCCTGCACCTATGGTGAAAATGCGGATTTTTCGGAACTGTCTTTGGACAAAACCCAAGTGGAAGAACTGTTCTACCGGCTCTATGACAACGGGACTCTTCCCTGGTATACTGATGCAACATACTCCTGCTACTTTAACGCCGACACAAACCAGGTCCTTACGTTTAAGCCCAACCTGCTGAGCGAGGAAACCTACAACCGGGCGCTGTACGAACAAGCAGTAGCTCAGTTCCTAGACGAATATACCCACGAAGGCATGACCGATGTGCAAATGGCACTGGCGCTTCACGATGGGTTGGTGGAAAGTAGTGTTTATGACGAGACCCTTTCCAAAAATACCGGTTACGACCTGCTGGTAAACGGTACCACCGTATGTGCCGGCTATGCCGCAGCTTACCAGGATCTGCTGACCCGTATGGGTATCCCCTGTGTCATCGTAACCAGCGAAGCGATGGAACACGCGTGGAATCTGGTACAGCTGGATGGGCAGTGGTATCATGTGGATGTAACCTGGGATGATCCTGCTCCGGATGCCTACGGTTATGTACAGCATAAATACTTCCTGCTTACTGACCAGGAGATCTCCTCCGGAGAAGAACCCCATCACAGCTGGAAAACGGATATCTCCTGTACTGACACCCGCTTCAGTAATGCCTACTGGCGGGATATTTCCACCCGCATCTGCTATACCTCTGCTGAAAAAGCCTACTTTGTCCGCACCGAAGACTGGAACAACTATATCTGCGTGCGGGATGAAACCACCGGAGAGGAACAGCGTATCTTTACCGATAAGAAGGATTACATCAACATCGGCTACGGAAGATATTGCTATTCTCACGGCAGTCTAACCTTATCCGGCGGCAGACTCTATTATAACACCATGAATACGCTGGTTTCTCTCCTGCCGGACGGCTCCGGTGTCCGCTCCGAATACAGCTACAACACCGGCGGGGAAGGCCGCTATCTCTACAGCTGTTTTGTCCGGGGAGATAACCTGTACATTACCACTGCCGATCACGACGGCAATCAGCAGTCCCACAATGCTCAGATAGACGGCCCAGAACTTCATGTCCACACCTACACCGACACCGTAGAACCCCCGGGTTGTACTACCGCCGGCTATACCCTGTCCACCTGCTACTGCGGACTTACCGCCAAAAGCACTCCTACCTTAGCCACAGGCCATGATTACAGGCATACTGATGGTCAGAACGCAACTCCCTGGAGCGAAGGCTGGAGCGAGGATATCTGTGCCAACTGTGGCGATACCGTAACCACCCAGCTCCCTCAGCTTGAACTGCTGGAGTGGGTAAGTACCAATGTTTACGTGCGCGTCATTGCGCTCCTTGGCGTTGGGATCATCCTGATCCCCAACTTGTTTAGAGGGAAGAAAAAGAAAGCTCCGGCAGCACCGGTAACAGAGGACAGCTAATTCCCAGTTTTTGTATTTTTGTATTTAACATTTTTTAACAATGCATATCACAACATTGGCGAAATTTAACAGATTTTTTCATTTTATCGCAAAAGCCTGTTGATTTTTTGTGCGTGGTGCGATATGATTACCGTTGGTAAAAACTCTAAAAGGAGAGGACATACATGATCATTACTCAGAAGAAACCCATGGAAGAAGTCATGGCCATGGTGGGCGACGCGAAAACGGTTGCCATCGTTGGCTGTGGAAGCTGCGCCACTGCCTGCCAGACCGGCGGCGAGCCCCAGATCGCAGAGCTGACCGCTATTCTGGAGCAGGCCGGCAGAAAGGTGGTTGCTACCACCGTGGCAGACTACTGCTGCATGAACCTGGGCGTTAAGACCAAGATGAAGGCTGTCAACGCTACCGACCCCGACTGCGTCATTTGCATGAGCTGCGGCGATGGCGTACAGTGTGTGGCAAAGAACGCCAACAACAAGCCTACATACCCCTCCAACGACACCATGTACTTAGGCGAAGCCGTCCGCTTCGGTGTCTGGGAGGAAGCCTGCCGCTTCTGCGGTCAGTGTGTGCTGGGCTCCACCGGCGCTATCTGCCCCATTACCCAGTGCGCCAAGAGCCTGGTCAACGGTCCCTGCGGCGGCCAGAAGAACGGCAAGTGCGAAGTCAATCCCGAGAACGACTGCGCATGGATCAAGATCTACGAGCGTCTGCAGGCTACCAATCAGTTGGATAAGCTGATGCAGACCCGGGACGACAAGGGTTATGAAAAGGTCGCATATCCCAGAACCATCAGCTTGAGGGGGAAGAAATAATGAGCAATCTGAGAGACGCACTGGAATCCGGCAAGTTTGGCGTAACCGCCGAAATGGCGCCCCCCAAGGGTTATGACTTTACCGAGCAGATGGAGGCCGCCGAGATCCTCCGGGGTAAGGTCCACGCCGTAAATGTTACCGATATGCAGTCCGCCTGCCTGAAGGCAACCGGTCTGGGCCTGTGTATCAAGCTGAAGCAGGCTGGTATCGATCCCATTCTGCAGATGACCGGCCGTGACCGGAACCGTATGGCAATCATGGGCGATATGCTGGCCGCTGCCGGTTTTGGTATTGACACCATGCTGGCCCTCACCGGCGACCACCCTGTGGTGGGCGACTGCAAGGACACCAAGCCCGTTTACGATCTGGACTCCGTGGGTATTCTGAAGATGCTCACCAAGATGGAAGAAACCGGCTGCGACTGCGGCGGCAACGAGATCGTTGGCGGCGCTCCCAAGTTCTACAAGGGCGCATCCGTTACCCCCCTGTATGATCCCATTTTCCTGCAGGTGAACAAGCTGCGCCAGAAAGTGGAAGCCGGCGCCATGTACATCCAGACCCAGGGCATCTTCGACCTGGACGTGCTGAAGCGTCTCCTGGAGATGGTGGACAAGGCCGGTATCAAGACCCACATCATGGCAGGTATCATTCCTCTGAAGGGCGCAGGCGGCGCTAAGTACATGAACCAGAACGTTCCCGGTATTGCCGTTCCTCAGGACATGATCGAAAAGCTGGAAGCCGCTGCCGCTGAAGGCAAGGCTAAGGGTGTCAAGGGCCTGCCCGCAAAGCTGGGTATGGAAATGGCTGCGGAAATGATCGCCAAGATCAAGGACGAAAAGCTGTGCGACGGTGTCCACGTTATGGCTATTGGCGCAGAGAAGAGCGTTCCCACCATTCTGGAAATGGCTGGTATTACCATCTAATTGCATACATAAAAATCCGCTGCTGTTCTCACAGCAGCGGATTTTTATTGCCGTTATTTCTTTCAAGAGGCCTGGACAGTGTCGCTCCAGGTGCCGATTGTCAGTGTATAGCTTTCCCCGGATTTCAGTTCCGGCGTACTGAGGATCACCACCGCGTAATCCAGGTGCGGCGCATGGCGGATCAACTCATTTCCGCTGCTGTCAGTGAGCATCAGCTCTGTTCCGGCAACAGCGTTTCCGATCCGTACCGCAATCACGCCCTGGTCGGCGTTACTGAAGGACTGGGCCATGCCCGCGCTGCCGGTGCCGATAAAGGTGCCGCCCCGGATTACACCGCTCACATCGTAGTCAAGGGTAGCCGTGTCTCCCTGGGTAGGACCGCAAATCACCGTATCACCACCGGTAATTTCAAAAGTGCCGTTGGCATCGATGCCGTCGCCGGAGGCGGTAATATTCACCTTGCCACCGGAGATCACAATACTGCCGTTACCCGAGGAATGCCCGCCAAGGCCACCCATCCCAGGTTTTCCGGGTGTTCCACCACCGAACTGGTCGCCCCGGATGCCGCCGAAGCCGCTTTGGTCGTTGCCGCCGGCAGCGTTAATGCCGTCATCGGAAGCAGTCAAAGTAATATTGCCGCCGGATACCTTTACATGCAAACCCTCCAGGCCCTCATAGCTCTCGCTGATGGTCACTGTGCCTGCGGTGACGGTCAGCGTTTCGTCGGCATGGAAGCCGTCATCGCCGGTGGCGATGGTAAAGCTGCCCCCGGTGACTGTCAGATTTGCATTGGAGTGAACACCGTCGTCTGCCGCGTCGATCACATAGGTACCTCCGTTGATTACCAGATCCGCCCCTGCCTTAACGCCCTTCAGACTGGTGCTGTCTTGGGTATCCTCCTGGGCAGCGGCTGTGGTTACAGCTCTCCCCATACCGGGCTTGCCACCCATATCCGGTCTGCCGCCCCCGAAGCCGCCCATATTGCCCCATCCGTCGGAGCTGGGTTTCTGGGCATTGGCGCTGCCACCACCGGCGGTGATGGTAAAGCTGCCCCCATCGATCTGCATGGCAGAACCGGCGCTGATGCCATCGCCCTCCGCGGTAATGGAAAAGCTGCCCTCTGCAATATACACATAGCCTAGGGAAGCATCATCGCTGTTTTCTGCGTGGATGCCATCCTTACCGGCAGCCAGAGTCATACTTCCCCCCGCAATGCAGACGCTGTCCTTTCCTGCCAGGGCATGATTGGCAGAATTTACGGTATAGCTGCCTCCCGCCACAGTCAGTTCATCCTTGGATACGATACCGTGGCCTGCCGGAGAGGAAATCGACAGGCTGCCGGTTCCGTTCAGGGTTACATCCTCCTTGGAGAAGATGACCCCATCGATATTATTGTCATCAATGGCAGCAAAGCTGCCGCCGTTTTGCAGCGTATTTTCCGTACCCTCTGCCAAGGTGATGAACACCTTGTCTGCCTGCAGGATATAGATGGGCGCGGTATCGGCGCTGCTGACCGATACGCCGTTGAGCACCAACTGGGTCTTATCCTCTTTGTCCGCGTTCACCACGATCCTGCCGTTTTCCAGGCTGCCGGAAAGGATATAAGTGCCCTCGTCGGTGATGGTTACGGTGCTGCCCTCGATCTTCACTGCATCGGATTCGCAGGCAGCGGAAGTACCGCTGAGGGTGATCTTAGCGCTTTTGCTTTCATCGAAGCTGCCGTCCCGGTCCCGGTTCGTAAACAGCGAATCCACATCGATCCTGACCGACACTTTTTCTGTTGAAGTGGTGGCCTGAATCTGCTTATTTTCCTCGGCGGGCTGGGTCCCGGGCGCTTTTTGTTCACTGCAGCCGCTGAGTAGCAGCGCCGCGAGCAGCATCCATGCTATCCGTTTCTTCATACCTTACAGCTCCGTTACAGTGGTATCCTGCCGGGAGACGGTGATCTCCAGATTGCCGTTGCGGCATCGCAGGGCATCGATCATTTCCTTCTCCCGGGAGGGATCCTTTATGGTCAGATCATAGGTCAGCCGGAACAGGCTGCCCATATTGGTGGTCTTGACCCGCACCAGCTCATAACGGCTGGTGTACTCCTTAAAGATATCGTCAAACACGCCGGAATAGTCCAGATCCTCCGGGATGGTGATGGTCATGGTCTTATAGGTGGCGTTCATTTTCTTTGTACCCAAATCCAGGTGATTATAAACCAGTCCAATCAGGCACATAACCCCCGCAAATAAAAGGGCGTATGCCAGATAACCCATACCTGCCACCAAACCGGTACCCATGGCTACGAAAAGCATGCTGATCTCCTTGGCCGTGCCGGGCACAGAGCGAAACCGCACCAGACTGAAAGCGCCTGCCACCGCCACACCGGCGCCAACATTGCCGTTGACCATCATAATGACCACACACACCACCGCCGGCAGCAGCGCCAGGGTTACCACGAAGCTGCGGGTATACCGAGTACGGTACATATAGCCTAAAGCCAGCATCAGTCCGGCTACCAGGGCGCAGCCCATGCACAGAAGAAAATCCCCCACCGGGATCACCTTGGTCATATCCGTGTCGAACATTCCTCTAAATATTGTTTCCAGCATACTGTGTTCCTCCGTTATAGATTAGTGTTTCATAAGCTTTTCCGTATTTGGAAAAGGGTGTTTTATAAATGTGTTCTTGGGTTAAAAATCCGGTGAGCCAAAGGGGAATACCCCCCATGGTTTTCACCTCCAGCAGCACCTTCCCCGGCTTCAAAAGGGGTGTGCCGCCGATTGGAGAACCCAAAGAAAGCTCGTCACTTCTTCCCAAGATATCCTCATCAAAGGTAAGCCGCAGATCGCTGCCGTCCTTGCTGAACCACGCCTGTCGGTCATAGGACAAAAAGGCCCTGGGTTGCAGCGGCTTGTAATAGCCCAGGAAGTAATCGATCTCCCGGGCAATCTGCCCTTCCCGGGAGCAGGTGGTATTGCCCGTCAGCCAATCCATTGCCCGGTCATAGGGCATTTCCAGCCGGCGCTTATAGACCACATCGTCATATTTCTTTTTCAGCTCCACAAACACCGTATCTTCCCCGGAGGCGCTGCGGTAACTGCGGATCCGCAGTTTTTCCTTATAAATCGGTTTTTCCATAGACCGTCGAATCAGCCGGTAACTGTCGGTGTCAAAATACAGATTTCGGATAGTGGTAACACCGTACCTGTCCGGCTCCATGAAGGATGCCATGGCATCCAACAGACGTTTTTTTTGGGCCTGGGTAAGCATATATTTTATCTCATACCGTTTAAATACATATTGATTTGCCATAGGCCTCCTCCTCTCATCAGCATTGTAGTACATCAAAATGAAACGAAACTGAAAAGCCGGCGGACAGCACTTCTGAAAGAACTCTGTCCACCGGGTTTTTTATAATTCTTTGGCAATAATATGCTCCAGCATGTGGAGCATATCCTGCGCTTTTTCGCAGAAATAGACCGCCCCGGCTTCTTCCAGGCACGCCCTGTCCCTGAACCCCCAGAGAACACTCAAGCAAGGCACTTTTGCATTTTGCGCTGTTAATACATCCACCTCACTGTCGCCCACATATACGCAGGCATCCACGCCGATGGATTCCATAGCTTTATAGACCATATCCGGCGCCGGTTTTCTGGGACATTCCTCACTGACCCCCTGGGCGTACACATCCCCGAAGTAAACCTTGCAAAGCTGCTTCACAGCAGGCTCCGGCTTGTTGGAAACCACTGCCACGGGGTATTTCTTTCGCAGTTCCGCCAGCGCCTCCATCACCCCGTCATAAGGCCTGGCGCTGCCGTCTTTGCAGGTGGCATTGTAATAAGTCTGGTAATCCGCAAGCACCTGCCCCAAAGGGGGATCATCCTCCCTGCCGGGCAGAGCCTTTGCCATCTGGACACGGGCGCCGTTACCCACAAACTGCCGGACTTCCTGCAGGGTTCTTTCCGGGCAGCCGTATTGCCGCAGAATATGGTTGGTGGCATTGTAAAGATCTTCCAGAGTATCCAGAAGCGTGCCGTCCAAATCAAACAAAACACCGGTTTTCACCTTACACACCTCGGTTTTTCAGCACCCGGATATCCTCGCCTACAAAGGACATGCCCCGGAATTCGCCCCGCAGACGGGATGCGATCTGGGGAGAATACCGCTTGGCAATGTCCTGGGCAGTGAGATTTGTGGAAACGATCATGCTCTTACCGTTCAGAAGGCGGTCATTGAGCAGGCTGTACAGCGCCGCGGTTACAAAATTGCCCGGCATCTCCGTTCCCAGATCGTCAATGATCAGCAGGTCGCAGGCAGTGTACTTTTCCACATCCGCCCGGCTCTGCTCGTCGGCGCTGAAGCGGCTTTTTTCCAACTTGGCAAATAACTGGGGCGCGCTCTCGTATGCCACAGAGAACCCCTTATCCGTTACCGCGTTGGCGATGCAGGCAGACAGGAAGGTTTTTCCCAGTCCCGTATTGCCTACAAACAGCAGGTTTCCGCTGCCCGGGCCAAAGGTTTCCCCATAGCTGCGGCACTTCTGCAAAGTCAGCGCCATAATATCCCGGGGGCTTGCGCCGTATGCCGGCTCCACCCGGTCAGAATAGTAATCCAGCCGGAAATTTTCAAACTGTTCCTGGCCGGTAGTCAGTTGACGCAGCTCATTTCTCTGCTCCTGCCGGCAAAGATTCTGCAGGCAGGCACACATGGCGCTGCCCACATAACCGCTGCCGCCGCAGCGAGCACATACAGGGCTCTCATCCAAAAAGCCCGGCGCAAAATTCTCCCCAATCAGCTTTGCCCGCTCCTGCTGCAAAGCAAGATTTGCCTGCTTCACCTCTTCCATAGCCGCCACAGCGTCTCCCCCTCGGGTAAACACCGTCTGGGCCGCCAGGGTCATGGATAGACGCAGCTCCTTATCGATCTGCTTCAGCCGGGGAACTGCCGTATATGCCTGCTGCAAATTCTGCCGGTATACCGATTCCCGGTCCGCTTTTTTCTGGGCAAGTATCTGCCTTGCCTTATTCACTACTTCCACGCTGTACGGCATAGGTTAACCCTCCCGCAGTAATCTTTGAATATTCTCCAGTTCCTGATCGCCCAACTTACCGCCGCCCCTGGGAACCACATCCCGGTTCTGGATCTGTTCAACTGTGAACAGACCGGCATCCCGCCAACGGGTCAGTATCTTGTTCATGTACGCCCAGTTCATGCCCCCTGTATTCAGGCAGGTACGGTCATAGGCAATGGCAATGGTATCCGTTTCAAATCCCATGTCCAACCATTGCCGGGCATATCTCTCCTCACTGGGAGTCAGGCTTCTGCCCCGGATGCCCAGGGTCTCCATCAGCTGTCCCAGCTGGGAATTGCGTTTGTTCTGGGCATGGATGTAAGCGGAAACATCCTCCATGGTTTCCAGACCCTGCTCTGCCCACGCATATGCTTCCTTCTCAATTGTCCGCAGAGAAGGATTTCGCAGGCTGCCTCTGTTCCTTGCCCGGTTTTTGCAGTAATTGATCAATACGCAAACCATTTCCGGCTCAAAGCCCAGATAGCGGATGATCCCCAGAATGATCTTCAGCTCTTCCGTATTCAGATTTCTTCCCAAAAGCCGCTGGACCTCCCCATAAAGGGCACGGAAGGTTTTATCGTCATCCATGGCTCTGAGCACATCCTGCTCCGAGTAGGCAGGCCGCTCCCCGGGAACAAACTGCCGCCGCTCCTCCTGCCACAGGCCAAGCTGCCGCAGTGTAGCGCCAGCACAGGCCAGCCGGGACTGATTCATGTTCAGCGCCTGAGCTGCTCCTGCCGGGTCATTGCCGCTGCGCAGATACAGATACAGCAGTGCCGCATCGCCGCTGGCAGCCCCCAAGAGCTTCCGCATATCCGATTGTTCAATGCTCAGTTCTGCCGCGATCATGGTGTACTCCTTAAAAATCGTCATTTGCTGTCATTATAACACAGGATTTTTCCCTATACAACGGGTAATCGGGGAAGTTTTTGGAGAAAAACCGTTCCTATTTTTGGCAGGCCACAGTATCTTGTGGTCAGAAGAAAAACAAACCACAAAAATCCGGGCACCTCCTCTGGAAGTGCCCGGCACATTCGGTTTATCCAACAGTTCGTCCGCTGATGCCGCCTGCAGGCATAACCCTGCTGGCTGCGCTCACCGCGGAAATGCTCTCCACCTGTGCGCCATTGGTGTTAATTACCCGTCTGGCGCACAAATAATACTCGTAAAAATAGTCAAAATCCAGGTCTGCATACTCAATACCATTGCTGCCGGCATGAATGATCTTGTTTTCACCCACGTAGATACCCACATGGGACGCAGGATACCTTTCCCAACGCTCCCGGAAGAAGATCAGATCGCCCACCTGCAGACCCTCCTTAGCGACGATAATGCCGTCCTGGAGCTGCTGGCTGGCAGTACGGTGCAGATCAACGCCATGCTGCCCGTACAGGTAGTAAGTAAGCCCGGAGCAGTCAAAGCCGCCGGGCCGAGTACCGCCGTAGACATAGGGATAACCCAACTGTTTCTTCGCCAGGGCAAACAGACTGTGGCGCATTACCAGGGCATCTGCATAGTCGGTATAGTCCATGGTACGGGTCTCTGCAGAACCCTCCGCACAGTTAACATAATATTTTTCATCTTCGGTATATGTGATCTGGGATTTTGCGATGTAGCCGGTCATGTCGTAGCAATCGACCTTATAGAAATCACCGCGGCTTTCCAGCACCGTAACCTCCGTTCCGTCAGCCATCTGGCCGATCACCGTAGCCGAGGTATAAGCATCTCTGCGGACCGCAGTGGTCAAGGTCATAGGCGTTTGCTCCGCTTCCTCCGCAGCCGCAGGCCGGGTAAAGGGAAACAGGCACACCAGACAAAGCACCAGGCTCACAATTCGCATCCCCATTTTTCGGGTTCCGGTCATAAATACATTCCTTTCGCGGTTGCAATCTTGTTGCCATTTGGTTACAACCGGTTACGAATTATAGCATAGTCGTAACCGATTGTCAACCCCAAAACCTGGAAAGTAATTGCATTTTCCCCCTATAAAACACTGCCTTTTTTCCTAAAAGTGGAATATAATAAAAGAAACTCCCTGCAAATACAAAAACTGCGCTTGCAGGCAGTGATAGCCCCTCCTGCAAGCACAGTTGGAAATCTTATCCTTTTACAGATTTAAAAATGGCCAGTTTGCTAATAACGTAATTCAAAATAATGATTATTACGCCTGCTGCGATTTTTACAGGTCCATCGGGAATTCCTGCAACATCCACAAACAGGAAAAGCAGAATAAATTCCAGAACACCGGAGAGAATCCGGGCAGAGACAAACTTCCAAAGCTCCCCCAGCACCACATTTTTCTCCCAGCTGACAGCGTGAAAGACGAACAGCTTGTTTACAAAAAACGCAAAGGCTACCGCCGCCGCCCAGGCAATGCCATTGCTAACCAGGTAGTTGATGCTCAGTAATCCGGTACACAGGAAATATACGATATAATTGACCCCTGTAGTAGCCGCACCCCAAAACACATAGGAAATCAACTCTTTGTGTTTTTGAAAGAAACTTTTCACACCAGCACCTGCCTTAATTTATATGGTTCGGGTAGGGCATAATTGTACCAAACCGTGTGCTTAAAGTCAAGCCGACCTGACCGCTACAAAGAAGCGGGCCCGGAAAATTTCCCCAGGCCCGCCTATGTGTGCTCAGCTTTCCATTTGTTTTCCCAGAAAGCCTGCCACCGTTTGTGCAAGCCGCTGATCCGATTCGGCCAACGGAATTCCGTCCTCCCCCATCAAAAGCATGACACAGCCCATTAAATCACCCTGGCTGAGGATGGGCGCCGCCACCCCAAGATGGTACTTGTCAGACCCTTCCGTGGCACGAAGCATGGCCTCTCCCGGAATATAGCGATAGTTCTTCCGCTGCTCCATCAGCTTGTCCAGCTCCTGGGAATTGGGCTTATCCATCACTTCCCGTTTGGGCGCGCCGGACAGGGCGATAATGGAATCCCGGTCGCTGACCGCCGCCACATGCCCGGTGTTGGCGCCGATGGATTCACAGATCTGCGCCGCAAAATCCTGCAGATCCCCCATGGGCGAATACTTCCGGAAGATCACGCCCCCATCCTTCTCTGTGTAGATCTCAAGGGGATCCCCCTCACGGATTTTCAGCGTGCGGCGAATTTCTTTGGGAATAACAATACGACCTAAATCGTCCACTCTACGGACGATACCTGTAGCTTTCATATATCTATCTCCTTATTTTACAAATTACGATGCTATTATTTGTAAAAGGGGAAGATTTATACTGGCAGATTTACATTTTGATTGTGCTATGATATGATAAACAAAAAGGCGGTGATATTGTGGAAGGTATATTTCTTCGCAAGAACTTTAACATTTGGCTTTTTCTTTTATTCCTATGTGGTTTGGCATTTATAGGAATGTACATATTCTTAAATATCACTGATCCAAAAGCAACTAGCGAATTGCTCACTTTTTTAATTGTAGGCATTATGATATGCTTGGTTGTAATTCCGTCGTGGTTATTAAATTTCGGTGCATTTATTCACATTGACGAAGATTCAATCAAAGCAAAGTACCATTGGTTTGGTAAAATCGATTGTAAACTTTCGGACGTAACTTTTGCCGTAGCACGGGTTAATACTTTAATCATTCAATTAAAAGACGGTAAAACACATACCATTATGGGCATTAGAAACTCTTGGCCTCTCGCTTCGTTGATTCGACGGAATATGCGTTTTGATGTAACAGAACAATCGGAAATGCTAAACGAAAAACTGAACAACTTAAAGTCCGTCAAGAAAAAGGGGCTTATATATGTTTGCTCCGGTTTGGCTTTAATGTTCATTAATATCTTTGTTACAGTATTTTTGACCGGTGAAAGAGAAATGCACGAATTCAGTAACATTGATTGGACAATATTTGCCATTATGGGTGTAGTAGAAATTGCAACAATCATTGCTACATTCTATTTTGCTCAAAAGGCCGGGGGAAATAATATCCCAATTGAAAAACTACGCTATGAAATCCAACGGGGAATTATTGAAACACAACCGTTATTGCCCGGTTTTGTTATAGCGGTTTATACTGATGATAATTACACCGGTCGTATTACCTTGTTTGGGTATCCACACGATAGTGCCGTTTATTATACGGTACAAGAATTGGATGCTGGATATAACCTAGTGCAGGAATATACCTCTGAAACATTTGAAGATCAAAAAGGATTGATAGAAGGTTTCAGATCATTGATTGACATAACAGATAAGGTGTTACATTAACCACAAAAGCGAGGTGAAATTCACCTCGCTTTTGCTATTTATAGCTCAAAATATGCTGTTTTTTGTCAAAATTTTTCTTTAGAAAGCGCCCGAAAGTCCAGTAATTATAAGGGGTTATTGCACTTTTGTGTTATTATAACACGAGCCTCGACCCGACAAACAATTCCTGTTGCCTTCATAGTATATCTTTCTCCTTTTACGATACTTTTGGCGGGCGGATGCTATCCGCCCCTACATTTTGAAATGTCGGTGCGTGCTTGTAGGGGCGGCAATCTTGTCAAGAGTAACATGGTACACACCAGTGCAAGGACATAGTACACAACTTACAGTCTTGCAATGGACCGATGAATCAATTGCCCATCTTCTGTATCAAACTCCGCAATTTTGAAGTTTCGATAACAGGCAATGAATGTTTCACCATTTTGGGTTGGTCGAAATTCGATGTGTTGGTCTCGCATCGTTTCGCTCAAATAAACCTGCCATTTGTCGAATCTGGCATAACCCCAGTTATTAACCTTGATCACATGGTGCTCCCCACCATATTCGTATTTTTCGATTTTTTCGTTGTACTGTCGCTGGCTTGGCTGGTAAACATCCACCGGCCTTTTCCTTCCAAGAGCTTCGTGAGGCCGAATATTGTTATACTTTTCGCGCCAGCTGTACAGCTTGTTTTGTGCATCCTCGATATTGGCAATGGTTGTGTGATTCAGCAATTCTTGTTTCATCGTTCTGTGAAACCGCTCTATTTTGCCTTGGGTTTGCGGATGCTTAATGCGACCATGAATTGGAAGAATATCCAGATCCATAAGCCAACGTTCGAATTGGGTATAGCCTTTCCGAAAACCTGCAAATTGTGCGCCGTTATCCGAAAGAATGGAATCCGGCAGGCCAAATTCCTCAAAAGCCTGCTTAAATACGGGAATTACCACATAGGATGTGCGCAAATGTGGCTCTACCCGAATGGCAAAGCGGGAATGGTCATCTATGATATCCAGAGGATAGCAGTACCGGCCATCTTCCATTCGAAACTCACCTTTGAAATCGGTTTGCCACATCTGGTTGCATCGCTCTTTTTCAAAGCGAATAAACGGCTGCCTTTTTTGAGATTCTTCCGGACTGATACAATTGTAACGATGAAGAATATTATTGACCGTTTTGGCACACGGGATATTTTTATGACCTTCCTGTATAAGAACATCTCTGATCGTTCTGGCACCCCAACCGGGATTGTCCACTCTAACTGCCAGGATGCGCTGTTCCACCGCTTCCGGTGTGCGGGATGGACTGGTGTGGGGTCTACGACTAAGGTCGGTCAGTGGCTGACCGGTACGGTGCCGCTCGATCCACTTATACCCTGTATGCCGGGTAATACCAAACTCACGGCACAGAGCGCTAAAGTTGTTGCAACACGCGGCAGCTTGCGCAAATTCTCTTCTTTGGTTTTCCACAGTTCTACACTCCCACGGCATCTTACAGCACTCCTTCATCTGTTTTTGATGCCTTTATTGTACTATAAAACTGTGTACCATGTCTTTACACACCTGTGTACTATGTTACTACACTGTACA
>JAZOMH010000015.1:0-19298 GCA_045653785.1 Faecousia sp. | reverse complement strand
CCTGGAGAGGTCTTGGGGAGGTGGCTTGCCTTGCGGGAGCAAGGCACTCAAACCCTCCCCAAGTCGCCTCTTTGGTTACTTTCTTGGCGAAACAAGAAAGTAACGCCGTCGGCAGACATAACAAGGTAATGGACGGTAATGGCTAACGACAATTCCCGCAATGACAACCGGACGGACGACCACTGGTCGCCCCTACGATTTCTAACCAGCAAACTCACCGACAAATCGGAATTTGACACGCTGTTATAAATCTGCTACCATATTTGGCAGGAGGAGATCCTATGAAAACCCGAAAATTAACCACCATGGCGCTGCTTTGTGCCATTGCCCTTACGATATTTATGGTAGAAGCCCAGATTTCGGCCCCTGTCCCCATTCCAGGGGTGAAACTGGGGCTAAGTAATATCATAACCGTCTATGCCGTATATGCCCTGGGGGCAAAAGAGGGCGCGCTGATCCTGCTTGCCCGCATCTTTCTGGGGGCTGTATTTTCCGGAAATTTCGGAACCATTTTTTATTCTGCCGCCGGCGGCGCTTTGGCGATCCTTACAACCATCGGCTTGAAATTTGTTTTGGGGGAAAGTCAGCTGTGGATTGCCGGCTGTTTGGGCGCTATCGCCCATTCCATTGGACAGATCATAATGGCGGTTTGGCTTACCGGCACGCCGTCTTTGCTGATCTACCTGCCGGTGTTGATCCTGTGCAGTATTTTCAGCGGCTTATTTACCGGGCTGTGCGCCCAGATCCTTGTGAAGCGAGGGAAGGATTTATGGAAAACTATTTTCAAGTGAATTTTACCCCTGCCCAGGTGAACGCCATTTCCAATCTGGGCCTTGCCCATGTGGGAGACGGAGTGTATGAGCTGATGTGCAGGACTTATTTGTGTCAGCAGGGAGATAAAACAGTGCTGAAGCTCCACAGGAATTCTGTGGAGCTGGTGAAAGCACCTACCCAGGCAAGGTTTGCTGACAAGCTCAAGCCCCACCTGACCGAGGAGGAGATGGATTATTTCCGCCGGGGCAAGAATGCTCATACCCATGCGGCGCCCAAATCCGCCAGCCGCCAGGAGTATGCCAAGGCCACGGGTCTGGAGACGCTTTTCGGGGCATTATACCTGTTGGGACGGACGGACCGGCTCAATGAGCTGTTTTATATTATAATGTATGAGGATTAATTATGGCATTTGATGCGTATTTTCTTACGGCGGTGCTGGAGGAGATCCGGAAAAAGGCTGTGGGCGGCCGTGTGGAGAAGATCCATCAGCCCAGCCGGGACACGGTAATATTGCAGCTGCGCTGTGAAAAGGGCAGGGAAAAGCTGCTGTTTGCGGCAAATCCCGCTGCCCCCCGACTGCACCTGACTGCCGCAAACCCGGAAAACCCCGCCGAGCCCCCTATGTTTTGTATGCTGCTGCGCAAGCATTTATCCGGAGCGCGGCTGCTTTCTGTGGAACAGCCACCCATGGAGCGAATGGCGGTGTTTACCTTTGCCTGCACCGACGAAATGGGTGATGCGGTGCAGAAGCGGCTGATCGTGGAGCTGATGGGAAGGACCTGCAATTTGTACCTGGTTGGCCCCGACGGACGAATTCTGGACTGTCTGCGCCGCATCGGCCTGGACGAGAGCGCAAAGCGGGCGGCGCTGCCCGGCCTGCACTACCAAGAGCCGGAAAAAATCCAAAAGCAGGACCCCAAAACCCTCACTGCGGAAGATTATGTTAACTTACTCGCAGCCCCCGGCAGCGATATGCTTGCGGAGCGGCTGATGGATTCTCTGGGCGGACTGTCTCCTCTGGTTTGCCGGGAGGCGGCGCTGTATGCCGCCGGAGACACCGATGCCCGTTTGGAGGGATTGGAGATTTCCCAGGCGGCGGAAAAGCTGTGGCTGTTTTTCCGGGAGCACCTTTCTCACCCCGGGGCGTATTTTTATGCCGCCAAGGACGGCACACCCAGGCAGTTTGCCTTTTGTCCCATCCGCCAGTACGGACAGTATGAACAGGCGGCATCCTTCACGGAACTGATGGACAGTTACTATATTGTACGGGACAAAAAGGATGCTATGCGGCAAAAAAGCCAGGCAGTGCGCAAAACTGTTTCCAACCTGTGTCAGCGGCTTCGCCGGAAAAGAGCAATTCAGGAAAAGGAGCTGCTTGCCACCTATGACCGGGAGCGGCTGCGCCAGCTGGGAGACATTGTTACTGCCAACATCCACCGGATCACCAAGGGCCAGAGACTTTTGCAGGCGGAGGATTTTTACGACGAGGAAATGAAAACAGTGGATATTCCTTTGTCCGAGCAGCTTTCTCCCCAGCAGAATGCGGCGAAATTCTATAAGGATTATGCCCGGATGAAGACCGCGGAGAAGGAACTGACCCATCAGCTGGAGCTGGGTGAGCAGGAGCTTATGTATCTGGAAAGCGTCCTGGAGGAGCTAGACCGGGCCCAGACCGATGGGGAACTGGAGGAGATCCGCCAGGAGCTGCAATCCGGCGGGTATATCCGGGGCGACACCGGCAAAAAACGGATGCGCCAGACAAAAAGCGCCCCCATGCGCTTTGAATCAACCGACGGCTACCCCATTTATGTGGGCAGGAACAACCGGCAGAACGACGAGCTGACATTCAAGCTTGCCCGGAAGGACGATCTGTGGCTCCATGCCCAGAAGGTCCACGGCAGCCATGTTATCATTTCCTGCGGCGGTACAACGCCCCCGGATGACACCATTACCCAGGCGGCACAGCTTGCTGCGTACTACGCCGAATCCACAGGAGGACAGAATATTCCGGTGGATGTAACCCCTGTCAAGCAGGTAAAAAAAGCCCCCGGCGGCAAGCCGGGAATGGTGATCTATCATACTCATCGGACTGTGATTGCCAATCCCTATGACCGGATCGTGGTGGACGCGCTCAATGCCCAGAACAAGCCGGAATGATCGGTTGACTTTCTTTGAATGGAATTCTATAATATAGGAAGAAAAATACAGGAGGCGATCTTATGGGCGGCCCATTAGCGGGCGTAAAGGTGGTAGAGCTTTCTACCTTTGTGGCAGCCCCGGTGTGTGCCAGATTGCTGGCAGACTTGGGTGCGGAGGTCATCAAGGTAGAGCGACCCACCGGGGATGATTGGCGCCATACCGGTGTAGGGTTTAATCCCAGCCGTTTCAGCGACCAGGAAAACCCCGTGTTTGATATATATAACAGTGGCAAGAAGCATGTCGCCATCAATCTGAAGGATCCGGAGGGAATGGAGGCGTTCCACAAGCTGCTGAGCCAGGCGGATGTGCTGGTTACCAACACCCGCCCCGCAGCTTTAGAGCGGTTGGGGCTTACATACGAGGATCTGAAGGAGAAGTATCCCTCTTTGATCTACGCCATGGTTATTGGCTACGGCGAAAAAGGCCCAGACGCAGGTAAGCCCGCGTTTGATACGGTGGCGTTCTGGTCCCGCTCCGGCTTTATGCTGGATCAGGTCATTGCCGGGGAGAATTATTCCCCTGTGGTGCCGCCCTTTAGCGTGGGCGATACCGTTACCGGTATGTTCCTTATGGGCGAGATCTGTGCGGCGCTGTACAGCCGCAAGCAGACCGGCAAGGGCGATCTGGTGAAAACCAGCCTGTACCACAACGGTATTTTTACTATGGGCACTATGCAGCTTGTCTGTCAGGAGCCCTACGGCTACCAATATCCCTATACCCGCCTGCAGCATGGCGCTCCCGCCGGATATTTCCGGTGCGCCGATGACGAATGGGTGTTTGTGGCGGCAGCCTATACGGCGGAGATCATGCCCAAAATGTGCAAGGCAATCGGCAGACCCGACCTGATGGACGATCCCAAGTTCAGCACCCCCGCGGCCCGGCAGGAGAATCGGGAGGAATACTATCAGATCTTCCACGATGCTATGCTGACGAAAACCAGCGACGAATGGGTAGCTATTGCCAATGATCTGGATATGGCCCTGAATAAGATGGTCCATTATCGGGATGTTCCCAAGGACGAACAGGCATGGGCCAACGGCTACCTGGAAAACATGGACTATCCCACCGGCAGGACGGATGTAATGCCCACCAGCCCTATAGAAATGGAATCTGTGGGCCCGGTGAAGACAAAGAGCGCCCCGGAAATTGGTCACGATACGGACAGCATCCTGCAATCCCTGGGCTACAGCCCGGAGAAGATCGCCGCTATGAAGGAAAGCGGTGCAATCAAGTAAATCAATCACAAAACCGGCGTGTTGCAAAGCAACACGCCGGTGTGTTCTTAATTGTTTGTTTTACGGACATCCATCTGCCGCATTTCTATATATTTAGGTGAATCTTTCAAATAACACCGTTCAAAAATAATTAAAAATTAAAGCTCTTGACTTTTTTAGCACTCTATAGTATAGTGTGCTTAGCACTCGTGGAGAATGAGTGCTAAATCGACAGAGGAGGCGGCATATGGAACTGACCGAACGGAAGAAGAAGGTGCTCCGCAGCGTGGTCGACCTGTACATCCGAACAGCCGAGCCTGTGGGCTCCAAGGCCATTACGGAGCTGCCGGATATGAAATACTCCTCTGCAACCATCCGCAACGAAATGGCGGAGCTGACCACCATGGGCTATTTGGAGCAGCCCCACACCAGTGCCGGGCGGATTCCCTCCGCTGCCGGTTATCGGTTGTATGTGGATGAGCTGATGCTGGATTACCGGCTGAGCATGGATGAGACCAAATCTATCAACACTGCCATTGAAGAAAAGATGCAGCGTGTGGATAAAATGGTAGAAAAGGTGGCAAAGCTTGTATCACAGGCAACAGATCTGCCTGCCATTTCTATGGCATCCCGCTATGGCGGTGCTACGGTGCGTCAGTTTGAGCTGATCCAGGCGGGTTCGGGCAGCGTGATCCTTGTAGTTATGTTAACCAACGAGGAAGTGGTGAACAAGCTCATAAAGCTGCCGGTGAATGTTACGGTTGAGGATCTGAAGATCCTGGGGGCGGTGCTTAACGCCACCATGACGGAAATGCCCGCCGGGGAGTTTACCCCCCAGCTTCTGGAGCGGGTGATGAATTCCGCCGGGGCGGCAGCCACCCTGGTCCCCGTTATTATGGAATTTACCACGGAGACGCTGAACCGCCAGGGCAGCACCAACATGGCGGTTGCCGGACAGCTGCGGCTGCTGGGTCAGCCGGAATACCGGGATGTGGATAAAGCCCAGCGGGTGCTGACCACCCTGGACGAGGATGCGCTGGCAAACCTGCCGGCGGTGATGCAGAATGCCAACGGCACACAGGTTCTGGTAGGGCCGGAAAATGTGGCTCAGGAACTGAAAGACACCTCGGTGGTAATGACAAAATTCGACATAGGCGACGGCATGCAGGGCATGATCGGCGTGGTGGGACCCACCCGTATGGATTACGCCAAGGTTACGGCAAGACTAAGTTACTTTGCCGAGAGCCTTTCCAAAATGTTCGCCAAACCGGAGCAGCCCCAGTTGCCTGGGTCTGCGGAAGAACCCCATGAGGAGGCATGATGATGGCAAAGAAGAAAGAGAACCAGGAAGCACCTGTAGAAGAAACAGTAGAGACCCAGGAAGCAGTGGAAACAGAAGAAGCTCCCGCCGTTGATCCCTGGGAAGAAAAGTATAACGCGGAGCATGACGCGTATCTGCGTTTGGCAGCGGACTACGACAATTTCCGCAAGCGCACAGTTAAGGAAAAGGATGCGTCCTACGGCAACGGCAAGGCAGACGCCATTGAAAAGCTGCTGCCGGTGTACGACAACCTGGAGCGGGCGCTGAATCAGCCCACCGAGGACGCTGCCTACAAAAAGGGCGTGGAAATGACCATGACCCAGCTGGTGAGCATCCTTAACGGTCTGGGGGTGGAGATCTTCGGCGCGGAGGGAGAGACCTTCGACCCGAATTTGCACAACGCGGTAATGCACACAGAAGACGCGGACACCCCGGAAAACACCATCACCCAGGTGTTCCAGAAGGGTTTCAAGATGGGTGATAAGATCGTGCGGTTTGCCATGGTGCAGGTCGCCTACTGACAATGTAAACTATGTGGGTCTAGCAAGGCCCCTACAAGAATATAGGAGGAAATTATTATGGGTAAGATTATTGGTATCGATTTGGGTACAACCAATTCCTGCGTTGCAGTTCTGGAAGGCGGCGAGCCTGTTGTCATCGCCAATGCCGAGGGCGCGCGCACTACGCCCTCCGTTGTGGCATTTTCCAAGACCGGTGAGCGTATGGTAGGCCAGGTGGCAAAGCGCCAGGCTGTTACCAACGCTGACCGCACCATCGCTTCTATCAAGCGCCACATGGGCGACAACTAGAAGGTTACTGAAGACGGTAAGAACTACACCCCCCAGGAGATCAGCGCCATGGTGCTGCAGAAGCTGAAGGCAGATGCCGAGGCTTACCTGGGCCAGCCCGTCACCGAGGCAGTCATTACCGTTCCCGCTTACTTCTCCGACGCTCAGCGCCAGGCAACCAAGGACGCCGGCAAGATCGCCGGTCTGGAGGTCAAGCGTATTATTAACGAGCCCACCGCTGCTGCTCTGGCTTACGGCCTGGACAAGGAAAATGAGCAGAAGATCATGGTCTACGACCTGGGCGGCGGTACCTTCGACGTTTCCATTCTGGAGATCGGCGACGGCATCGTGGAAGTTCTGGCTACCGCCGGCGATACCCGTCTGGGCGGCGACGACTTTGACCAGAGAGTGATGGACTACCTGGTTGCCGAGTTCAAGAAGGCCGAGGGCATCGACCTGGCAAACGACAAGGTTGCTATGCAGCGTCTGAAGGAAGCTGCTGAGAAGGCAAAGATCGAGCTTTCCGGCATGACGAATACGGCTATCAACCTGCCTTATATCACCGCCGACGCTACCGGCCCCAAGCATCTGGATGTGTCCCTGAGCCGCGCTAAGTTCGACGAGCTGACCGCTGACCTGGTGGAGCGCACCATGAAGCCTGTCCGCCAGGCAATGAGCGACGCCGGCCTGAAGCCCAGCGATCTGAACAAGGTGCTGCTGGTTGGTGGTTCTACCCGTATCCCTGCTGTCCAGGAAGCGGTTAAGGGCATTACCGGCGCCGAGGGCTTCAAGGGCATCAACCCCGACGAGTGCGTCGCTGTTGGCGCAGCCATCCAGGGCGGCGTGCTTACCGGCGACGTGAAGGACGTGGTCCTGTTGGACGTTACCCCCCTGTCTCTGGGTATTGAGACCATGGGCGGCGTGTTCACCCGTCTGATTGACCGCAACACCACCATCCCCACCAGAAAGAGCCAGATCTTCTCCACCGCAGCCGACGGTCAGACCTCTGTGGATGTCCATGTGCTGCAGGGCGAGCGTGAGATGGCTGCCAACAATAAGACCCTGGGTAACTTCCAGCTGTCCGGCATTGCTCCCGCACCCCGGGGTGTTCCTCAGATCGAAGTTACCTTCGACATCGACGCCAACGGCATCGTGAAGGTTTCCGCTAAGGACCTGGGCACGGGCAAGGAGCAGCAGATCTCCATTACCGCCTCCACCAACCTGAGCCAGGAGGATATTGAGAAGGCTGTGAAGGAAGCCGAGCAGTACGCTGCTGAGGATAAGGCCCGTAAGGAAGAGGTTGACACCCACAACAACGCCGAGCATATGGTGTACCAGACCGAAAAGACCCTGAACGATCTGGGCGACAAGGTTACTGAAAGTGAGAAGGCCCCCATCCTGGCAGCCATCGAAAAGGTGAAGGAAGTCAATAAGGGCAACGATGTGGAGGCTATCAAGGCAGCGGTTGATGAGTTGCAGAAGGCTTTCTACCCCGTGGCGGAAAAGCTGTATCAGCAGACAAATCCCCAGGGACAGCCCGGCGCACAGCAGCCCGGCGATGACGGCGTTGTAGACGCAGACTACGAGACTGTTGACTGATTAAGAATCTCATAGGGGCGGTTTTGCCGCCCCTATTTGGTGTATATATTCCTGTTTATAGAGCAGAAGGTTAGACGCAGGCACCAAAGCCTCCCTTGTATAAAGGAAGGTGGCAAAAATCTTTGATTTTTGACGGAGGGATTGTAAAATCCGTTGCAAATACAGGACAATCCCCCAGTCAGCCTACCCAACTGCCCGACAAATGGGAATTTGATGAGGTATGATCTATGGCAGAAAATAAGCGTGATTATTATGAGGTGCTGGGCGTAGAAAAGGGCGCCAGCTCCGAGGACATAAAGAAAGCCTACCGGAAAAGCGCCATGAAGTACCACCCGGACCGGAATCCCGGCGACAAGCAGGCGGAGGAAAAGTTCAAGGAGCTGGGAGAGGCATACGAGGTGCTGTCCGACGACGATAAGCGGGCAAGATACGACCAGTTTGGCTTTGCCGGCGTAGACCCCAATTACGGCGGCGGTGCCGGGGGTCCCGGCTTTGACGGCTTTGGCGGCTTTGGTGGCTTTGGTGATATTTTCAGCGAGGTTTTTGGAGGCGGCGGTAGCCGTCGTACCCGGAATGCCCCCCGCAGAGGTGAGGACATTGGCGTTCGCATCGAGGTTACCTTTGAAGAAGCCGCCTTCGGCGCGGAAAAGGAAATCTCCTTCCACCGGATCGAAAACTGCGAAAAGTGTAATGGTACCGGTAGCGCCGACGGTGTGATCGAAAACTGCCGCCAGTGCGGCGGCTCCGGACAGGTCCGGGTAACCCAGAACATGATGGGCATGGCATTCCAGACCACCTCCACCTGTCCTTCCTGCAGCGGCAGGGGCAAGATTATCAAGAATCCCTGCACCGTCTGCCGTGGCAAGGCAAAGGTTCGCAAGAACCGTACTGTCCGGGCCAAAGTGCCCGCAGGTATCGACCACGGCCAGAGCTTCCGTCTCCGGGGCGAGGGCTGCGTAGGTTCCAACGGCGGTCCCAACGGTGATACCCTGGTGGAAATCTACATCAAGCCCCATCCCATTTTTGAGCGGGACGGCATGGATGTTTTGTGCGAAGTTCCCATCACCTTCACCCAGGCAGCCCTGGGCGCGGAGATTGAAGTTCCCACCCTGGATGGCAAGACCCTGTTCACCATCCCCGAGGGCACCCAGACCGGCAGGGATTTCTTCCTCAGCGGCAAGGGTATTCCCCAGGTGGGCAATCCCAAGCGCCGGGGTAATCAGCGGTTTGTTGTGGTGGTGGAAACACCCACCAAGCTGACCCGGGAGCAGAAGGAGCTTCTGCGCAAGCTGGATGAATCCCTGGACGGTAAATCCAGTCCCAAACGGAAAAAGTTCTTTGAAACACTGAAAGATTTCTTTGACTAACCAACCGCAGCCTGTCTACAGACAGGCTGCGGTTTCGTAGGGGCGGCCAGAAGGTGACTTGCCCCAAAGGGGCAGGAGAGACCATCCTGGGGTGTTGGTAGTCCGTTGCGGAGCCCCTACATACGATTTGCCTTGCTAAGTGGGCAAAACTGTATTATAATGATCACATACAATACAAAACGGAGGACAAAACCATATGAAACGCAAGGACTATATCTCTTGGCACGAATACTTTATGGGCGTTGCTAAGCTGGCAGCCTGCCGCAGTAAGGATCCCAACACCCAGGTAGGTGCCTGCATCGTATCCCCCGACGACATCATTATTTCCACAGGCTACAATGGCATGCCCAAGGGCTGTTCTGACGACGAATTCCCATGGAACCGGGACGGCGAGGAAAATAAGTACCCCTATGTGGTCCATGCGGAGCTGAATGCCATTCTTAACGCCAACGGCAGAGACCTGCGGGGCAGCCGTGTGTATGTGGCGCTGTTCCCCTGCAACGAGTGTGCCAAGGCCATTATTCAGAGCGGCGTGAAGGAAGTGGTCTACCTGTCCGATAAGTATGACGGCACACCCGGCAATATTGCCTCCAAGCGGATGCTGGATGCTGCCGGTGTCAAATATACCCGGCTAAAGCCTGGAACCAAATCCATCACCCTGGACATGGTTGCTGAGGAAGATAAATAACAAAACGGCTGTATCGGGGCATTCCGATACAGCCGAACTTTTATTTTTGTAATGCCCAACGGAGCGCATATCCCCGGCAAGTGAAGCGCTTATCGATGGTTGCCCAGGAAGAACACCGCCATGGTGCCGGGGCCGGCATGGGAGCCGATTACCGCGCCGATATAGTAAATGAACACCTTTTTGGTGCCGTATTTTTCTTTCAGCATCGCCTCCAGGGCCTGGGCATCCTCCAGGCAGTCGCCATGGCAGATAAAGATGGTGTCGTTAGCCCCTGCAATGCCCAGCTCACCCACCTTGTCGCACAGGGTCTTAATGGCAGCCTTGCGTCCTCTTGCCTTGCCCACGCTGATCAGTTTGCCTTCGTCATTTACATGGATCACAGGCTTGATTTGCAGCAGAGTACCTGCCACGGCCGTTGCGGCGCTGACTCTGCCGCCCCGTTTCAGGTGCATCAGATCGTCCGCAATGACCCAGTGGCACAGATGGAGCTTGTTTTCCTCGCACCAGTCGGCAACCTCGTCCAAAGACAGGCCTGCATCCCGCTTCTGGCAGGCGTACCACACCAGCAGACCCTGGCCCAGAGAGGCGCAAAGGGTATCTACCACCCGGATCTTCCGCTGGGGATACTTTTCCGCCAACTCCTCCGCGGCGATCACCGCAGACTGGTAGGTGGTGCTCATACCCGAGGTAAAGGTCATAATAAGAGCGTCCTTTCCCTCTTGCAGAACCGGCTCAAGCACGGCCGCCCAACCCTGGGGATTGACAGCGGAGGTAGAAGCCGTCTCGCCATGACGCAGACCGTCAAACAGCTCCTTCAGCCACTGCTCGGTGTAATCGGTATAGTTGACACCCTTGTACAGCACAGAGAGGCTGACCACTTCCAGGTCCAGGTCCTTGTACATCTGGGTAGGATAATCGCAGCAGGTATCGGTAATAATTTTGTAATTCATGTTGGAAAACTCCTGTTTTATAATAGAAGCAGCCTTTGCTGCCGGAATCAGTATACAACAGTTTTTAGGAAAAAGCCCCCCTTTTTTCGGAGAACAGCCAAAAATATTGCTCTCCAAGGTAGAATTCCCCACTCTACCGTTGGTAGAGTGGGGAATGTGCGCAGTTATTTCTTTTTTCGGCCCCAAAAAGTGGCGCAAAGCACACAGGCCCACAGGAACATGCTCAAAATCCAGTAGCGGCTGCAGATCATGGGTACGGAAACAAAGATCAGAATCTGATACAGCTCGTTACCCAGAGCTTCCGAACCCAGCACAGATGCCACATTGGCAACCAGAAGAATCAGTGTCAGAGCCAGGGAGGCAATGCTGATCCACCGGAGCAGGGAAACGGTTTTCAGATCCTTCCGCCTCAGGCTGTCCACCAGCAGGATTCCCGGGGGAACAAAAAACAAAAGGCTGAAAAAGGTCAGCGCGCCAGCCTGCAGGCCTGCCGGGTCTTCCACATAACTCAAGCCTGCGCACAGGGCATACAGCACCAGCCAGGCAATGTACAAAATAATTTTTTTCATGGTGAATCCTCCATTTTGTATATTGTACCCTATCCGTCCCGGAAACACAAGGAAAAAAAGCTGGACAGTGGAGTTGGGATTTGGTATAATATACAGGATAATTAAGGAAAGGGAGTTGAGATCCCATGAAATGCCCTTTTTGCGGCGACCAGGAAAGTAAGGTCGTGGATTCCCGGCACTCTGAGGACGGTTTGAGCATCCGCCGCCGCCGGGAGTGTCTGGCCTGCCAGCGCCGGTTTACCACATACGAGATCGTGGAAAGCCTGCCTATTATTGTTGTGAAGCGGGATGGCTCCCGCCAGGGCTTTGACCGGAACAAGATCATGCAGAGCATGGTCCGGGCCTTTGATAAGCGTCAGGTGGAAACGGCAGACCTGGACCGGATCACCACAGAGATCGAGCAGACCATCCAGAACTCTTTGGAGCGGGAGGTCAGCACCGACCGGATCGGCGAGATGGTCATGGAGCGCATTAAGCCCCTTGACGAAGTTGCCTACATTCGTTTTGCGTCGGTTTATCGCCGTTTCCAGGATGTAAACGGCTTTATCCACGAAATCAATACGCTGCTGGGAAAGCAGCGGTAAGGAGTGTTTCCTATGGATAACATCTTGTCTTTGCTGCAGGATTTTGATGTGGCGAAACTACTGCCTGCGCCGGAGGACTTTGTGAAGGATCTGGAGCTAATGATGCGGATTGCCGTAATGGCAGGGCCGCTGATCCTGCTGGGCCTTGGTCTTCTTTTCTACCTTGCGCCCCCCAAGGAGGCAAACCACTCCCTGGGCTTCCGTACCTACTGGGGTATGGGCAGCGTGGAGGCGTGGCAGTTCACCCAGCGCCTTGCAGGCATGTTCTACAGCGTCCTGGGGGTAGGGCTGACTGTGATCATGTCCCTGCTGTGCAATGCCTTCCGGTTCATGAGCGCCATGGCCATGGCAAATACCGCCATCATCTGCGTGATTATCGAACTGATTCTGATTCTGGGTGTCTGGATCTACATTAACAGAAAGGTTCGCATGACCTTCGATAAGGACGGCAACCGGAGAACAAAATAAACAAACGGCTCTGGGCAAATTCCCCAGAGCCGCATTTTTTGTAATCTTCCGTCAAATTCCTGTTTATCGGGCAGTTGCTTGAAATGCAGCGTAGGGCGGGGGCTTGCCCCCGCCGCACAAATGCATGTAATATCGTCGGCGGGGGCAAGCCCACGCCCTACACTACTGCCCGACAAATCGAAATTTGTGTGGGTAAAGGTGCCTATAACCCAAGGATCACCCGGAGGATTCTTCATCCGGTGGTTGCGTATCGCTCACGGTAAGCAGGAAGCCGCTTTCCGTTTTGGCTTTAACGGTTATAAAATAACCACAGGCAGTAAAACTACGGCCGTCTTTCAGCAGAAGCAGCCGGGGTAGATCAGGTACAGACAGGTCGGCAAGGGCGTAGTTGCCGCAACTGACAGATGACAGCACACGCCGGCAGGAACGGCACAGAACAGCATAAGGGCAGAAAAATATAATTTTTCCATATATATCATCTCTTTAATATCTGTAAATGAAATTATATAACATATCCAGAACAAAAAGCAATAGATCTTTCGATAATATTATTCATAACATATAAAATATCTTATAAAGATATTATCGAGGTGTTTTTATGGGAAAGAATTTTCTGATAGAAGGTAATCTTTGCGGAGACAGAGTGCGCATTGCTCGGGCAATTCACAAGCCGCCCCTTACACAGGAGGATCTGGCAAGGGAGGTCAATCTTCAGGGCATGGATATGACTAAGATCATTGTATCCAGAATCGAGAGTAACCAGAGACATGTATGCGACGGTGAACTGAAAATGCTTGCCAAAGTGCTGGGCGTGTCCATGGAATGGCTTTGCGGTGAAGGGGATGTAACCTTAAAATAATAAAAAGCGTGTACCGAACAGAAATATTCGGTACACGCTTTCTGTTTGTTGGATTATCAGACGATCATCCGCAGCACCCAGTAGAGCACCGGGATGGTAAGGATGGAAACGATGGTAGTACCCAGGGTCAGGATCACTGAGTTCTCTGTGTCGCCGTTGTACTGGTCGGAGAAGACGGAGGCAAGACCTGCGGTGGGCATGGCGAGCCCCACAAAGAAGCCGATGATGGTGTCGGCATTGATGGACAGAGCGGGGATTAGCCGCAGCACCAGCATAGCCGCCACACCCACAACCGGATACAGCACCAGGCGCAGGAAGGATACGTAGTACATTCTGCCGGAGGTCAGCAGCCGCTTCATAGGCACTTCCGCCAGCTTCATGCCCAGTACCGTCATGGACAGGGGGGTGACAATACCCTTCAGGTGGTTGGCGAAGGTGTTCAGCTCGGGAATGATCTTCACTACGCCCAGCAGGTTCAGCACAATACCTGCCAGAAATGCCAGGAACACAGGGGTGAGCACGGCCTTTTTGATGTTAATAGCGCCCTTATCCCCGGAGATCAGATACACGCCCAGGGTGAACATCATCACATTCATCACGATGTTGGAAACGATTAGGTATGCCATTACGGGAGAATCGCCCCCAAACACGGCGCTGGCAAGGGGAATGCCGATAAAGCCGCTGTTGGAGAAAACAGAGCAGAAACGCATCATACCACGGGTCTTTTCCTGTTTTTCTCCGGCGCAGAACCAGGTGGTGGTGAAAAACATCACAAAGGTGAACAGTACGCAGATCACTGCCATGACGATGATGGACTTGGTAAATTCGCCGCTGAATTCCAGACCCAGGGTGCTGGACAGGATCAGCGCAGGCATACCCACGTTTGTCAGCAGCTTTGATAGAGCGCCGGACTCCTGTGCTTTGAGCAGCTTGCCCTTTACCAGAAGATAGCCGGGAATAGCCAGCAGTACAAAAATAATTACATTTTTCAGCATAATCAGCAGTGTTTCCATAATAAATCTCCTTTATGTATTAAATTTCTATATTCTACCAAAAGAAGAAATTTTTTCAACCGTAAAATTTATGTTTAATGGGTAGTTGCTTGCAATGCAGCGTAGGGCGGGGGCTTGCCCCCGCCCGCCACTACTGCCCGGCAAATAGGGATTTGTTTACTGCCCTTTCACCAGTGTGCAGACGCTTTCCACATGGGCGGTGCGGGGAAACAAATCTGCCGCCAGGGCGTTTTTCAATTTGTAGCCACGCGCCTTGAGCAGTGCCACATCCCGGGCGAGGGTGGCAGGGTCGCAGGAAACATACACGATCCGCCGGGGAGACATCCGGTGCAGGGCTTCAATGGTGTCGGCATTTAAACCCTTTCGTGGTGGGTCAACCACCACTACATCCGGGCGGATGCCCTTTTCTTCTAAGGAGAGGGCGGCCTTACCCGCATCACCGCAGAAAAATTCCGCGTTTTCAATGCCGTTACGCTTGGCGTTCTCCCGGGCGTCCAGAACCGCCTGTTCCACAACCTCCACACCGATCACCTTTCCGGCGGCTTTTGCCATGGCGAGGGTGATGGTGCCCACACCGCAGTACAGGTCCAGAATCAGATCGTCCTTGGTGATCTGGGCCTGAGAAATAGCGGCCTCGTACAGCCGCTGTGCCTGGTGGTGATTCACCTGGTAAAAAGACCGGGGCGACAGCCGGAAGGTAAGACCGCAAAGGGTGTCCTCAATATATCCCGGTCCGTAAAGGGTAATATATTCGTCCCCCAGAATCGTGTTGCCGGGCTTGGTGTTCACGGAAAGCACCAGACTGGTAAAGCCGGGAATCCTTTGCAGCCGAAAGATCAGATCCTCCGGGTGGGGCAGATGCCTGCCGTTGACCACCAGACAGACCAGAATCTGCCCGGATACCGCACCCCGGCGTACGTAAATGTGCCGTAAGAGCCCCTTGTGGGAGGTTTCGTCGTAAGCGGTGATCCGATAGTGGTTTACATAATCTATAACAATCTTCTTTACCCGGTCCGTTTCCTCGGGCAAGATCAGACAGCGCTTGTTTTCCACAACCTTGTGGGTACCGGCCCGGAAAAAGCCTGCAAAGGTACGTCCCTTTTCGCTGGAAACCGGGTATTGGGCCTTGTTCCGGTAGCCATAGCAGATGGGGGCGGATAGAATGGGCACTTCCTCTAAACCTTCTCCACCCAACCGGTTCAGCGCCTGGCGCACACGGTCAGCTTTCAGCCGTGTCTCCTCGTCGTAATCCATGTGCCAGAAATCGCAGCCGCCGCAGAGCTTGGCAACGGGACATTCCCGGTTGACCCGGTGGGGGGACTTCTCCAAAATCTCTACGATCTTGCCCGCAGCCCAGGTCTTTTGCGCCTTTTCGATGCGGACGCGGCAGACCTCCCCCACAATGGCATTGGGGATAAAAACGGCGCAGCCCTCAATTTTTGCCACACCCTGCCCCTCGGCAGTGTAGTCGCTGATCTTGGCATCGTAAACTTTATTCTTTTCCAGCATATTCTTCCTCCGGAAAATCCGATTTGTCGGGCAGTAGGGCGGGGGCTTGCCCCCGCCGACGGTATTACATGCATTTGTGCGGCGGGGGCAAGCCTCCCCTACGCTGCATTGCAAGCAACTGCCCGAGAAACAGGAATTTACAAAATGATTTCCATACCCACTTTTTGGGGCTTCAAGCCGCAGCTTTCGTAAAATTTCATGGCGCTTTCATTGCAGCTCCACACATTTAGCGTAACATTGTAGCAGCCCCGCTGACTGGCATACCGGCAGGCTGCATCGTAGAGCTTTTTGCCAATGTGCTGACCACGGCAGGCTTCGTCTACGCATAGGTCGTCGATATACAGCTCCGTGTGGTCGGCGATCACCGGGTCTTTGGTATGCTCTTTGACCAGACAGAAGCAGTAGCCCAGCACTTTTTCTTCCTCCGCGGCCACAAAAATAGGCGTACCGGGCTTGTTGAGCATGGCGATCACCTGGGAAGCGCCGTATTTCTGCGCGCCCTCCCGGAAAATATCCGGCCTGCCTTCATGGTGGACCTGGCCCACCTGCCGCAGCAGCGCCAAAATACCGGGAATATCTTCAATTTGGGCAAAACGAATCTCCATAGCCTTCCCCTCCACGGGTTTTTCTTTCATCATACCACATTTCCCCCCAACCGTAAAGAAAAAATCGAATTCCTGTTTATCTGGCAGTTGCTTGCAATGCAGCGTAGGGCGGGGGCTTGCCCCCGCCGCACAAATGCATGTAATATCGTCGGCGGGGGCAAGCCCCCGCCCTACACTACTAACCGACAAATCGGAATTTGACGGGCGGGGTGGAATGTGGTAAGATGGGCGTAAAGGGTGGGATGCGTATGAATTATGTTAACTGCCAACTGTGTCCCAGACAGTGCGGCGTGGATCGGACCCGTGGGCAGACCGGCTTCTGCGGCGGTTCGGATACGGCGTTGGTAGCAAAGGCCATGATCCACAAGTGGGAAGAGCCTGTACTGGCAGGCAGCGGCGGCAGCGGCGCGATCTTTTTTGGCGGCTGTACTTTGGGCTGCGGCTATTGCCAGAACCGGGCCATTAGCGCAAAGCCTGTTGGACAGCCGATGGACGCAACGGAGCTTCGCCGTCTGATGGAATCTCTCATCGCACAGGGGGCGGAGAATATCGATCTGGTAACGCCTACCCAGTATCTTCCCACTATTCTGCCCGCTTTGGAAGAAAAGCTAACCGTGCCGGTGATCTATAACTGCGGGGGCTATGAGCGTCCCGAGACGGTTGCCGCACTGGATGGCAAGGTGGACATTTTCCTGCCGGATATGAAATATGCCGACGACAGTCTGGCAATGGCGCTGTCCGGTGTGAAAGATTACTTTTCCGTGGCGACCAAGGCAATCCAAGCCATGGCGGAGCAAACCGGTCCGGCGGTTTTCCGTGGGGAAAAGCTGGTGCGGGGTACGGTGATCCGTCATTTAATCCTGCCGGGACAGGTGGAAAATTCTTTGAAGGTTCTGGACTGGATCGGCGAAACCTTCCAGCCCGGAGAGGTTTTGGTCAGTCTGATGCGGCAATACACTCCCATGCCGGGGTTACAGCCGCCCTTTGACCGGCAAATTACCGAGGAGGAATACCAATCGGTGCTCAGTTGGATGTACCTGAACGATCTGGATGGCTTTACCCAGGAGGATACTGCCGCCGATAAATGCTATATTCCCGACTTTTGAAACAGCGCAGGCAAATTGCCTGCGCTGCATATTTTATGGACGGGCTTCATAAGGTGTCTTAGAAACGGAGGGGACAGTATGAAGCGATGGTTGGGAATATTAGCGGTCCTTGGACTGCTGTTGGGAATGGTGCCTGTGGGCGCCGGGGCTGTGGAAATGGACATACCGGCAAAAAGCGCCCTTTTGATGGATGTGGCTACGGGAACGGTAATCTATGAATCCAATTCCCATGCGGCATTAGCGCCTGCCAGTGTTACCAAGGTGATGACCATGCTGCTGATTATGGAAGCTATCGACAGCGGCAAGATCGGCTGGGACGACACCGTAACCGCCTCGGAAACGGCGGCTGCCAAGGGGGGCAGCCAGATCTATCTGAAAGCGGGGGAAACCATGTCTGTGTCGGATATGGTCAAGTCCATTGCGGTCAGCTCCGCCAACGACTGCGCCTGCGCCATGGCGGAGCATATTGCCGGCAGCGAGGCGGCTTTTGTGGAGATGATGAACCTGCGGGCTAAGGAACTGGGAATGGCGGATACCAGTTTTGTCAACTGCACCGGTCTGGATGACAGTCAGGAAGCAGCCTCCCACCTGACCTCTGCCTATGACATCGGGCTTATGTCCCGGGAGCTGCTAAAAAACCATCCGGACATTAAGAAATTTACTACCATCTGGATGGATACGGTGCGCAACGGAACCTTTGGCCTTTCCAATACCAACAAAATGGTGCGCTTTTACAACGGCGCCACCGGACTGAAGACCGGCTTTACCTCTGCTGCCGGATATTGTCTGTCTGCATCGGCTGAGCGGGAGGGAATGGAGCTGATCGCGGTGGTTATGGGCTGCGAAACCTCCCAGAAGCGGTTTGCCGCCTGCAAGTCCTTGTTGGATTACGGCTTTGCAAACTATGCGCTGGTCAGCCCGGAAATGCCGGAGGAGGCGCTGGTGCCGGTAAAGCTGGGGACCCAGGAAACCGTCCGGGCAGTCCCTGCCCAGCAGCAGCCGCTTCTCATCGACAAAGCCCAGCGGGGGTCGGTAACCACGGAAATGACCCTTGAACCAATGGTTTCCGCTCCGGTAAGCCAGGGCCAGCGGCTGGGGACCATGACAGTCAAGTCCGGGCAGCAGATTTTGCAGGACATTCCTCTGGTGGCGGAGCAAACTGTACCCCGGCTGACCTGGGGACAGGTGTTCATGCAGATCCTGAAAGCCGTAACTATGGCGAAATAAGCGCTATACCTATCGTATAATATTGTAGGGCGACCATTGGTCGTCCGCGGACGTGCAATGCACGCCCCTACAAATAAAAAACTCAAACTGATACTTATTTAAAAAAAGAAAACCCGGAGTGAAAACTCCGGGTTTTGTTACATAATTACTCAGCCACGTAGGGCAGCAGAGCGATCTGACGGGCACGCTTGATAGCGGTGGTCAGGTGGCGCTGATGGGCTGCGCAGGTGCCGGTGGTACGGCGGGGCAGGATCTTGCCGCGCTCGGACAGATAACGGCGGATCTTCGCAGTGTCCTTGTAATCGATAACGGTTACCTTCTCAACGCAGAAAGCGCATACCTTCTTGCGCTTGCGGGGACGAACACGCTGTTCGTTAGCCATGGAAATTACCTCCTTTAAGCATTTGTGAAAAGTTCAGAAAGGCTGCCGATAAAAATAGATCGTTATGCAGACAGCT
>JAZOMH010000014.1:0-17433 GCA_045653785.1 Faecousia sp. | reverse complement strand
TATGACCGTCAAAAGTCATAGGGTGTTTTGTTATATCCAGTATCCTCTAAATATGTAGCTACACAAACAACATAGTCCAAATATCAAAGCGAGAGGGACTAATATGAGTAAAACCTTTAATATAAATCGTAATGCCTTATTTGATATTTTGTTGATTTTGAGTTTTAGATTATCGTATTTAGATTCAAAAGGCATGAACAATATTGAAAGAATGAGTTCTAAAATGTCTTCCATATGCTTTCTCCTGTTTAAACACCACCTGTAAATGCAACCGTCAATACACCTGCGGTTAAATACAGTAAAATGTCAATCACAAAAAATACTACAAATCAAATCCATTTCTTGCCTACAATTATACGATTTTCGTCCTTGCCTTTTTCGGAAAAGAAAAGTATTAAGCCAACAACAACGGATATTAAACCGATGGGATTTATAATCCAACCATAAATCAAAAGATTGCCTAATGTAAAGAAAATTCTCAAATCAAAATATCTATTAATTGCGAAGCACACGGATGAAGCAATGCAGAAAAATGCAAATATACTTTGTAATACTATTGAGGTTTTTAACCATTTAATTGTTTTCATGTAATCACCCCTTTATGATAAATCATAAGTAGTATATCTTGTTTCTTCTATTAATTTTTGCAGGTCTAAAAATCGCTTTGCTTTTGAGCCACTTAATCGGTGATAACGGAATGTGTTTCCAACATACATTTTCTTGAATACTATTTTCGCTTTGATGCCGCTTGTGTAGAAAACAAAGTAGTATTCATCCATTTTCCGTTCGCCTATGCAGTTGCACGATGAGGTTCCGTGTTCTGCTTTGAAATTGGTTGCACATGCATCAAAATCAATGGAATGTCCTCTGCCACTTTTATCGTGATAAATAATATTGCTTGATTCATTTTCCTGTTTGCCACGATTGACTGCCCAAATAGCCGTATCGGGAATTACGATATATTCCATTGAATCAACTCCAAACATTTTTTCTTATTATAGCATAGAAATGTGAATTTTTCAATGTTTCCGCAATCTTCATGAGTTGTAACGATTCTTATAGAATCTTTATGACTCTTTTTCTTTTATGTAAGACTCTTTATTAATCATAATGATTATATAAGCATTATGAGTCTTTATCTTAAACATAGAGTAATTGAGAGTTATCAAGATTAAGAAAAGAGTAAAGAATCCTCTTGATTGTTTAAAGAGTAAAGATGACGAGACCCTGCACTGCTCCCGCACTTTAGTGTCCATAATCTTCGCCATACATTTTGTACGCGACTATGTGAGATTGAACCAAACTTGAAGGCTATTCAAGAGGTTATGGGCCATGCGGATATCAGCACCACGATGGATGTTTATAATGAGGCAACCAAGGAGCAAAAGCAACAGAGTTTTTCCCATATGCAGGGCAAACTGAAACTTGCATAGCAAGAGAATATCTGTATTTGGGAGGTAGAAGACTCGGAGGTACAATATATTGTGCCTCCAAGCCGCTTTATTTAAATTCTTTATAAAAAATGGGACGGGGACTTGAAAAATAAAGTGATTTCTGTTAACATAAGTATGGAAAAAGTAATATTTTTAAGCCACTTGTTCATATATTTCAATGCTATGGGCAATATATGAGGGAGGTGGTGCATAATGGAAAGGTTAGGGAGATATCTAATGTCTATAGGATTTACAAAGGCTGATATGCAAAACATGGAAAGTATATTGCTGTCTTTTCTGTCAAAGATGAATATCACATTAGCCGTGCCTGTTGATATTTTTGAACTTGCTGACCAGTTGGGGTTTGATGTTCGTGGTGCAGAGTTTGTCGAGAATGTGGATGGAATAATTATAGTTGATGAATTCGAAGATAAGATAGATGGATTTGAATCCAATAAGGTTATAGCGTATAACTGTAAAAAGGACATTGTGGACAAAAAGTTTATAGTCGCACACGAACTTGCCCATTATATTTGGGAAAAAGCGCACGCAAAGGAAAAAAGGATTGTAGTTGCAGCTAGAGACCATCGTGGCAAGTACTCTGACGATAAGAAAGAGCAACAGATGGACTATATTGCGGCAAGCATACTTGTGCCTAGAGAGCACCTGATTGACAGTGGACTAACAGACCCTGTTGAGGTAGCTAGAAATTATAGAGTGCCAGAAGATTTGGCGCGTAGAAGGTTACAAGAGGTGGCAGTGTGAATAAAGATAACCCTTTATATCAATTGTTGTTGCGAGAATTGCTGGCATCAGACTACGATAGCCAATCAACCAAAAATGAAGAATATGCTGAACAGCTAATGAAGGTTCATGCGCAGTTTGTAAAACGAAACGGAAAACTGACGGATTTGCTTGATGATTTCATACAGCAACGACGCGACCGAGTTAAGACTAACAAAGCATTTAAGAAAATTATTTTTTGGTTTTTTGTTTGTTTACTTGGCTTGTTAACAATAGCCGTAGTTGTGTTTGTGCTTTGCAATAGGAAAAGTGAATCCGTCACTGAAATGGTTTCGTTGATTTCTGTATTGGCTACATACCTTGCAAGTTTGATTGCTGTTTTTGAGATTATATCCAAATATTTATTCCCGTTGGATGAGGAGAAGGATACAATCAGTATGATTCAAGCGGTTATCAATAACGACGTTAAAGTTGAGGAAATAATGTCTAAAGAAATTGATAGAGGCAATGGTGCAGCTGTGGAAAGATTGAAGGCATTGAAACTGTTGAAAGACGACGGTATTTTGACCCACGAAGAATTTGCAGAATTAAAGAAAGCTCTGATTGAGAAGCTAAAGAACTGTTGATTGTTTACGACACTTTTTACGACATTTGGCCGCGGAGATATGGGAGATTATAAAAAGATACATCGCAAAAACCTCCCAATCTCCAAGGGTTAATGAAGATATAAAAAGCAGTAAGAAGTTATAAGACAGACCGAAACAAATCCCCACGATGAAGCCCCTGGCTGAGTAAGACGTAATATAAGGCGCTAACCGTAATCGGTTAGCGCCTTAGCTTTTTATCTTGGGTGGTGCAATGAGAATTGCCGTTTGGATGCGGAAAATTACCGATAAGGCGAAATGCCGGATTTTTGTAAAATTGCATGCTATAATCCACAGTGTAAAACTGTTAAACGGAGGAAATGTCATATGGTAGCCATCAAAACGGTTGATCTGACAAAGAGGTATAAAAACATAACAGCGGTTGACAGGCTTAACTTAGAAATCAGGCAGGGGGAGATGTTTTCCTTACTGGGCGTAAACGGTGCAGGGAAAACCACCACCATCAAAATGCTGTCCTGTCTGACACAGCCCTCGAGCGGTGATGCGTTTTTGAACGGCAAAAGCATTTGCAAAGATATCCCCGATGTAAAATCCCGTATTGCCGTATCTCCCCAGGAAACCGCGGTTGCGGTGGGATTGTCCGTCCGGGAAAACCTGGAACTGATGTGCGGCGTTCACGGATTTACAAAGGATAAACAAAAAACGAAAATAAATGAAGTAACGCAGCTGCTTGGACTGGAAGCTGTTATCAAGAAGAAAGCGGGGAAGCTTTCCGGTGGCTGGCAGCGGAGACTGAGTATCGCAATGGCACTGATCAGCGAGCCGGAGATACTGTTCCTGGATGAGCCGACCCTGGGGCTGGATGTGCTTGCCAGAAGCGACCTGTGGGATATGATCCGCGCGCTCAAAGGGAAGGTTACGATTATTCTGACCACTCATTATATGGAGGAAGCGGAGGTGCTTTCCGACCGTATTGCTATCATGAAAGACGGCAGACTTCTTCTTTGCGGAACGGCACAGGAGATCAAGGAACTGGCACAGACGGACAATTTTGAGCAAGCCTTTGTCCGCATCGTTAAGGGGGTGGGGGAATGAGAATGTTGACCTTTGCCCGCAGAAACACAAGAGAAATACTGCGGGATCCGCTGAATCTTTTCTTTGGACTGGGATTTCCTCTTGTTCTGCTTCTGCTGCTTAGTGCGATTCAAGCGAATGTTCCTGTAGCGCTATTTGAGATAGAGCGTTTAACCCCGGGGATTACCGTTTTTGGTTTGGCGTTTATGACGCTGTTTTCGGCAACCATTATCGCAAAAGACAGAGGCACATCTCTGCTGCAGCGGTTGTATACCACGCCTCTGACCCCTGCAGATTTTATTTTGGGCTATACGCTGCCCATAATTCCCATCTCGGTTGCCCAGAGTGTGATTTGCTATGTTGCCGCAATTCTTCTGGGACTGAATGTAACGGTGAATATTTTATATGCTGCCGCATTTACCATTCCTGTTTCACTGCTTTATATTGCATTAGGGCTTCTGTGCGGAAGTGTCTTTAGCGATAAGCAGGTAGGGGGCATCTGCGGCGCGCTGCTTACCAATCTGTCCGCGTGGCTGTCCGGTGTTTGGTTTGATCTGGACCTGGTGGGAGATGCCTTCGAGAGAATTGCCTATGCGCTTCCTTTCGTACATGCGGTGGATATGCAGCGTGCTGTGCTTGCGGGGGATTTTGCGGATGTTTTCCCACACCTTTGGTGGGTACTGGCATACGCTGGAGTGTTGCTCGGAGCAGCCGTACTGCTATTCCTGCGGCAGATGAAAACACAGTAATTCTTCCCTTTAGCGGTTTGTGAAAAAATCCACAAAGCAGCCTCGTTTTTTTGGGGGATAATTGGGTGGAATTAAGCTTGAAATTTGAATTTAAGAGGAGTATGATTTGATAGGTTAAAATAATCCATAAAAGAAGAAGGCGTAAAAATGGAGACCTATCTGATTTGTTTGGCAGTTGCGCTGATTGGCGGACTGATGCTTTCCAGACTGACAAAACTATTTAACCTGCCTGCTGTTACCGCGTACCTGGTGGCGGGACTGCTGCTGGGCCCCTTTGTTCTGGGAAGACTGAATGTTCCCGGCCTGGGATTTCAAAGTCTGGAACAGGTGGAGGTCATGGGCATCGTTACCCAAACAGCCCTTGGGTTTATCGCGTTTACCATCGGCAATGAGTTCCGCCTTTCCCAACTGAAGGCTATGGGAAAAAGTGCCATTACCATTGGCGTTTTGCAGGCAGCTATTACCACTCTGGTGGTAGATGCGGTTTTGATCGCACTGCATTTCTGCTTCCCCCAGGTAATTACCGTTCCCTGTGCCATTACCCTGGGCGCCATCGCCTCGGCAACCGCGCCTGCGGCGACCCTGATGGTGGTGCGCCAGTATAAGGCAGACGGCCCGCTGACAAGACTTTTGATGCTTGTGGTTGCCATCGATGATGCGGTGGGGCTGGTGCTGTTCAGCGTATCTTTCGGCGTTGCCACCGCTTTGGCAAACGGCCAGGTCAGTGTTCTGGCTGTGGTGGTGGAGCCAATCATGGAAATTGTCCTGTCTTTGACACTGGGCAGCCTGATGGGCTGGCTGCTTAATTGGGTGGAGCAATTTTTCCACTCCAGAAGTAAGCGTATGGTCATATCCGTGGCGTTTGTGCTGTTAACTGTGGGGCTGTCCGGCGTATCTTTCACCGTAGCCGGCGTTCATTGCGGTTTCTCGCTACTGCTGGTGTGCATGATGACCGGCACGGTGTTCTGCAATATATGCTCCACATCCGAGGAACTTATGGAGCGTGTGGATAACTGGGTTATGCCTTTGAATGTGCTGTTTTTTGTAATCTCCGGCGCGGAATTGGATCTGGAGGTTTTGTCCCATCCCGTAACCTTGATTGTGGGCGCGGTTTACATCCTTGCCCGTTCCGCAGGTAAATACTACGGCGCTGCTGTCAGCAGCCGATTGACCAAGCAGAGCAAGGCAATTACCGATAATCTGGGAATTACCCTGTTGCCCCAGGCGGGTGTTGCGCTAGGCATGGCTTTGACCGCGGCATCCCTGCCGGACGGCGCCCTTGCCCGGAATGTGGTGCTGTTTGCGGTGTTGGTATATGAACTGGTGGGTCCGGCACTGACAAAGCGTTCTCTGCTGGCAGTAGGGGAGATCAAGCCAGAGGGCAGAACCAACGCCCGTCGGCATAACGAACCCAAGGATCAACGGTAACACAAAAGAGGAATGTGAAAAAATTTTCACATTCCTCTTTTGGTCGTAAGAATAACCCCCCGGGGGGCTTACGCCCTGGGGGGAATCGTGCTATAATGGCGAAAATCAGAACATTGGGAGCAATCATAAGCAATGAACACACTGGTGGAAATAAAAAGAAAAAGCAGACGCAACAGCTTGCTGATCGGCTTTCTGCTTCTTGCGGCGGCGGCTTTGGGGGCCGCCTGCGTTTTTGCCGGCTCGTCCAATATGACCCTTTCAGAAGGGTGGATGGCGCTTTTGGGCAAGGGCAGTGATGCCCACAACCGGATCGTATGGAATATCCGTATTCCCCGGGTGCTGGCGGCAATTATCGCCGGCGCGGGCCTTTCCGTTTCCGGTCTGATTATGCAGACCACTTTGAATAACACCATGGCTGCACCCTCTACCCTAGGTGTTGCCAACGGCGCGGTGTTTGGGGCGAATCTGTCGATTATTGCCTTTGCCGGGGGATTTTTGTCCACAGGCAACAACCTGTCCGGCTTTGATGTGGGGGCAAACCCCTATGCCACAAGCCTGATGGCGTTTGCATTTGCTACGGTTTCCGTTTTGCTGGTTTTGGGGCTTTGCACCATGCGGTCTTTCTCTCCCAATGTAGTAGTGCTGGCAGGTATCGCCATTGGCTCCGTGTGGACAGCGGCAACTACAATCTTGCAGTTTTATGCCACGGATGTGGGCCTGTCTGCTGCTGTGATCTGGAATTTCGGTGATCTGGGCAGAGCCACATACCGGACCGATGCCATCATGGCAATCGTGGTGCTTATGGGCATTGTGTTTTTTGCGTTCATGTCATGGAAGTATAACGCACTGCTCAGCGGAGAGGCTGCTGCCAAGACTATGGGGGTCCCTGTGGAGGCGCTGCGGTTTGTGTCGCTGCTGCTGGCATCCATGATTACGGCAGTGTGCGTGTCTTTTCTGGGCGTGATCGGCTTCGTGGGGGTTATTTGTCCCCATATTGCCAAGAGACTTTTGGGGCAGGATCACCGGGTTACTATCCCGGTGTCGGCGATCCTGGGAAGCCTGCTTTTGCTGCTGGCAGATACTTTGTCCCGAATTTTGGGCAGTGGTTCGGCGCTGCCGGTGGGCGCAATCACTTCCATTCTGGGTGCGCCCTTCTTCCTGGCCATTATCTTCTTTGGAAAGGAGCATGGCCAATGCTGAAATGTGAGAATTTACAGTTCTGGTACGGTCCCAACGGGAAACCGGTTCTTAATGGCGTGTCCCTGGAATTGGAGCAGGGGCAGATTGGTATTGTTCTGGGCAAGAACGGCTCCGGAAAGACAACCTTGTTTAAGAATATTCTGGGGATTTGTAAACCCCGGCGCGGGACGATTCGTTTCCACGGGGAGGATCTTTTGAAAATGCCCCGCAGAGAACGGGCAAGACGCATTGCCTATGTACCTCAGCACATCCACTTTGGAGAGCTGACTGTTTTTGATTCTGTGCTGATGGGGCGGGTGTCCTACTTTGGCATGAAGGCGGGCAGGGAGGACTATGCGGCGGTGGAAAAGATCCTGGAGGATATGGATTTACAGAGCTTTGCAGGCCGTAGCGCCGAGGAACTGTCCGGTGGCGAAAAGCAAAAGGTGGCCATAGCCCGGGCCATGGCGCAAGAGCCAAAGCTGATGATCTTTGATGAGCCTACGGGCAATCTGGATATTGCCAATGAACAGCTCATTATGGAAGAAGCCAAAAAACTGGCAAGAGAAAAGAATATCAGCATTTTGTCATCCTTGCACGACCTGAATCAAGCACTGCATTTTGGGGATAAGTTCTTCTTCATGAAGGATGGTGTGGTGAAATACACCGGCGGAAAGGAGATCTTTACCCAGGATATTATCCGGGAAATTTTCGATATAAGCGTTGAAATCGCCCAGATCAATAATCAAAAAATAATTTTAGGAGGATATCATAATGAACACTAAGAGACTATTTGCTGCAATTCTTGCTTTTGTAATGGTCATCTCTCTGTGTGCATGCGGCGCTCAGGAAGATCCCAAACCCAGTACGGATAATAGCCCTACCGAAACCAAAGAAATTACGGTTACCGACATGATCGGTCGCCAGGTGACGGTTACTCCCGGCAGCTACGAGAAGGTAGTTTGTATCGGTGCGGGTGCACTGAGAATGTACAGCTATATCGGCGATGTTTCTCTGCTGGCAGGTGTTGAAGACATCGACAATACCACTCTCGCTGAGCGGCCCAAGATGTTTGATTCCGTTGCCCGTCCCTATGTGCTGGCATTCGGTGATACCTTTAACAAGCTGCCTTCTTGCGGTGTGGGCGGTCCTATGGCGCAGACCGCGGAGGCCGAAAAAATCCTGTCCTGCGGTCCGGATATTGTGATTTCCGAGTTCGAGGACGTGGAGAAGAGTGATGCTTTGCAGGAGCAGCTGGGCGTGCCGGTGATTACATTGAGCGCCGGCAGCAAGAGCGTGTTCGATGAGAAGTTTTCCGGCTCTATGGAGCTGATGGGGAAAATCTTCCAGAAGGAGGAGAAGGCTGCAAAGCTTGTAAAGTTTGTGGCTGACGAAAAGGCTGCTATCGAAGCCAAGGTTGCTGACATTGCCGAAGCAGACAAGCCCAGCGTGTACATCTGCGGATTGGGCAACTGGGGTACTACCAACCATCTGATGACTGCTGAGAACTACATTTCCTTCCAGGTAGCCGGCGTTAAAAATGTGGTCAGCGATCTGGGCATCCAGGGCGTCGGTCCTATCGAGGAAGAGAAGTTTGTGGAGCTGGGCGGCAAGATGGATATTATCATCATGGACGCAGCTGCCGTGAAGAACATTAAGCCCTTGTACGCCGAGGATAAGACTATGTTCGATACCTGCAAGGCATGGCAAACGGGCGAAGTCTATCTGGAAATGGCCTACAACGCCTACTACACAAACTACGAGATCGCGTTGATCAACACCTGGTTCATTGCCAAGACTGTCTATCCCGATGCCTTTGCCGATGTGGACCTGACCGCAAAGACCAACGAAGTCACCAAAATATTCCTGGGTGCTGAACTGGCAGATGAGATTTTTGCCTGTCCAACCAGCTTTGGCGGCTATGGCAAGATTGATACAAAAACCTTCTTTGAATAAGCAATATTGATGGAGAAAGTTTGTGCAAAAGAAAGATGTAATTGAATTCTTTGACCGCTGCGCCCCTACCTGGGATGCGGATATGATCAAAAGCGATGCTACCATTGGGAAAATTCTGGAAAATGCCCAAGTGGGCGGGAATATGGATGTTCTGGATGTGGCCTGCGGCACAGGTGTCATGTTTGACTATTACCTGGACAGAGGCGCAGCATCGGTGCTGGGTATCGATATTTCCCCGGAAATGGCGAAGATCGCAGCAGAAAAGTATGCCGGGGAAGCCAGAGTGCAGGTGATCTGCGGGGATGTGGAGGAATATACCTTTGAGCGCAAATTTGACCGGATCGTGGTCTACAATGCCTTTCCCCATTTCCCCAACCCCAGGGCGCTGATTAAGACCCTTGCGGGTCTTTTGAAGGACGGCGGACGGCTGACGGTTGCCCACGGTATGAGCCGGGCAGCGATTGACAACCACCACAAGGGGCCGGCAAGCAAGGTCAGCAACGGGCTGATGGCGGCGGATACCCTGAAAAAACTGTTTGATCCTTACCTGGATGTAGAGGTGATGATCTCCAACGATGAGATGTATCAGGTATCCGGCGTGAAGCGTGGAGAAACCTCAGCACAACCGGCAGAGAAGGCATCGGCAGATGTGGAGGAAATGCTGACGCTGATGCGTTTTATGGTGGACCACAACGATGCTCACGCCCAAGAGCTGGCGGAGCTTGCCCAGCAGCTGAAATCGGCAGGAAAGATGCAGGCGTACGACGAGATCATGGATGTTGTTTCCGATTTTGATATGGTCAATGCCAAGTTGGATGCGGTGGTCAACCACCTGTGTTTATAAAATATCCTCGGCAGTCTGGTAGTTATCCGGACTGCCGAGGCTTTTATTATGCGTCACTGGCACAGAAACAGCAGAAAAAAGCAAAGGGCCAGAAGGTCCGCGCTGCCTCCGGGAGATAAATTTTTTTCAATAAATTCCCCATCCAGCTTTTGGATGGTTTCCCTGCTGGGAAAAGGATCGGCAGCCAGAAGATCAGCGATCCGCCTTTTTACTTCCAGCTGGGTCTGCCGGTCACTGCGGGCAATAAGATTGGTGTCGTCTGTAGCAGCAAGCAGGTGCAGAAGCGCCGCAGCCCCCGCATCGTTCACGCTGAGCCTGTTGGCGAGGCCCTTTTGCAGGATGGGCAGCCCTGCGTCCTTAACAGCAGGGAAGCCCTGCTCTGCCTGTCCACGGACACCGGTAATGCCATACAGGGCAAAAAGCCGTTCCCCCACGGTTTTTGCATTGTCAGCGGTGATGCCGGCAAAGTCCGATTCCACAACCCCCCGGGTCATATCTGCGCACAGGGAAAGCAGGGATTCCGGCCGCCAGTCCTCCGGGGAGAGCCGGCCTGCCGCGGCGCAGAGGATGCCCAGACTGAAAATCGCGCCCTTGTGGGTGTTCACCCCACCGGTGGCACGGAGCATGGCTTCTTCTGCCTCCATTCCAATGGGACGGATGCGGCGGAATGTATCCCTGGGATCTGCGTCCCGTGTCAGATAGCCTTCCTCTGCGCAACGGCAGAAGAAGGGACGCAGGGCGTTGGCACTGGCAAAAAAGTGCCGAATGTCCATATCCCGGTGAGAACCCCGGTTGTTCCGATCCACAAGTCCGGGTTTCGGGGTGACGCTGACCTCCTGGGTCAGCGCCAGATACGCCCGGACGGCAATGAACTCCGCAAGGTGCTGTCTGCCTGCCAGGTAAAGCAAAAAGCCGGTCTTGTCTTGCAGTTCCGTCACGCTGTGCGCCCGGCTGCTGCCGCAAACTACCGCGTCTTTTTCACAGAGCAGGCATTTCCTGCGGGGATAACCCAGGGCCTCCCGGTCCAGCTTTTTGCCGTCGGTGTCCAGCACGTCCATGTCAAACAGCCGCCCAATAGCATCGGAATCCTCAATTTCAGTCGCTAACTGCTTCAGCTCCCGGGGGGGCATATCCACCACATAGAAGGCTTCGCAGCCTGTGGCAGCGGTGTGGATCTCTCTATGGAGCACCTTGCGTCCTTTCAGAGAGTCCGTCAACAGGCGGTTGCCAATGAAAAAACCGATCTTCACATCCCGGTTCAGCTTTTCCGGACCGGGAATGTTCATAGTGAAGCACAAAAGGGGCTTTTGATAGGTATCCAGAAGCCGGCGTTGGGTCTGTACCCGCTTTTCCCGGGCATCCAGGATCTCCGGTAAACTGACTTCCATATCAATCCCAACCCGGACGCTGACGCTTGATGTCCAGCTTTTTCAGCAGTTCATCGGATTTTTCGCCTACGCAGCCCACCAGGACATAGTGTTTTTTGAACCGGTCATAAATAAAGTGGTCCATCAGCCGGAAGTTTTCGATCTGTCCGGTGCGGTGTACATGAACCCGGGGACCGTCGCAAAGCTGCACACAGTCACCGATGCTGATGTGGTTGTCGTCCACGTAGGTGATGGGCAGGTCCTGGGCAATGATGTCGTTTACTTTCTGCTCCAGATCCTTGATGTTAAAGTTGGGCTTTCTGTCGGGGAAGGTGATGGCAAAGCCGTGGCGCAGGTCAGCGTGGCCGCAGCGCTCGTTGTCCTCGTCATCAATAAACATTCCGCAAATGTCCTCGGCGGAGTGGGCCATGAGACGATAAGGGAGAGACGTGTAAACACTGTCCTTGATCTCCTCGGGTTCCGGACCGAAAATGTTAGGACGGGCCACCAGCACCTGTTCGCCAACGCCGATGAGCAGATTGGCGTTAGCTCCCAGAATAGGATAGATCAGATCAAAATGTTCCACCACTACCCGGCGGCCCTTGTCCAAAGCTTCGGAGATGGCTTCGGCAAGGTCTGCCATCTGGGTAAAGCCATTTTCAAACCGAATATCCAGATGGTAAGTGTGGGGAGAGAAGAAGGCGAAGCTCCGATCCTGTTCCAAAATGGGCAGGGGACGGATGTACACCCCGTTGTCATCGTTGGTCAGCTCCAGACCGGGGAACATACCACGGATCAGTGCGCTCTTGCCGGAACCGGCTTCGCCGATAATACCAATAAGCTTGTCCGTGGGGTTCAGATATAGTTGGGCAAGTTGCTGCCCCAGTGCGTACATACGGTGTGCGCCTCGGGGTGCGTAATAGCTGCTGAGCAGGTGAGTGGGTCTGCTTTGTGCCATGGGGATACCTCCTTATTTTAAATAATCTTGATTTTTTAAGAATTCCAGCGTGGTTCGGGGCAAAAGTGTTTCCAGGACGGCATAGTTGCCATCGGTCAAATGGGCTCGGACAGCGCTGGCACTGATGGGCGTGCCTTCCGTTTCCAGCCGGGGGATCTGCCGCAGTTCCACACCCCGCTCCGGCAAGTGCGCCTGCAGAGCGGTGTTGTACTGGTCGGTCATAGCGGACAGAGGCTCTGTGCCCACATAGCGGCGGGTAATGCCGAATCTTTCCGCAAAGTAGTTGCAGAAGATCTCAATGTCCAAAAGACAGTGGACCTGCTCTGCCTTGTCCCGCTCCTTGAGGAAATAGGTAGGAAAGGTGGCGGAGGAAATGAGATAAGGGCCGGTGGGCAGTACCGTAACATTGGCAAGATCCGCTGTTCCCAATTTGACCATTTCCATCCGGTCCTTGGCGGAGAATTCGCTTTTATCCTCGGACAGGACGAATATGTACAGGTGATCGCATTCCTTTGCGGCAGTCTCGATGAGATACCGATGTCCCTTGGTAAATGGGTTGCAGTTCATCACCGCAGCGCCTACAGTGCCACCGGTGTGGGAAACGGGCAGCGTGTCCAGAAACCCCTGGATCCCGTCTGCCTTGTTCTCCATCAGCAGCACCTGCTTGGTCTGGGCAATGGGGTAAAAGAACAGGGAACGGAACATATAGTTATTTTGCGGCTTTGTGTAAAGGAACAGATGGGTATGACCCTGGCGGAAAGCATCCTGCCTAAGCTGGGTCAGTACTGTGGCAGTGAGCCCCTCTCCCTGGTGCAGACCGTCCACGGCAATGCATTTCAGAAGATTGTCCTGCCGGGAGCCTGTGGCGATCAGTTCTCCATCTTCCCAAACAAGAACGGTTGCCTGGATCCGGTCGTCCGGTTCCAGTCCCGTTCTGTCTAAAAGTGCCTCCCATGCGGCCCTCTTTCTGCCGGTGAGCGTGTTTGTCAATTCAACATCCATAGCTGTGATCCTTCCTTGTGTGGGTCTGACTGATATTATTATACAGCATTGGCGGAAAGTTGCAAATAAAAAGTTAAAAAAGAATTGAAATCCGCTAACAAATGATATACAATGAGATGAGTTGTTATAAGGCGATTTGTGGTTTCATAAGAAAGGAGATACATACATCATGGAGATCATCAATAACGCCTCCGCTGGCACAATGGAATCCAGCGACGCGTACGTGGAGATCGAGCCTGCAGCAGCCCTGAGTATCCAGCTTGAGTCTGTGGTCCAGGAGCAGTTCGGCGAGCAGATCCGCAGTGTGGTCCAGGAGGTCTTGGATCAGTGCGGCGTAGAAAAGGCCAGCGTCCGGGTAGTTGACCGGGGTGCGCTGGAATGTGTCATCCGGGCGCGGGTGGAAACCGCCATCGTCCGGGGAAGGGGGGAGAACTGATGCGCCGCAGTATGCTGTTTTTGCCCGGTAATACTCCCAACATGCTTATTAACGGTAATTGCCTGGGTGCCGATGCGGTGATCTTCGACCTGGAGGACGCAGTTTCTCCTACCGAAAAGGATGCCGCCCGGATCCTGGTGCGCAATACTATGCGTTATATGGATTTCCGTGGCTGCGAGATCATCGTCCGTATCAATTCCATCGATACCCCCTTCTGGAAAAAGGACATTGACCAGATCCTGCCTCAGAAGCCGGGTCTGATCCTCCTGCCCAAGACCGGCTCTGCCGCGGATGTGCTGGAGGCCGATGCTTATATTTCTCAGGTGGAAGAAAAGCTGGGTATGGAGAAAAATACCGTAGGTCTGATGCCGCTGATCGAAACGGCCATGGGCGTGGAGAACGCCTTCGCCATTGCCTCCGCTACCAAGCGGGTAAAGGCGCTGTTCCTGGGCGCAGAGGACCTGACTGCCGATCTGCAGTGCAAGCGCACCAAGGAGAGCCGGGAGATCGAATATGCCCGTACCCGTCTGGTGGTGGCTGCCCGTGCGGCAGGTGTGGATGTGTATGACACACCCTTTACCGATGTAAACGACGATGAAGGCATCGTGAAGGATGCGCAATTGGCAAAGGCTCTGGGCTTTACTGGTAAGGCATCTATTTCTCCCCGGCATGTGGAGGTCATCAATTCTGTGTTCAGCCCCACCCAGAAGGATGTGGACTATGCGTATGAAGTCATGGACGCCATTGCTTTTGCCAAGGAGCAGGGCCGCGGCGCCATTGCCCTCCATGGCAAGATGATCGATGCGCCTATCGTGGCAAGAGCCCAGCAGACCATCGCTATGGCAGAGGCGCTGGGTATGGAAAGGGGGAGCGGCGTATGAGCAAGGTAGTAAAGTCCCTAAAAGAAGTGATCGCGCTTGCCGGTCTGAAAGACGGCATGACCGTTTCCTTCCATCATCATCTGCGTAACGGCGACTTTGTTTTGAACATGGTCATGGAGGAGATTGCGACGCAGGGATTCAAGGATATCAATGTGAACGCGTCTTCCCTGTTTGACGTACATACGCCCCTTCTGGAGCATATCGAAAACGGTGTGGTAACCGGCATTGCCGCGGACTATATCGCTGCAGGTCTGGGCAGAGCCATCTCCCAGGGCATTCTTGCCAAGCCTGTGCAGTTCCGCACCCACGGCGGCAGACCCAGCGATATTTCTCTGGGCAGAACCCCCATTGATGTGGCGTTTATTGCTGCACCTACCTCGGATACCATGGGTAACTGCTCCGGTAAGTACGGCAAATCTGCCTGCGGCAGCCTGGGTTATGCCTATGCCGATGCTATGTACGCCAAAAAGGTGGTTGTAATCACCGACAATCTGGTGCCTTATCCCCTGCAGGACTTCTCTATCTCTGAGGATTGGGTGGACTATGTGGTGGAGGTGGATGCCATCGGTAACCCCAAGGGCATCGTTTCCGGCACTACTCAGATTACCCGGGATCCTGTGGGTCTGGTAATGGCGTCCCATGCAGCGCAGGTCATTGCCCACTCGGGGCTTTTGAAGGACGGCTTCTCTTTCCAGACCGGCGCCGGCGGCGCATCTCTGGCAGCGGCCAAGTTCCTCAAGGACATTATGCTGGAAAAGGGCATCCAGGGCAGCTTTGGTCTGGGCGGCATTACCGGCTATATGGTGGATATGCTCCATGCAGGCTGTTTCCGGAGTCTGATGGATGTGCAGTGCTTTGATCTGAAGGCTGTGGAATCCCTGCGTACCGATCCCCGACACCAGGAGATCAGCGCCATGCAGTACGCCAGCCCCAGCAGCCGCAGCGCGGTGGTGGACAGCCTGGATGTGGTCATCCTGGGCGCAACGGAGATTGATACCGATTTCAATGTGAATGTTCATACCGATTCCAACGGTTATATCATGGGCGGCTCCGGCGGCCACAGCGATACCGCAGCCGGTGCCAAGCTGAGCATGATCATCGCGCCTATGTTCCGGGCAAGACTGCCCATCGTTACCGACCGTGTTACCTGCATTTCTACCCCAGGCAAGGATATCGATGTTCTGGTTACCCAGGGCGGCATCGCGGTGAACCCCAAGAATGGGGATCTGGCACAGCGTCTGACTGCCGCTGGATTGCCTGTGATCGATATTCATGAACTGAAGGAAAAGACCGAACGGATCACCGGTACACCCAGGAAACTGCCCAAGGGCGACCGGGTGGTTGCGGATGTGATCAGCCGTGACGGTGAACTGCTGGATCAGATTTACAACGTACCCCAGAAATAAGTGGATTGCGGCAATTGCCGTGAATATAAGAGGAGGAAACATTATGAGAGAAATTAAGGCGGAGAAGATCACCGAAGTGGTCAGAAAGCTCTGCATCAACGCTAACTGCTATCTGCCTCAGGATGTGAAGGATCGCATCGAGAGCTGCCATAAGGCAGAGACCTGGCCCCAGGCACAGGAGATCCTGGAGCGGATCATGGAGAACTATCAGATCGCAGAGCAGGGCGACCGTCCTATCTGCCAGGATACCGGCCTTGCCTGTGTCTTTGTGAAGATCGGCCAGGAGGTCCATGTGGACGGCGATCTGGCTGAGGCTATCAACGAGGGAGTCCGTCAGGGCTACACCGAGGGATACCTGCGTAAGAGTGTTGTCCGGGATCCTCTGGACCGGGTCAACACCGGCGACAATACCCCTGCTATGATCTACTATGACATCGTTCCCGGCGACAAGCTGGAGATTACCGTTGCCCCCAAGGGCGCCGGCAGTGAGAACATGAGCCAGATCAAAATGCTCAAGCCCTCCGACGGCATTCAGGGCGTGAAGGACTTTGTCCTGTGGGCAGTGGAAAATGCCGGTCCCAACCCCTGTCCTCCCATCGTGGTGGGTGTTGGCGTTGGCGGCACTTTTGATAAGGCTGCATACCTTGCTAAGAAGGCTTTGACCCGGGACCTGAACGAGCATAACCCCGATCCCTTCTGGGCGGATCTGGAGAAGGAACTGCTGGAGAAGATCAACGCTTTGGGTATCGGACCTCAGGGTCTGGGCGGCAAGACCACTGCTCTGAGTGTCAACATCGAGCAGATGCCTGCACATATTGCATCTCTGCCTGTGGCTGTTAACATCAACTGCCATGTTGCAAGACATGAAAAGGAGGTAATTTGATATGCCTATTTCTATCACAACTCCTCTGACCCGTGAGAAGGTCCGTACATTGAAGTCCGGCGACAGCTGCCTGATCACCGGCGTGATCTACACCGCTCGTGACGCTGCACATAAGCGTCTGTGTGAGCTGGTCGCTCAGGGCAAGGAACTGCCCATGGATGTGAAGCACAGCATCATCTACTTTGTTGCCCCCACTCCCGCTCGTCCCGGCGAGGCTATCGGCTCTGCCGGCCCCACCACTTCCTACCGCATGGACGCATACAGCCCCACCATGATCGAGCAGGGCCAGACCGGCATGATCGGTAAGGGCAAGCGCTCCGCAGAGGTAGTTGCTGCTATGAAGGAGCACGGCGCTGTTTACTTTGGCGCTATCGGCGGTTGCGGCGCACTGCTTTCTAACTGCATCAAGAAGGCTGAGGTCGTTGCATACGACGATCTGGGCGCAGAGGCTATCCGCCGCCTGGAGGTCGTGGATTTCCCCGTTATCG
>JAZOMH010000013.1:0-1523 GCA_045653785.1 Faecousia sp. | reverse complement strand
GGCGGTTTGATTGCCCCCGGCACCGATGCAGGAGCCTGGCAGGTGCCCCACAGCATTGGCTCGGAATTTGCCCTGCTGGGATTGGCTTTGGGAGAAAAGACCGAAGCGGCGCTGGACCGGGGAACGGCGGCAATTCAAAGTAAATTTTAGTGCTGAATACATAGTGCTGAGTGGATGTTTTTCGGTTCTGCTCAGCACTATGTTATTAATTATTTGAACCCAAACCTTAGAAATTGTATCTTGCGGTATGTTTTTGCTTGGAGTATAGTTAGGGTAGAAACGAAAAAGACTAACTATTAAAAGTCAAGTCTCAATTACAAAAAAGATGCAGGAAAGGGTACTACCGCAAAACCGGCATGACAAGAAGAGCGTCGTTGGCGGCGCTCTGAGAAAAGATTATTGCAGTTGTTAGGCAGTGGGTCTGTATGGCTGTCCAGATTTCTCCATGGCGTAGATCAGCCGCACAAGTTTCTTGGCGGCATGGGATAAGGCTACATTGTAATGCTTGCCCTCAGACCGTTTTCTAGCCAAGTAAGCCGCAAAGGTTGGGTCCCACATACAGACATACTTTGTAGCGTTAAAGATGGCATAGCGCAGATATCTGGAACCGCGTTTCTCCATGTGTGCATAGTTGCTTGTGAGTTGTCCTGACTGGTAAGTAGACGGAGACATACCAGCATAGGCCAGAATCTTGTCAGCAGAATCAAAGCTGGAAAAGTCGCCTATTTCAGCCAGAATCATAGCCCCCATACGAGTGCCGATGCCAGGGATGGTTGTAATAGAGGAATGGACTTCGTCCATGATTGAATTGATTTCTATTTCAATTTCTTCAATTTCAGCATCCAACACCCGGATAAGTTGAATCGTATGTTTTAACTCCAAGGATTTGGCAGGCATTCTGGAGCCAACAGAATTTCTGGCTGCATCCCGAATCTCGACGGCCTTATCACGGTCATAGCGTCCTTTGGAAGCGTCAGACAAGACGGTTTTCAAGTGAGTTAAATGTGCGGCAGCAATTTGATGTGCACCTGGAAACTCGCTGAGAAGTGTGTAAACAGATACTAAATGGATGCTGGGAACCAATTTCTCCAACTCTGGGAACAGGATTGTGACCAATCTAGAAATGGAAGATTTCAATTTAGCCCGTTCACGAACTTTGTCAAATCTGTATCTTGTTAGTGACTTTAGCTCTTCGTTGTGATATGATGTGTCTGTGTAGGACTTGAGGTCCAAATCAGACATGAGCATAGCCGCAATGGTTCGTGCATCGATTCGGTCAGTCTTGGTTTTTCGAAGGGTCAGACTTTTCCGATAGAGATTGGTGTGCAGCGGATTGATAACGTAGGTTGGCAGACCTTTGTTAAGCAAGAATCCGAGAATGTTGTAGCTGTAATGTCCGGTAGCCTCAAGTCCTACTTTTATTTTGTCGGCCGGATGGGTGCAACGACGAATCGTTTGCAGAAGTGAGTCAAAACCCTCTGCGTTGTTTTGAATGGTGAATACACCTGCCAGGACTTCGCCTT
>JAZOMH010000012.1:0-67676 GCA_045653785.1 Faecousia sp. | reverse complement strand
AGTAGATACCTACGCGCTCGCCGCCGCGAACGATCTTGGAGGTGTCAACGCCGTAGCGACGCAGGGAGTTGACAGCAGCCTGACCGATGGAGTGGGTGGGCAGCTTGGTAACATAAGCGGCGTCCATGCCGTAGTTTGCCAGAGAAACAGCAACGTTTGCTTCGCCGCCGCCAAAGGTGAACTCAACATGATCGCACTGTACGAAACGCTCGTAATTGTAGGGTTGCAGACGGAGCATCAGCTCGCCGAAGGTAATAACTTTTGCCATGATAATTACCTCCAAATTTCTTTGTAGGGGCGTGCATCGCACGTCCGCGGACCACCAATGGCTGCCCCTACGGTTTGTGAATGTGTTGTTTGATTTATTATTTACCGTTTAACTTGTCCAGCATATCCCAGACACCCAGCATATACATGATACCCAGGGCGCGGTCATACAAACCGTAGCCGGGACGTACATTGCCGGGACCTTCATCCCACAGATGACGGCCATGGTCGGGACGAATATAGCCCTCAAAGCCGCAGTCGTGGTATGCTTTCAGAATGTTCAGGATGCCGGTGTCACCGTCGCAGTCCCGGTGGCTGGCTTCGGAGAAGTCGCCGTTGGGGAAGTGCTTGACGTTGCGGATATGGGCAAAGGCAATCCGACGGCAGTGCTTGCGGACGATGCTTGCCACATCGTTGTTGGGGTCAGCATTCAGGCTGCCGGAGCACAGGGTCAGACAGTTGCAGGGGTGATCCACCATTTTCAGGAACCGGTCGATGTTCGCCTCGTTGATCAGTAGACGGGGCAGTCCAAAAATGTCCCAGGGGGGATCGTCCATGTGAATGGCCATTTTGTTGCCGGTCTCCTCGCAGGTGGGCATCAGCGCTTCCAGAAAGTACTTCAGATTTGCCCAGAGCTTTTCGTGGTCCACACCCTTGTATGCCTTGAACAGCTCGTCCAGCTTTGCCATACGCTCGGGCTCCCAGCCGGGGAAGGACATGTTGTACTTTTCGGTGAAGTCCAAAATGTACTTTGCCATGGCGTTGTAGTCGTCCTGGATCATGCCCTTTTCATAGAACAGGGCAGTGGAGCCGTCGCCTACCTCATGGAATAGGTTGGAACGGGTCCAGTCGAAGATGGGCATGAAGTTGTAGCAGATGACTTTGACACCAAACTTAGCAAGGTTGCGCATAGTGGCCTTGTAGTTTTCGATGTACTGATCCCGGGTGGGCAGGCCGATCTTGATGTCGTCGTGAACATTGACAGACTCTACCACATCAATGTTAAAGCCGTACTTGTCGCACTGGGCCTTGACTTCGGCAATCTCCGCTTCCTCCCAGATTTCACCGGGCATTTTGTGGTGCAGCGCCCAGACGATGCTGGTGACGCCGGGGATCTGCTTGATGTCGGAAAGCTTAATTTTATCGTTGCCTTCACCGTACCAACGGAAACCCATTTGCATTGGCATAACCATTCCTCCATATCCATCTGTTCGATGGTTAATTATGTCATAAGTGTATCATCAAATAAATGCAATATAAATTGCTTGGGTTGCTTGAAATGTTGTTAAAGTTGCTGTATGATATCAACGAGGTGATTTTTATGCGGGAACGCTCTCAAAGCTTCGATCCCCGGCAGGTAATGCGGCGGGAGGATTTTGAAATATTTCACTACCGGGATCCCCGTCCCGGATTTGTAGAAGTCCACCACCACGATTTTTATGAGGTGTATTTTTTGCTGGGTGGTGAAGTGGCATACTGGGTAGAGGGGCGGATCATCCGTCTGCAGCCGGGTGATCTGCTGTTTATCAATCCTATGGAGCTGCACAGACCTATGACCGACGGAGAAGATGCGGTGTGTGAACGGTTTGTCTTGTGGGTCAATAAGGAATACCTGGAAAGTCTGTCCACACCGGATGCCAAGCTGACCGGCTGTTTTGATACCAACCTGCCCAACTACAGCCATCTGATCCGACCTTCCGGCGCGGAACGGGCAGTTCTGACGGCGCGGATGGGAGAACTGGTCCGGGAGTGCTACAGTAAGGATTTCGGCAGTCAGATCAGCGCCCGGGGAATCCTTTTGCAGCTGATGGTTCAGCTGAACCGCCTTGCCCACCGGGCCGACGGGCGGCAGGAGGGTGAACAGCTGTCTCCCCTGGTCCGGGGGGCGCTGCGTTATATCGGTGAAAATCTTAGCGGAGAGCTGTCCCTGGAATCTGTGGCAGGGGCCATGTTTGTGAGCAAGTATCACTTATCCCACGCCTTCACCCGGGAAGTGGGGGTCAGTGTGTATCGCTATATCCTGCTGCGGCGGTTGATGCTCGCCCGGCAGCTGCTTACTGCCGGAGAAAGCGCAGGACAGGTGTGCAGGAGCTGTGGCTTTTCTGATTATACCAGCTTCTACCGGGCGTTTAAATCGGAATACGGGATCAGTCCCCGGGAATTCACAGCCGGAAACGGATGATTAGTCTTTCAAGGATTCCCGGTATTCCTTGGGCGTGCATCCTGCGATCCGCTTAAATACCTTGGAAAAATACTGTACATCTACAATGCCGCAATTCTGGGCAATGGTCTGGATCTGAAGGTTGGAGGTTTCCAAAAGGTGCATGGCATGGCGGATTCTGCGGCTGTTGATATACTCTGTCAAAGTCTGTCCGGTCTCTTTTTTAAAAAGGGAGGAAAGGTAACTGCCGCTGACATTGAGCATTTGGGCAAAGTGCCGCAGGGTGAGATTGGCAGACATGTCCGCATCGATAGCGGTGATGACCTTCTGAACCGGAGGAGAATAGTTCTTCAGGGAATGTCTCCGGACCAGACGGCAATAGGCGCGGAACATTTCGGTCATAAGACCGGGGGTGGCATCCAGAGAGCTGAGCTGCTCAATCTTTCCGGCGAAGGACGAGGAGGTGCTGTCCAGATAGATGGGGTGTACGCCACCCTGTTCTGCAGCCTTGCGCAGAAGCGTGTTCATGATGATGCAGTAATTCTTCGCATTCCGTACCGGGTCGGCTACCCGCTGCTCCAGAGCGCGGTGAGAATAAGAGGAGAAAAACAGTTCGGCTTTATGCAACTGACCTTTGTAGACCGCCTCGATCATTTCGTTTTCGTAGCCGTAGCGCCGCTCCAGATTTTTAATATACCACTGGGCATCTTCCTCTTCTGAGGAGGGTGCTTTTTTCGGCGCAGGAGCGGTGTCGGAGAGGGTTGTCTCCAGGACCTCCAGACGGTAACTGTTGGTGCCCCAGATTCGCTGACAAAAGGAATCCAGTAAGGCGAACAGGTGGTCGCCGTCAGAAAGCACCGGAAGCTCGTTGAAATACTGCTGAAGCTGTTTTTGGTTTACCGGCGCAATGGTATTGCGCTCACAGATTTCCAGAAGCTGCTGCTGGGTGGGGGCGGTGGTGAGATACGGCCCGATGAGCAGCAGTACCTGCTGGGGCAGTTCCGGCAGAAGCAGATACCGGTAACGGCAGTTAATACTGTCGGTGCTCCAATAAAGTGTTGCTGGCTTGGCCTGCTTCAGCTGCGCCAACGAAATGGGGTCAACCTGGTGAGGAGTGAGAAAATACGTGCGCAGATCCTGCCCGAGAGCGGTGAGTGTATTCATGTCTACGATATTGGTCTGGACACGGCATTTCCGCATGGTTTCCCGCAGCAGCCGCAGTTCGGCTTCGTAAAACATAAGGACTCCTTCCGAATTTGTCAAAAAATACAAAATATAAAAGCTTATTTTTGTTATTATAGTACAATATACTGATAAAAACAATAGAAAAATCCTGTTTATATTGAAAATAATACAATTATGGTTAAAAATAATCCTCACGTCAAAAGAAGAAATCTTATATAATATATTCAAGATCCACAACTGTGGGGAATATGTAACGGAGGATTTTCTTTATGGAGACAAAGGAAAAAAAGCTAAGACCCTTTGGCATTCGGGACAGTATCGCTTACGCTGCCGGTGATCTGGGCTGCAACATGAGCTTTGCCCTGAAGGGCACTATGGCGCTGTTCTGGACCCAGGTGATGGGTATGGGAATGTGGTATTCCCTGCTGCTGGTGATCGTGCAGTTTTGGGATGCTATCAATGACCCACTGATCGGTTCTATCATTGATGCGGATAAACGTAAGTATAAGAGAAATAAATTCCTTGCATACATATGGGCAGGCTCCATCGGTCTGATCGTAGGCGGCGCGTGCTGCTTTATCCCTGTGCCCCAGGCACCGGTGCTGGCAAAGGCAATTATTTTTGTTGCCGGTTATGTGGTTTGGGATGCATTTTATACCGTGGCAAATGTGCCTTACGGCAGCCTGCTTTCCCTGATCTCCAAGGAGCCTGCCGACCGGGCATCTCTGTCCGCATGGCGCTCTGTAGGTTCTATGGTGGGTAATATGCTGCCCATGGTGATCCTGCCTTTCCTTATCTATAATGAGGATAAGTCCCTGAACGGCCCCATGGTGTTCGTGGCTGCGCTGGTGATGGGCATGCTGGGCTTCATCTGCTTCCAGTTTATGATCCGCAACACGGAGATCCGTGTGGATACTGAGGTTACCGTCAGTCAGGAACAGCCAAAATTCAATGTTTTTGAGGCGTTGAAGAACTTTGTAACCAACCGTCCTGCTGTGGGCGCAACCCTGGCGGCTATGGGTATGTTCATCGGCATGCAGGGCGCAACCACCGCTGTTTCGGTGGTGTTCCAGATCTACTTCAAGAACCCGGAGATCTCCGGTGTGGTACAGCTGTTTGCCATGATTCCCATTGTTGTCTTTACGCCCCTGGCCCGTAAGATGGTAGTCAAGTACGGCAAGAAGGAACTGGCTGTGGTGGGTGCTGTCTGCTCCATCATTGGCGGTCTGGGATTGTTCATCATTACTCCCAACAACACCGGCCTGGATCTGATTATCTACATCCTCTGCCAGCTGGTTTACAGCCTGGGTCTGGGTGTTTACTCTACCGTTTCCTGGGCAATGATGGGCGACGCCATCGACTACAACGAGTGGAAGACCGGCAAGCGCGAGGAGGGCACTGTTTACTCCCTGCACTCCTTTTTCCGGAAATTGGCCCAGGGCGTAGGCCCTGCGGTGGCGCTGGTGATCATGGGTACTCTGGGCTACGTGAACAATGCGGTGGATCCTGTCAGTGGCGAGGCTTTCATTGATGTTTCTCTGCTGTCTTTTGATGTGGCAGTGAACCTGCGTATACTGGTGGCGGTACTGTTCCTGGTGTCTGCTGTGATGCAGTTCATCGGTCTGGCACTGGTCTACAATCTGGACAAGAAGACCCTGGAGAAAATGAATGCGGAGCTGGCAGAACGTCACGATACTGCTGAGTAATATCTGCACCCTGCCGGTTTTGCCGGCAGGGTGTTCCCTAAGAATTTACAGGGCGTTTACATCATTTGTAAATCCTCGTGTTATAATTTTCCCGAAACTGAATTGGAGGTTACTTAAGTGAGACAAATCTTAAATCTGAACCGTAAGTGGGCGTTCACCAAGATGGCTGATGCCATTCCCCAGACCATGCCTGAAAAGTGGGACATTGTCAATGTGCCCCATTCCTGGAACGCCATTGACGGCCAGGACGGCGACAACGACTATTTCCGGGGCACGGCTTACTACGCCAAGACCCTGAATAAGATGCGCCTGCCCGAGGCAGACCGGTATTACCTGGAAATTAAGGGCGCGAATTCCTCTGCCGATGTGTATATGGACGGAAAGAAGCTTGCCCACCATGACGGCGGCTACTCTACCTGGCGTGTGGATATAACCGAGGCGCTGGGGGTTAACAGCCTGTTGGTGATCGCTGTGGACAACAGCCCCAACGAGGTGGTTTATCCCCAGATGGCAGACTTCACCTTCTACGGCGGCCTGTACCGGGATGTGAATTTGATTTGTGTGTCCCAGAGCCACTTTGATCTTGACTACTACGGCGGCCCCGGCGTTGCCGTTACTCCTGAGATCCAGGGCGCTGACGCGCTTGTTAGGGTGGATACCTATATTACCAACGGCAAGCTGGGTCAGTCAGTACGCTATACCGTTTATGACGCTCAGAAGAATGTAATCGCCCAGACGGAAACCGCCGACACCCACGCAGAGCTGACGATCTCCAACGTCCACCTGTGGCATGGCCGCAAAGATCCCTACCTGTACTGCTGTCAGGCAGAGCTGCTGCAGGACGGAAAGGTGCTGGACAGCGTATGTACCCGTTTCGGCTGCCGTACTTTTGAGATCCACCCGGACAACGGCTTTATCCTCAACGGGGAAGAGTACCCCCTGCGGGGCGTTTCCCGGCACCAGGACCGCTGGGGCATCGGCAACGCGCTGCTGCCGGAGCACCATGAGGAGGATATTGACCTCATTATGGAGATGGGTGCTACCACCATCCGTCTTGCCCACTATCAGCACGATCAGTACTTCTATGACCTGTGCGACGAGAAGGGCTTGGTGATCTGGGCGGAGATTCCCTATATCTCCAAGCACATGCCCACAGGACGGGAGAATACCATTTCCCAGATGAAGGAACTGATAACGCAGAACTACAACCACCCCAGCATCGTGGTTTGGGGCCTTTCCAATGAGATCTCCATCGGTGGCAGCACCGAGGACCTGCTGGAAAACCACCGGATCCTGAACGATTTGTGCCATGAAATGGATAAGACCCGTCTGACCACTGTTGCGGCGGTGTCCATGTGTAAGATGGACGATCCTTATCTGCAGATCCCCGATGTGGTTTCTTATAACCACTACTTCGGCTGGTACGGCGGCGAAACTTCCATGAACGGCCCCTGGTTCGACAAGTTCCACGCCATGCATCCCAACATTCCCATCGGCTGTTCCGAGTACGGCTGTGAAGCGCTGGATTGGCATACCTCCGATCCCCGCCAGGGCGATTACACCGAGGAATACCAGGCGTACTACCATGAGGAGCTGATCAAGCAGCTGTTTACCCGCAAGTATATGTGGGCTACCCACGTGTGGAATATGTTTGACTTTGGCGCCGATGCCCGTAATGAGGGCGGCGAAAACGGCCAGAATCACAAGGGCCTGATTACCTTTGACCGGAAGTACAAGAAGGATTCCTTCTATGCCTACAAGGCATGGCTGTCTGACGAGCCCTTTGTCCACCTGTGCGGCAAGCGCTATGTTGACCGTGTGGAAGACATTACCAAGGTAACTGTCTACTCCAACCAGCCTGCCGTGGAGCTGTTTGCAAACGGCGTTTCTCTGGGCGTGAAGGAAGCTGCGGACCACTTCTTTAACTTTGACGTTCCCAATGTGGGTGAAACCAGACTGGTTGCTGTTTCCGGGGAACTGAAGGACGAGAGTGTTATCCGCAAGGTGGAAGCGTTTAACGAAGCCTACCGCCTGGTGGAGGAGGGCGCAATTCTCAACTGGTTCGACGTGGAAGAACCGGAGGGCTACCTGTCTCTGAACGACAAGATGGGCGATGTGCTGGCCACCGTTCGTGGCAAGCTGATCTTTGCCGGTCTGATGGCGAAGATGATGGGCGGCAAGAAGGATAAGGGCCAGGGCAATGACGGAAAGGTCATGGGCTTTGAAATGACCCCGGACATGATGACTATGATGAACGGCTTTACCGTTCTGCGGCTGATCACCATGGCAGGCGGAATGATGAATGTGAAGTTCACCAAGGAGCAGCTGCTGGACCTGAACGCCCAGCTGAACAAGATCAAAAAGCCTAAGAAATAAATAAGCACCCAAGGGCGGCTGATTTTCAGCCGCCCTTTTGCTGCCAAATTCCTGTTTACCGGGCTGCTGCTTGCAATGTAGCGTAGGGCGGGGGCAAGCCCCCGCCCTACACTACTACCCGTCAAATGGGAATTTACAAAAGGAATTGTTTCTGTGGGGTTGCAATTTGTGGTGGGGTAATATATACTAAAAGAAAGTTCGTTAAAACGAATAATAAACTGTGCGCCATGACGAATGATACAATATACGGTAAGACGAATAAAAGTAGTTCGCCAAAACGAACGAAAGCAAACTGTACATAAGGCAGGCTGGGAATATGGACTATTTGAAGATTGGAGATATAGCGAGAAAGTGGGGTGTTTCCACCCGAAGAGTGCAGACGCTGTGCGCTGCCGGCAAGATCGAGGGCGCAGTACGCTTTGGAAGAGATTGGATGATTCCCAAGAGCGCAAAGCGCCCGGTGGACGGCAGAACTAAGGCCGGGCGAACAAGTGTGGCGGAACTACTCAACAGTAATATGCCTTTGCCCCGTAAAACCCCGTTTTTGTACATGACCGACCTTTACAGCGAACCCGGAAGCGCCCGAAAGGCTATGGATGCCCTGGCGGGTACGCATGAAGCACAGGTGCTGTTTGCTGCGGAGATCGCCTATTCCAGAGGACAGATCGACAAGGTCTACGAGACCGCAAACTATTTGCTGGGCAAACACTCCGGTTTTTATGCGGTGCTTTCCGCGGGTATGCTGCTGGCCCTGTGTGCCATCTGGCACGGAGATCTTTCTATGTGGCGCAGAGCGAAAAAGCATATTGCAGAAGCCCCTGCGCAGACAGACCAGGACCGGGATATTATGCTGTTTTCCATTACCGCTGTTGACAGTATGCTCTACGATGTTTCCTCCTTCCCAGAGTGGTTCAAGATTGGGTGTTTTGAGCCGCTGCACAGAGATTCCCTGCCTGCCGCAAAGGTCTATTACGCCAAGTATCTGTATGCGACAGGCTATGCGGTGGCAACGAAACAGCTTCAGCTTCAGGGCGTTCAGGGCTTGTCGCTGATGACTATGCTGCCCTTTACGGTAGAGCCTATGATCTCCCAGGCGATGGCGGATAATTCTGTAATGGCGGAGGCGTATCTGCGGATGACCTGCGCAGTTATTTACCATTATAGTGGCAATGATGTGCAGGCAGTCCGCCACATCGACCGGGCACTAGCGCTGGTGCTACCGGATCAGTTATACGGCTTTCTGGCGGAATACTGCCGTACGTTGGAATCTCTTTTGGAACAAAGGATTTGTGCTGTGGACCCGGCAATATGGGACGAGGTGAAGAAGCTCTATAAGGTCTATAACGAGGGCTGGACCAAGCTCAGCGGTAATGTCCGTGGCAAGAATCTGGCTACCACTCTGTCAAAACGGGAGAGGGAGGTGGCGAAGCTTGCCGCCTTCGGTATGCAAAACAGTGAAATTGCGCAAAAGCTCCATATGTCTCTGTCCGGCGTGAAGCAGGCGGTTCGCATTGTTTCGGAAAAGACCGGTGTCAGCCGAGACGAATTTGCGGCTATCCTTTGATGTCCTCGAAACCAGAAAAAAGATATATACGCTTTGAAAAAAATAACCTTAATTAACTCCGTAAGGTAATACTGATTAGAGAAATATCCTGGTATACTGTTGGTAGAAAACAGTATACTAGGATGTTTTTGTAAGGAGGAGGGCGTTGGCCATGATAGCCAGTATATTAAACAACGATGAAATGCGTGATACCCCCCACCCTCGGGAAGGTGCACTGTATAAGGTGATAGACCTGCACGGGTACAGCTTTCCATTATACTACGGCTACTACGAGGATTGGGAACGGCAAAATCCCGCAGTAGAGCTCATGCCCATATACCCGGACTTTTTGAAAGAACCGCAGTACACGGCAGATGGGTTTCCGTTCGTAACCAAGATGCAGGACATCTGTAAGCACTACCAGGGTAAGACCGGAAGATTCAACGACTGTGCAGAGTGCCATTATTATCTGCACGGAGACGAGCTTTTAGGTATTTGCATCTGTCCGGAAAACAAGCGAAGCGAAGAATAAGAATCACCAGGAGGAGTGTAATATGAAAAGAGTATATACCGTTGAAAAGAGGGTCTTGGCAATGCTGCTGTGCATCGCTATAATCGCCGCATATTTGCCCGGCATGCCCATGCGGGCCGCTGCTGCGGTACAGGGAGACGCCGTTGCCGATCCGGGTACGGCCTATACCTGGGAAACCATGATGGGCACCGATGCTGACGGTAACCGCTATGCGGGCCGTGTGTGGGTAGACAGATCCACCTACCTGGACGGCGATACCGCGGTGCTGAATACCTCCGGCAAGGCAGGCTCGTCCTTTGAGGTATCTCTTGCTGATGACGAAGCCTTCCAGGTGATCTTCTCTGCCCTTGGTTCCACCATGAGCAGCACAGAGGTTACCAGATCTACCGGTCCTATGGATGTGGTTCTGGTGCTGGATAACTCTGTCTCCATGAACACCACCTCCGGCGGTACTACCCGGATGCAGAAGGTCATCGAAGCTGCAAACCAGCTGCTTACGAACCTGCTGGACAACAACGATGTGCGCCTGGGCATTACCGCTTACGCGGAAAACGCATCTACGGTCCTGCCCTTCGGTACATACGATAACGGTGTGGTCCTGAAGGTGAACCGTTACACCGGTTCCGGCAGCAGCAACGGTGTGATCACTGCCTATAACGATAACGATCAGGTGATCAACAGCAGCTACAAGAGTAACGGCTATGCCAACTATACCAACACCCAGGCGGGCTTCGATCTGGCGATGGAAATGCTGGCAGGTGCTTCCGATACCGCAAAGCGCAAGCCGGTGGTGATCCTGCTGACCGACGGCGCGGCGAACACAGCTAAGGATACACTGTATATGGATGGCTATAATGCCACCGTCCGTCAGGTGTACTACAGCAATGACATTGACCCCATGATCGCACTGAGCACCCTGCTCAGCGCTGCATATAATAAAGCTGCGGTGGAAGACCACTACGGCAAGGCTCCCGTAGTTTACGGCGTGGGCGTGGACCTTTCCTCCACCGACGGCTCCAACGCGATCATCGACCCCGGCGCAAACTTTAACGCAGACAACAGCAACGCCAACATTCGTGAGGCCTACGATACCTACGTCAATACCTGGCTTACCGGCAGTGATGTATCCGAGACCAGCGGCGGCAGCAATTTTGGCTGGGGAAGCAGCAGCTATACCTTCCGGTTCGGTCATGATTATCCCCAAAGCGGGATCACCGACAGCGACATTTCTGCGAATATTAACTATGTGGATACTTACTACCCAGTAGCTAGCTCAAATCTGCAATCTGTGTTCGATCAGATATACCAGGAGCTGTCCTCCGCTGCGTTTAATCCCATTTCCTCCACCACCGTCGTGGAAGGCGGCACCGGTGTGGAGAACACCCCGCTGATCTATGTTGACTTTATCGGTCAGCATATGGAGGTGAAGGAGATCCAGGCGGTTACGCTGTTCGGCGCTTCCTACGATGTTATCAAGAATCCCGACGGCACCTATACGGTGGATACCGCCACCGGCACCAACCCCACCACCAAGGAAGCCTGGAATACTGCTCAGGATATCCGTATCTCCATAACCGAAGAAGCAGACGGCACCCAGAAGCTGGAGATCCGGATCGACCAGGAGATCCTGCCCATTATCATGGAGCATGTGGATATCCAGACCGTGGGCAACATTACCACTTCCACCATCACCGAGTTTGTTTATGATCCCCTGCGGGTGTACTACACCGTAGGCTTGGATTCTGAGATACTTCTGCCCAACGGTAAGATCGATGTTTCCAAGATCCGTGGCTATGGGCATATTGACGACGCTGCCGGTACCGTTACCTTCTACGGCAGCCAGTATGGTGAAGAAAACCCTGCGGATAACAGCGGTACGGTCCAGCTTGGCGATGCCCATGTAGGCTTCCAGCCTTCTGCGGAAAACAGATACTACTATCATCAGTCTAACCAGGGTATCTTCACCCAGATCACCAGGAAGACTGACGGCAGCACCGTTACCATAAACCCCAATAACGAATACGGCATCGTATGGGATAAATCGGCTTACGACCTAACCTGGATGACCTATGCCGACTACCTGGCAGCCAAGGATGATGACAAGGTCTACACCTATGTAACCTACAACCATCCCACTGCGGATACCACCGACGATGCCACCGCCGCCGAAGAAGTTACTTACCTGGTCTACACCGAGTGGCGCTACCTGAAGGAGTCTGTAGCGTTCTATGATAACGCTACCGGTCAGTATCTCAATGACGGCAAGGTAGCCACTGCGGCTATGGTGGCAGCCTACCTGCAGAGCAATCCCAATGCGGAGCTTTATGCGGTGCTTGGTGTTGGTTCTCTGCGTACCAGCCGTCTGCATAATATGACGGTGGAAAAGGATTCCAACGATACCGATACTGCGCAGATCCGCTACGCACCTACCTATACCTATGAGCGGGCATTGGACCACAATGACAACGATGTGGTGGTCTGGTTGGGCAACAATGCCAAGCTGACTGTGGACATCGAGACGGGTATCGCCCTGACCAAGGCAGTTACCGAGACTATCGGCAACGCCGGGGATACCTACACACTGACTGTTACAGTGCCTGCTGGCGTGGTGGCTGACCCCGCCGTTGCGGACAGCAGCGGAAACCCCGTTAACTTTACCTACAGCAACAATGTGCTGGCAGTAGGCGTAAAGGCCGGCCAGACGGTTTATATCAGCGGCATCCCCGCAGGCACGGTATGCGAAATAGACGAAGTCGTTGACGGCGACTACTACAAGGTAGCGTCCCAGTCTACCGCTTCTGTTACCGTTCCCACGCTGTCCCAGGTTCTGGATACTGCAAATCCTGTGGCACAGTTTGTTCCCGCGGTGATTACCAATGCCCCCAATAAGTATGGCGATCTGACTGTTATTAAGGACATCGACCACAACTTTGCCGATGCCCCTGCCGCCATGGCGGACAAGGTGTTCACCTTCAAGGTCCAGCTTCCCGCCGCTCTGGCAGGCCAGACCTATGGGGTAGACGCAGCCAATGCCTCCCGGTTTACCGGCACCCAGATTACTGTGGGCGCAGACGGCAGCTTCACTGTGGAACTGAAAAACGATGAATCCATCACCATCCTGGGTCTGCCGGAGGGAACTGATTACACCGTAACCGAGACCTCTACCGTGGCAGGCTACACCGACACCACCGGAACCGTTTCCGATACTGTGGATGCAGGCGGCGACCACGATGCCCACTTTGTGAACCAGTATGGCTATACCGCCATTAAGCCCCAGGTTACCGTAACCGGCACCAAGATCCTGAACGATGTCAACGGCACCTATGATGTGGACAAGGAGGACTTCACCTTCGTACTCAGCCACTACATCGGCAGCGGTTACGAGGAACTGGCAAGAACCACCGCCAAGGCAGGCGACAGCTATCAGTTCCTGTTGGATGAGCCGCTGACCGAATCTCTGGGCATTGGTGAGCACTACTTCCGCGTAACCGAGGCGGAGGGAACCACCGACGGCATGAGCTACGATTCCACCAGAGGCTTGTTCTTGGTCCGGATCACCGACAACGACGCCGACGGAACACTGGAATATGCAGTGGAGAATACCGCCAACACCACTGTCAGCGGCACCACCGTTACCAAGAACTTCACCAATATCTACGATGTGCAGCGGACCCATGCGGACATCAACATCACCAAGGAACTGACCAACGAGACTGGTGTTGCCATTGCGCTGAACAGCTTCCACTTCGCTCTGGTGAATAAAAACGATGCCAACGATACCTACGAAGTTACCACCGACGCATCCGGCAAGGCGACCATCCGCCTGTCCGAGCTTGCCCAGGGCGAATACACCTACACCCTCACCGAGGTGGGCGGCGCTCTGGCAGGTATGCACTACGATACCGCTCCCCGGACTGTGGTCGTAACCGTAGTGGAAAACGGTGGCGTTCTGACCGCGGCGGTGAAGATCGATGACGTGGCTACAAATGAAGCAACCTTCCGCAACACCTACGAGCTGAATTCCGTCTCCCACACCGTCAGCGGCACCAAGGTTCTGGAGGGCAGAGCACCGGTCAACGATGAGTTTACCTTTGAGCTGTACGAAACGGATACTACCTTTGCCATCACCGGCAGCCCCAAGGAAACCGTAAAGAATGTGGGCGGCAGCTTCACCTTCTCCTCCATCACCTACACCCAGATCGGCACCCATTACTATGTGGTCCGTGAGGTGGATAAAAATGCCGACGGCGTTACCTACGACACTACCCACTACCATATAACCGTTACCGTAACCGTGGACGGTAAGAATCTGGTAAAGTCTGTGGCAGTGAATAAGATCGGCCACAACAGCGACACCAGCGGAGACATCGTCTTTGTCAACAGCTACGAGGCTGCTCCCACGGAGTACACCTTCCAGGGTGTTAAGGTCCTTCACGGACGGGCGCCCAGGGCAGGGGAGTTCACCTTCGAGCTGTACGAAGGCCAGACCCGGATGGAAACGGTTACCAATAAGGGCGACGGCAGCTTTGCCTTCACACCCGTATCCTTCACCGCTCCCGGCACCTATACCTTTACCGTGGTGGAAGCAGAGCCTGCCGCCAATGAAAAGGCCCCCGGCGTTGCCTACACTGGCGTGAACGAGCCTGTTACCGTAACCGTAGAGGTGGTGGATGAAAACGCGGAGCTGAAGGTGGAAGCGGTAGCTGTGGAAGACAAGAATGGCACACAGATGCCCCAGGGCATCCGGTTCGAGAACACCTACACCCCCGCGGCTGCGCAGGTTACCTTCAGCGGCACCAAGACCCTGGAGGGCGCGGACCTGGCTGACAACACCTTTACCTTCAAGCTGTACGAAACGGACCATACCTTCGGCGTTGAGGGTATCACCGGTACAGCGGTGAAGAACAGCGGCAGCAGCTTCGGTTTTGAACCCATCACCATTACCGCCGCAGGCACCTATTTCTACACCCTGGCAGAGGATGCATCCGATCCTATTGAGAACGTTGTATATGACCGCACCCGGTACAATTACATGGTGCATGTCAGCGACATCGGCGACGGTCAGCTCAGAGCGGTCATTACCGATATGACTACCGGCGTTTCCTCCGAATCCAACGTATCCGTAAGCACTGAGGCTTCATTTACCAACGCAACCTTTGCAAAGGCAGCGGAAAAAGAGGTGTTCGGCGCAGACGGCACCACCAGTGTTGACGGCAAGAAGGTCAACCCCGGCGATACCCTGACCTACGCCATCACATATACCAACTACACCGGCGAAGCTGTGGAAGTGGACATTATGGATACCGTTCCCCAGCATACCGCTTATGTAGAAGGTTCTGCGTCCCACGGCGGAACCTACGCAGGTGGGCATGTGAACTGGGTGCTTAATGTGGCGAAGGGGGAAAGCGTAACCGTCTCCTTCCAGGTGAAGGTGGATGCAGATGGTGGCACCATCAACAATACCGCGGTGATCCTGGACGGTGTAAATACTTACACCACAAATGAGGTTACCAGCCAGGCTGACAAGCCGGTGCCGCCCACCGATCCTCAGCCGCAGAACCCCACGCAGCCCACAGAACCAAAGCCACAGGAATCCACCCAGCCTAGCGCACCCGCAACCCAGCCAACCGAAACACCCAGGACTGGCGACAGCTTCAACGCGCCGCTGATCGCGGGACTGATGGTGCTGAGCGTTACCTGCCTGGCGGTGCTGGTCATCTGCAGAAAGAAAGCACAGAACGCATAACAAATAAACCAATAGCGCCAAGGGTGGCTGCTTCGGCAGCCACCCTTCTACTGTCAAATTCCCATTTGTTAATAAATTAAATCTTTCCTGCCGTTGCATAAATACAGTTATTTTAAGCACAAATTGGCTACATCTAAACAGTTTAGCAATTGCAGACAAGCATGAGAAATTGGAGAAATTATTTGAGAAATTAGTTGCTCGCCTGCATAAGTAAGAGAGCAATATACAGACGTCCTAAGTTATATTACCAGCGAACAAGGCATACAGATGTTATAAAACACCTAATATATGCAGAAATTAACGTTGTGCAGAGTGGGAAAACATTTCCCAAGAAATCAGTTGAAAAATATCAAATATGTGATATACTATGTACAATACCCTAAAACAGGGCGAGCAAGGAGGAAAAGAAAATGAATTATGATCGTACTTTTAACTTCTCCGCAGGTCCCGCAATGATGCCGGAGGCTGTGCTGGAGGAAATCAGAGATGAAATGATGAACTACCGAGGAAGCGGCATGTGCGTTATGGAAATGTCCCACCGCTCCGGCGTGTTCGATAAGATTGCCAAGGAGGCAGAGCAGGATCTGCGGGATCTGATGCAGATTCCCGACAATTATAAGGTCCTGTTTATCCAGGGTGGCGCAACCTTGCAGTTCTCCATGATCCCCATGAACCTGATGAAGAACGGCAAGGCTGTGTACATTGAGACCGGTGCATGGTCCAAGAAGGCGATTGCGGAAGCCAAGAAGGTTGGCGAGGTTACTGTAATTTCCTCCAAGGATAAGGGCTATACATATATCCCCGATTGCTCTGACCTGGAGATCCCCGAGGATACGGACTATGTGTACATCTGTGAGAACGAGACGATTCACGGCACTACCTGGCAGACTCTGCCCAACACCAAGGGCCATGTGCTGGTTTCCGATCAGTCCTCCATGTTCCTGAGCAAGCCCTGCAATGTGTCTGACTACGGTTTGATCTATGCCGGCGTGCAGAAGAATGTGGGTCCTGCCGGTATGGTGGTGGTGATCATCCGTGAGGATCTGATCCGGGACGATCTGGACAACCTGCCTTCCTACCTGCAGTACAAGATCCATGCAGACAACGATTCCATGTACAACACCCCCAACTGCTGGGCTATCTACTGCTGCGGCAAGGTGTTCAAGTATCTTAAGAGCCTGGGTGGTTTGGAAGCTGTCAACAAGATGAACGAGGAAAAGGCAAAGATCCTCTACGATTTCCTGGATCAGTCCAAGATGTTCAGGGGTACTGTGGATAAGGAAGTCAGAAGCCTGATGAATGTGCCTTTTGTTACTGCGTCCGCGGAGCTGGACGCTGAGGTTGTGGCAGCTACCAAGAAGGCCGGCTATGACAATCTGAAGGGCCACCGTTCCGTCGGCGGTCTCCGGGCATCTATCTACAATTCTATGCCCAAGGAGGGTGTCGCTGCACTGGTGGATTTCCTGGGAAAATTTGAAGCGGAGCATAAGTAATGGCGGTTGTAAGAGCGTTTAAGGCGATCCGTCCCACACCGGAGCTTGCTGCCCGGGTGGCAGCTCTGCCCTATGATGTGATGAACAGTCAGGAGGCCCGCCAGATGGTGGTGGGCAATCCCTATTCCTTCCTCCATGTGGATAAGGCGGAGATCGATCTTGACCCTGCCATAGACCTGTACGATACTCGGGTGTATGAAAAGGCCCGGGATAACATGAACCGGATGGTTGCTGAAGGTGTATTTGTGCAGGAGGAAAAGCCCTGCCTGTACATTTACAAGCAGGTGATGAATGGCCGCGCCCAGATCGGCATTGTAGGTTGCACTGCGGTGGACGACTACCGGAACAATATCATCAAAAAACATGAGCTGACCCGGGCCGATAAGGAACAGGACCGGATCAATCATGTGGACTACTGCGATGCCAACACCGGCCCTATCTTTTTGACCTATCGGGCAAAGACCGCAATCAATGGGTTGGTTGCTTCGGTAATGGAAGCAAAAGCGCCTGTGTATGATTTTGTCAGCGAGGACGGCATTGGTCATACAGTCTGGGTGGTGGACGAGGATGCGGTTGTGGAGCAGCTTTGCCGGGAGTTTGCGGGCATCGACTATCTCTATATCGCCGACGGCCACCATCGCAGCGCCTCCGCTGTGCGGGTGGGTACGATGCGCCGCCAGGAAAAGCCGGACTATGACGGCAGTGAGGAATTTAACTACTTCCTGTCGGTGATCTTCCCGGATGAGCAGCTTTATATTATGGACTATAACCGGATCGTTAAAGATCTGAACGGTAATACCAAAGGGCAGTTCCTGGAGAAGGTGGGCGAAAAGTTTACGGTTACACCTTACGCAGGCGAGGGCGCTCTGAAGCCGGGAAAGAAGCATACCTACGGTATGTATCTGGATGGCGCGTGGTATCTGCTGGAAGCAAAGGAAGGCACGTTTAATGCCGCTGACCCTGTGGCAAGACTGGATGTTTCCATCTTGCAGAACAATCTATTACATCCTGTTCTGGGGATCGGCGATCCCCGTACGGATAAGCGCATCGACTTTGTTGGCGGTATCCGTGGACTGGATACCCTGTCTGACCGGGTGGATGACGGCTCTATGGCGGTGGCATTTTCCATGTTCCCCACGACTATGGAGGATCTGATGGATATTGCCGATGCCGGTGCTATCATGCCTCCCAAATCGACCTGGTTTGAGCCGAAGCTCAGAAGCGGCTTGTTTATCCACAAGCTGTCCGATTAAAGAATTCCCCCGAACAGTTGACTGTTCGGGGGATGCTTTTATTAGAAAGGGAGGAAGGCTGCGGTTACGGCGATAACAATAGACGGCAGCAGATTTGCTACCCGGATCTTTTTGCCCCAGACCAGATTCACCCCAACGCAAAAAATGAGAATAGAACCGATCATGGAAAGATTATTCAGGGCAGGCTCGGTCATCACCGGTTTGATTAGTACCGCCAGCGCGGTAACGCTGCCTTGGAGAATGGCTACCGGTATGGCGGAGAAGGCGCAGCCTTTGCCCAGTGAACAGGTCATAACCATGATAATGATAAGGTCAAGGATGGCCTTTGTCAGCAGAATGGAGTAATCCCCCAGAAGTCCGTCCTGGATGGCACCTACAATGGCCATAGCGCCGATGCAGACTGTCAGAGATGCGGTTACAAAACCTTCCACGAACAGCCTGTCTCTGCTGTTTCCGGTCTTGACCTTCAGCCAGGCACCGAATCGCTCAAACAGCCCTTCCAGATCCAGAAGCTCACCAATCAGCGCACCCAGGGCAAGACAGCCGATGATCAAGAGACTGCCACTGCTTACAACAGTGCCTGCTGTTACTGTGAGCATTCCTTCCAGCGCGCCGCCAATGCCGATGAACAGAACACAGATGCCACAGGCCTTGGAAAGAGAATCCTGGTGGCGTTCTTTCAGCAGCTTGCCAAAAAGTGAGCCCAAAATGCCGCCCAAAACAATGGCGGCTACATTTATAATTGTACCCAAACCAAACATAGTGAATCCTTTATTCCAGAGAGATTTTATACCGGGTGGGTGGTAATATATTCGTCCAGGAGCTGAGCGGCAAGGATCACCAGCCGGGCGCAGGGACGCTGCTTGTAAAATTCCTCTGTTCTGGGTGTGGGTTTCGGGTCAGAGGGGGGATTTTTCAGAATTTCCCGGCAGATAATAGAGCCGGATTGCTCCTGGAATTTTCCTGCCAGCTCCTGCACCAGGGCGTAGTGCTGCATCTGGGCAGTCTGATCCGGCGCTGCGTAGCCGTAAAGCTGACCAGCTACCATCAACATACCGCTGACCGCACCGCAAACCTCCCGCATCCGTCCCATACCGCCGCCAAAGGAAGATGCCAGCTTTGCCGCCTGCTCCTTATCCATCCCGGTAACATCACAGAAAGCCACTGCCACCGCCTGGGCGCAGTTGTAGCCCTCCAAAAACAATTCTGCCGCACATATGCTGTGATCCATAGAATCAACCTCCTGTTTATAATAGGAAATTGTAGCATAAACCGCGCCTGTTTGCAAGAAACAACATTTTGTGCTACAATAGCCCAAAGGCTGGTGATGTTATGAAGATCGTAACACTGATGGAAAACACGACCCAAAGGGAAAACCTGCTTACGGAACACGGATTGAGCCTGTATATTGAAACGATGGACCGGAAGATCCTCTTTGATACCGGCGCATCCGGCAGCTTTGCGAACAATGCGCAAAAGCTTGGGATCGATCTGGCACAGGTGGACCTTGTGATTTTGTCACACGGCCACAATGACCATTGTGGCGGTCTTACGCGGCTTTTTGAGGTAAATGACCATGCCCCGGTGTACCTGCACCGCAAAGCGGGAGAGCCTCACTATAATGCGGAGGATACCTTTATCGGTATCATGCCGGGCCTTTTGAACCACCCTCGGTTCCGGTTCGTGGAGGAAACCCTGGAACTGGGGCAGGGGCTGACCCTATATGCCTGGGAGGACCGGGAAGGGGTTGCGCCTGTAGATACCGCAGGGCTGACAGTTTTGCGCCAAGGCAGTCTGACACCGGATGACTTTTCCCATGAGATTTATTTGCTGATTCAGGAAGCAGGGAAGCGGGTGCTGTTCAGCGGCTGCTCCCACAGGGGTATTTTGAATATTGCCAACTGGTTCCAGCCAGATGTACTGGTGGGCGGCTTCCACTTTTTCAGGCAACCTGCAGACGGGGATGTGGTGGTTGGCGCTGCCCGGACGCTTTTGACCTATCACACGGTGTATTTCACCGGCCACTGCACTGGCTTAGCGCAGTATGAGACCATGAAGGAAATCATGGCAGACCGCCTTCATTACCTCTCCACCGGCACAACGGTGGTATTCTGACTAACAAATCGGAATTAGCAAAGAAAGAACCTTCCCCGGTGGGAAGGTGTAATACCAATATAAAAGAAATGACCCTTGACCGGAGTGCTTTTTAAGCATCTGCCGACCAAGGGTCATCTCTGTTCACTCTTGATATCTAACATCATTGGTTAACCTCGCTTTCTACAGATTCTTGACGATCTTCTCATCCCTTATGAAATCCATTCCTCAATCACGACTACATCACTTCATTCCCAGCAGCGGGAAGCTCTTATGTGTGGGAACATTTCCCTGATGAGGATCGTCCTTGGGCGGCTCCACCCGTTTTCAAGTCGTCTTCTTCCGGTTTCGGTTGGTTAATAATGCATTACTTGTTATTCGTTGATTATGGACATATAATTGGAGAGAATTGATATTTATGACTTGCTGATTGTTGATTACTTACCTTTTGTATATTTTGAAAACCGATAACCGCTGCCCCCCGACTTGATTGTGAGCCTTGCTTACTTGTACATTGGTATCACCTCTTTGTGTCTATAATATATCACAATATAATGGTATTTGCAATATGTAAAACTGTATAAAATGCACAATAAGTTTTCGTGCAAATCACAGAATTTGGTTTCCGGAGAGTAAAAAACCATTGACAGCGCCGGTGTTTCCTTGATATAATAATTATGTTGGGCGGTCAAAAGACCGGCCATTTTTTGTTGGGAGGGGTCGCTGTGGCAGAAACTACATATTGCGTAAAAAAAACAGATCGCCGCACCATAGCGATCTGCATTTTGCCCGATGGCAGGGTTGAGGTCCGCTGTCCCAGGAGGACACCCTCCTGGCAGGTGGAATCGTTTGTCCGGAGCAAGAGTGCATGGATTGCCAAACAGCTGTCCAAGCCCCGGGAGGCAGTTCAGAAGCTCACCACACAGGAACTGAAGGAACTGACTGCTTATGCTGCCCGGCAGATTCCGTTGCGTGCAGCGCATTTTGCGTCTATGATAGGCGTTACCTACGGCAGCATCACCATTCGCCATCAAAAGACCCGGTGGGGTAGCTGCAGCGCCAAGGGTAATTTGAATTTTAACTGCCTGCTGATGCTGGCGCCGCCGGAAGTGCTGGACTATGTGGTAGTCCATGAGCTATGCCACCGGAAAGAAATGAACCATTCCGCCGATTTTTGGGCGGAGGTAGCCGGGGCGATGCCGGGATACGATACTTGCCGGAAATGGCTGAAAAACAACGGAGCCGGGCTCATCGCCCGGCTGCCGTAATTAGTTAGAATTACAGGATTTTGCCGCCGCTGGAGATCGTAATGATGTCCAGCGGTATTTCTTTGCCGCTGGCGGCGAGGGCATTTTTTACCGCGAAGGGTAGACCGCCGCAGCAGGGGACTTGCATCCGCACTACGGTAATACTGCGGATGTTATTCTGACGGAAAATGGCGGTGAGCTTTTCGGTATAGTCCACCATGTCCAGCTTGGGACAGCCAATAAGGGTGATCCTGCCACGGATAAAATCCGCATGGAAATTTCCGTAGGCGTATGCGGTACAGTCTGCAGCGATCAGCAGGTCTGCACCGTCAAACCATGGCGCGTTAGTCGGTACCAGCTTCAACTGCACCGGGAAGTTTGCCAGTCGGTTTTCTGCCGGGGCAGCGGTTTGACAGGCAGTACAGGGCTGGGCTGCTGCTTTCGCTGCCAGAACTGCGGCTTCGTTGTAGGCGGGAGCCCCCCGCATCTCAAAGGAGATGGCGCCGGTAGGGCAGGCGGGAAGGCAGTCGCCCAGCCCGTCGCAGTAATCCTCCCGCAGGAGTTTGGCTTTGCCGTCTGCCATACCGATCGCGCCCTCATGACAGGCTTTGGCGCACAGACCGCAGCCGTTGCACTTTTCTTCGTCTATGCGAATGATTTTTCTAAGCATTAATGTTCCTCCTTTTTCTGTCTGCGTTCCTCAGCGGCTTTTTCTTTCTGCAATGCTGCAACCTTCATCAAATGTTCGTACATTTCATCACCCACACACTTCCGGGCGTATTCGCACCATTGGACACAGCTTAGGGTATCGTTGTAAGCCACGAAGCCGCAGTTTTCGCAGGCTACTTTCGTGTCGATGGAAAACAGTTCGATAATACTGCCGCATTGGGGGCATATTTTTTCGTGGATCGTAGGGGTTCTGGGTCTTGCTTGACAGCCTTCCATTAACATAAGCATCAACCTCCTTGACTTTGTGGCTTCAGTATACTATACTGAGGCGGATAAGTATGTTGGAAATCCAACAAATGAGGTGGGTTATGAAAGAATATTTACCGATTTTAAAACAGTGTCCCTTATTTGAGGGTATTGAGGATGGAGATATTCCCGGGATGCTGGATTGCCTGGGTGCGGTGGTACGCACAGTAAACAAAAACGGGGAAATTCTGGCAGAAGGGGAGCGGGCCACCCATGTGGGAATCCTTCTGTCCGGCAGCGCCCATGTTGTCCGGCAGGACTTTTACGGCAACCGCAGTATCGTTTCCAGTCTGAGAGCCGGGGAACTGTTTGCCGAAAGCTTTGCCTGCGCAGACCAGCAAATCTTACCGGTGAGTGTGGTGGCAGCGGAGCCTTGCCGGGTGATGTTCGTCCACTGTCAGCGCATCACTGTGGGCTGCTCCAATGCCTGCTGTTTCCACAGCCGGCTGATCTATAATCTTTTGCAGATCGTTGCTCGGCGGAATCTGGAGTTTCACCAAAAACTGGAGATCACCGGCAACCGGACTACCCGGGAAAAGCTGATGGCGTATTTACTTTTGCAGGCAAAGCAGGCCGGTGGCGACAGTTTTACCATCCCCTATGACCGGCAGGGGCTGGCGGATTATCTGGGCGTAGAGCGCAGCGCCATGAGTGCGGAGCTTAGCAAGCTAAAAAAAGACGGTGTTATTGATTTCCACCGCAGCAGATTTACCATTTTGTAAGCGAAATTTAGAAGCATGGGGTTGCAAAAAACCAAAAGGGTGGTAAAATACCCAGTGGGAGAGAGGGATATTATGGGAAAAACAATTGCGAAAAACTTTACCCAGGGCAATGTGGCAAAACAACTGCTTTTGTTCACGCTGCCCTTCATGGCGTCCAATGCATTACAGGTGCTTTACAGCACCATCGATATGATTATTGTTGGTGAGTATGTAGGTACAGCAGGACTTTCCGCTGTGTCCCAGAGCAGTCAGATTCTGAACTTTGCAACTATGGTCTGCCTGGGCTTTTCCAACGCCGGACAGGTCCTGGTGTCTCAGGCGCTGGGCGCAGGCAAACGGAAGGAAATGAACCGGATCATTGGTACATTGTTCACGCTGATCCTCATTTTGGCAGTGGCGCTGTCAGTGGTGATCCTGGGCGCACGGACATGGATTATGGATGTAATGAACATACCCACCGAGTCCTATGATTATGCTACGGATTATCTGGTCATTTGCGGCGCAGGACTGCTTTTTACCGCCGGATATAATATGGTCTCTGCAGTACTGCGTGGCATGGGGGATTCCAAACGGCCCTTCCTATTTATTGGTATTGCATCGGCCGTGAATCTGGTGCTGGACATTCTGTTTACAGGCGTTTGGGGCTGGGAGGTGGCAGGCGCTGCCTGGGCAACCATCATCGGCCAGGCGGTTTCTTTCCTGTTCTCTCTGTACTATCTGTTCCGCCACAGAGAAGCCTTTGGCTTTGACTTTAAGAAGGAAAGCTTCCTTCTGAGCAAACAGTATTCCAAAATGATCCTGACTCTGGGAACACCCATGGCGATCCAATCCGGCTGCATTAACCTTTCTATGCTGTTCGTCAACTCTATGATCAACGATGTGGGCGTGGTGGCATCGGCAACCTTCGGTGTAGGCGGCAGAATTGACGATATTATCAATAAAATTTCTCAGGGTATCCAGCACGCGGCGATGCCTATGATCAGCCAGAATATCGCCGCCGGAGAGAAGAAACGCTCCGTGCAGGTGGTCCGTTGGTCTTGGGTGTATTCCGGTGTTTTAACCCTGGTGTCCATGGCGGCGTACCTGCTATTTGGCAAGGAGCTGTTTATGGTATTCTCCGATGACCCGCTGGTCCATGAAATGTCCGGTACTTTTATCAAGGCGATTTTGTGGATGTTCCCGGCGTTGGCGGTTATGCGCGGTAGCAGCGCCTTTATCCAGGGGATCGGCAACGCAAAAATGAGCATGACCCTGGCGCTGCTGGATGGTGTGGTGCTGCGGATCGGTCTGAGCTGGCTGTTCGGCATTTTCCTGAACTGGGGCTTCTACGGCTTCGTACTGGGTTACGGCCTGGCAGCCTATGGCTGTGCTATCCCCGGTATGATCTACTTCTTGTCCGGCTCTTGGAAAAAACGCAAAACCCTGGCAGATGATATGTGATCGGCAGGTATTGGGCAATCCCATCCGGCTAGCCTGAGCAATATAATCCGAACCCGCCTAAGCGGGCGTCTGATCGGCTCAGACTTCCTTTTATTCATTGATGGGCGTCAGCCCATCTGCTTCATTAAAGATTGCCTGAACCAATCATCCATCCCGCTTAGGTCGCAGATTTCTGAGCCCGTGTGATCGTTCTGAGGTAGGGCGGCGCTTGCGGATGGGTCTTGTACCCTTCAAAATGCGGCAACGATGCATCAGGGCGTTCACACGGCTGAAGAAACGGGTTCGGATTATATTGCTCAGGCTAGGCTAATCAGTAAGCCCGGAACGAAAATAATACCACATATGTGTCATTTCCAGTGAACGCAGCGCGTGGGGAAATCCGCCCTTCTGGTAAGGGGTACGGATTCCTCCACGCGCTGCGCTTGGTCGGAATGACATTTTTATTTTGCGGTATTATTTCAGTTCCGGGCGATGATTATATTAGTGCAATAGTGTCGGCAAATTCCCGAATTTCGTCATGCAGATGCGCGGGCTTGGCGTGATCCCCGGGGTAGCCCATGGGCAGCAGGGCAGATACGGTAATATTCTGCGGAAGCCCCAGTATATCAGAAACCTCCTGGGCGTTAAACAGTCCCACCCAGCAGGAGCCGATCCCCAGTTCATAAGCCTGGAGCATCATGTGGGTGCAAACGATGGCAGCATCGGTCTGACCGGATTCGTAGCCGGGCATCAGGTTGCTTTTCCAGTTCCGGTCCCGGTCATAGCACACCACTAGGATCACCGGCGCGCTGAAGGTACAGCGGCACACCTGTGCCAGCTTTTTTCTGGCATCTTCGCTTTTTGCCACATAGATCTTCTGGGGCTGATAGTTGCAGGCAGTGGGGGCGATGCGCCCTGCTTCCAGAATTTTTGTCAGCTTTTCTTCCTCAATAGGGAGGGGCTTAAAGGTTCGCACAGAGTAGCGTGCTTTTGCAAGTTCAAAAAAAGACATGGTATCACCCTCTACGGTATACTTCAATAGCGTGGTGCAGGCAGGTAACTTCTGCATGGCTGCGGCCCGGCTCCAGTTCGCCGTCCAGAGTCCACGGAAGATCTGCCGGGGCAGTGACCTGAACTGACCGGGTGTTCAGGAAGGTAATCATGGAGCAGTTGTAGGTCTGCTGCTGCAGCGCCTTTACACATTCCCCAAGCTCAAACAGATCCTTGGGCGCCCGGACCAGAAACATTTCAAACATGCCGTCGGACATATCTACCACCTGCGGAGCCAGAGACAGAATCCCGCCGAGGCTGGTGGAATTGGTGATCGCGCCAAATAGAAAATCATCCTCGATGATCCTGCCGTCCGGCAGCTGGAAATGAAGCCGGTGGGCTTTTAACTGGGAAAGCTCCTGAATGCCGCTGAGTACATAGGCGGCGTGTCCCAAAAGATTCTTCATATTCTGAGGTGTGGTATAGCTTGTTCGAGTGAAAGCGCCGAAGGAGGCAACATAGGAAAAATATTTGCCGCCAAAACAGCCCACATCCAGTTGGACGGGGGAACCCTCTATAATATCCCGGGCTGCCTGGACCAGGGTGGGCTGCAGCCCCAGACTGGCGGCAAAGTCGTTGGTAGAGCCGGCAGGGATATAACCGACGGGTAGTTTACAGCCGCTTTTCATAACACCGGAAACGGTTTCGTTAAAAGTACCGTCGCCGCCGCAGCACACCACCAGGGACACCTGGTTGGCATACTGGATGCAGGCGGTTTCGGCGTCGCCGCTGCAGGCGGTGATGTGGGTAATAACGGTGTAACCGGCCCGGTTAAAAACATCAATAATATCCGCAAGATGCTTTTTCGCTTTTTTCTGCCCGGCGATGGGATTTACGATCAGTAACAGTTGTTTCATAGAAATTACCTGATTTCCTCCTAGTATGCCATTATACTACCACAGAAAAAAGGAAAAATAAATAGAAAATATGGTGCAACAACTATAGCAAATGGAAGCAGTCATTGTCGGCGTTGGGTTGCAACAAGTCCACGCACCCATTGCAGGTCTTCTTTGTTGAGCAGACCCAGCAGGCAGAGGATGCAAATAAATGCGGGAAGAAACACAACAATCCGCAGGATGGGGTGGTAGACATGTCCACAGATCCAGATGGCGCAGAGGGTGCCCCCAAATGCCAAAAGGGGCATTTTGAGGGGGAGAACCTTCCCCGTGATTTGCAGCAGCTTTCTTAGGCTCAGTACAAAATTCAGCAGGTGGGTAATAAGGAAACTGAAAAAATAGCCCATCATGCCGTAACCGGGCAGTAGCAGGAATAACAGTATCACATCCATTGCGGAGGTGATGATGTTGTAGCGCACACAGGCTTTTTGCTGCCCCAGACCTTTGGTCATGGCATCTGTAATAGCGTCGCAGTAAAGCATGGGGATCAGCAGGGCGTAAAGCCGCAGATAACGGCCTGCTTCCGTGCTACTGTAAAGGGTTTGACAAAGCTCCCCTGCTAAAAGAAATTCCAAACCGCAGAAGCAGCAGCCGTAAAGAATTGCCACCCGGAGGCTCCTGCCTGCCAGATAACGGATGCGATTTCGGCTGCCGGCAGCAGCGCACCGGGCAAGCTCCGGGATCAAAAGCTCCGCCAAGCCAAACAAAATGGCAGCAGGGAACATCAGCACCGGAAACACCATGCCGCACACCGTTCCGAAGGCAGCGAGGGGATCTGTAGCGCCGGGGTATAGGGCCAGTCGTTTGGGGACCATCAGATTTTCTGTGGTGGAAATGCCGGCTTTCAGATCGTCAGCAAGGGCTAATGGCACACCAATGTGCAGAAGTCTTTTTGTTACAGGAATGGCTGGTGCGGTTTTCGGCTTTTCCAAAAGGCGCAGCACCGTCAGACAGCCCAGGGTCAGACATCCGCTGATGCCACTGCCCAAGATCACGCTTTGGCATGCCTTTGCCGGATCGTTTCCTGCCCACAGTGTCAGGGTAGTCATGGTAATGGCCATGGAAAAAAGCTGTTCAATAACTTCCACCGCCGCCAGTGTACCGATCCGGTTGGCTGCTGTGAAATAACCCACCATCACACCGCACAGGCAGTTTACGGGTACAAAACAGCCAAAAAGCCGGATGGCGTCGGCGGTACGGGGATCACCGATCCAGTTGGTTGCCAGAAATGGTGCAAAAACTTGCAGCCCCAGTGCCACTGCGCCGCTGCACACAATGCTGTATAACACACAACCCGACAGCACCCAGGTAACATTTCCCGGGCGTTTACGCCCCAGCTCCTCGGCGGTGAGATACATGGTGGCGGTGCGGACACCTGCCATGCCCGCGGTCATGGACAAAGTGCCAACCGACATAACAAGCTGCAGCAGACCAATGCCGGAAGCCCCGATCCGTCCGGAAAGATAAACCTGGAAGGAGGTGGATACCAGCCGCAGCAGCAGATTCACCCCGGTAAGCAGCAGAGCGCTGTAAAAAATAGGAAGTTTTCGGCGCAAGAATATCCCCCCTTGTCCCAAATCTATGTGGACAAGGGGGGATGTATGCTCAGTTTACTTCGTTACAGAAGGGGGAAAGGGGGCAATCTGCGCACTTTGGGTTACGGGCAGTACAGACCTCTCTGCCAAACAGAACGATCCTGTGGCAGAAATCAGAGCTTTCCTCCGGGGGCAGGATGGCACGAAGCTGCCGCTCCACCTTTTCCGGCTCTTTGCCCTTGCTCAGTCCCAGCCTGCCGCAAATGCGGATGCAGTGGGTGTCGCAGACTACGCTGCCGGGCTTCCCGTAAATATCCCCCAGAAGCAGGTTTGCTGTCTTTCTGCCAACGCCGGGAAGGCGAAGAAGATCCTCCATGGTATCGGGGACCTTGCGTTCATACCGGTCAATGAGCATTTGGCAGGCAAGTACGATGTCCTTTGCCTTTTGCCGGTAAAAACCGCAGGAATGGATGTAGCCTTCCACATCTGAAATATGGGCGTTTGCCATGGCATCCAGGGTGGGGTAGGCGGCAAACAGCGCCGGTGTTACCAGATTCACCCGGGCATCGGTACATTGGGCAGAGAGCCGCACGGCGATCATCAGCTCATAGTCCTTTTGATAATGCAGCGCACAGGGGGCATCCGGGTAACGGTGGGCGAGAATATCCAGTATAGCACGAACTTTCTTTTTCATAATTCATCTCCTTATGTACTGATTTTAGCATAAACTTTGTCGGATGCAAAGAAATTTTTGCACAGGTCATGCCCCGGCTGGATAAGATGGTGTATCGATGAAAGGGAGGAGATGCCTATGGAAACCAGTCTGGACAGTTTGTGTGTGGGCAGACGGGGTGTGATTCTGCGCATACATACAGATCCGTGGCTGAAAAGCCGGCTCCGATCCTTAGGGTTAATTCCGGGAACAACCGTTTCCTGCCGCTACCGGACCCCCTGCGGCAAGGTTACGGCGGTGGAATTCCGGGGAACTGTGGTGGCGTTGCGTACCCGGGACCTGCGAAAGATCTGGGTGGTGCCAAGATGACCGGGGGGCAGGAACAGAAGTTGACGGTGGCACTGGCAGGAAACCCGAATGTGGGTAAAAGCACCCTGTTTAACCGGCTCACCGGGCTGCGGCAGCATACGGGGAATTGGCCGGGGAAGACTGTGGGGGTTGCCCAGGGCTCGGTGCAGCGCCCGGGTGTGCGGTTTTCTCTGGTGGATCTTCCCGGAACCTATACCCTGGAGGGCAGCTCGGAGGATGAGCGGATCGCCGGTGAGTTTATCCAATCCGGGGAAGCGGATTGTACGGTGGTGGTCTGCGACGGAAGCTGTCTGGAGAGAAGTCTGATCCTTGCACTGCAGGTGCTGAAACTTGGCGTTCCTACGGTGATCTGCGTCAATCTGGTAGACGAAGCAAAAAGACGGGGCATGACTGTGGACGGAGAAAAACTGTCAGAGCTGTTGGACGCGCCTGTGGTTCTGACAGCGGCGGGACAGGGAGTGGGTATAGAGGAATTGCTGACGCAAGTACAGATTACCCCAAGGCAGATGCCCCGGTTGGAGCGAACAGACTGGGACGATACGGTGACGGCAGCAGAGCAGATTGCGGCCCAATGTGTGGTAAATAACGGGCAGGACGCAGACCGGTTTGCCCGGAAGGTGGATCGGTTACTGGTCAGCCGCCGGTTTGGGGTGCCCCTGATGTTTTTGCTGCTGCTGGGCATCGTGTGGCTGACCGTCTGGGGTGCCAATTATCCCAGTGCCCTTTTGGAGCGCTTGTTTGACAGGATTTATGGGTGGCTGAGCTTGTGGCTGGGGGGTGCGCCCACATGGCTCAGGGGATTGCTGGTGGACGGAATATACGCTACGTGTGCCAGGGTCATATCGGTGATGCTGCCGCCCATGGCGATCTTTTTTCCACTGTTCACAGTTTTAGAGGATGTGGGGTATCTTCCCAGAATGGCATTCCTGTTAGATCCCTGCATGGCCCGCTGCGGCGGCTGCGGCAAGCAGGCGCTGACCCTGTGCATGGGGCTGGGCTGCAATGCTGTGGGTGTAATGGGATGCCGGATTATAGATTCGCCCCGGGAACGCTTGTGCGCCATCCTCACCAATGCCATGGTCCCCTGTAACGGCAGATTTCCCACACTTATTTTGTTGGGAAGCCTGTTCTTTCCCCAGGCGGGAGCGGCATTTGTGGTGGCGGCCTGCGTGGCTTTGGGGGTGGCGGGAGCGATGGCAGCGTCGGGGGTGCTGAGCAAGACCGTTTTACGGGCAGAGCCCAGCACGTTCCTCATGGAGCTGCCGCCCTTCCGCCGCCCCCGGCTTGGGCAGATCCTTGTCCGGTCGCTGCTGGACAGGACCTTGTTTATCGCCGGCAGAGCTCTGTGGGTGGCAGCCCCCGCAGGGGCGGTTTTGTGGTTACTTTCTAATACGGGCCTACTCACCGGAATTTCCGGGTGCTTAGAGCCTTTCGGGCGGCTTATGGGTATGAACGGCGTGATCCTTTTGGGATTTATTCTTTCGCTGCCCGCCAATGAATTGCTGATTCCGGTAATCCTGATGACGTTGACACAGGCAGGCAGCCTGCAGGCTGTGCCGGGGGCATCCCAAATGCTTTTGCTCCAGTCTATGACCTGGCAGATGGCTGTTTGCACTATGGTATTTACCCTGTTTCATTGGCCTTGTTCTACTACCTTGATGACAGTGTACCGGGAGACCGGATCCGTAAAAAAAACAGCGGCGGCATTTTTTCTGCCGACCGCTGTAGGGTGTGTGCTATGTATCATGCTAAATCTGCTCATCTAGGATTTCCGCACTCAGGGCAGAGATTTCGTAGGCGGTGCGTTCCTGTGGACCTTCCGGGGTGAGCTTGGTGTAGATGCGGCTTTGCAGCCTGCCGTAAATGCGGATGCAATCCCGGGTATGGCAGGCAGAGACTTCCTGTGCCGTGCGGCCCCAGAGAATACAAGGCAGATAGTCCGCCCGTCGAAAGCCCCTGGGAACTGCCAGCATGGCATCGCAAATGTCTCTTCCCAAGGGCGTACGCCGGAAGGTGGGTTCCCTGCACAGAGGGCCTTCCAAAATTACATCGTTGACAGGTTCTCCGTCTTCAGCCACCACCGATGTGGCGAAAATAAAAATCAGCAGATGCCGTGCGCCTTCCGTGCGCTGGTTATGGGAGCGGATCTGCCCGCTGACGGTAAGCATTGCGCCGGCGCATGGGTCGATCTGCTCCAATACCCGGTCCTCCGCAATCACCGGAAGCAGATCCACAGCGCCGGAAAGCCGGGGGACTTCCAGAAGAAATCGGTAAAATTGCCTCCCATGATTTTCGTGGGAGAACCGGGGCAGCTCCACAAGACAGCCCCGGACGGTTATGCTGTTTGTCGTATGTTCCATAGTACCACCTCAAATTCAGATGTATGGAACATTCTATGGTGGCGATAATGAAATCATTCCCACGAACAGACTGTTCGTGGGAATGTATTTATCTGCGTTTTTTCTTGGCTGTGACCTTGGGTGCCGGCTTTCTTCCGACCGGCTTTTGGGGTGGCTTTTTACCGCTGGCTTTGGGGGGCGGGGCGGTCTTGCCCTGCCGGGGGGGAACGGCGCGGATCAGACATTTGGGGCCGGAGCCGATCAAGTCTTCCCGGTGTGCCTTCAAAAGCGCCTCTTTCACCAGATAATAATTCTTAGGGTTGCGGTACTGGATCAGTGCCCGCTGCATGGCCTTTTCCTGGGGGTCTGTGGGGACGTACACCCGGTCCATGGTCCTGGGGTCCAGACCGGTGTAGTACATCACCGTAGACAGCGTAGAGGGGGTGGGATAGAAGTCCTGGACCTGCTCCGGATTGTAGCCCATTTCCCGGATGTACTCAGCAAGCTCAACAGCTTCTTTCAGAGTAGAGCCGGGGTGGCTGGACATAAGATAGGGCACCAGGAACTGATTCATGCCATACTGCTTGTTCAGAGCAAAGTATTTATCCACAAACCGGTTGTAGACCCCCTTTCTGGGCTTGCCCATCCGATCCAGGACCTTGTCGGCTACATGCTCCGGGGCGACCTTAAGCTGTCCGGAAATATGGTGCTGGACAAGCTCCTTGAAAAAGGTATCCTTTTTGTCTGCCAGCAGATAGTCGAACCGGATACCACTGCGGACGAACACTTTCTTCACACCGGGGAGTTTCCGCAGCTGCCGCAGCAGGGATATATAATCCGAGTGATCTGCCCGCATGTTTTTGCAGGGGGTGGGGTACAGACATTGCCGGTGGGGACAAGCGCCCTTGGTAAGCTGCTTATCGCATGCGGGGTGGCGGGAGTTGGCGGTAGGACCGCCCACGTCGTGGATGTAGCCCTTGAAGTCCTTGTCCTTGACCATTTCCTCCGCTTCCCGGAGAATCGATTCATGGCTGCGGGTCTGGATGATCCGGCCCTGGTGGAAGGTCAGAGCACAGAAGGAGCAAGCGCCGAAACAGCCACGGTTACTTACCAGGCTGAACTTGACTTCCTCAATGGCAGGCACGCCCCCGGCTTTTGTGTAGCTGGGATGCCATGTGCGGCAGTAGGGGAGCGCGTACACTGCGTCCATTTCCTGGGTGGTCAAAGGCTTCTGAGGCGGGTTCTGCACCACAAATTCCTTGCCATATGGCTGTGCCAGCCGTTTGGCGGTGAAGGGGTCGCAGTTGCCGTACTGGAGTTTGAAGCTTTCGGCATAGGTGCGCTTGTCTTTTTTTAGTTTCTCGTAATCCGGCAGCACAATGGTGGGCAGGCTGTCATCCAATTCCTGGGCACGGTAAACCGTGCCGTCAATGTAAGTGATGTCCTTCACATCCATGCCGGAATTCAGCGCGTCAGCCGCCTCCACCACAGTCTTTTCACCCATGCCGTACATGAGCAGATCTGCCTGGCTGTCCAACAGTATGGAGCGCTTCAGACTTTCAGACCAGTAATCATAATGGGCAAACCGGCGTAGACTGGCTTCAATGCCACCGATGAGGATAGGGACATCCTTGTAGGTCTGGCGGATCAGATTGCAGTAGACAACGGTGGCGTAATCCGGACGCTTGCCCATGATACCGCCGGGGGTGAAGGCGTCTGTTTTACGGCGGTGCTTGGTAACGGAATAGTGGTTGACCATGGAATCCATGTTGCCGCCGCTGACCAGAAAGCCCAGTCTGGGCCTGCCGAACACATCGATGGAACGGGGGTTTTTCCAGTCCGGCTGGGAAATGATACCCACGGTATAACCGGCATTTTCCAAAACCCGGCTGATAATGGCGTGGCCGAAGGAGGGATGATCCACATAGGCATCGCCAATGACATACACAAAGTCGCACTGCTGCCAGCCGCGGGCGATCATATCCTGTTTTGAAATAGGCAGAAAGTCCATAATGGTCCTCCTAAAAGAATTTTCTACAGTATAACATTTTTTTGCCAAAAAAGAAACAGGAAAATTACACGCCTCACATTCCAACAAAAGGATGTTTGACGGCTAAATGCTGGTGTGCTATAATGAGCAAAAAAGGAGTGATACTATGGCAGTTCGGCTTAACGAGGATAAGGAAATGGTCAGGACCGTCCGGGACGGTTTGAAGCGCACAGGCGGCTACTGCCCCTGCCGTTTGGAGCGCACAGAGGAGAATAAATGCATTTGCAAGGAATTCCGGGAACAAATCGCAGATCCGGACTACAAGGGCTATTGTCATTGCATGCTTTACTATAAGGATTAATTTTTGAAAAACTGCGAAAAAGTGGTTGACAAATCATACCTAGCGTGTTAATATACTCTAGCGTTGAGTGACAGCTCGACAAAATATGGGCGAGTGGTGGAATTGGTAGACTCGCTAGATTCAGGTTCTAGTGTTCACTGCGGACGTGCGGGTTCAAGTCCCGCCTCGCCCACCAGAAGGAAAACCCGGTATTCGTTTAGAATACCGGGTTTTTTGAACCAAAGGCACAAATCGAAACATAACAAAGCTCCCGGGGATCCCATAACCATTGGGTCCCCGGGGTTTATGGTATAACCATTCTTTTTTGGGAAAACTATTGGCAAAGGAGTGGTCATATGAAATCTGTTTGGCAAGAAAAGGCTGGCCGGATCCGGTATCCGGAGATAAAAGGGGACCGGCGTACCCAGGTGTTGGTGATTGGCGGCGGTATGGCAGGGGTATTATGCGCAAGATCCTTGCAGTTGGCAGGGAAGGATGTGGTTCTTGTGGAGGCAAACCAGATCGGCTCCGGCATTACTGCCAGAACCACAGCAGTGCTTACCGCCCAGCATGACTATCTGTACCAGGACATGGTCAGAGATCACGGTGTGGATGCCGCGAAAGCGTATCTCCATGCAAATCTGGATGCGGTAAAATCCTTCCGTAAGCTTTCCAAGAAGATCCCCTGCGACTTTGAGGATATGCCCTCTGTCCAGTTTTCAACAGGCACTTTGGAACGGCTGTGCCGGGAGGCAGAGGTGGTAAAGCAGCTTGGTTTTCCTGCTAAGTACACGGAGCGGGCGGACTTTCCACCAAATGCCACCGCGGCGGTGGAATACCCGGAAATGGGGCAGTTTCACCCGTTGAAGTTTTTGTCCGGCGCGGCACAGGATCTGCAGATTTTCGAAAATTCACGGGTGCTGGATTTGGAGGGTACTACTGCCGTTCTGGAGCATGGGACGGTTCGGGCTGAGCAGGTGGTGGTTGCCACCCACTTCCCCTTTATCAACCGCCGGGGCTTGTATTTTATGAAGCTGCATCAGAGCCGTTCCTATGTGTTGGCGCTGGAAAACGCGCCGGACCCCGGCGCTACCCTGGCAGAGCTGGATGGACAGGGTATGTATTTCCGTCGGTATGGGGATTTGCTGTTGGTTGGCGGCGGCGACCATCGTACCGGCAAAAAGGGCGGCGGTTTTTCCTATGTGCAGGACTATGTCCGTCGGCATTTCCCCGAAGCCAGACAAAAGTATGCCTGGGCAAATCAGGACTGTATGAGCCTGGATGGATTACCCTATGTGGGGGCATACAGCCCCAATATGCCCGGGGTGTATGTGGCTGCCGGGTTCAATGCCTGGGGTATGACCAACTCCATGGTGGCGGCCGGGGTACTCACTGACCAGCTCTGCGGAAGAGAGAATCCTTTGACGCAGGCGTTCCGCCCGGACCGCAGTGTATTGCACAAGCAGCTTCTGTGTAATATTGGGGCGACTGTGGCTGATTTTGCCATTCCTACCCTAAAACGCTGCCCCCACATGGGCTGCGCCTTGCGCTGGAATCCCCAGGAGCATAGTTGGGACTGTCCGTGCCACGGCTCCCGATTTACAGAAAAGGGTACTTTGCTTGACACCCCGGCACAGAAGGATGCTGAGATGTAAAAAACTCTGTCCTTTACAGTGAAATAGTCAATAGTTAGTAGACACAAAAATTCCTATGCCGCCAGTTCTGTTCCAAACAGGACTGGTGGTTTTTCGTTTAGTTTGCCAACACGCCGTTCATAACCGTTCCATAAATCGGGATATGTCGCTGTTACCTTGCCGAATTTGACATTTTTTCTATTCCAATCTATAATGAGGGAAAAATGTCCGGGAGAATATTTATGCCCAATATTATTGAAATCTCTGATTTTTCCGCAACCGAGCTGGACATATACGCCCGGTTGACGGAAGCCCAGCTCATGAATCGGTTTGACCCTGCAAACGCTATGTTCATCGCCGAAAGTCCCAAGGTGATCCAGCGGGCGCTGGACGGCGGCTATCAGCCGGTGTCGATCCTTGTGGAGAAAAGCAGAATGGTAGGAGAGGCACTGGAGGCGATAGAGCGATGCGGCGATGTGCCGGTGTATACAGCGCCTATGGATGTACTGACCCAGTTGACAGGGTATCGGCTGACCCGGGGGCTTCTGTGCGCAATGCGGCGCATACCGCTGCCCACATTAGAAAAAGTCTTGCAGGGGGCAAAACGGGTGGCAGTATTGGAAGAGGTTATGAATCCTACCAACATCGGCGCCATTTTCCGAAGCGCCGCGGCGTTGGGGATGGATGCAGTGCTGTTGACCCCCGGCTGCAGCGACCCGCTGTACCGCCGGTCCGCCCGGGTAAGCATGGGAACGGTGTTTCAAGTGGATTGGACATTCCTGCCCGATAACTGGCAGCAGGTATTGAAGGACCACGGTTTCCAGACGGCGGCCATGGCGTTGACCGACGATTCCATATCTATAGAGGACCCCAGGCTGCAAACGGTGGACAAGCTGGCCATCGTCTTGGGAACAGAAGGGGACGGCCTTGCGGATACCACGGTTGCCGGCTGTGATTATACGGTGAAAATTCCTATGTATCATGGGGTGGATTCACTGAACGTGGCAGCTGCCAGCGCCGTGGCTTTCTGGCAGCTTCGCTCCTTATAACGGAAAACATGACTTTACAAAGCCTGTTACATCCACTATAATGGCAGAAAAAGGAGGGGGCTTATGAAAAAAATACTTTGTCTTTGTTTATCCCTGTTGATGGTCTTGCAGTTTTGTGCCTGCGGCAATACTGCCCAGCCGGAGCAGACCACTACGAAATCCTATAACAGCGTAAAGGAGGACAGCGTTTTGAATGTTTTAATGACGGCTGCCAGCTTCAGCTATTATTTCTGCGACGAACTGTACGAAATGTTGGCGGCAGTGGGTGTTGAGGCCCGGATCTGCAATGTGTATAAAAATGGAGCAGGCATCAAGGGCCTGCATGATTTCTGGAAGAATGGGGACAGTGATTTCCAACTGATTATCCACGATAAAGACGGCAAGACGGTTATGGAAAATGTGTCCTTTGACCAATGCCTGAGCTTTGAAAACTGGGATCTGATCAGTGTGCAGGATGGCAGCTCCAGCTTCCGCACCGCCCCCGCCCAGACCACCTTGGAAAAAAACCGCCCCTACCTAACATACCTTGTGGATGAGATCCGCAAGCGCGTACCCAATGCGGAGTTTTACATGCAGCACATCTGGGCATACGACATCGGCTTTAACCGGGATGGCTTCCAAATGACCTCCAAGGAGCAGCAGCAGGGAATGGCGGACCGGATTCGGGAGTATACCCTGGCTGCCTGTGAAGAGCATAAATTACTGCGTGTGCCCTCCGGTCAGGCGTGGATTATCGCGCGGCAGAGCCCGGAGGTGGGGATTATGTGTTCCCGCCTGGCTGTGAACAACGGCGAAGGTGACTACTACCACGATGGCGATATCGGTGGCGGTCAGTATTTGAACGCTTGTGTCTGGTTTGAGACTCTGACCGGGCAGAGCTGCATCGGCAATCCTTTCCGCCCTGTCTACAAACACAACGGCATTGAGTATACCCTGTCCGAGGACTTAATCTCTGTTCTGCAAAACGCGGCCCACCAGGCTGTGGAGAATATGAGAGCCGGAAATTAAGTGAAAAGAACCCCCCGGTTGGAAATACTCCAACCGGGGGAAGTTATTGGCATTAAACGTTAAACAGGAAGTTGACAATGTCACCGTCCTTCATCACATATTCCTTGCCTTCGCTGCGGACCAGCCCCTTTGCCTTGGCATTTGCCATAGTGCCGCAGGCCTTCATATCCTCAAAGGCGATGACCTCCGCGCGGATGAAGCCACGCTCAAAGTCCGTATGGATCTTACCGGCGGCCTGGGGTGCCTTGGTGCCGTTCTTGATGGTCCAGGCACGGCACTCGTCGCTGCCGGCGGTGAGGAAGGAAATCAGACCCAGTAGGGCATAGGAGCTGCGGATCAGCTTGTCCAGACCGGACTCGTTGACACCCAACTCCTCCATGAACATAGCCTTTTCCTCGGGGTCGTCCAGCTCCGCAATATCCGCCTCCAACTTGGCACAGATGGGGATGAGCTGACTGCCCTCTTCCTCTGCCAAAGTCTTAACAGCCATGAAATGACGGTTGTTCTCCGGGTCGTTGATCTCGCTCTCTGCCAGGTTGCCCACATAGATGGTCTTTTTCAGGGTCAGCAGGTCGGAGGTGCCGATCAGCGCCATGTCGTCCTCAGTGCCGTCAAAGGTCCGGGCCAGCTTGCCCAGATTCAAATGCTCCAGCAGCTGGGCGAACAGCTCTGCCTCCCGCGCAAATTTTTTATCGCCGCCCTTCATGGCTTTCTGGGCTTTGTCGATCCGACGCTCCACCATCTCGATGTCTGCCATGATAAGTTCCAGGTTGATGATCTCAATATCCCGCAGGGGATCCGTGCTGCCTTCCACATGGGTAACGTTGGAATCCTCAAAGCAGCGGACCACATGGACAATGGCATCGGTGGTACGGATATTGGAAAGAAACTTATTGCCCAGACCTTCGCCTTTGGAAGCGCCCTTCACAAGACCGGCAATGTCCACAAATTCAATGACCGCGGGGGTCAGCTTCTTGGGGTTATGCAGTTCCGCCAGCCAATCCAGGCGTTCGTCGGGAACGGAGACCACGCCCACGTTGGGGTCAATGGTGCAGAATGCGTAGTTGTCCGCAGGAACGCCGGCGTTGGTAATAGCGTTAAACAGGGTAGACTTACCCACATTGGGAAGTCCTACGATACCTAGTTTCATTTCTTCTTCTATCTCCTTAAAAATCCTTTATTTATCAAGGTTTTTCGGCTCCCCGGTTTTTCTCATACACCTTTTATACACCTTTTCTACACCTTTTTATACGGTAGCAGTGGGGGAGCTTTCTTCAAACAAAGACACAGCCTTTAGCATGGAATCGTTAGTGACATGCACATATCGATCCATGGTAGTTTGAATACTCGCGTGTCCTAAAAGCTTCTGCAAAACCTTGGGTTGCATTCCGCTTTCAATTGCTCTTGTCGCATAAGTGTGACGCAGAGCATGCATACAAAATCTTTTGATGCCTGCCTCATCGCACAGCTTATACAGATGGGCATCATAAGAGCTGTTTTTCGCCGGTGCTCCGGTGCGATAGTTGATAAAGACAAGATCACGCATGACGAGTTTGGATGTATGTCCGGTTCGACGATCCATATACTCCAATACTTCCGACAGAATTGGGGACTCCTTGCGACCCTCCCGGCTCTCCCAGACGCTTTTGAGAATTTCGTAAGTTCTGTCCGTTAACGGAATGGTTCGATAGCTTTGCGGCGTCTTAGGCGGTCCTGCACGCCAGGTCTGGCTTTTGTACCGAAACTCCAATGTCTTGTTTACGGTCAAAGTCCGTTTCTCAAAATCAATGGCGTCCCAGGTCAGACCGATCAGTTCGCCTGTTCGCAAACCGGTCTCAAGAATCAGCGCATACTGGTTGTAGTTATGCGAACGCTTTGCTTGCTCAAGGAAGATCCGCTGCTCGTCCCGTGTCAGGAATTTGATATCATCTTTTGCACGGACGGGCTTTGTATAGCGAACACCGTCCATAGGGTGCTTTCTGATCAGGTCATTCATTTTTGCCGCTTTGAACATTGTACCCATAGTGATGTAAGTCTGACGGATGGTAGAGACCGCATAATCGGCATCCATCAGGATGAATACCTTTTTGCAGTGCATCGGCTTGACGTTGGACAGATACATCTTTCCGATCACAGGTTGGATGTTTCGGATGTATCGCTCCCGGTAATTGCGTATCGTGTTGGGTGCTAAGTCGCCAACGATATTCTCGATCCGAAATTCAAACCATTCGTCAACGGTGGTTTCCGTCGCTATAAAAACTTCCTCATGCTTGTCTGCGTATTTCGCGTCTTCTACTCAGTTGCGTGCTTCCGGAAGTGTTTGGAAATATTTTTCATGTCGTTTTCCAGCTTTATTTATATACCTTGCGCTGAATCGACCATCCTTTCTTTGGTAGATACCCTTACCACATTCTTTGCCTTTGAGATTCTTTCCCATAGATGAACTCCTTTCCGCCTTGGCGAAAAAGAGCACACTACTACACTATAATAATAACACAGTGCGCCTTTTTTCTCAAGACAATAATGAAAACTTTTCCACAAGAATTTGTGAAGTGCTGTCAGATATAAAGACTTTTGCTGATAAATTTTTTCAGCTGCTTTAAGCCCTAATACCCGGCATATGCCCTTTTTTGCCTAGTTATTGTAGCCTATAATCGTTCTCTGCCAGCCTGTACAGGCATTCCTTTTGATGGGAGGCAGTCATATGAATGTAGATATTGCCGGTGACTTTTATACTGGAATGCCCTAATGTTTTCAAGATGGACATTAAATTAATATTGCTTTCTAAGCCTCTTTGAGTTTTTTGTTTTGGGAGCCTTGGGTTGGTATACCGTTTTGGTTTTGCCTTCGATAAACGGAGTATATTCCCGTATGAGCTGAGGATCGATTTTGATGGTTCTGTTTTCGAAATCAATATGACGCCATTTTAAGGCAAAGAGTTCTCTTTTTCGGCAGCCGGTATACAAAGCCACAGCCACAATAAACATAAAGGGTTTATTGAAATCATGACGGCCTGCAATAACCGCAGTTCTTCCTCCTTGGTAAGGGAGCGGTTTTCGTTCGGTCCGGTTTTGGGGATCTTAACGCCCAGGGTTGGGTTTACAACGATTAATTTGTTCAGGATGGCGTAATTAAAAACCATGTGCAAGAAGACCTTAACGCGCGTAAGGTAAGCCTCACTCATTCCGTCTTTTCCGCCAAGTCGGGATAAGTCGTTAATGTGCTCCTGAACCGTAATGTTTGTAATTTTCGAAATTGGCATATCGCCTAATTTTCCGAAGTGTAACCGGACGTACCGTTCGTACCCGATGTAGGTGTTTCCGCTGATGGAGGAAGCACAAAAGGTATCCAGGCATAAGCGCGCCCAGTTTGCCAGCGTGATGTTCCGGGTAGGGAAGGCGTGCTCGGTTTGCCGTGGTCCAGTGTATTCAGCTCTTTATTCTTGATACGGATATTATAATTGCCGGTTTAATCGCTCCGCAACGGTTGGATAGCGGCTCATATCCGTGTGAGGGATAAATTTTGCTGACTGCATCCGAATCAGAAAATCCGGGATAGAGGCAAACTGCACACAATAGATGTTATCGATCAGCTCTTGGGCTTCTCTCAGTAAAGCGTGGTCCAGAAGCAGCATTCTTGCGCCATCCAGAGAGGTGTTCTTCAGCACAGAATACTTGTCTCTGGGGAGGTCTGGGAAGATGCCAATGGTAATGGCAGATTCCAGATCGGAGTGAGCAGGAAATGCGCCGGACAGATAGCATTTATCCAAATCTTCATATAAGACTCCCGTGGATTCCAGCAGGCACTCCATCATAGTATAGGCGGCAGCCTTGGTATCCAGATACTGCATAATGTCCGTCTGGGAGAAGTACAGCGGCTGTCCGTCTGTGGCTTCCTCTGCCAGAGCATACACCACTGCCCATTCGCCGTCGATGTTCATAATTCGGGAGGAAGCTTCCGGGTTCAAATATCCTCCCATATTGATCCATCCGTTCAGACGCATCTGTGCCAACAGATCAATAATGCCGGAGCCGCATATGCCAACAGGCTTTTGCCCTCCGATGGTCGAAAAAGATAGCTTGCTGCCCTCGATATTCACCGAATCAATGGCTCCCGGACCTGCCCGCGTACCAAAGCGGCTGATATAGCCCTCCAATGCAGGGCCGGCAGCACCGGCACCTGCCATCATCCATTCTTTGTTGCCGATCACCAGCTCTCCGTTGGTGCCGATATCAAAGAAAAGACAGGTTTCCTCTTGCTTATGGATGCCAAGCGTTAATAAACCGCTGACGATATCTCCGCCGATGTAGTTGGATATAGAAGGAATAATATATACCAGTCCAGCAAAGGTCAGTCCCAGCTCTCCGCCCCAAAAAAAGCCCGGATCGGAGGCGACCGGCGCGTAGGGAGAAGCGAATACTGTCCAGGCGTTCAGCTTTAGCAGAAAGTGGATCATTGTGGTATTGCCGGAAAGGATCATGATAGGGCATTTTGCGGCTTCGATCCCGGTTTCCTCCGAAAGTCGGGATATCAAAAGATCAAAGGTTTCTGCCGTTACACGCTGCAGATCATCCATATAGGAGGGATCTTCCAAAGAATATGTAATGCGGGTAAGGATATCGGTTCCGTAAACGGTTTGTCCGTTAACTGCCTTTTCTTCGCCAATCACTATGCCGGAATTCAGATCCACAAGCTGCATGATAATCGTGGTAGAGCCATAATCCACAGCCAGGCCGTAATGATACTGCCGGGTATCGCCGGGTTCCACATCCGTGACCACCCAGTCTGTTTCCCGGTGGACCAGCGTCACTGTAATATCGAAACTCGCATGCCGACACATTGGATAAAGCTTGCGCAGAACAGAAAGAGGTATCGATACATCCGGATAGCCAAGGGTCTCCAATGCAAGCCGTATCCGTTTCTCGTCACTGAGGGGGACTTCTTCTGTGGGCGTTTTAAGGCTCAAATATATTTTTTTACTGAAATGTTCCATATTGAAGCGTCCTCGTAGTTTATTTCCAAGTGTTATTACAAATACTATAACTATATCACGGAAAAAGTGTTGATGCAAATATATACTTTAGTAAAATAGCTTCTCTGTATGAAAAGCTATTGAACGCATAGGAATCATTTGCTATAATGAGCATACCTTAAAGAAAACAAAAGGATTGGAGGCAACACTTATGAAATATGTATGTGATGTTTGCGGTTGGGAATACGACGAGGAACAGGGCTACCCGGAAGGCGGCATCTCTGCCGGCACCAAGTGGGAGGATATTCCTGAAGATTTTGAATGCCCTCTTTGCTCTGTTGGTAAGGATCAGTTCTCTGCAGAATAAGCACCAAGTGGTGCGGCAACGCGCCGCACCACTTCTTTCTGTGTTGGAAATAGAGCGATGTGTAATCATGATCGCTTGAAAGATAATCCGATAATCAAATAAGATTGACAATTGTGGTTAGTTATGTTATCATATCGATAATTATCGATGGGAGGTGTGGCAGAAATGAGACCCGAAAAGAATATAGTGGCGATTTTCAAAGCTTTGGGCGATGAGAACCGCATCCGGATCTTGAAGCTGCTCCATGGCGGAGAAAAGTGCGCCTGCAAGCTGTTGGACGAACTGAATATCGGTCAATCTACGCTGTCTCACCATATGAAAATCCTCTGTGATGCTGGGATCGTTACCGGCAGAAAAGAAGGCAAGTGGATGCACTACTCCATCTGTTGCGAGGGCGTTTGCCACCTACGTGGGGTGCTTCGAGAATTGCTGGCACCGGAGAATATCCCTTCTGATTGTAGCTGTAAAGAGAAATAAGCCGTACATACCCTGTGCGGCTTTCTTAAAACAATACAAATCGATACTTTTCAATTTGTAGATATGAAAGGAGTCATTATGTGGTCATTTATTCAAGATGAAATACTGGGAATGCGTTGGCTGAACCGCCTGATTGGCAAGCTGGTGGAACTGGTTGGACTTGACCCCACAAGCCGTATCGGAGGAAGCGTACAGTTCTTCCTGTACGATATGATTAAAATTATGGTGCTGCTGGGATTTCTGATCCTGGTGATCTCCTACATCCAAAGCTATTTTCCTCCGGAGCGGACCAAGAAAATACTTGGTCGTATTCACGGCATTGGGGCGAATATTGTTGCTGCGCTGCTCGGTACGGTAACGCCGTTCTGTTCCTGTTCATCTATTCCTCTGTTCATTGGCTTCACCAGCGCAGGGCTGCCACTGGGTGTGACCTTCTCTTTTCTGATTTCTTCTCCGATGGTGGATCTTGGCAGTCTTGTTCTGCTGATGAGCATTTTCGGCTGGAAGGTCGCACTGCTGTATGTGGTGTTAGGTCTCGTGATTGCCGTTGTAGGCGGCACGCTGATTGAGAAATTGCATCTTGAAAACGAGGTGGAAGAATATATCCGAAACGGAAAATCTATTGATATTCCGAAAAAGGAACTGCACTTTGGTGACCGCATAAAATATGCGTGGGAGCAGGTAGTGTCCACCGCAAAGAAAGTATTTCCATATGTGCTAGTAGGTGTTGGCATTGGTGCAATCATCCACAACTGGATCCCGGAAGATTTGATTGTCAAAGCACTGGGTAACAACAATCCCTTTGGTGTAATTCTGGCAACCATAGCCGGTGTTCCTATGTATGCGGATATTTTCGGTACAATCCCCATCGCCGAAGCACTGCTTGCAAAAGGCGCGCTACTCGGTGTTGTTCTATCCTTTATGATGGGTGTTACCACTCTGTCCCTGCCGTCTATAATCATGCTCCGTAAGGCAGTAAAACAGAAGCTGCTGGGTATCTTCGTGGCCATCTGCACCGTAGGTATTATCATTGTGGGTTATTTCTTTAACGCAATACAAGGATTCATTATTTAGGAGGTTTTATTATGGCACTGTTTAATCTGTTTAAAAAGAAAGAAGAAAAGAAAACTCCCTCTTGCTGCTGTAGCGCAGAACCCAGGACGGAAGAAAAAAACTGCTGCTGTTCGACGCCTCAGGAAGAAGCTGCTTCCTGCTGCTGTGGAAAACCCGTGGAGGGTATCTGTTGTATCAAGGTCTTGGGCGCTGGTTGCAAATCCTGCCATCAGCAGTACGAATATGTACAGGAAGCGGTATATCAAATGGGACTTAATGTCGAGGTGGAATACATCACAGATATGGAAAAAATTATGGAATACGGTGTAATGTCCATGCCTGCCATCGTAGTCAATAACAAAGTGGTTGCCTTCGGCAAGGTGCTGAAAGCAGCAGAGGTAGCTGCGCTGTTAAAGCGGTGATCCATTTTGGAGGATTGATAGGATGAAAACGATTATTATAGGCGGTGTTGCAGGCGGTGCAACCGCAGCGGCAAGACTGCGCAGACTGGATGAATACGCAGAAATCATCATTTTGGAACGGGGCGAGTTCGTATCCTTTGCCAACTGCGGTCTGCCTTACTATATTGGCGGAGCAATCACGGAAAAAGGCAATCTGACTTTGCAGACACCCGAAAGCTTTCGGGCAAGATTTAACATTGATGTGCGTACGCTCAGCAACGCGGTGTCCATCGATCCGGAAAGAAAAACCGTAACCGTGGAAGACCTGCGTACAGGTAAAACCTACGAGGAAAGTTTTGATAAACTGATTCTTTCTCCCGGAGCAGAGCCTATCCGCCCCAATATAGAAGGTGCTAATTCACCAAATGTCTTTACGCTTCGCAATATCCCTGATACAATGCGGATTGAGGCGTATATGGAAACAGCACATCCCCATTCGGCGGTTATAGTAGGCGGTGGCTATATTGGTGTGGAAATGGCGGAAAACTTGGCAATGGCGGGCCTGAAGGTTTCCATAGTAGAGCTCGCTGACCACCTGATTGCACCTCTCGATTTTGATATGGCGGCAGATGTACACCGCTACGTAAAATCCAAGGGCATCAAACTGCACCTGAATAATGGTGTAACCGCAATCAGCGGTAATACGGTCGTTCTGCAAAAGGGCGAGATCAAGGCCGATATGGTGATCCTGGCAGTGGGTGTCCGCCCGGAAACGAACCTTGCCAAGGCGTGCGGTATCCACACCAATGCCCGTGGAAGTATTCTTGTCAACGGGCATATGCAAACCAACATGCCGGATATTTATGCCGTTGGCGATGCGGTGGAAGTGGAGGATTTTATCACAAAAACACCTGCGTTTATCCCCCTGGCAGGCCCTGCCAATAAGCAAGGTCGCATTGCCGCCGATCATATTGCCGGACATTCTTCTGCATATAAGGGCACACAAGGTTCTGCTGTGCTGAAGCTTTTTGATATGACGATAGCCACCACCGGCATCAATGAAAAAGCAGCCAAAGCCACAGGTGTTGATTATGACAAGACCTACACTTACTCTGGCTCTCATGCTTCCTATTATCCCGGTGCATCTATGATGTCCATCAAGGCGCTATGGGACAAAAAGACCCTGAAGCTGATTGGTGCGCAGATCGTGGGCTTTGACGGTGTGGATAAGCGGCTGGATGTACTGGCTACCGCCATTCGTTTTGGAGCAAAGATCACGGATCTTGCAGAACTGGAGCTGTGCTACGCACCACCCTTCGGCAGCGCAAAAGACCCAGTGAATATGCTTGGCTTTGTGGCAGAGAATGTGGTGACAGGCAAGGTAAAGCAGTTCTTTTGGCACGATGTGGAAAGCCTTCCCCGTGACGGCAGCGTAACACTGCTGGACACCAGAACACTGCTGGAAGTTAGTCGTGGTAAAATCGAGGGCTTTATGCATATCCCTTTGGACTCCTTGAGAAGCAGAGTAAGCGAGTTGCCGAAGGATAAACCGGTGTATGTGCATTGCCATTCCGGACTTCGCAGTTATATTGCTTGCCGCATCCTTTCCGGTTACGGCTTTGAATGCTACAATCTGGCGGGCGGTTGGCGACTCTATGAATCGGTGATCCACGAACGTACCGTTCCGGAATATATTTGCACACAATGCAAGTAAAACTATTGTGAGGAATATCGTGAATGAAGAAAAAAGCTGTTGTTGACAAGAGCAGATGTGTTGCCTGCGGTGCTTGCAGTGTTGCTTGTCCAAGGAGCGCCATCTGTGTACACAAGGGGTGCTATGCGCTGGTACATGATAGCAAATGCATTGGTTGCGCCAAATGCGAAAAGGTGTGTCCTGTCGGATGCATCCAGATAAAGGAGCGTGGGCAAAATGAAGAATAAGAAATGGTATCAGTATCTTTGGGTATGGTCAATCATCTATTTTGCGCTGGGTTTCTTTAACATTCTGTTTGCCTGGTTGGGTATGATCGATTTTCTTGTACCGCTGTTTATTGCTTTGCTGGGAGGCGGTAAAGCCTTCTGTAACCGCTACTGCGGTCGTGGTCTGTTGTTTGCCAAACTGGGTGGCGATTGTAAGTGTTCCAGAAACAAACCCACACCCAAATGGATGTCCTCCAAATGGTTCCGCTACGGTTTCCTTGCCTTTTTCTTAACCATGTTCGGTATTATGGTTTTCAACACCTATTTGGTAGCTGCAGGCGCAGAAAGCCTGAAAGAAGCAATCAAGCTATTCTGGGCTTTCCGGGTACCCTGGGGATGGACATATACGCCAGGTATTGTGCCGAATTGGATCGCCCAGTTTGCCTTCGGCTTCTATAGTCTGATGCTTACATCCACCTTGATCGGCTTGATCGTAATGGTTCTCTATAAACCCCGCACTTGGTGTGCCTTTTGTCCTATGGGAACTATGACGCAAATGATCTGCAAGATTAAGAATAAAGGTGCAAAAGAATGAAAAGAATCGTTAGTATCAGCTTAGCCGCTTTGCTGTGTCTAACCGGCTTTGCAGGCTGTGCGCAAAAGGAGAAAAATATGGAAAATTCCTATCAGCAAATTACGGCACAGGAAGCTAAAACCATTATGGACACCGAAAAGGATTATATTATCATTGATGCCCGTACCAAAGAAGAATTTGCAGCTGGACACATCAAAAATGCAATTCTCATCCCTGAATACGAGATCGCAGAGCGTGCCAAAACGGAGTTGCCCGATAAGGGTGCTTTGATTCTCGTTTATTGTCGCAGCGGCAGACGGAGTAAAATCGCATCCGAGGAATTGGTCAAACTGGGCTATACCAATGTCAAAGAATTCGGCGGCATTATTGACTGGCCCTACGAAACAACAACCGAAGACGAATGCCGTTAAAAAGCAGAGGATTTTATGAAAAAGAAAGTTGCATTTATCTGTGTCCACAATTCCTGCCGGAGTCAGATTGCGGAAGCGCTGGGAAAGAAACTGGCAGGCGACGTGTTTGACAGCTACTCTGCCGGTACGGAAACAAAACCCCAGATCAACCAGGACGCCGTCCGGTTGATGAAGCAAGTCCACGGCATCGATATGGAAGCCACCCAGTACAGCAAGCTGCTGTCGGATATTCCCGAGGTAGATGTGGTCATCACCATGGGATGCAATGTGCAGTGTCCGTTCCTGCCCTGTTCCCACCGGGAAGATTGGGGTTTGGATGATCCCTCCGGCAAGGATGACGAAGCCTTTCTGAAAACCATTCGGCTGATTGAAGAAAAGCTCCTTGAGCTGAAGGTGTATCTAAACACCCGTGGAGGCATTTGCAATGGATAATTGGATCAATAATTTGAAGTCCCCTTTGTTTGATGGCATAAAGCCTTCGGATATGAAGCCTATGCTCCATTGCATCAGTTACCGTGTCAGCAAATATTCCAAGGGTGAAATCATCGCCTTTGAAGGTGAGAATTTGAAGCATATTGGCATCGTGCTGTCCGGCAGTGTGGACATGGTGAAAGAGGATCTTTGGGGCAATAAGACTATGCTGATTCGGATTCGGCAAAACGAACTGTTTGGTGAAACCTTTGCTTGCGGCAATGATAATCTGTCTGTGGTCACATTTGTAGTTTCAGAAGATGCTACGGTGATGTTTATGCCCTTCTCCCGAGTGATGCACAGCTGCACCATGGCCTGCGAATTTCATCACCGTTTAGTTGAGAACATGGTAAAGGTGATTGCAAACAAGAACCGCGACTTGATGCAAAAGGTTGACGTTGTTTCCAAAAGAACCATTCGGGAGAAACTGTTGGCATACCTTTCCGTCCAGGCACAGCAGCAGAACTCCCGCTATTTTGAAAGTCCCTTAGGTCGCGTAGAACTGGCAGAATATCTTTGTGTTGACCGAAGTGCATTGACCCGTGAGCTTGCAAAAATGAAGGATAACGGTTTGATTGATTATGATAAGAACTGTTTTAAAATCTTATAATGAATATTGATCGGAGCAGCCCTTGACTGATGTGACATTTGCAACATCGATCAAGGGCGTTTCTTTGTATACTTATCGTAACCATTAGTCCCGACGGACAAATCATCAAACAAAGGAGAACCCAATATGTTTTGTTTTCAATGTGAACAAACCGCCGGCTGCAAGGTTTGCGCCGGCAAGGCAGGAGTGTGCGGAAAGAAGGCCGACACCGCCCAGATCCAGGATAAGCTGACCGGTGCGCTGATCGGTCTGGCCCGTTCTACCGAGGGGAATGACCATGCAGCAAGCGATTCCACCGTCGCAGTAATCGTAGAAGGCTTGTTTGCCACCTTGACCAATGTAAACTTTGACAATGATGCGCTCCTTGCTATCATGGACAAAGTGGAGGCGGAGAAACGAAAGCTGGTTCCCGAATGCTTCAAGTGTGCTTCCGCCTGCGGTCGGAACAACGACTACGACATGAGCAAGCTGTGGAACGCAAATGAAGATATCCGTTCTCTCAAGGCGTTGATCCTGTTCGGCATCCGTGGTGTTGCGGCCTATGCTTATCATGCAGCTGTCCTAGGTTATAAGGACGAGACGATCCATAAATTCCTACACAAAGCGCTGTTTGCCATCGGTAAGGACGATTGGGGCATGGAGGAACTGCTGCCCATCGTTCTGGAAGTGGGCGAAGTGAATCTGAAGTGCATGGCGATGCTGGACCGGGCAAACACAGAAACCTTCGGACATCCCGAGCCCATCCAGGTGAGCCTGACCGTGGAAAAGGGGCCCTTCATCGTCATCACCGGCCACGATCTCTACGATCTGAAGCTCCTGCTGGAGCAGACGGCAGGAAAGGGGATCAATATTTATACCCACGGTGAGATGCTGCCTGCCCATGCTTATCCCGAATTGAAGAAGTTCTCTCACCTGAAAGGCAACATCGGTACTGCTTGGCAGAATCAGCAGAAGGAGTTTGCAAACCTGCCTGCGCCCATTTTGTTTACCACCAACTGCCTGATGCCTCCCAAGGAAAGCTATGCAGACCGGGTGTTCACCACTGAGGTGGTTGGCTATCCTGGGATGCGGCATGTTGGTCGCGACAAGGATTTTACGCCTGTCATTGAAAAGGCTCTGGAGCTGGGTGGCTTCGATAAGGACACTACTTTCCCCGGCATTAACGGCGGTGAAACTTTGATGACCGGCTTTGCAAGAAATACAGTCATGAGTGTTGCCGGTACTGTGATCGAGGCAGTGAAGGCCGGTGCCATTAAGCACTTCTTCCTGGTGGGCGGATGCGACGGCGCAAGACCTGGCAGAAATTACTACACCGAGTTTGTCAAGCAGACACCCAAGGACAGCGTTGTGCTGACCCTGGCCTGCGGCAAGTACCGCTTCAATGACCTGGATATGGGCACCGTCGGCGGTTTGCCGAGACTTCTGGACATTGGCCAGTGCAACGACGCTTACTCCGCTATTCAGATTGCGATTGCTTTGGCGGAAGCCTTCGGATGCGGTGTGAATGACCTGCCCCTGAGCATGGTGCTTAGCTGGTACGAGCAGAAAGCCGTCTGCATCCTGCTGACTTTGCTGCACTTAGGCATCAAGAACATCCGCCTTGGCCCTACGCTGCCTGCATTTGTTTCTCCCAATGTACTGAACTTCATGGTAGAAGAGTTTAACATTGCTCCAATTACTACCCCTGAAGCGGATTTGAAGGCAATTCTCGGATAATATCAAAATAAGTCCCCCTTAACCCAGTCGGTTAAGGGGGCATTACTTATCTGCAGCAAACACTCTTGCGTTGTGATGGTCAGGAGGGTGTCGCCTAATTGCGTTAGTGGAACACCCAACAACTCTAACTCTGCTTGGCTTAGCTGACAAGCCAGCCAGTTTGCGATGGCAGTAATGGATGCGGTCAGTTTACAGGCATTCATAATATCAGCTTCCGCATTATCCTATGCAGGGGACTACTCCATTGCGAAGACTGTCAATTGATTGTTCTCGTCACACAGGGCCAGAAATCCTTCCTGGGGCTTCTTGTAGCCTTGGGTAGTTATCTGCTTCTGTAACCACTTATCATCAAGACCCATACGTTGAAGATTTTCGTCCAGAATGCGACCGTCCATAATAACTTCTGTTTGGATATATTCTGCTTCGGGTGAAAGGTTCAAATCCTGGGGATTGGCAGGACGCTTTTTGCTGACGGGAAGGATGCTCAGTTTGCCGTTAAATTCAAATACTGCTGTCTGAATGTCGTTTAGATTGAAATATCCCTGTTGCCGGCACATGACCATAAATTCACTAAGGTCCAGCTTGGCTTTTTTTAGATTCTTCCGATAAAGTTTACCGTTATTCATCAAAATGGTAGGTGTGCCGTTAATATATTTCCGAGACTTCGGGAAAAGACTGGTAATCTTGGATAGCAGGATCGCCACAACGCCATACACTGCAATAGCGATCAGCGGTTTCAGCGGTGCTTCCAACTCTGTGGCAAGTTCTGCTGCAATAGAACCGATGGTGATACCGGATATATAATCAAAGAAATCCAGTTGGGACATTTGCTTGTGCCCCATGATCTTTGCAATCGTAAACAAAGCCAAAACAGAAAGGGCAGATGTGAGTAAGACCTTGATAATTTCCATGGTACACCTCCATCCAAATAGTTCCCTCAATTATGCAGATTATTCCGGCGTCAGAGGTTGACTTAGGAAAACTGTTTCGGTATCATTCAATATACGAGGTGATGTTATGTGGATTTACAATGCGGGCAACCGAATTGTAAATACCTGGCTCTATCCTGTGGAGGATGGCTATGCGATGATTGATACCGGTTATGAAAACAGCTATGTGTCTGTTGTGAAAAACTTTGGAAATTGCGGATTCAGCCGGAAAAAATCCGATACATTTTTTTGACTCACGCTCATGATGATCATGCGGGCTTTCTGGAGGAGTGAATGTCCAACCATCCCCAGACTCAAGTTGTTGCTCCCGAGAAGGCTATCGATGTTCTGTGGAAAGGGCAAAAAGGGTTTGATGGTGGTTGCAGTACCCTAATGGCATACCTATCCTGCCAGTTGATGGCATTGCTGGGCAACGGTGACCATCGTTACCCCAAAGTCAGTGAAGAGCATCTGGCAAAGATCATTACGTTGAATACAGAGAATCTGGCTCGGGTGGAAAGCGTCCTGAATGGTAAGATCCTTTTCACACCCGGACATACAGAGGATTCCATTTCTCTGCTGGTGGATGGCAATCTGTTCTGCGGTGATGCAGCTATGAACGGTCTGCCCAGTTCTCATAAGATCACCATTTGGGTTGAAGATAAAACTGTATTTGCAAAGTCCTGGGATGTAATGTTAGCATCTGGAGCAGCGAAGATATATCCTGCACATGGCAAACCCTTTATTCCGCAGCTACTGACAAAAAATAAACAACATATCGGAGCGCTCACGCTGCGCCCGCTGAAGCATAAATGAATTGGGAGAATCTCCTATGATTGAAACTGAAAGATTAATTCTGCGACCCTGGCAGGACGATGACGCGGCAGCGCTCTATAAATACGCAAATGATCCGGACATCGGCCCTCCAGCAGGTTGGCCGCCTCATACCAGTGTGGAGAACAGCCGAGATATCATTCGGACCGTGTTTTCTGCACCAGAGACCTATGCCGTCTGTCTGAAAGATGGCTCTCCCATTGGTAGTATCGGTTTGAAGCTGAATGGCAGTACCGATATGACTGATCGGGATGACGAGTGCGAACTGGGATACTGGATCGGCAAACCTTTCTGGGGTCAAGGATTGATTCCGGAAGCATCCCGAGCATTGCTTCAATATGCATTTGAGAATCTTGGCATGCGCGCAGTTTGGTGTGGCTACTACGATGGAAACGAAAAATCCAAAAGGGTCCAGGATAAGCTGGGCTTCATTTATCAGTACACTACGGAAGGGCTGGAAGTAACGCTGGTAAACGAGATTCGGACGGGACATACCAATTTGATGACGAAAGAACGCTGGCAGAAGGTTGATCTGTTCCGGAAACAGAAGAAAACACTTGATACTTTTCGCAAGCGAAATGCCATCTCTCAGGCACAGTATGATAAGAGCCTTGGTGATCTGCGAGAGTTAATGGCGATGCATGATGTCGATTAATTGTCGAACGGTTAGATAACCTGAATTTGAAAGAGGAGATATTTATGCAACCTTTTTTGAGCGGAGTGGGCATTACAGTGCTATACATAATTGTCGCAGTAGGAATTATGTTGCTTGTTCGGAAATGCTTTACGATCCCGGATGAACTTTTCAGAAAAGCTTTACATTTTGTTCTGCTTGGAGCCTATATCCCCCTGGTGTTTGCTTTTGAAGCTTGGTGGATGGCGGCGATCTTTGCTACATCGCTGATTGTCGTTCTGTTTCCGGCGTTGTCCATTGCCGGAAAAATCCCCATGTTCTCCGCCTTTGTGAACGAGCGTAAGAAGGGCGAATTCAAGAGCAGCATGGTTTTGGCGGTTGGCATGATGGCCTTCAGTGTGATCGTATGCTGGGGATTATTCGCAGATAGATACCTGGTTCTTGCTACCATCTATGCTTGGGGCATCGGCGACGGCTTGGCTGCGCTTGTGGGCAAGCGGTTCGGAAAGCATAAGATCAAGTGGAAGCTGGCCGATGGTAAAAAGAGCGTGGAAGGCTCTGCTACTATGTTCCTTTGCAGTTTGGTAGCAGTGTTCACTGTTCTGCTGGTCAGAGGTGGCATTGGTGTTCCTGTGTGTTTTGCGATTGCGCTGCTGGCTGCCCTTGTATGCACCATTGCGGAACTGTGCGCAAAAGACGGCTGGGATACGGTCATCTGCCCCGTTTCTGCCATGATCGTGATCATACCCATGGTAACGTTACTTTAAGGAGAAAACAGTATGGAATGGTTTTGGTATACTATTGCAGCTCTCGGCGCTGGTGTGGGCACGGGACTGGTTGGCCTTTCTGCCGCAACGGTCATGGTGCCGATTTTGATCGTTCTGTGTCCCTCTTTTGCAGGTGAGACCGGCGCGTACCAGGCAACGGCTGTGGCGCTGGCATCGGATATTCTTGGATCCGCAGTCGCAACCTACACCTACGCAAAACATAAGAACATTGACCTCAAGCGTGGCTGGCTGATCATGGTCTGCATTCTAGTCATGAGCGCCATCGGCAGCTATGTGGCATTCTTGACGGGCAATGTGGTGCTGGGCGGCTTTACTTTGATTCTGACCGTTTTCATCGGCATTCGTTTCCTGGTGAAACCGGATTCCACAAAGCAGAATCCCGCAGAAAAAGGAAGTAAACTGGGATGGAAAGGTGTAATTCTCTCCCTAGTTTGCGGCATTCCCGTCGGCTTCGGAACGGGATTTGTAGGTTCCGGTGGTGGTATGACCATGCTGATCGTTCTGTCCGCCTTCTTCGGTATGGAACTGAAAACCGCAGTAGGAACCAGCACCTTCATTATGACCTTCACCGCCTTGATTGCATCGGCAAGTCACATTATGATCCATCCTGCCATTCTCTTTGAAAAGTGGGATGTTATGCTGCTGTGCATCGTTGTGGCAACTACCGCATCTCTCGTGTCTGCTCGTTTTGCCAACCGTGTAAAAAACCGCACCGTGGGACTCGTCACCGGTGTTGTGTTGACGGTACTTGGTGTGGGTATGATTATTTTGAATTATTGGGTCGCGTGAGTCAAAAATGTTAAACACAGCCGCCTCGGTGGAGGCGGTTGTGTCATTTGGGCAAATAAAGTCGAGAAAACCCTGTCCGAATGTTTTATGATATGGACGTAAGGTGGTGAACAACGATGGATGAACGCATTGAAGCCGTACAAAGAATGCAGGACTATATTGAAAGCAATCTGGAGCAGGATATCTCTATGGTGGATCTGGCACGCGCGGCTGGGTACTCTCCCTGGTATTCTTACCGGTTGTTTCATAGTCTGCTTCATATCACGCCTGCCGTCTATATCCGGCGTCTGCGACTGTCTAAATCGGCACTGCGGTTGCGGGATGAAAAGGTAAAGATTATCGACGTGGCTTACGATTCCGGTTTCGAAAGTGTGGACGGTTACCAGCGGGCATTCTACAAGGAATTCGGCTGCAATCCATATGAGTACTCGGTAAGTCCCATGCCCATCCATCTGTTCAAACCTTACGGCGTAAAATATTCGAAACGAAAGGACAGTAAGGAAATGGTAGACGTGAAAAGTGTATTTGTACAGATCGTGGAAAAGCCTGCAAGGAAAGTGATCATCAAGCGAGGAAAAACCGCAACGGAATATTTTCAGTATTGTGAAGAGGTGGGCTGTGATGTGTGGGGACTTCTGTGCAGCATGAAGTCCATCAGCGGTGAGCCGGTATGTCTGTGGCTGCCAAAGCACCTCATCAAGGATGGCACCAGCCAGTATATCCAGGGCGTGGAAGTGCCGCTGGATTTTGACGGTCAGATTCCGGAGGGCTTTGATATCATTGAGCTTCCCAAGTGCCAATATATGATGTTCCAGGGTGAACCTTTTGCAGAGGAAGACTTTGAAGAGGCAATTCTGCAGGTGTGGGAAGCGATCAAAAAGTATAACCCGGAAACCGTCGGCTACTGCTGGGATGACACGAATCCCAGAATCCAGCTGGAGCCCAGAGGAGAAAGAGGATATATCGAACTGCTTGCCGTGAAAGCATTATAGAAAAACAAACAGCCGATGAGGAGTCGTTTGATCCTCGTCGGCTGTTATTTTATCGAACCACGGAAGAATGGCTATAGATGTAAAATTCCTCCTGGCTGGGCATCCACCTCTTTTCCTTGGGCGGGAAGGTGGCGTCGAAGGCTTCCACGGTGGCGGTGTCCTCGCAGCAATCTGCGGCAGTGCTTGGGATGTACATCCAGTTTTTGCCTTCCAGCGCGCCGGGAATCAGCTCCGCAACAAGCAACGCAGTAGGAAAATTACCGGGAACCACAAAGCTGACATTTTTCTTTTTGCAGCTGACAAAGCCACGGCTGATGTAGTTGCCCGGATTGCCGAAGTTGATGTTTACATCGTAGCCCATCTTGCGAGCTGCCTCAAAAGAATGTTCAATCAGGATCTTGCCCAGCTTTTGCCGCTGATATTTGGGAGAAACACACAGCGGCCCGAAAGAAAGAATTTCTTTTCGCTCACCGCTTTCATCCTCCAGCCAAGCCTTGGTGTACATGATGTTACCAACGATCTCGCTGTCCTTTTCCAGGATGAAGGCAAGCTCCGGAATGAAGTCGGGATGGCTACGCATCATATGAACATAGTAATGCTCGTCCGCGCCGGGTTTATAGACATTCCAAAAGGTGTCCCGGGTCAGTTCCTCTACCGCACGGTAGTCCTTTTCAGTTTCCAAACGAATCGTGACATCATTCATTGTTCTTTCCTCCGATCAGAGAATCGTAAATCATAACAAGTCCTGCGCTCAGCAGGATGCCGCCGATAATATCTGTCAGCCAATGCACACCGGATATGAGTCTTCCAATTACCATAAACGCAATGAATGCGGTTATCGCTGTGGAAACGCATTTGCGCAGCATTGGCTGTTTGATGCGATCACGCAGCTGCATCATAGCAGTAGGCATCACGCACAGCACAAGCAGCGTTGTGGAAGACGGGTAGGATGCTTCCAGGTATCCCTCAATCAGCACCGGCCTATAATTAATCACATAACTTTCAAAAAACAGGTATGCTGATAAAGTGACAGTATAGAATCCACCCAAGATCAAAATGCTGCCATCGACTTTCAGAATGGATTTTCTTTTGATCCACTGTGCAAGTCCCAGCAGTGCAAACCCAAAACCAAAGCCGATCGGCACCAAACCTAACCAATCTGTGATGACATAAAGGGTCATATGTACCCCGGTAAGATCGTGAACAAAAACATTCAGCGTTGAGAATCCTATAGTTGATCCCCGTGGTCCTATTGCCTGCACATCGATCAACTGAATGGCAATGGTCCAAAGGGTAAACGCAGCAAGCAAACCAAGCGCTGTACAAAACTTTTGTTTCTTCATTTCCAGACCTTCTTTGATTGTATTCGGCTTTCGCCTGAATACAGACAAAAGAAAGATGCTAAAGAATACAAGAAACAGGTCGTCACATTGATATGCACCCCAAAAGTTAGACACTTTTGGGGTGCATATCACACGCGACGATACCTATTTTCATATATTTTCAAATTCCTTTGTGGGCTTGGTAAACGAATCTGCCTAATTCTACAAAAAAATGAAAATGTTCAACACGGGAATGGCTTTTTTGCAGAACAATTTAAAAATGATCTCTTGTCGGTGCGTCTTGCTGCCAAAGGTCTAAAGCTGATGGATCTTAAATTGTGCGATAACATTACAGAACTGTGGAAAAAGTTTGGGCATAATAAACCCAAAAAGACAAAAGGAGGATGCAATTGTGGTAGTTATGAATATCAACAAAGACAATTTTGAAAGAGAGGTTTTGAATTCCGGTCAGAAGATGCTTCTGGATTTCTGGGCTCCCTGGTGCGGTCCCTGCCGTATGGTGGTACCCATCGTCGAACAGATCGCTGACGAGAGAATCGATATCAAGGTTGGTAAAGTGAATGTGGACGAGGAACCGGAGCTTGCCGCACAGTTTGGGGTCATGAGCATTCCTACCTTAGTCGTTATGGAAAAGGGGAAGGTGATAAATCAGACCGTGGGCGCAAGGACAAAAGAAGAGATCCTTGCAATACTGTAAGGAGTGTGAACATGGCGGTTGTTGATCCTGTAAAACCTGTTTATGACATGGTCGTTATAGGTGGCGGTCCAGGCGGCTACACTGCGGCTCTTTATGCTGCAAGAGCCGGACTGGATGTGATCATTCTGGAAAAACTTATGGCAGGCGGGCAGATGGCGTTGGCCCATCAGATTGACAATTATCCCGGTTTTGAAGATGGGATTGATGGTTTCGCCCTCGGGGATAAGATGAAAAAGCACGCAGAGCGTTTTGGGGCAAAGAGCAAACAAGCCCAGGTGATTCGTGTTGACCTTGCCGCAGAACCGAAAATTATAGAAACCCAAAAGGATACTTTCTACGGGAAAACAGTTGTGCTTGCCACCGGAGCGAATCCGAGAGAACTGGGAGTAGAAAACGAGGAGCAGTTTATCGGTCGTGGCGTTGGCTATTGCGCGGCCTGTGATGGTATGTTCTATCGGGGAAAAACTGTTGTTGTGGTGGGTGGCGGAAATTCTGCCGCAGCGGATGCGCTGCTTCTTAGCCGGCTGGCAATCAAGGTGATCCTTGTGCATCGCAGAGATACCCTTCGGGCAACGAAGATCTACCACGAGCCATTGATGAAGGCGGATAATGTGGAATTCCGTTGGAACAGTACGGTGTCTGAGCTTCTGCACGGAGAAAAAATTACCGGCCTTCGGCTGAAGGATGTAAGCACCGGGGAAGAAAGTGAGGTTGCCTGCGACGGAGTGTTTGTCAGCATTGGAAGAAAGCCTGCTACGGAGCTTTTTCGTGGCCAGCTTACGGTTGATGACAGCGGCTATATCGTTGCGCAGGAGGATACAAGAACCAGCATCCCTGGGGTATATGCCGTGGGCGATATAAGAACGAAGTCTGTACGCCAGGTGGTAACGGCGGTGGCGGACGGTGCTGTTGCTGTCCATGAGGCAGAAGCCTATCTTGCTGATGTAAAACGGGGATAGCGGCAAAACCTCCGGCTTAGCCGGAGGTTTTTGCATGATTAGATTGTAAATAGGGCTGCCGCTGTATTTGTTTCTGCGTGAGCTGTATGGAGGTTTTTGGGGAAATACAACGGTCAGTTGTTAGATCGCAAAGCTTCTAAGGACAGTTCTCCTGCCAGTTTGAATAAGGCATCCTGCAACACCTGTTCCAGCTCCATTCCCATGCTGGCGGCGATCCGGGTGTAGAATAATACTACGGTTTGATCCAAAAGCAGAGTAACCTGGGTCATGGCGGCCTCCAAAAGAAAAACTTTACATCATCCTATGAAACGCTTGACAGATGTGATACAATATGAGGTAATCAAAATGGTTTTGAGAGGATGAAAACTATGGCAAAAGATAAGAAAGTCGAACAGATCACGGATATGGAGGTAGACTTCGCGCAATGGTTTACGGATGTGTGCAAAAAGGCACAGCTCATTGATTATTCCTCCATTAAGGGTATGTTTGTATATCGCCCCTATGGCTATGCCATCTGGGAGAATATCCAGCGGATCATGGACGCGGAATTTAAGAAGACCGGCGCAGAGAATGTGTATATGCCGATGCTGATTCCGGAGAGTCTTTTGCAGAAGGAAAAGGACCATGTGGAGGGCTTTGCTCCCGAGTGCGCCTGGGTTACTTATGGGGGCAGTGAAAAGCTGGAGGAGCGCTACTGCATCCGTCCCACTTCTGAGACGCTGTTCTGTGAGTACTTTAAGAACGCTATCCAGTCGCACCGGGATCTGCCTATGATGCTGAACCAGTGGTGCAGTGTTCTGCGCTGGGAAAAGACCAGCCGTCCTTTCCTGCGGCACAGAGAATTCCTGTGGCAAGAGGGTCATACCATGCATGCCACGGCGGAGGAAGCAAAGGAAGAGACAGAGCGTATGCTGAATGTCTATGCCGACTTCTGTGAGAATGTGCTGGCAATGCCTGTTACCCGGGGTCAGAAGACGGATAAGGAGAAGTTTAACGGCGCTGAGGCCACCTACACCATTGAGTGTATGATGCACGACCGCAAGGCTCTGCAGGCAGGCACCTCCCATTACTTCGGCGACGGCTTTGCCAAGGCCTTTGACATTACTTTTACCGATAAAAACAATCAGAAGGTCAACCCCCACCAGACCTCCTGGGGCGTATCTACCCGTCTCATCGGCGGCATCATCATGACCCACGGCGACAACAACGGTCTGGTACTGCCTCCCAAGGTTGCTCCCATCCAGGTGGTGGTCCTGCCCATTGCCCAGCATAAGGAGGGCGTTCTAGAAGCAGCCAATGGTCTTAAGGATCGGCTGGTAGGTGCGGGCTTCCGGGTGAAGCTGGACGACAGCGACAACTCTATGGGCTGGAAGTGCGCGGAGTACGAGATGAAGGGCGTGCCCCTGCGTGTGGAATGTGGTCCCCGGGATCTGGAGAACGGCCAGTGTGTTCTAGTCCGCAGAAACGACAGTGAGAAGACTGTGGTTGCCCTTGCGGAGCTGGAGCAGGCTGTTGCACAGCAGCTTGAACTGGTCCACCAGGGAATGTTCCAGAAGGCTAAGAAGAATCTGACTGACCATATTTATGAGGCCCACACACTGGAGGAGGCTAAGAAGCTCCAGGAAGAAAACGGTGGTTTTATCAAAAGTATGTGGTGCGGTGAGCTGGAGTGCGAGCTCCAGATGAAGGAACAGGCAGGCATGAGCTCACGCTGTATGCCCTTTGCCCAGGAAAATCTGGGCGATACCTGCGTGTGCTGCGGCAAACCTGCTAAGAAAATGATCTACTGGGGTATTGCCTACTAATCAAATAAAGGAGAATAGCAGCTATGAAAAAATTGGTTTCTCTGTTGCTGATCCTTGTAATGGTGGTGTCTTGTATGAGTTTTTCCGGATGTAACCAAACAACAAACAAGCCGGAGACTTCTGCTGCGGCAGACGACGGCTATACTCCCGATTCTACCCTGCGCCTTTTAATGGTGGGCAACTCCTTCTGTTATTACTATGTGGAAGAGCTTTATGAGCTGTTGATGGAGAATCCGCCGGAGGGCATTGATGCGGTAGAGATCTACAATCTTTACTACTCCGGCTGCAAGTTGGACCAGCACCTGGAATGGTGGCGCAACGGTATTGCCAAGTACGATCTGTTCAGGACCGATGCTACCGGCAGAAGTAAGTTGGATCCCGAACGGGGTTGGACGTTGGAGCAGGCGCTGATGATGGCGGATTGGGACTACATCAGTCTTCAGGGCGGTGTTACCGGTGCCGGTTATCTGGATCAAGCAAAGCTGCATTACACCATGCAAATGGTCCCTGCCACTGCGGAGCCTTTGTTGGATATGTTCCACGAGAAATTCCCCTATGCAAAGCTTTTGTGGCATAACACCTGGTTCTCCGAGGTGGGCCGGGTGGTGGATAGCACCGGCTATGTGTACGCCGAGGAGGATAATGCCACTTATGATGCCAACCTGCTGAAGGTCAGTACCTATATGTGCACGGAATTCGTTAAGAATAAGCCTTACGGTCTTACCTTGGTCAACACCGGTGCCGCATGGACGAAGGCAAGAGAACTCAATAAGACTGCCAGCCTTTTACCCTACGGCGGTTTGTGCGCCCGACTTGGTTATAATAAGTTTGGTGACATGAGAATGCACTCCGGTGATGGCTACCACGATGGCGACATTGGCGGCGCGCAGCTACTCAACGCCTATGTCTGGTACATGACCATTACCGGCAACACCGATGTGTCTGCCAGTACCTACGCGCCTGTTTACAAGTATCAGAATGCGGTTGAGTTTCCGCTCTCCGCAGAGCTGGTCGATATGCTGAAGAAGGCTGCAATGAGTGTGTTTGAATAAATATCTGTGAAGTATTTTATGGATATTAAAAATAATAGGAGTGTGAATAATATGTCTAGAATTTGGAAAAGAACCCTTGCATTTGTCCTGTGCCTACTGATGGTAATAGGGACTTTCTCTGCCTGCGGTGGTAACACTGGTGAAGGAGATACCACCGGAACACCCGAGGCTACCCAGCCTGGCGAAGAGGGTAAGATCCTGAAGATCCTCACCCTGGGCCACTCTCTGGCTTTGGACTGCGGTCATATGCTGAATCTGATCGCGCACACAGAGGGTTACAAGGAACTAAAGGTGGGAACCCTGTACTACTCCGGCTGCCCCCTAAACAAGCATGTGGAGTTTGCCACACAGAATCTGCCGGAGTATGAGCTGTACATCAGCAGTACCGAAACCCCCGACCAAATCCCGGAAATCATGGAATCTGTTACTATGCAACAGGCAATAACCTTTGATTACTGGGATATCATCATTATGCAGGGCGGCGTTTTTGAAATTGCTGAGGACATTACCTACAAGCTGGGATATATCCAGACCATCCAGGAGTTTGTGAACAAGCATAAGCACAACCCCAATGCTATCTTCGCGTGGAACATGGCATGGGCACCTCCAGTTGACAATACTCTGCGGGATAAGTACCCCTACTCCGAGAACAACATCTACTATAACGACTACCGCAAGTATAACGATGACCGTTTGGCTCTGTACAACGCCATTACAAAGTGCGTAAACGACAACATAATGACAGATGAAACCTTTAAGTTCATGATCCCCTCCGGCACAGCTATCCAAAATGCCCTGTCCAGCTATCTGGAGGAGAAGGACCTGCACCGGGATTATGTCCATGCTTCCGACTTGGGCCGTGTGATCGCTTCCTATACCTGGTACTGTAAGCTTGCGGGCATTGACAAGCTGGAGGAAATTAAGCTGGATGCAGTTCCCAAGAACTTCCGTAAGCTTGATCAGGATAAGAACCAGGATTTGGTATTCACCGACAGCCAAAAGGCAATCATTTTGGAGTCTGTGAACAACGCCCTGGCAAATCCCTTGCAGATGACCCAGTCTCAGTACACCGAAGCTCCCGCACAATAAGAACTTAACAGACAACGCCCTTGCCAAACGGCAAGGGCGTTGTTTTTGTATATCATTTTACTCTGGGCAGGATGTCCCGGCGGATGGTCTGCACCAGTAAATCCAATTCCTCTTGAGTGGTGTCCCGGCAGAGTGACACTCGGAAAGAGCTGTCCATAACCTTGGGGGAAAGCCCCATAGCGGTGAGCGTGTGGCTTCGATGCCCCTTGGCGCAGGCAGAACCGGCAGAAACACAGATTCCCGCATCCTGCAGGATGTTGATGCTGTTTTGGGTAGGCAGTCCCGGTACGGACAGGGAAAGAATGTGGGGCGCTTCGTGGCTGCCATTGACCACAATACCATTCATGCCTGTGAGTGTTTCAATAAGTTTGTTCAGCAGCGCCTTTTCTCTGGCAATATCCTCTTTGAAGGTTTTGCTAACTGCTTCACAGGCAGCGGCAAAGCCAGCAATCGCCGGGATGGCTTCCGTACCACTACGATAGCCGTTTTCCTGACCACCACCTAAGAGCAGGGCGGGGAAGGATTTCAGCCGAGGGCTGATATACAAAGCGCCCGCTCCCTTTGGTCCATGCACCTTGTGGGAGGAAATGGAGATCAGGTCAGCACCCAATGTCTTTGCCTGGAAAGGCACTTTCATAAAACCCTGCACCGCATCGGTATGGAAAATGGCATCGGGGCAAAGCTTGTGGGTCAGTTTTGCCATCTGACTGATGGGCATTACCCCACCGGTCTCGTTGTTGACCATCATAATGGATACCAGGAAGGTGTCCTTTCGCAACGCCGCTTCCAGATCCTCTGCTGTAATTCTTCCCAGAGAATTCGGCTGTAAATAGGTAACCTCATAGCCCTGGTTTTCCAACTCTTTGAGGCAGTTCAGAACCGCATGGTGTTCCATGGCGGTGGTTACGATATGGCGGTTCTTTTTACCAAACCGCCTGGCACTGCCTAAAAGCGCCCAGTTGTCCGCTTCCGTACCGCCGGAGGTAAAAAACACCCGGTCTGGTTCAGCACCCAATGCGGCAGCCACCCTGTTCCGCGCGTTACGCAGACTGTGGGCAGCGTCGATGCCAAAACGATACAATGCGCTGGGGTTTGCCCAACCGTCAGTCAGTGCTGCGGTCATCGCCTCCACCGCCTCTTTACAGGGCTTGGTGGTGGCGGAATTGTCTAAATAAATCATAAACTAATCTATTCCTTATTTTCCAACACAGAAGCGTTCAAAAATTCTGTTTGTAATATCTTCTCTTACGGTTGCGCCGGTAACCTCGCCCATTGCATCCATGGAAGCTTCCACATCTGTCAGCACTGCATCCGGAGTTAGTCCCAGCTTCAGCCCCTGTAGGGCGGAGAGCAGCGCATCATAAGCCCGACGCACTGCGTCAAACTGTCGGGGATTTGTCAAAATGGAACCGTCGCATGGGGCACTGCCCGAAAACATCTCCTCCACCACATCCGCAAGCTGGTCAAGACCCTCCCCAGTCTTGGCACAGATATGAATAATGTTCATAAAGGGAAGATCGCTGGGCTGTACTTTAGAGGTCAAATCGCTTTTGTTAATCAGCGCAATGGCTTTTTCCCGATCAGCGCAGACCTCGATGACTGCCCGGTCCTCGTCGCTCAGTGGTAGAGAACCGTCGCATACGAAGATCACAAGGTCGGCATTTTCTACAGCTGCCTTGGAGCGCTCAACGCCCATGGCCTCGATCTTGTCGGCGGTCTCACGGATGCCGGCGGTGTCGATCAGCCGCAGCCGGGTAGAGCCCAGCATCACAGCCTCTTCCACTGTATCTCTGGTAGTGCCAGCAACTTCGGTAACAATCACCCTTTCGTATCCGGCGATGGCGTTGAGAAGGCTGGACTTGCCTACATTGGGCTTGCCCACAATGGCAGCGGAAACGCCCTGCTTCAAAATGCGCCCTTGCTGATAGGTTTGCAGAATATTCTGCAGCAGCTTGGCGTTGCTTTTCAGCGCGCTTTCGTAACGGGATAAACCAAAATCCTCAATGTCCTCATCCGGATAATCCAGAACTGCGTGGAAGTGGCTGCATATATCCGTCAGCTCTTCATAAACCGGGGCGAGCTTTTTCTGCAGAACGCCCGCAACCTGACCGGCGGCGTTGGCGGCAGCATCCGCCGTTTCTGCTTCAATCAGGTCAATGACAGCCTCCGCCTGGGTCAGCGCCAGCTGGCCGTTCATAAAGGCGCGCTTTGTGAATTCACCCCGTTGCGCTGGCATTGCGCCGGCGAGGTATAGTGCTTCCAGTCCTGCCGCAAGAACAGCAGGAGAGCCGTGGCAATGAAATTCCACCGTGTCTTCGCCGGTGTAGCTGTGGGGCCCCCGGGTATAGACAGCCAAACAGGAATCGATGGCACGACCCTGTTTGTCGTGCAGTGTGCCCATAATGAGCTTACGGTTAGGCGCATCCTGCAGAGCTTGTCCGCTAAGGGCTGTAAAAACTTTACTGCCGATTTCCGCGCAGCCGTCGCCGGTGAGACGAAGGATGCCGATGGCGCTGATTTGGTTACCGGTGGATACCGCGGCGATCACATGAGACATATCCTGTCCCCCTTATTTTAAAATCTCAAACGCCTTCCGGTATTTTTCCCGGAAGTAAGCCAGGGTTTCTTCACTGGGGTTTTCCATACGGGTCTGATCGGAATTGTGCTGCAGATCCGCCAGCTTTACCTTTTTGGCAATAGGGTTTTCCTTGACCCGTGCCACATATTCCGGATACGGCTCGTCCTTGCCGTGGGTCATTACAGCAACAGCTTCCACCACTTCCTGAGGGAAGATTTTTGCCAGATCATCAAGGGAAACATCTGTGTCCTCCACCACATCGTGCAAAAGGGCTACGCAGGTAGAATACTCATCCTCCATTTGCTCCGCCAGATGCATTGGGTGAAAAATATACGGTATTCCGGCTTTGTCCGTCTGCCTGTGGTGGGCGGCGTAGGCAATTTTCATGGCTTCATTGGTCAGATGCGTGTAGATCATGGAAAACGCCTCCTTTTGGGCTATTATACCATTAGATCTTAGGAAAAGCAATCCAATCCACATAAAGAAGATTTTTCCGGGAAAGCTACGGCAGAGGTGAGCTTATGCAGAAAAACTACCCGGGGGAAATGACCGATGCAAATATCAGCCGAATCTTTCGAGGTGCGGCGGATTTTATCCGCAGGGAGCTGCGGTGCGGCAATCACCGGATCTATACCTATGCCATTGATGGGCTGATTGCGTCCGGAGATGTCTCAGATTACATTTTTAAACCAATTTTTCGCAATTTTCATGCAGACAGCATGGATACACTTTACCACAATGCCATGGATGGTAGTATATATAATTGTGTGGCAGTTCCCTGTAAGGACTTAGATCAGATCGCATTCTTACTTGTTAATGGCTTTTGCGTGGTGCTGTTCCCTGGGGTAGGCGCTATCGGTTATGAAGTAAAGACACCGGACAAGCGAGGTACCTCAGCCCCGGAGGTGGAAAATACCGTCAAGGGCGCCAAGGATGCCTTTGTGGAGACGGTACGCTCCAATACCAGCTATGTGCGCCGGCATCTCCGATCTCCGGACCTGCGGATTTTTGAGACACAAATAGGGCGGCGCTCGCTGACCAATGTAAGCGTGGTTTGGTTAGATGGAATCACGGACCCGGTGTTGGTGGATAAATTGAAAGAACGGCTGTCCGGGATCGATATTGACGGTCTGCTTTCTCCCTCTGCTGTAGAGGAATATGTGACCGGGTCCCGGGCAACAGCATTTCCTTTGCTGCAATACACGGAGCGTACAGACCGCTTTTGCCAGGGGATTCTGGATGGACGGGTAGGTTTGTTGGTGGATGGGCTGCCGCTGGGGTATCTTGCTCCTGCGGATCTGATGTATTTAATGGAAAGCCCCGAGGACCGGGGCAGAGATTATGTGGGTGCGTCGGCGGTGCGGATTTTGCGGTATCTGGCGTTGTTGGCAGGTCTGCTTTTGCCGGGAATCTATATTGCACTGGCTACCTATCACCAGGCTGTGATACCACTGCCACTGCTGCGCTCCATCATAGAGAGCAAACAGTCAGTGCCCTTTACTACCACTGCGGAGGTCTTGGGGCTGTTGGTTGCATTTGAGCTTTTGCAGGAATCGGGTATCCATTTGCCTCAGGCTATCGGACAGTCTGTGTCGGTGGTGGGAGGTATCGTGGTAGGAACTGCGGCTGTGGAAGCGGGACTGATCTCTCCGGCGGCGTTAATCATGGTATCTGTCGCCGGTGTGTGCGGGTTTGTACTGCCCAATCGGGATCTTGCCAATGCGGTTCGGGTCTGGCGCTTTGGCATCGCCGTTTTATCCGCATTTGCCGGTCTGTACGGAACAGCAGCGGGTTTCTTTATTTTACTGATACACCTGTCTGGGCTAAACTGCCTTGGGATTAACTATCTATCCCGCACAGGTGGTATTATCCGAAAACGGCTGGTGAAAAACAAATACCGGACGCAAAAGCTGCATCCTCGGGACAGGAGAAGTCAAAAATGAGAACGGTTATTTATGTTGTTGTGCTTGGTCTGTTATTTCTGGCACCGGTGGAACGGCTGGATGTGGCGAAACTGGAACCTGTGCAGACAGTTGCGATTTATACAGACGGTGCAGAAGTGGTTCTGGAAACCGATACCCAAAACATGGGCAGGGGAGCTACCGCAACGGAAGCACTGCAGGACCTGGAGGAGAATACTCCGGGGGTCATTTATCTGGACACCGCTCAGTATCTGTTGGTAACGGAAAATGCCGCCCAACATGCCGAGCAGCTTCGGGGCGATTTGAAGCCGTCGGTTTATGTCAGCATGTGGGACGGAAAAGGGGAAATATCGGATGCTGCGCGCTATTTAAGTGTCCACGGAAAACTGACAAAATTCCAGGACTGGAAGACAGAAAAATAAAAATCAAAAAAATTAAAAATAATGCTTGACAAGACAGGACCTCTTTGTTATTATAACCGAGCGCTTCCGCCAAGGAGCGCAAAATAGTGCAGTAAACCCTAAGAAAAATTTGCCGAGAAAGGTAAAAAAGTTCTTGACAAGTAAAGGGTGTTGTGCTAAACTGAAAAAGCTCTCCGCTCAGGCGGAAAGCGGCCTGTACCTTGTAAATTGAATAACGCAAAGACGAACAAGTAACACCTTGGACAATTA
>JAZOMH010000011.1:0-98414 GCA_045653785.1 Faecousia sp. | reverse complement strand
AAGTCCACTTCCAGGTCAAACTCATGGCCGGGCACGCTGCGGTCCACAAAGCCCAGGTCCTGAGGGATAGGCTCATTGTAGATCAGACGGCCAACCGTGGCGTTGATAATACGGTACTGCATTACGCCATCCACTTCCCGTCCGTAACGGACACGGATGGGAGCATGCAGGCCCACATCGCCGTCAGCATAGGCAGCGATGGCCTCGTCCACGCTGGAGTAGTTCAACAGCGGACGGAAGGCTGCGCCGGTCTTACCCTCGGACTTGGCCAGCTTGTTGGCTGCCAGGAATTCATCGGCATCCACGATCTCGCCAACAGGCAGATCCGTCTCGCCGGCATCGGTAACGAACACATTCTCCGCGCCCTTTTCTGCCTTACCCAGACGGGTGTAGGTCAGATAGTAAGCACCGAGGATCATATCCTGGGTAGGCACGGTAACCGGCTTGCCGTCCTGGGGACGCAGCAGGTTGTTGGCAGAGAGCATCAGCATACGGGCTTCTGCCTGCGCCTCGGCGGACAGGGGTACGTGAATTGCCATCTGGTCGCCGTCGAAGTCAGCGTTAAACGCGGTACAGCAAAGGGGGTGCAGCTTCAGTGCGCGACCCTCCACCAGGATAGGCTCAAACGCCTGGATACCCAGACGGTGCAGCGTAGGCGCACGGTTGAGCATAACGGGACGGTCCTTGATGATCTCGTCCAGAGCGTCCCATACCTCAGTCTTGCCCTTGTCGATCATCTTCTTGGCGGACTTAATGTTGTTTGCCAGGCCATCGGCAACCAGCTTCTTCATCACGAAGGGCCGGAACAGCTCAATAGCCATTTCCTTGGGCACGCCGCACTGATACAGCTTCAGCTCAGGACCGACAACGATAACGGAACGGCCGGAGTAGTCAACACGCTTACCAAGCAGATTCTGGCGGAAGCGGCCCTGCTTGCCCTTGAGCATATCGCTAAGGGACTTCAGCGCCCGGTTGTTAGCGCCGGTAACAGCTCTGCCACGGCGGCCATTGTCGATCAGCGCGTCCACAGCCTCCTGGAGCATACGCTTCTCATTGCGGATAATGATGTCGGGGGCGTGGAGCTGGATCAGCCGCTTCAGACGGTTGTTACGGTTAATGACACGGCGATACAGATCGTTCAGGTCGGAGGTGGCAAAACGGCCGCCGTCCAACTGGATCATGGGACGGATATCCGGAGGAATCACAGGCAGAACATCCATGACCATCCAGGAAGGATCGTTGCCGGACTCACGGAATGCCTCTACCACCTCAAGGCGCTTCACAAGGCGCAGCTTCTTCTGCGCAGAAGCGGTTTTCAGCTCCTCACGCAGCTGCACGGACAGGGCCTCCAGGTCAATTCCCTGCAGCAGCTCCTTGACAGCCTCCGCGCCCATACCGGCACGGAAATCGGCCTCATACTTTTCCCGGTAGTCCCGGTAATCCTTTTCACTAAGGATCTGATTCCGCTCCAGGGGCGTGTCACCGGGGTCGGTAACGATATATGCCGCAAAGTACAGCACCTTCTCCAGGATCTTGGGGCTGATGTCCAGGATCAGACCCATCCGGGAGGGGATGCCCTTGAAATACCAGATGTGGCTGCAGGGAGCGGCCAGTTCGATATGACCCATGCGCTCACGGCGCACCTTTGCCTTGGTAACTTCCACGCCGCAGCGGTCACAGACCTTTCCCTTGTACTTGATCTTCTTGTACTTACCGCAGTGGCACTCCCAGTCCTTGGTAGGTCCAAAGATCTTTTCGCAGTACAGGCCGTCCCGCTCGGGCTTCAAAGTACGGTAGTTGATCGTCTCCGGCTTTCTGACCTCGCCGAAGGACCAGCTCCGGATCATTTCCGGAGAAGCAATACCAATTTTAATTGCATCAAAAATTGCATCAGACATAGTATCGCCTCCTTACACTTCGTCAATGTTTTCTTCCGCATACTGTGCGGATTCAAACACATTCATGATATCTTCCGGACTGTCCTCATCGATCACAAAACCGGAATCCAGCACTTCCTCGGTAGTACCTACCAGCTCGGGACCGATCTCGCCGCTGTAGATGATCTCCTCATCTTCGTCCTCTTCCTTCAGCTCGATCTCATTGCCCTTCTCATCCAGCACGCGGATATCCAGACACAGAGCCTGCAGCTCCTTGACCAGGACCTTAAAGGATTCGGGAACACCGGGCTTGGGAATGTTGCTGCCCTTGACAATGGCCTCGTAGGTCTTGACACGGCCGGTAACATCGTCGGACTTGACGGTGAGGATCTCCTGCAGGGTATAAGCAGCGCCGTAAGCCTCCAGCGCCCAAACTTCCATTTCGCCGAAACGCTGTCCGCCGAACTGGGCCTTGCCGCCCAAGGGCTGCTGGGTAACCAGTGCGTAAGGACCGGTGGAACGGGCGTGGATCTTATCGTCAACCAGATGGTGCAGCTTCAGATAGTAAGGATAGCCAACGGTTACCAGGTTATCGAAGGGCTCGCCGGTACGGCCATCGTACAGAACGGTCTTGCCGTCCTCACGCAGACCTGCCAGCTTCAGGGTCTCACGAATATCCTTCTCGTTAGCGCCGTCAAACACAGGGGTGGCGACCTTCCAGCCCAGAGCCTTGGCAGCGTAGCCCAGGTGGACCTCAAGAACCTGACCGATGTTCATACGGGAAGGCACGCCCAAGGGGTTCAGAACCACATCCAGGGGGGTGCCATCGGGCAGGAAGGGCATATCCTCCTCGGGCAGAACACGGGAGACAACACCCTTGTTACCATGGCGGCCTGCCATCTTATCGCCCACGGAGATCTTACGCTTCTGGGCAATATAGACACGGACGGACTTGGTAACGCCGGGAGCCAGCTCGTCGGAATTCTCCTTGGTGAACACCTTCACGTCCACAACAATGCCGCTCTCGCCGTGGGGCACCTTCAAAGAGGTATCACGGACTTCTCTTGCCTTCTCGCCGAAGATAGCCCGCAGCAGGCGCTCCTCGGGGGTCAGCTCAGTTTCACCCTTGGGGGTAACCTTACCAACGAGGTAATCGCCGGAATGGACCTCAGCGCCAATACGGATAATACCGTTCTCGTCCAGATCCTTCAGGGTATCCTCGCCCACATTGGGAATATCACGGGTGATTTCCTCAGGTCCCAGCTTGGTGTCCCGGGCCTCAGTCTCATGCTCCTCGATGTGGATAGAGGTAAACACGTCCTCACGAACAAGACGCTCGTTCAGCAGAATGGCGTCCTCGTAGTTGTAGCCTTCCCAGGTAACGAAGCCGATGAGCACGTTCTTACCCAGGGCGATCTCACCGCCGGAGCAGGAAGGACCGTCGGCAATGATCTGGTTGGCTTCCACCCGCTCGCCTACCTTAACGATGGGGCGCTGGTTCACACAGGTACCGGCGTTGGAGCGGGCAAATTTGGTCAGCTGATAGGTCTGAACGTCACCGTCGTCATACTTGACAGTAATCCCGTCGGCGGAAACAGACATGATTTCACCTGCGCCGGCGGCCTTGACACAGACCTCGGAGTCCACAGCCGCCGCATGCTCGATGCCGGTGGCGACGATGGGAGGCTCGGTGGTCAGCAGAGGCACGGCCTGACGCTGCATGTTCGCGCCCATCAGTGCGCGGTTTGCGTCGTCGTTCTGCAGGAAGGGAATGAAAGAGGTTGCAATGGAGATCATCATTCTGGGAGAAACGTCGATATAATCGATCATGTTCCGGTCCACTTCAATGATCCCGTTTCTGTGCCGGCAGGTGATACGCCCGTTTGCCAGGCAGCCGTTCTCGTCCAGGGGCTCATTGGCCTGACCGATGTAGAAATCATCTTCCACATCCGCGGTCATGTAGTCCACCTGGTCGGTTACCTTACCGGTAGCCTTGTCCACCTTGCGGTAGGGAGCTTCCACAAAGCCGTACTCGTTGATCTTGGCAAAGGTAGCCAGGTAGTTGATCAGACCGATGTTGGGACCTTCGGGGGTCTCGATGGGGCACATACGGCCATAGTGGGTGTAGTGAATATCACGCACGTCAAAGGATGCGCGCTCACGGCTCAGACCGCCGGGGCCCAGAGCGGACAAACGGCGCTTGTGGGTCAGCTCGGCCAGGGGGTTATTCTGGTCCATGAACTGGCTCAGGGGGCTGGAACCGAAGAACTCCTTAATCACCGCGGTAACGGGACGAATATTAATCAGGCTCTGGGGAGTAACCGCATCCAGATCCTGGACAGTCATGCGCTCACGGATGACACGGTCCAGACGGCTAAAGCCGATACGGAACTGGTTCTGCAGCAGCTCGCCTACACAGCGCAGGCGGCGGTTGCCCAGATGGTCAATATCGTCAGGAACACCAACGCCCTCAGCCACGCAGTTGAGATAGTTGATGGATGCCATGATGTCGTCCACAACGATGTGCTTGGGGATCAGATCGTCGATCCGCTCAGCAATAGCATCTTCCCAGTTGATGTCGGGGGTAGCCAGCATTTCCTTCAGAACGGTAAAGCTGACCTTCTCCTTGACACCGTACTGCTTGGGATCGAAGTCCACGAACCGGGACATATCCACCATGTTGTTGGACAGGACCTTCACATTCCGGTCGCCGACCTTCAGCACAGCCTCGTTGACACCCTTGGCGCTCAGCTCGTGAGCGCGTTCACGGCCAATGATCTCACCGGGCATAGCCAGGATCTCACCGGTCATGGGATCGGCGATGGGCTCAGCCAGCTCCTGGCCGGAAAGACGGCTCCAGATGTCCATTTTCTTGTTGAACTTATAGCGGCCAACGGTGCTCACATCGTAACGGTGGGCATCGAACAGCAGGCCTTCCAGATGGGCCACAGCAGTCTCCACTGTGGGAGGCTCACCGGGACGCAGCCGGCGGTAGATCTCCAGCAGGCCTTCCTCCCTGGTCTTGAAGGTATCCTTCTCCAGAGTGGCAAGGATCCGGGGATCTTCACCGAACATAGCCTTGATCTGCTCGTCGGTCTCCACACCCAGAGCGCGGATCAGGCAGGTGATGGGCAGCTTACGGTTCTTGTCGATACGGACCCAGAAAATGTCGGAAAGATCCGTCTCATACTCCAGCCATGCACCACGGTAAGGAATCACCGTGGCGGTATAGGTATGCTGATCCGCCTTGTCCACCTCGTGGCCGTAGTACATGCCGGGGCTGCGGACGATCTGGGAGACGATAACACGCTCCGCGCCGTTGATCACGAAGGTGCCGCCGTTGGTCATGATGGGGAAATCTCCCATGAAGATATCCTGCTCTTTGATCTCCTCAGTCTCCGTGTTGCGCAGACGCACCCGTACCTTGATGGGCTTTGCATAGGTAGCGTCCCGTTCCTTGCATTCCTCGATGGTGTACTTGGGCTTGTCTTCCATGGTGTAATCCAGGAAGCTCAGCTCCAGCTTGCCGGAGAAATCCGTAATCACACCAACATCCTTAAAGACCTCGCGCAGGCCTTCATCCAGGAACCACTGATAGGAGTCCTTCTGGATCTTCAGCATGTTGGGCATTTTCAGAATCTCTTCGTACTTTGCGTAGGACTTACGCATGGTCTTACCGAACAGTTCGTCCTTGACCATTGCCATATGGATCATCACGCCTTTCTTTCGGCTTTCGCCGGAATCATGTGTTTCTTGCTCAATACGCGCGGCTGCGTTGTTATTAAAAAATATTTTTTGCTTGACAACCGCTCCGCACCGTGTTAATATTGCCGTACAAGGGAAGTTTTTGTGAAAACGACATACTCCCACAGTATGGAGCTCCATTTTACCACATTTTCCCTACCCTGTCAAGTACATATTATCACACAAGCTGGGAAATTTCTTCCCGGCTTTTTCTCATTCCGGAACAGAAATAAACACATGCAAAATAAATCAATGCATAGGTGGGCAGCAGTACAGCCCGGATTCCCAAAAAACTGGAATCCGGGCTTTTCTTCCCTTCTGTTCTATTCACTTATATTCCCTTCTGTTATCTTACCTTCTGTTATCTTACCTTACCTTCCTTTACCTTAGGATTCCAAATGGAATCTCAAAGGAATCCAAGTGGAATCCGGACAGACACAAAAGAAGAAAGCCGCCCCAGGCACGATCCCACGGCAGCTTACTTCTCTTCATTATAGTATATTTCGTTTTTTGAGTTCGGGCTCTTGCTTCCGGAATTGATCGGCGATGATTTTGCAGATCATTCCTTGACGGATCATCTCATGAACCTGCCCGGCAGTTGCCCACTGTGCGCTGTCAGTCTCCCCTTCCTGCAGCACCACTTGCTCAATAGGTATATCCCGCCGCAGGCAGTAGAAATCATAGAAGGCATTTCTGTCCCGTTCGGTGCACAGGAGACAGAATTCCTCCGGCAGTGCGGAAATCCCCGTTTCCTCCCGCAGTTCCCGGGTAATCGCCTCCAGGCTGGTCTCCCCTGCCTGGGCTGCGCCCCCGGAATTTTCCCAGGTGCCGGCAAAGCTCTTCCCCGGCGCCCGGCGGGTCAGCAGCACCCTGCCCTTCCCATCATATACCCAGACACACACCACAAGCCCGTACTCCCCTTTTTTCCAGGGTGTCCCCCGCCGGTGAGTATGACCCGTGAGCTGCCTGTCTTTGTCGTAAATATCATTCAGTTCCATAATCAATCTTCCAGACTTTTACCCTTGTCCCGGTACTCACTGTCCAGGGGGCTTTCCTTATCCGCTTCGTTCTGATACCGACCTACTACCTTTGCCGCCAGTTCCACCGGCAGCAGCGTTCCCGCGCCGGCAACGCAGCCGCCGGGACATGCCATGCCCTCCAGCAGATACCCCTCGTACTTCCCTGCCTTCGCCAAGGTCATCAACTTGCGGCACTCCCGCAAGCCCTCAGCCCGGGCGGTCTTCACCTCTCGATCCGGCTCGGTCTTGTGGATCATAGCCTCCACAGCGCCGGCAACGCCGCCGGACACCGCAAAACCACGGCCCGCTGCAGACCCTTCGTTCAGATCATACATAGGCTCGATAGTCTCGAAGTCGATCTCCTTCGCCTGGAACATACCCTGCAGCTCCTCAAAAGTCAGCACAAAGTCCACATCGGAGCGAATATCCGCCCGGATCGCCTCCAGCTTCTTCGCCGCACAGGGGCCCACGAACACTACCTTGCAGCCGGGATACTTCTCCTTCATCAACCGCGCGGTGTAGACCATAGGGGTCAGGGTCATGGAGATCTTATCCGTCTCACCGGGGAACAGCTTATGGATCATGGAATGCCAGGCCGGGCAGCAGGAAGTAGCCATGTAATTCTGCTTTTCCGGCACTTTTTCCAGGAAGTCCTTGGCTTCCTCGATGGTGCAAAGATCCGCGCCCACCGCCACCTCAACAATCCGGGCAAAGCCCAGCTGCTTCATAGCGGCAATAAACTTTCCGGGAGTGGAGTGCTTGCCGAACTGCCCGATAAATGCCGGGGCAACGATAGCAATAACCTTATCCCCCTGCAGAATAGACTGGATCACCTGGAATATCTGTCCCTTATCCACAATAGCACCAAAGGGACAGCTGACCAGGCACTGACCGCAGGCAACGCACTTATCCTGGTTGATGGTGGCTCTGCCGTGCTCGTCGGAAATAATGGCATCCATGCCGCAAGCCACCTGGCAGGGCCGCTCCAGGTGAATAATCGCATGGTAGGGGCAGGCTGTTGCGCACTTGCCACACTTGATGCACTTGGCAGGATCGATGTGGCTCTTGCCGTTTACAAAGGAAATGGCATCCCTGGGACACACCTTCTGGCAGGATGCCGCCAGGCAGTTCTGACAGCTCTCTGTCACCCGATACTGATTGGTGGGACAGGCATGGCAGGCGTAGGGAATAATATTAATCAGCGGCGGCTGATAATACTGCTCCGCAATAGCCGCCTCGTCCATCCCCTCGGTCATAAGATGCCGTGTCTGGATGGGACGGATGTTCAGGCCCATGGCAAGGCGCACCCGCTCACTGGCGATGGCACGCTCCAAAAACACCGACTCCCGGTGCAGCGGCTGATCGCCGGGCACAATAATGTAGGGTAACTCGTCCACGCCCTCATAGCCCCGACCGGAATAAGCCATCCGGGCCACCTCGGTAAATACATTTTTGCGAATATCTGTAATCAAAGACGGAATACCGCGCATTTTGGATTCTCCTTAGTTGATACTTTGTTTTTATTATAGCAATCCCCGTCCACTCCGTCAAGGCAGCATTCCCAACTGGCGAAACTTTCAAATTTCAAATTACAGGCTGCTGCAAACGGCGTACACCAATACCTTTCCTCAGAGGAAGTATATGGCATCAACCGCAACTTGTAACAGCCAAAAATGAGAATTTTCCACACCGTACCATTTTGTGATTGCTTTTTTTCTCCGGAGCGTATATAATAGCCAAGTACCCGGACGTGGCTCAGTTTGGTAGGGCGCTTGCTTTGGGAGCAAGATGCCGCAGGTTCGAATCCTGTCGTCCGGACCAAAATGCCATAAATCGCTTTTGCGGTTTTTGGCATTTTTTGTTTGCATATTCTCCTGATGTCCGTAAAAACTAAGTCAAAAGGAGTGATTTTTATGGACGGACAAGAGCTTGTAAAACAGACTTTGGATCAGATCCCGCAGGCAAACGCCAATGCAAAAAGGATTGTAGGCCTGGTGAAGGAAGGCGGCAGAATCACAGGTTATCAGCTGTCTGACAACACCGTTGTGGAGAAACAGCAGGCTGTCAACATGGCAAAGCAGGGGCAGATCGCCGGTGTCGGCATCGCCCACCGAGGGGATACCGAATACCTAAAATCCATCCCCGACGGCAGCGAAAACAACAACCTTGGCAATCTGCCTTCCGTATCGCCCCAGAACTAACGCATTCCCGGAGTTGGCAAAAATCCACTCCGGAAATTATTTATTAAAAACTTCTTAACTCTTACGTTGGATCATACGCAGGCGGTGGCAGTATGACCGAGAATATCCACAAGGTTGGCAGAACCGGTATGTTCGCCCAGGATGTCATTAACCTCTATTTCAGCAAGCTGCGAGCATGGATCAAACGCAAATAAATCAACCGGAATTGCTGCCGCAATTCCGGTTTTTGCCGTTTGGCGCTCTCAAAATACCGATCAATACATTTTTCAACATTTTTGGTTGCAACTATGATACAATAGCAGTGCTGGAGGTGGACCTATGAAATTCAGGCTTATCATCGACAAAGAGAACGACGAAGAGGTGGTCGCCACTGTCCGCGAACGCTCAGCCTTAACAGACGAGATTGAAGCACTTATTTTGAAGCATGCAGGCGCAGACCGCATCCCCGCTTATTGTGATGACGACATAAAAATGTTGGTGTTTTCGGATATTGAATGCATCACGGTCCTGGACGGCAAGACTTACGCCATTGATTCCAAAAATCACCGGTATCGGCTGAAGCAGCGGCTGTATGAATTGGAAGCACTGCTCCCCTCGTCCTTTATCCGCATCAACAAAAGCACTCTGGCAAACGAGAATCGCCTGGACCGGTTTGCCGTCACATACAGCGGCGGTGTGGATGCCGTGTTTAAGTGTGGCTACACGGAATACGTATCCCGGCGGTGCTTTGCCCAAATCAAAAGGAGGCTTGAAATAAAATGAAGAAGTTTTGGAAAGAATTCTTGCTTCGGGGGCTGATGTGCGCCAGCGGCGGTCCCATCGTCTTGGCAATCATTTACGGCATTTGGGGCGCTACCGGCACCGTGGAAGCCTTCTCCCCCAGGGAGGTCTGTCTGGGCATACTGACAATCACCTTACTGGCCTTCACCGCCGCAGGGATGACTGCCATCTACCAGATGGAACAGCTGCCCCTGGCTATTATGATCCTCCTCCATAGCGGTGCGCTGTATATCGCCTATATCCTCACCTATCTGTTCAACGGTTGGCTGCAGCAGCAGCTGATCCCTATTCTCGTTTTCACCGGTATTTTTGTCGTAAGCTATGCACTCATCTGGCTTGTCATCTACTGTGTTGAGAGAGCCAAGGCGGAGAAACTTAATAAGCTTCTGAAAGACCATCTGTAACCATTACTGCTGCTTGCTTGTAAAAAGGGTCCAGAATCGGAAGAGAAATCTCTCCTCATTCTGGGTCTGCTTTTCATTTATGCCACTATACGCTATTCCGCTCTGAGCGCATCAGACTTGGTTCTGTGAACCGTTCCAAAAGGATGCTTCGGTGGTGCGTACACAGAGTACAGCTTCAGCGGAACATTTCCCACATTTACAATATTATGCCATGTTCCCGCTGGGATAATGAGCGCGTAGCTACTGTCTGCTCGTTGCTGCTGGGTCAGCGCATTTTGATTACACCCCATCTTCACCAAAGCACAGCCGCTTTCAATACGGATAAATTGGTCAATGTTCTCGTGAATCTCTACGCCAATTTCGCCACCTACCGGAATACACATCACCGTCAGCTGCAAATTTCGCCCCGTCCAGAGCACTGTGCGAAAGTTTGTATTATTCTGGGCCGCACATTCTATGTTCACAACCAGCGGTTCCGGTCCCCGGTCCTGAGATTGTCCCTGACAGTCCCACTTATTTCCATTCATAATATCACCTCTCAATAGGATATGCCTGCCGTTTAGTGAATGTTCTTCCATTTTTCAGGAACACTGGGAGCCAGGTGGATTGTGGAAATTATCAAGGTTTTTCTCACATCGTTGCTTTCCGTTGCTGCGCTGTTTGCAATTACGAAGATCACCAGTCTGTTCCCCAAAACCCGAAAGTATATTAACAGCACTCTCATAATTGTGATGAAAAACGGCATGGTGCGCATTCTGTCTGTCATTAAAAGGCGTCCGGCAAATCCTGAAGATCTGAATCTTTCGCCCGCGCCCGCATATATCCAAACGGAAGTGATAATGGATGGGCGTATTCTGGACGAGAATCTAAAGCCAATGGGTCTGGACGACAACAACCAACTGACCGTTTTCGCAATGGCGTAGCCAGCCGCATAGTATGATGTGGAAGGTGATACTATGAATGCCTGTGAACTGACTGCATCCATTACGGCAATTGCAAACTGGCTTGCTTGTCAACTTAGCCAAGACGAACTGGAACTACTGGGTGTTTCCTTGACCCAGTTGGGCGATACACTGCTGACCATCGCCACCCAAAAAAGTATATGCTGCAAATGATTAACGCCGTTCAATTACCAAAACAGCGGATGCCTGAATTGGGCATCCGCTGTTTTACTGTTCGTAATCTGTTTCATAACTTCCGGCAGGAAGAACATGACCGCAGGCGCAGGTTTCGTCGCTGGTCAGCGTTCCGGACTCGCCGATGGCGCCGCCCATCTTTACGAACACTTCCACCCACGCCCCGCACTTGGGACATTTCACCTCCGCCAGCCGGGGTGTTCCCTTTCCTTCCTGACAACCTTTCAGCAGCATTGTGTTACCTCCTGTCCCCTCACCAAATAAACGGAATGATTCTGTATTTGACCTTCTGCTTATACTCTGCATAGCCGGGAAGTTCCCGGGTCAGCAAGTCTTCCTCGTCTTTTAAGCGGACAATAATGATCGCCGGATAGAAGGAAAAAGCAATTAGCGCATACCAGGAGCCAAGCACTATGGGGATCATCAGAAACAGCAGGATGGTCACCATATACATAGGATGGCGAACGATAGCATACAGGCCGGTGTCTACCACAGTCTGCCCTTCCTCTACCTTAATGGTGCGGCTCAGATATGCATTTTCCCGCATAACTTCCGCATAGAGGACATACGCGAGCAAAAACAGCACCGATGCTATGATCGTTACAGACAAAGGCATATTGGACCAGCCTAGCCGAAAGTCCAGTCCCGCCACTACAAACCCCGCAATGAACATCAGCCCGGACAGCCCCACCACACCTTTCTGCGCCCGCTGCTTTTCCTTGGCATCCAGCCGTTTGGCAAGAAAATCCGGAGATTTATAAAGCATTACAAACCCGGCGATCAGCATAGGCACGAACAGAAGGCCAATGAACAGCCAGCCTTTGCAATAGCCCATCGTGCCTGCCGGAAGAAAAATTAGAAGTCCCACCATCAGCAGACCGCATATAAACTTAGTCAGTGCATTCACAAGCAGCTTCATTGTGCATCCTCCTCCAGTGCTTCCAAATAGAAACTGACCGGACGGAAACCGTCATTACAGCTGAGCATTGCCGAGTGGGTGTTCTTCATCCATCCGTCGTAGAAGTTCCCTCCACCTTCTGCCAGTGTCTTGACAAAGGGGGCTATTCCCTGCCACGCGGCATCGCAAAACCTTTCCGGCTTTTGCCCGTTTTCCGATACCCAAACCATGCCCACTTTTACATCACAGGCGTGTTCAATGGGATTTTCATACTCCGCCATCAAATCGGGGTAACAAGTCCGCCGCATGGCTATGATTTTTACCTTCTTCATAGTATTTGGCATCCTTCTGTTATAGTGCCTTCAAGACTTCCAATATAAACTCCCATGTCCGTTTCACGGAGCCAATGTCCAGCCGTTCCCGGCTGGTGTGAATGTCGTGCATTTCCGGTCCGATGGACACGCAGTCCAGCCCGGGAAGCTTATCGCCCAGCATACCGCACTCCAAACCTGCGTGGATAGCTACCACCTGGGGTTCAGCGCCAAACATTTCCCGGTAAATCTGCACCATTTTGTCCCGCAACGGAGAATCCTTCCGGTACTCCCAGGCAGGATAATCGCCCATTTGGCTATACTCCGCTTCATTGAACCGGGACAATTCCCGCAGCTGCTCCAACAAAGCTGCCTTTTCCTCATTGACGGAGCTTCGCACAGAGAAGGTCAGCTTCATCTGCTCCTCCAGCTTGGCAACGCCAAGATTCAGACTTGTCTGCACAAGCCCCTCAATGTCCCCGCTCATCTTCTGCACACCGTTGGGCGCGGCGCACAGCAGTGCCGCCACCTTTGCAGTCAGGTCAGCAGGCAGCGCATTTCCACCCAACGCATCCACATTCTCGCCGTAAACCATAGCCTCCGGCTCATCGTAGGTTTCCCGGAGCTGCTGCTGAAGCTCCCGGGCAATGGCATTGATAGGCTCCGGATCCATGCCCAGCATCACCATAGTCGCCTGGCAGCTTCTGGGGATAGCATTGTCCTTTGCACCGCCGCTAAAGGCGGTCAGACACACAGGCATCACTTGCTGCACCCGGCTCAAAAACTCACCCATAACCTTATTGGCATTGGCCCGGTTCTTGTGGATCTCCACACCAGAGTGTCCACCCTGCAAGCCCTCCACACACAAACGGATGCAAGGTCCGTAGACAGCCCGGGGCTGCACCGGCAGCGTGATGGTAGCCGTAGCACCGCCGGCGCAGGAAACGGTAAAGATCCCCTCTTCCTCCGAATCCATATTGACCAGCGTCCTGCCCCGAAGGGAAGAAAGGTCGATCACCGCCGCCCCCAGCATGCCAATCTCCTCATCCACAGTAATCACCACTTCCAGCGGCGGGTGGGGGATGCTTCTGTCTGCCAACAACGCAAGGGCATAAGCCACGGCAATGCCGTTGTCACCGCCGAGGGTAGTCCCCCGGGCAAACACATACTTCCCATCGTGGGCAATGTCCAGTCCCTGGGTCTGCATATTGATCCCGCAATCTGCATCCTGCTCACAGACCATGTCCATGTGTCCCTGCAGGATCACCGGATCGTGGTCCTCATAGCCGGCAGTCCCGTGGGCAAACAGGATCACATTATTGCTCTCATCCTGGATATAGCGCAAGCCCTGCTCCTTAGCAAAGCGAACCAGATAATCGCTGATCGCCTTTGTGTTTCCGGAGCCATGGGGAATGGCGCAAAGCTGTTCAAAATAGAAAAAAACCGATTCCGGCGCAAGACCGGCAAGCTTTTCTGCTTTCATAACACACCTCGTTGATAGAATACTTTGATTTTAGCACACGCCGGTCCAAAAGTCCATATCCAGACAAACAGGAATTCTCCACACAGACAAAAAATGACCACAGGAAATTCCCTGTGGTCATAAGATATTCACTTAGATCAGGCTCAGCAGCAGGGTCAGAACGATCCATGCCAGAGCAACCCACTTGGTGGACTTGGCAAGCATCTTATCCAGACTGCCGCCGCCCATCTTGCTCAGATAGGAATCGCTGTTGCCGGACAGTGCGCCGGACAGACCGGCTTCCTTGCCGGACTGCAGCAGAACAACAACTACCATAATAACGCTGGCGATCACTTCCAGAACGGTCAGGATCACGCGGATAACCTTAATAACCCCGCCTTCCTCTTCCTTGGCGTCGCCGGTAGTGGTGGTGTCCTCATCATGGTCATGGTCGTGCTCCTCAGCAGCGCCGGTCGTTTCCTCGGCAGCGCCGGTCGTTTCCTCAGCAGCGCCGGTCGTTTCCTCGGCGGCAGCAGTAGTTTCAGCGGCAGCTGCAGTAGTCTCGGGTGCGGTAGTCTCGCTGGTAGCAAAGACAGGAACTGCCAGGCAGAGCATCAGGCACAGCGCCATCACTACAGCCAAAACAGACTTCAAATTCTTCATGTCGGTTTCCTCCTCAAATATGAACCTCTCCTATGGGAGATCAGGTCTTTCTCAGCCCCGGCATACTCCGGGGGCATAATTAGCCAAATCATTGTAGCACAGGGTTTTCCAAAAAGCAAGGGTTATTTCGGTAAAATCTGTATTTATTCTTACTTTGTAACCCAATTTCCCGTTGCTGCGCAGGTCAGGTAGGCATTGATAAAGGGATCCAAAGCGCCGTCCATCACAGCGTTGACATTGGAGGTTTCGCAGCCGGTACGGGTATCCTTAACCAGCGTATAGGGCATAAACACATAGTTACGGATCTGGCTGCCCCATTCAATCTTCTTCTGTACACCCTTAATATCGGAGATCTTATCCAGATGCTCCCGTTCCTTGATCTCCACCAGCTTACTTCTGAGCATACGCAGACAGTTTTCCTTGTTCTGGAACTGGCTGCGCTCGGTCTGGCAGGCAACCACGATACCGGTAGCCTTGTGGATCAAGCGAACCGCAGAAGATGTTTTGTTGATATGCTGACCGCCGGCACCGGAGGAGCGGAACACCTGCATTTCATAGTCCTCCGCCTTGATTTCCACATCCTGACTGTCATCCTGGATATCCGGGATCACTTCCACCGCCGCAAAAGAGGTCTGGCGGCGGGCGTTGGCATCAAAGGGAGAGACACGAACCAGGCGGTGAACGCCGTTCTCGCCCTTGAGGAAGCCGTAGGCATTGTCGCCCTCGATCAGGATGTCCGCAGATTTTAAACCTGCCTCGTCCCCTTCCTGGTAGTCCATGATCTTGTAGGTATAGCCGTGCGCCTCTGCCCAACGGGTGTACATACGGTAGAGCATCTGGCACCAATCCTGGGCCTCAGTGCCGCCGGCGCCTGCCTGGAAGGAAACCATGGCATTATTGCCGTCGTAGTTGCCGGTGAGCAAGGTCTGCAGGCGGCAGGTCTCCATATCTGCAGAGAGCTTTTCAAAACCCTCCTTCAACTCCGGCAGCATGGAATCGTCGTCCTCCTCGGCAGCCATCTCGCAAATGGTCATCAGATCATCCCAGCTGGAGAGCATCTGCTCGTACTTCTCGATCTTGTTCTCCGTGGTCTTTGTTTTCACCACGATCTGCTGGCTCTTATCCGGATTGTCCCAGAAACCGGGCGCCTCCTGCATAGCATGCAGTCGCTCCAGCTCGTTGCGCAGCCCCTCGATATTGAGTGAATCCGCCAATCCCTCCAGACCGGGACGTACCTCATTCAGCTTTTGCTTATATACATCAAATTCGATATCCATGGGTCAGAACCCTCACTTCTAAAATATATTCGGTTTATTATAGCCGAAAAAAGCCGTTCTGTAAAGAGGAAACAAAAGAAATCGTGCGGCACAGGTGTGCCGCACGGATTTGTTGGAATTACAGCAGTTCGTACAGGGTGGAAACACCGATACCGCCGCCACAGCAGGAGGATACCAGACCAAACTGTCCCCCGGTATTCTGCATATGGCGAATTGCGGACATAGCGATGCGGCCGCCGGAAGCGCCATTGGGGTGGCCAAAGGCGATAGCGCCACCGTTGGGGTTCCAGGTGTCCATGTTGATGGATTCACCGCTCATGGTCTCCATCTGACGGATGACGCCCAGGTTCTGGGCAGCAAATGCCTCGTTGCACTCGTAAACGGCAATGTCAGAAGGCTTCATGCCCATTTTGTTCAGGATCTTCATGTTGGAGTAAGCAGGGCCGATACCCATGAGCTTGGGATCTACACCGGCATCCGCGCCGGCGACCCAGCGGGCAATGGGGGTATAACCAAGAGCCTTTGCCTTCTCCTCGGTCATAACCAGCAGCGCTGCGCCGCCGTCGTTACGGCCGGAAGCGTTGCCGGCAGTGGTAACGCCACCGTCGTTAATGGTCTTCAGCTTTGCAAGAGCCTCGGCATTAGTCTGGGGACGGGGATGCTCGTCCTTGGCAACAACGATCTCGGGGGTCTTCTTGGTAGCAGGGATCACAACAGGAACCACCTGATTGTCCAGGAAGCCGCTGTCCATGGCCTTGGCAGTCAACTGCTGACTGCGCAGAGCGTAGGCATCACATTCCTCACGGGTAATGCCCCAGGTCTTTGCCATCAGGTCAGCCACCTGGATCATGATGATATTATCCTCTGCCTTGGGTGCCAAATTGCTGGGGAAAGCGGTAGGGGGAATCATCTTATAGGGCTCCTGGGAAGTGGAGAATTTAAAGAAACGCTGGCTGAAGGACTCAGCGCCGCTGACGATCACACAATCGGAATCCCCTGCCATGATCCGGTAAGCCGCATGGTTCATACAGGCAATGGCAGAGCCGCACTGCATTTCCACCGCTACAGCGGAGGTCTCATAGGGCAAACCGGCAGTCAGGGAAGCAAAACGGGCAGGGTTGGGGCATCTGGCATCACCGTTGGCCGTACCCATAAACACGGTATCCACTTCCTTGGCATCGATCTGGGTCTTGTTCATCAGTTCCTTGATGGCAATGGCAGCCAGGTCCGCAGTATGGAACTGCTTCAGTCCACCGCCCAATCTGCCGAAGGGGGTACGCACACCATCAACGATCACGATATTCTTCATATGTAACAACTCCTTTTTAAACTGTTTCCGGATGTTTGTAGCATAGCACACCCGGCAATTTCTGTCAACATTCAAAGCCCCATTAGCAGGGAGAAAATACGGATATAACAGAAATAAACAGGGAAAACAGCAGATTAGAACTTGACATACCTGCCACCGTGAAATAGAATAGAAATGTTAAGAATTGCTAGAGAATGCAAGGAGGCACTACATATGAGCAAACCGTTAGAGGGCATTCGCGTACTGGACATGACCACCTTCGTTGCTGCACCTGTCTGTACCCGACTGCTGGCTGACCTGGGCGCAGAGGTCATTAAGATCGAGCCCCCCAAGGGCGATGCCTGGCGTATCACCGCCAAGAGCTACAACCCCACCCGCTTCAGCGACAAGATGAACCCCGTTTTTGACATTTACAACACCGGCAAGAAGCTAATCAGTGTCAACCTGAAGGACGAGGAAGGCAAGAAGGTCTTCCATAAGCTGCTGGAAAAGTCCGATGTTTTTGTTACCAACACCCGTCCCGAGGCGCTGAAGCGTCTGGGCATCGCTTACGAGGATCTGAAAGAGCAGTACCCCTCTTTGATCTACGCTATGGTCCTGGGCTACGGCGAGACGGGTCCCGATGCTGCAACCCCCGCCTTTGACGTTACTGCCTTCTGGGCACGCTCCGGCTTCCTGAGGGATATGGCGATGACCGATAGCGAATACCAGCCCCTGATGCCCCCTTCCAGCGCAGGCGATACCGTTACAGGCACCACCCTGGCTGCGGAGATCTGCGCTGCCATCGTCAGCCGCACACGCACCGGCAAGGGCGACTTTGTCCGCTCCTCCCTGTACCAGAACGGTCTGTTCACCTTTGGCACCATGGGTATCGTTACGCAACAGCCCGGCGGCCGTGTGTATCCCCGTTCCCGTAACGTGGGCGGCAGCGCCGGTGCTGTTACCGGCACCTACTGCTGCGCCGATGACGAATGGGTGTTCATGGCAAACGGCGGCAATCCCGCTTACCTGCCCCGGATCTATAACATGATTGGCCACCCCGAGCTGATTGACTGGCCCAAGGATCCCGATCCTCAGGATCTTAGCAAAATGCTGCGGGTCTTCCAGGCCGCCTTCAAGACCAAAACCCGCGCCGAGTGGCTGAAGCTTTCCAAGGAATTTGATGTACCCATGGTTCCCATGAACCACTTCCATGAGGCCGTCATGGAGGAGCAGGCCATTGTCAATGGCTATGTGGAGAAGGTGGAATACCCCCACGGCGATTCCATCATGATGCCCACCAGTCCCTTTATTATGGACTCCTACGAAAGAGAGCCTATCCAACTGACCCACACCGTGGGCTGGGATACTGAGGATGTGCTGCTGAGCACAGGCTACACCAAGGAGGAGATCGCCGCCTTGGCAGAAGCCGGTTCCATCAAGCTTCGGGACGAATAATCCAACCAACAAAAACGCTTCCCATCCATCCGGAATGGGAAGCGTTTTTTATTACCGATCACTGGGCTGTCCATCCCCTTCATCGAAAATCAGATCATCTAAATCCAACCATGGCTCGCTGCTCTGCTTCATAACGGCCCTCCCTTCCGCACCCATTCCCAGTAGTCTATGCGCCGGGGGACAAAAAGTTTATTGACACCGCGTGATTTTTTCGTTACAATGCTAAGGTAATATATGCGCCTGTAGCTCAGCAGGATAGAGCGTCCGCCTCCTAAGCGTGAGTAAGAGCATTTGCCAATTTTGCATAACTGCCTGTATTTCTTGAATATGCCCCCGTACCTCACCAGGATAGAGGGTCCGCCTCCTAAGCGGAATGTAGTGCGTTCGAGTCGCGCCGGGGGTGCCAAATGCCGTGATTTAGCCGTAAATCACGGCATTTTCTAATTTTTTGTCCTGTTATAAAATTGTTATTTCTTATCCTTTTGGCAGCCGCATCTCTACGAACTGCAAAAATGGATTCGAACACTTTTTTCAATTTTTGCTAACAGACGGTTTTGAACGGCTTGATATTATGCAGACACATTCACCTTCAAAAGCCCATTCAGCAGCGCCAACAGCGCTGGATTTTCCTGCAGCTGAAGCAACAGCTGTGCAATATCTGCGCCAGGCTGCTGCGCAGCTTGAGAATGAAAGGACCGCTCCAACCCACGCAAATCGACTCTTGCATAGAACCCTGCCTCAAAGCGCTGGGCATTGACCTTGCGATACCCGCATCGGAAACATCCAGACAGTCCCATGTGAGCCTACAGATCTCCCAATACGGGATTGATATAATTCCGAAGCAGGCCCGTATTGGAGGTGTACATAGACAGCGCCCACTTCCGCTTGCCATACATGTCCACAAAATCAACGAGAAAATCCTTGATTTTTATGCTGGCAGGCGCAATGAGGAAAGAACTACATAGAAATATCCCTTCTTAATAAGCTCGTATGCGCCGGTGCGGCTGATCCGCGCAACCTTCGCGATCTCCTCCACCGTGTATACCCGCTCATTAGCGACATTGTTTTCCTGCAACTTACTCATAAATGCTCCTTTCTCAGGTAAGCCACAGGTATATTAATATTATAACATACCGTTCGACTCCCTGAAACAAAATTCTTTGTAAACTTTTTTCATGGTATGATTTCTCTTTCTCTAAAATTTCAGGATAATTGTTCAATGAACTTGTCCAAGGTTCTATTGGTTTTCTCCTTTACAGCTATCTCCTCCGTTTCTTCAGTAGCCTCTGCAGATGAATATAAAAACACAGCAAGTCCTACCAGAATCTGCTGCGTAAGAATATCTATATTCACCTGTTCAAATGTACTCCGGATCTACTGGAGACGCAATATTTTTCTTATCATTATGAAACTGTATCGATCCGTATTTCCGGGTATCTAAAAGGGCCGCTGCTTTGTCTGTAATTATATTTTATCGCAACCTATCCCGGATGTCATCGGCAACAACCTGCCAATGTATTTACGCAGTTGTGCCAAAATATTATCACTAAAAACAAGGACCGGGAGATCAGCTGCAAGCTTTGTCTACACGTCTGCAAACATCACTTTGGCGCAGCCGGTTCTCCCGGCAACCGATTCGAAGACCTTCACCGATTATGGACCGCTACTCCCTCTTTCACGGATCCGTACCGTTCCACTGTCACCCGACAGTGTCAAACGGTGGGCGCACTTCCACCGAGACGGTAGCCTGGGTGCTTGATCTTGCCTTTGTAACATTATAGCACAGATGTTCGACAAAATCAATTTAATTCCCGTTCCCATATGAGTCTGGGAGATAAATTTCAAATAATTTTCACAGTTGCTGATGCAATTATCCTTTTACTAAATAAAAAGGGTTTGAAATCGCCAAACCTGTCACTTTTAGAAAAATTAATTAAAAAAACCAAGTGACAGATAGTACGCAAGCTAACCAGCATTGAGCTGACCTATTCTAGCCCAGTTGCATATTTCTATTCTATCTTTATTACACGATTGAGGCTCTCATTTTGCAACTACATTTGAAAAATATTATTAGTATTTTTCAAATACAGCAAAAATAGTAGAGCGCAAACTGGGAAATCCAGCTTACGCTCTACTATTATAGGCTCTTAAATTTGCTATAGCTTACTTGATAGCCCTTTCCGGGACTTGGCTGCCATTCATAGCGGTTCTTTTGCTCATTTGAGAATAGGTGTTCCATGATCGCTGTGATCGCGCCACCATGGGTGATGATGCATGTGTCCTCTTTGATTTCAGAAAATGCAGCAAGGACACGTGCTTTCATCTGATCCCCGCTTTCACCTTGCGGAGGCACATTCGCATTGTTATCACCGGAGAGCCACACTTGATACTCAGGGTTGTCTTTCAACTCCTCGTAGCTATGCATCTCAAAAATGCCAAAGTCAACCTCCCGGAAGCGAGGGTCTTCTTCGTAGGGTACATCCCCAAACAAAATATGCAAGGTTTCATTGGTCCGTTTCATACCGCTGGTAATGAAGCGGACATTTTCTATGTCGTAGTGCAGCGCTTGCAATTCAGCTTTACCCGCTTCGGATAAGGGCAGGTCGGTGCTGCCGCAGTACAAATGCATTTCGTTGGCTTTAGTTTTGCCGTGGCGAATCAAGTAGATCGTCATTTCAGTCTCTGCTCCAATCCGCAGAAGATCCGGCTGACTTGGGTTGCTTCCTGGCTGAGGTACTGCGCCAGCCTACCAGTTCTCTGCCGCCACGCCCGGTTCTCTGCGCCCATAGGCACTACACCACAAAAAATATCCTGCAAAACAAGGACACTGCTTTGCCACAGTTCTTTATTGACTTGGAAATAGGCAACAGGGTCTTGGTTCTCATAAGTAAAATCTTCAATCTTGTAGATGCACCGTTTGGAGAAATCAATCTCGCCGGAAGTACAGGTATACACCTCCGTCTCCGAAATGCCGAAGGCTTCTTTTGCAAAGTCCAGCTTGCCTTGATAGGCGCCGCCGATAATGAGAATCATATTTTGCCTCCTAAATAAGTGCGTACACAGCCACGGCGCACAACTCGCCAATGGTCAGTGCGTAGCCAGAAATGTCGCCGTTCATGCCATCCAGGGATCTGTAAGCACGCAGCAATGCAAGCCCGTATCCAACCAGACAGCCCGCCAGCGCAAAGCCGTATTTGCCGCAGAGCAGAAAGCCTGCGACAAGACAGATGATGAGCATGATAGTCAGCACCACCATATGAGATTTCGGTTTTTTCTGGTCAGCGTACTGGCTTGTGGACATAGGCTTCAGTCCGGTCACCGCCAAAGCGCTGCAGCAACGGCTGACAGCAGGTACAAAAATCAAAATCAGAAAATTGGCATCCATTGGCGCAGAAGCCAGGAATGCAAACTGGGCGATGAGCAGTAGCACAATGCCGATCACCGCAAAGCTGCCCACATGGGAATCCTTCAAGATTTCTCTGCGGCGCTCCAAGTCCCGCCAAGACTTGACTGCGTCGGTTACATCCATATAGCCGTCCAGGTGGATATATCCGGTCACGATGTGGGGATAGGCACAAAGAGTTAGTCCCGTAACCAAAGCAGGCAGCTTCAAAAAGCTACACAACCACGCAAGGCCAGCCCAGATCGCACCAATTTCCAGTCCTATGATGGGAAGAAATAAGGGCATCTTTCCTTTTGCCTTTTCATCCCATATTTTCCAGGGACAGGGAATGGCACAGAACATACTTTGGCACATGGCATAGGCATGTATGAGTGTCTTCATATCCGCAAATCCCCCTTGTGAATGATAAACTGTCCGGCAGATACTTCAATGACTGTATCGCAAACCTTTGCCAAACGGCGGTCAATGTCCGCTAAGCACTTGCGATACATTTCCGTGCTTGCCGAATACCGCTCTGCATCCGAATAAATATAGTCGCTGACAAACACTGCGTGTCGAACCGTTTTTGCAAACTGAAGCAGTTCATCAGCACAGAAATCAGCGGCAGACAGATCCATTTCGTAGTTCCTTTCAATAGGAAATAGAGAATTCTGGACGAGCGCTGTCACACCATCCACCAAAAACACACCGTTTTTGTCTGCAGCTTCCAGGCAGTCCATAATGTTTCGGAAGCATTCTACCGTTTCAAAGCCCATACCTTCCCGGTCTTCGATATGGCGTCGGATGCGTTCATCGTCCTCCACACCAGTGGAGATCATAGTCGCAACATAGTAAAGCTTGCCGCCTTTGGTCAAAGCCACTGCAAGATTCTGTGCCAGGGTGGATTTTCCGTTTTTTGCACCGCCGGAGATAAAATATGTCATACACTTTCCTCCACGGTGAATTTGTCGCCTTGGCGGATTTCGTTCAGATAACTGTCGTCGATCTCAGCCTGCTCAAAGGTCGCCATATCACTGATCACAGTGCAAGCGGCCTCCAGCATCTGGAATGCCAGCGGACAGCCGCTGCCCTCGCCTAAACGCATATCCAAAAGTAGCATCGGTTGCAGATCCATGGCATCCATAGCCAACTTATAGCCAATCTCATAGGAGGCGTGGCTGGGAATAAGATATCCCCGCACATTGGGACACAGCTTAACAGCACATAGCGCCGCCACAGCTGAAATAAACCCATCGATTACCACCGGGCGGTGTGTTGCTGCTGCACCGAGAAAGGCACCGCACATAGCGGCAAGATCAAAGCCACCCACCTTTGCCAGCACATCGGTCACATCGTTATTATCAGGCTGGTTAACTTGGATAGCGGTTTTGACGACATTCTTCTTTTTCTCAAAGCTGTCGTCAGTAAGTCCGCCGCCACGACCGGTAACTGCATCCACGTCTGCATCCAGCAGAACGGACAGAACCGCAGAGGATGTGGTGGTGTTGCCAATACCCATTTCACCGATGCCAATTACATCCGCATCGATGTTCTGGCTCAACTTGATACCAGTCAGGATCGCCTGTACCGCTTGCTCCCTTGTCATAGCAGGGCCCTTGGTAATATTCTGCGTACCGTAAGCAATCTTGCGGTTCAAAACTGCAGGCTCGCGTACATCTGCGTTGATACCCACATCGCACACAGTGATATCACAGCCAAAGCGCTTGCACAAAACAGATGCCCCGGTCTTGTGCCGGGTCAGGTTGATAGCCTGCATCAGCGTCACAGATTGGGGCGCACTGGATACCCCCTCTGCTACTACCCCGTTGTCGGCAGCAAATACCAGAAGGTGCTTGTTCTCTATGCAATTGTGAACCCTGCCCGTAATGCCCGCAAGCTGGATAGACAAATCTTCCAGCCGCCCCAGAGAGCCGGGCGGCTTTGCCAGCTGCGCCTGCCGCTGACGGGCGGCAGCCATAGCTGCATCATCCAGCGGAGAAACAAATGACATATAATCTTGAAAATCCATACGGATCATTCTTCCTTCGCCTTACAATTTTGCTTTGCCAGCTCCGCAATCTGAGGGTACTTTGAAAGCACATAATCATATCCCTGCAAGCCATGTGGCAACATACAGTTGGAACAGTCCTTAAGACCATACTCAGTATAGGAGAAGTTACCGCCGCACTGATCACCCAATGCGTATAGCGGACAATAACAGAACAGGCAGTTGAATGCACTGTAGTCGTTTACTTTATGGCAAGGGAAATATTCGCACTCCCGATTTTGAAAAAACCGATAACAGTTATCCATAAATCCACCTCAAATCCAATTGTTTTCTGCCAGCCACTCTACGGAAGGCTTGTCTTTCATCAGTTCCAGTGTGTATGTTGCCTCCGGGCAAAGCACATGCGCACGGTCAAGCAGCTTCTCTATCTCAATCGTGCCGTCAGTCAGAGCGTTGTGCTGATCCCGGGAGCCGTCGTTGTTGTGGATGTGAAAGTGGGAGATATACGGCGCCCAGGCTTCCAGCCAGTCCATCACAGGCACACCGGAATAGGCATTTACATGACCAACATCCAGGCAAAGCCGGAGTCGCAGATCATCCACGCCCTTTACGATATCCAGCAGCCACTGAGGATCGTCCTCCAAAACATTTTCCAGCACGATCTGCACACCGGGGTCTTCTTCTAAAAAGTCCTTCCAGAACAAAACAGATTGCTCCACGTACCAAACCGGGAAATAGATCCTGGGATTATACCCACCGTGGATCACCACTTTGGTAGCGCCATAGCGGTGCGCCAGGTGGATTGCCTGACGGTAGCGATAGGCTGCCAGTTCTCTTGCCTTCTTGTCGATCGCGCAGGGAAACAGCTCGTTATAGGGTGCGTGGAGCAAACTACTCTGGATTCCTTCTAACTTCTTTTTCACTACACCGTCCACACCAACAAACTTTTCGTCCATATTCCAGGCGGTGCAGTATTCAGCAATCTCTAGCCCAAGGTCGTACTCCTGTGCCACCCGGACCGCATCGGTGGATATGGTGGAAACATAGACTTTATCTTTTCTCACAGTGATCTCCTTGCTTTCTTGAAGCAATATTCCGTCCATAGTTCTAAGCCAAAAGGCATCAGACAAAAGACGGCATAACCGAAATAAAACACATAGGACATAGAAGTTACCGCTGCCATAATGATCTTAGGATCGTAGATCATGTCTGTCTGCTGCAGCATAACCGCCATCAAGGTAAGTGTCAGGCAGGCAAACATACCAAGCACATAGGCTCTGTCCCGGTTGTCGAAGCGGTAGATGGAAAAGGCTTTTCTGCCTCGCAGCGAGCTGCCCCGGCTACGCATAGATTCCGACGCTATGGTCAGCGAATCGATTGTCCAAGTGACCAGCATAGAGAAGATGCGGATACCATTTCCGATCCTCTGCCACAGATCACCTTGATTTACGCCTTTGCCGATTCCTCGCTGGGCGGTATTGATCTTCTTTGCTTCCTTTTTGATCCGTGGGATCATCCGCAGCAATATCGCCAAAAACAAGCTCAGTCTGGGACTGACCTTACCGAACAGATACACTACCTTATCAGTGGTGAATACAGAATAAACGCAGGAAAACCAGATCAAAACACCGGCCACTACGATGCCCAATACAAGGCCGTAAACCAGCGATTCCAATGTCATATTGTTGCCGATCATATTCTGCCGCAGTACTGTTACACCAAAATGATGGTAGCTGCTGTAGTAAAGGGCAAAGACCGCAATGAGCGGCAACAACACGGTGTTAAAAACAATTGCTTTGTGGCCGTTCCGCTTGATGCTGTAGGCCACGGCGCAAAGGAAAGAAATTGCCAGGAACACCGGGTGCTGAAAAAGAATCGTCCCGGCGATCACAACGGCAAAATATATAAAATTGACCGTGGGATGAGACTTTTCAAAGCCCATTTTCGTCCTCCATCATGCCGTATTTCAGTTTTATCCGGTCCAGCTTATCCAAAAGCGGTCTGCCCAGGAAGAGCATGACCAGAATGGTACAGCTTCCTTGAATGCAGTTGACGATCAAGCCGGGAATGAAAACAGTAGCAAATGTATTTTCGTTTAGAACCGAGAAACCCAAAAACAGGCCTGCACCGTCCAGGATGGGACCCACCAAAAGGATCACGGCAAAAAAGCCGAACACTGCCATGACCCAAGGCTTTTGGGGCAGCCGACCCTTAACAAAAGCAAAACCTGCCAGCATACCGGCAATGCCGTATGCAAACATCTGCCAAGGGGCATAGGCACCCTGCTGATAGAAAAAGTTACTGGCCATAGCAGAGACCGCGCCCACCATAAAGCCGGCTTCCGGACCAAAGGCAATGCCAGCGAGCATAATAACCGCATAGATCGCCTTAAAGTTAGGAATGGGGATGGCTACACGGCCGACAATGGCCAGAGCACACATCACTGCCAGCACTACCAGTTCCCGCGCCTGCAACTTCCGTCCCTCGAATGCCATAAAAAACGGGATCATAAGCTCTACGATGATGGCGGTGCCGGTAATGTAATAGCCACGACCGGGCAGCTTCAGGCCGAAATATAAGGTCAGCGGAATCAAAACAAGGCCAACGATCAGCATCGCAATGTTGGACTTTTTCATGCCTCAGCCTCCCGGTTCTGCTTGCAGAGAGCTACTACATCTTCCGCAGTAACTGCCATGGAAAACACATGGCGGCTCATACGGTTGGCGGCGGTAGTATAGAAGCTGTTATTGCCAAAGAAGCGGCGGGGCGTATCGGTGGTCAGCATCTGTCCGTCAAAGAACATACTCACCATATCCGCGTACCTTGCGCAGAACTCCACATCGTGGGATACCATGACGATGGTGATACCCTGATCTTTCAGCTTGCACAGAATGTCTGCCAGCTTTTCCTTAAAGAAGCTGTCGATGCCCTTGGTAGGCTCGTCCAACAGCAGCAGCTTTGGCTCAGTTAGCAACACCTTTGCCAGAGCAGAGCGCTGCTGCTCACCACCGGACAGGTCGTAGGGATGGCTGTCCAGTAAGTCTTCAATTTCACAAACAGCCGCTACTTCTGCAAGTTTCTTTTCATCCTTAGTCATTTCCGCCAGGTCTTCCCGGACTGTCTTCTTCACGAACAGACTTTTGGGGTCTTGCGGCAACATAGCAAGGCAACCGCCGAACAGTTCCGCAGCCTTGTATTTCTCAACCGGCTTACCAAAGATCTTAACCTTGCCACGGTAGGGCTTGCAGATGCCGCATACCGCCTTTAAGGTAGTAGACTTACCTGCGCCGTTGCCGCCCACGATGGCGTACAGACTCCCCTTGGGGACTTCTGCAGACACGCCCCGGAGCACATCTGGGCTGTCCTTTTCATAACGGAACCACAGTTCCTTCAAAGAAAGGACAGGATCGTCGATCTCCTCGTCCAATTCCGTTGCAGGCAGGGCGTTTACCTTGGGATTGGAATACGCCTTGCTGAGCCAAGTACGGCCTTCCCGAACGGTCAAAGGGCAATCGCCATTGCCTTCTGCCCCGTAGAATACACGGACGGGGGTAGGCATGGCAGCGAACATATCATTTTTCTGTTCATATAAGAGCTTACCGATATTGCGAGGTGTGTCGTCAGCTATGACCTTGCCGCTGTCCATCACGATGGCGCGGTCTGCATAAGGGAAAATATCCTCCAGACGATGCTCGGTGATAATCACGGTTGTACCAAGTTCAATATTGATCTTACGCACCGTATTCAGAAAATCCGATGCGGCAATGGGGTCCAGCTGGCTGGTAGGCTCGTCCAGGATCAACACCTCCGGCTGCATGGCCATGATGGACGCCAGGTTCAGCAGCTGCTTTTGACCACCGGAGAGGTTGGCCACATCTCTGTGGAACCAGTCCTGAATGCCGAAATAGCAGGCCATTTCCGCAACACGGCAGCGCATGGTTTTCTGGTCGCAGCCCAGAGATTCCAGACCGAAGGCCAGTTCGTGCCACACCTTGTCGGTAACGATCTGGTCATCGGGATTCTGCATCACATAGCCGATTTTGGCGGACTGGTCTCGCTGACTGACCTGCTCCAGAGGATTGCCGTTAAACAGAACCTCACCGGTCTTTTTGCCGTGGGGTGCAAGCACAGACTTCAGCTGCCGCAAAAGTGTCGTTTTACCGCTGCCGGACTTGCCGCACAGAACGATATATTCTCCCTTTTCAATAGACAGGCTCACGCTGTCCAGGGATTTCTTATCTTTGGATGTGGGATATGAGAATGTTAAATCCTTGATCTGGAAATGTGCCATTGGATGGCCTCCTTTATATGTAATGCTGTGGGGATCAGAAGATAGCAGCTATAGGAGATCAGTCCCCAGGAAGTAGGTGCAAGCGCAATCTGTGGGACAAACTTAGCTGCCGCTTGCCCCAGGCAGAGCGCTGTGATAGTCAGAGCAAGCAGCAATGTCATGACCGCAATCAAGAGCCAATCAGCAGCCGTCATACGGTAGATCATAAAGCTGGTTCTTTTTGCTGAACCATACCCACGGGCACGCATAGAATCTCCGGTGACCACACTGCCCTCCAGTGCCCAGCTTGTGAGTGCACCTAAGATGGTCATACCATCCCTTAGTTTTTCTTTTGTGGTTGCAGCCTCACCGGCTCCCTTGCCGATGGACTTTCTTGCGCCAGTGATTTGCTGGGTCTTTCGAATAAAGTTTGGGATCATCCGCAGGATCATCACCAGCAGCAAGGAAATGGAAGGGATCAGACTACCGAAAAGACTTGTAAATTTATCACTGGTCAGCACCTTGTTGTAGCAGCCAAACCAGAGCATCATGATCACAAACATACTGGCAAGGGCACCACCGTAGAACAGTGCCTCCAGGGTGTAGGGTCTGTCCCCAAGGTAAAAAAGCGGTGTTTCTCCCAGGGTGTTAAACAGCGGATTGATGGCGGTCAATATCAGGAACATCGGTACAAGACCTAATATGGTCTTCCAGCCTTTTCTCCCGTTCAGAAGCAGATAATAAACCGCGCCTGTTACGATTCCCGCAAGAAGAAAAACCGGGTGCTGGATGACCACCGACATACCGATGGCTCCCGCAAAGAAAAGGAAGTTCACCGCCGGGTGGCATTTAGAAAAAGCATCTGTCATAGTTAGTCCATTCTTTCTGCGCCCACATCTGTACCAAGACCTTCGCAAGTATAGCACCAGACGATCAAATCGCCGTCCTTCACTTCATAGGAAGAGCAGCCATAATTGGGGAATTTCCCATTCACCTGATACATCCATCCGGACTCCGGGCCGCAATCGAACTCGTAAAGATACTGGATGCCCTCGATGTAATAGCTGTCGTAGATGGGTGTCCAGCTGTATTCCAGCTGAATATCTCCCTTCTGACAGGTTCGCTGCAACACATCAAAAGCAGATTCCCCCGGGGTAAAGGTGACAGTGGTTTGTGCCAGGATGATGCCGTCAGCAGGTACATAGGGTGCTTTTGCTTGATTCAGGCGGTCTGTATTTTCCAGCACGGTATCACAAACAATGGTAATCGTGCAGGTATGTTCGCCGGTCTCATCCTCCAGCTTTGCGCCGCCGAACAAAGAACCAAGCTGGCTAATAGAGCTGCCATCCATCATAAGGCAAGCGGCAACGATACCGCCGACCATCATAACCGAAATCAATGCGATCATAATTAAATTTGCCCGTGTTTTTTTCTTCATTTTATCCTCCAATGCCATCATGTGCAGTGAAAAAAGAATGATATTTCATTCCCTTTTCAACACATATGATTGCTCATTGGCACCCACACCCCGAAAACAGGGTGTGGGTGCCTTAGGTGAATGGGAATTATGCTCTGCGCTTTTTGGAAGCAATCAGCAATACTGCAAGCATTGTGACAGACAGAAGCATTACGCAGGTCAGCAATACCACGGGAGTGGTATCACCGGTTGCGGGAGTGCTGGGGGTAGAAGGTGTTTCCTTGGGTGCTGTCCAGCCAACGGAAATGGGAGACAGACCGGTAACCTCAAACTCGATACCCTTGTCGGTGTTGGTGACTGTGGGCATTTCCACATCACCGGGGGTCTTACCAAAAGCGGTGCTGGTGAACATGTGTACAACGGTGAAGCTGTAGGTCTTGTCGGTGCCACTGGGGTAAGGCAGAGTGACCTTCAGCTTGCCGCTGGCAGGCCAATGAGTCTCATCCGCCTTGATCCAGGTCTTGCCGCCGTCCTCACTGTACATCAGCGTCACATCGTAGTGAACGACGCTTTTCTCATCGATCTTGCTGTTTTGAGTAATAATCGCCTTGGCAATGGTTTCCTTGACCTTTTCAGGGGTATCCAGGTCAGCTTCCTTCAGAGCGTCAGGTATAACGGTAATGCCGCCTTCTGTGATCTCCAGTTTCGTTTCCGGCTCCACCTTCTTGGAGCCTACATCCACCTGGGTATCTGTTTTTTCACAACCATCACGATCACAAACAGCCGTCTTGGTGCCATCTGCTTCGCAGGTGGCATCGTTATTACTCTTGTAGTCGGTGAAGCTGTGACTCTTCTTGGAGCCTACATCCGGCTGGGTGTCGGTTTCTTCACAGCCGTCATGATTACAAACAGCAGTCTTCGTACCGTCTGCTTCGCAGGTGGCATCGTTATTACTCTTGTAGTCGGTGAAGCTGTGACTCTTCTTGGAGCCTACATCCGGCTGGGTGTCGGTTTCTTCACAGCCGTTACGATCACAAACAGCCGTCTTGGTGCCGTCCGCCTCACAAGCTGCATTGTTGTCGCTCTTGTAATCGGTGAAACTGTGATCCTTCTTAGAACCCACATCAGGCTGGATGTCAACAGCATCACAGTGATCACACTGAGCGGTCTTCGTACCATCTGTTTCGCAGGTAGCATCACTATTGCTCTTATAGTCAGTGAAGCTATGCTCGCTGTTAATCGTGATATTCACGGTAGCAGTAGGAAGATAGTAAGTCTGACCTGCTGCACCGTCTACATCCTGATACCACTGCCAATAACCGCCTGCTGCGGTGTTCTCGTCTTCGAACAGCTTGTCGGGATCATAGGAAATCGTAATTTCTGTATCATCCATTGTCAGCGGCTCGGTTGTGAAGGAAACATACTGGGTAATATCCTTGCTGGTGCCGTTTGCATAGTGAGCGATCACCTTCATACCGGTACCGTCAAAGGTTTTACCAACACAGTAGGTCTGCTTCTCAGGCTGCTGAGTGATCTCCAAAGAGGTCATCCGACTGCTCAGCCGCATCATACGGGCAGAGTCATTCTTAAAGTACAGATTGCCGTCGCTGTCCGTAATGGGGCTGCAGATGGCATACTGCGCTTCGTCACCATGGGGGGTGAACAGAATGTAGCCGGTTTCGATTGTTTTTTCTTCGCCATTGACCGTATAAGTCATCATGGAGGTGTAGGTATGATCCACTTCATCCATGCCCTTCTTATCCCGGATCACGCGGATCATACCGGGCGTATAGTTATCGATGAAGTACACATATACATAGCCGTCTACATCCTCATAAGCAGTAGTCAGCAGACCGCTGGTCTGGGGATAACCCATTGTGGGAACGGTATATGCAATGGAGAAGGTCTCCAGATCGATAACGGTCATATTATGACCGGAGTAAGCGCTAAACTGGCCGGTTCCGGACACGCCGATGTAAGCACGACCATTGTAGATAACAGGAGTCGAGGTACTCATAGGCGGGGTCTGTGCATTATAGGTGCCGTTGTCCAGATGCAGGCGGCGCAGAGAATTCTCCTGGAAGGTGCCATCTGCATTCACCTTGATCTGATAGAAGTCACCGCCCTTGGTGGTGAAGTAGTAGGCATCGGTAGCGGCATCATAGCAAATGCTGCTGCGCTGGTCGCCCACATTGGTCAGCTTTTCTTCGTCCAGCAGGACACCGGTCTTGGGATTCAAAGACAGAATAGAAGCGTAGCCTGCAGTATAGCCGCTGTCACCGTCATCAGTACCGATCAGTACGAAGTCCTCGCAGGCATAAGCGCCGGCCCAGTAGAAACCGTTGTGGGTATAAATCCATGTGGCCAGCTTTGCTTCTTCGGTCTGGGAGGGATCCTCATCAGTCACAGACAGGCAGACGAAGTTTGCCTGCTGCGTCTCACTGTTCCAGAAGCCGGTATATACATAGCCGTCACAGTAAGCAATGGGGCAGTTGGGCTGACCGCCCAGTGTATCCTGGAACACCCACAGAGACTGAAGGGTCTCCGCGTTAAATGCCTGAACACGACCGTTGGACAGTGCCACGAAGATCATGCCGTTTGCATAAGTGGGAGAGTTGATAGCGAAGCTGGAAGAACCCGCCATCATACCGCTGCCAACCACTTCACCGGTCTGTGTGCTTACTTTAACGATGGAGTTGCCGGCATAGGTGTACAGGTAGCCACCCACGATGATAGGACAGCCGGTAGCGCCGGAGCCAAAGCCCTCACCGATCTGGTTGGCCCATTCCAAAACAGCATCCTCTGCCTTGATGGGGGTCTTTACATCCACCACACCGTTGTTGTTTTCGTCAGTGCGGAACTGGAGCCAGTCGTCGTCCTGAGAAATATCCTTCAATGTAGACTCCGGAGCTTTTTCAAGACTCACAGTAACAGTCTTGTTGGCTTCGCCGGCAACGAAGGATGCAGTCTGTGCCACATAACCGTTTCTGGAGATCACATAAGTGTAGGAGGCATCGGTATTGAGAATATAAGTGCCGTCCGCCTCGGGGCTGATCCGTCCGCCGGTGGTATCGTCTGTCAAAAATACGGTTGCATCCGCAGGATTGACCACAAATGTCGTTGCCACAGGGGGCAGCTTTGTCAGCTCAATGCTGTAGGTCTGCGCCACAGCGCCGGTAGCCGTATGCTTTACCGCGATCGTAACGGTATCTGTATCTATGGTGCCGCTGAGGGGAACCACAACCGTCTGCTCCGCCTGAAGTTCAGCCTTTGTAGCATATGTGATATCCTTGCTCCATGCGCCGCAGGCAACTGTAACAGTATACAGCTCGCTATCGTATGCGTTTGTGGAATTATTGGCCTTGAATACCACACTCATTTCCGTTGCGGTTGCGCCGATCTTTGCAGTATAGTTATATACAAGTTTTGCAAATTCCACCGTATCGGGAGTATCCTTCTGCGCGATCGGCAGCGTGATGCCGTTGTTATCCTTGGCGGAAAGTGCATTGAGCGTCATAGTGCGGTTGACCGTGATGGTGTAGTCCTGATAATAGGTGACACCGTCTTCTGTAGCTTTCTGAGTCACACGCACCAGCATCTCATTGTTCCAGCCACCACCGCCAAGGAAATTGGTCATATTGACATACTTGGAGGAAGTAGCGCCGGGTGTTTTGACATATTCTTTGCGTCCTTGGGTAGAAAATTCGGAATATGCGGAGTTATTATGAGATGTATAAATCGCTTCGGTAGTATACTTGGAAGTGTCTGTAGCATATGCCTGCAGCCAGAAGGCATTGCTATTGGATTCGACCTGCGTGCTGTAGGTGTGAGTCGCAGGATCAAAGCCGGGAGTCAAATCATAAACGGCAGCCGTATTATTGTTGGCCGCTTTCGCTGCCAGACCGGCCAGCCAGTCTTCAGTCTTGGGTTCGGTGGCCCGAACGACAGTGGTGCGATCAACGGGTGTCACCTTTGCGGTAGCATGATAGCAGCCGTTCGCTGTTATGGTATAGGTGTACTCCTGGTTCGGCACAACACGGTAGATGTGTCCAGGTCCCTGCACAACATAGGGATCAATAACTGCACCGGCCTCATTGACCAGTGTCACAGTCATCACCTTATCAGGGGCGATTAGGTTGATCTGGACCGGATCAACCTTGGTCACTTCGATCATATATTGGCGGCTCTGTCCGTTGGGTGCAGTTACCACAACAGGAACCAAATAATCACCGTCAAGAATATCACAATCTGCCAATGTAATGTTGATGCTCTGACCGCTCACAGCCTGCTTTCCGGCAACCGTTACGGTTACCCCTTCAGACAAAGCGGTGGGCGTTACATCCACAGTCGTGGCAGTGGTAGTAACGAAATAGCCCAAGGTATCCTTTTCAAATTCCAGTTTCATAGCTGTACCGTCACCGGAAATCGCCAGGTTCTCCAGTGTAGGAACACGCTGAATATCGATGGTATAGGTCTGATACAGTTCGTAACCGTTGGCGTCCTCTGCGGTTTGCCGGCATTCCAGCACCAGGGTCAGATCGTCCAGATTCTCATCCTCGATCACACCCACCAGCGCCGTAGACTTGCTGGCCCAGGCTCTGGCATAGGCACTGTCTCCGTTAAAGACTTGATGGGAAGTATCAGACTCGGTGATTTCTGTGTTCCGCTCTATATAGGGATAGAGGCTGTAGTCAGCATAGTCAGGCACATAGAATGTTGCACCGGCATCTGTGGAGTTTTTCTTGGGCAAAGCCTTCCATTTGTCACCGGAGGTCATGCTCAGTTCCAGAGAATTGATCCATTTTCCGGTAGGCAGTTCGGCGGTCAGCACCATGGATTCCTTGACTTCAATGGTTCCGCGGGTATGACGGAAACTGCCATCGGAAATATCGAAGGTATAAGTGCCGGGGACCAGATCTACGCCGATCAGGTTCTCTGTTTCCACGGTGGTGCCATATTCGCTGGTAAACACCGCCTTACCCACAGAAACGGAGCTGTCACCCATGGTGATTTGCAGACCAACGGGAACCTTGTCGCCCTGCAGGAAGGTATCAAACTTATCCATGGCAGTCTTCAGATCGGTGTACAGCTTTGCTGCATTACTGGTCTGATAGAAATCCTTTGCCGCAGCGGCATAAGCCTGCTGTGCTGCAGGATAATCCTTTACGCCATTGGTGGAGGTGTTATACTTTGCCATCTGGGAAACCAGATTCAGCAAATCCTCACTGTAGGTCTGGCTGGAATTAGTGGTAAACCACAGGGTAGTCACCCGGCTGGCTGCTGTGTCCAGGCTGTAGCCATCTCCATCATAATGCAGGGAGTAATTATCCGTCTTGCCGTCAATGGCGCTGATAAAGCCACTGTCAATGCCCTCGAAGGTATGGCCGCTATTTTTCAGCGCTTCCTTTACGGTTGCGCCTGCTGCATAAGAAATATAACAAGGCTCGATTAGATAGCCGTTTTCATTTATTGCCAGAAAAGCGAACTTACCGGGCTTTTCGATCTTCAGCGTACACTTGTCGCACACTTCATTCCCATCTGCATCGGTATGCTCCCCGGAACACTCGGTGTAGAATTTCAGATAATGGGCAGTGCTTTGCTTTGTGTTGGGGTCATAGGCAAACACGCCGATGTCCGCTCTTGTGGAGAAACTGGTCGCCGTGCCAGCGGCACTGTACTGACCCCACTGATAGCCGGAAGCCAGTGTGATTGCAAACTTCCGGGAAGGTGTACCGCTGACGGTATCCTTGCTGAGCACGATCTTGTGGATCGTGGTGTCGTGGGTTCCTTTGTTTGGGATATTATAGTCTTCCACAAATTCTGTGCTGTAACCCACCGCTGCCACATTGTAGAGATTAAAGGTGACGCCGTCATTGAGGTTAATAACACCGGCATCATTCTTTACAACGGTCAGCTGATAGGTGTGGGTCACAGACAGCTTGCCGTCGCTGGCAGTGATCTTCAGTGCGTAAACGCCGACCTTGGGGATAGACACAGTAATTTTGCCATTGTTTACGCTGGCTGTCATATCCTCAGCCAAGGTGTAGTTGTATTCCCAGGCACCACTCAAGCCGCTGGCCTTGTAAACCTGTGCCGTATAGATCAACGCATCGTTCTGAGCATCGGTAAACATAGGCGCAGCATCCACTGTGAAACCGGTGTTTACCTTGATCTTTGCCCAACTGGGAGCGCCGGACACGACCGTAGGTGCCGTATTATACTTTTCTGCGGTCACGGTGCAGGATACTGTCACATCGCCGATAGCAGCGGTGATGATCGCAGTGCCATTGCCCACAGCGGTGATCTTACCGTTTTGGTCCACGGTAGCTGCCGCTTCGTTGGAGGAAGTCCACAGGATCGTCCAATCGGTAGCCTCTGCAGGAAGCACCGTAGGAGTCAGGGTCACGCTGTCACCAATCCACAGATGCTCCGTATAGCTGTTGAGCAAAATACGGGAAACTGCAGTGCCGGCCGTCACCTTGGTGATGGTGCCGGTAACGAAGTCAAAGCCGTACAGCCAGGTATAGCTGCCATCCTCCTCCAGGATCACACCGTAACCGGTTTCCAGATAATCCGCCACAGGAATTTCCACAGTAACAGTGCCATCATCATTGGTTACAACAGCAACACCGCCCCAGCCATAGTCAGTTGTTCTATTCTCTACATCGTAGATAGCAATGTACTCAGCAAAATCATTGCCTGCCGGGAAGGTCACATACACCTTCTCGGTGCCCTCTTCGATCACTACCTGGTGAGTAGGCACATTTTCACTCTGACTGTTAGAAGATGCATCTACAGTACCGGGTGTGATATCCACCAGGTATCTGTCTTGATCGTCCTTAATGCTGATGAATTCGTAATCGGCGTAGTAAGAGGAAACATCGCCGCCGGTGCTCTGGTCGCCCACCACGATCCGGGCAACAGCAGGGGCGATTTTCGCCTCATTTACATCGGTTGCATTAGGATCTGTGGCCATCAGGAAATAGACACCGTCTTCCGCGGGCACATCAAAGGTAATGGTATTGGAAGAATCGCTGTCATAATTCAGGGTAGCAATTTCTTCCCAATCGCTGTTATACAGCGCCACCTGCATACCTTCACTACCGATAACAGGAACAAAATCTTCTGCGGCTGCAGATGTTCCCCACTGGCGGGTCTTGACGGTCAGGGAGCTGCCACCCTCTGCCACTTCGTATACATCCTTATCGAAGGAAGCGAAGTAGCCGCTGTGGTAGAAGCCCCAGTTGGTGAACATAGCCACATCAACGGCATCACCGTCGGAAAGCAGGATGTAGTCAGAGGTAGAACCCCAGCCAGGGCTCATATAGGGGTAGCAGTGATTGCGGTAGTACATCAGGTTGCAATCATGACCCCAGAACTGGTTCATAAAGATACTGGTAGCAGCGCCGGAATATACAAGTGCCTTATTGTTTCCACTATTGTAGGCGAACTCGCCGCCCATATAGTAAACATCGTGCTTCTTGGCATAATCCAGCACACCGGAGGTGCCGTTGCAGCACTGCTCTTCCGGCAGCCCCATGTAGTACCGTTCCAGCAGGTAGATATACAGATGCAGGCCGGTGGGACGGCGGACTACATTCGTATTGATATAAGGTCCCTTTCCACCATCGGTCTCATATCGGTTATATTGCTGCAGACCGTACAGATCCAGTTCGAAGTAAGGCACGGTGATCTCCATGTTCGCCAGCACACCATAGTCTGTTTCCAGAGGCATGCCATCGCTGGAAACTGTTACATAGACGGTCACAGAGGACTTATCCGTTTCATCGTAGCTGTACTGCTGCTCGATACCTTCGTTAGGAGGGCCAACTGTCAACTTGACAGTATGGCTGACCTCGCCGCCCTCACAGGTGGCAGTCAGCACCAAATCATATTCACCCTCTGCCTTGGCTGTCAGACTCAGAACACCGTCTTTCAGGTTGGTAAACTGATAGTCTATCGTGCCGCCATAAGTATAGGAATAGGTCAGTTCATGATCCTGGGTATCTGCAAAAACATCCGCCATCTTCAGCTGATACAGTCCGCCGGACTTGGTGGTAGCGCTTGACGGTGCAGTATCCTTCACCGTCAAGCAGGAATTTTCTGCAGTTACAAACAGAATGAGGTAAGAGGGAGACCACGCATCCGGAGCCTGGACAGAAACAGCGTCAAACTCTCCATCACCGTTGGAATCCTGGATGGCAATCGTATGCTGCGTGGTAGCATCCCAACTGGAATCACCATTACCAATATAATCTCCGTTGGTAGCATAGTAGGTCCAGTTTACATCTTCATCAAATACCAGATCTGCTTCTGTTGCACCAAAGGGAACCTCCACCGTATAGAAAGGCAGGTCAACAGGCATTCCCGACCAATCCGGCCATTGGATCACATCTTCTGTGATCTCGGTCATCTCTGTTCCGTCGATCGTCACTGTGAAGGGAACATTTTCCACCGCAAATACACTGGTGGGGATCATTCCCATAACCATAACAAAGACAAGAAGCAGAGAAAGCAATCGTTTCTTCATTATCAAGAAACCTCCTAAATAAAGATTATCGCTTCGCTCAAAAGAGCGCTTGAAAGGGTTGAGCCGGCCTTCTTTGATGCGTCGGTTGCCCGCCACCATAAGGATAAGCTTAAGCTATGCGCAATGCGCACAGTTTGTAGGTCTTCTGACTTGCATGTTCAGAGAATACTCTCAACGCCTGTTCCCAGCCTTCTCAGACTTTCGTCCAATGACTCGCTTGCGCGATTATACTAATCACTGATTAAATGAAGATTAAGATTTCCGAGGATAAATTGTTTTCCAAAAGGCAGATGACGCAGATGGGCTGTCGCCCATCAAGGAAGATAACGCGTTGGAAAACAATTTAGACCGGAAAGATTGTCTGATTTTAGTCAGTGATTAGTATCAGGAAACAGCCTCCATGCTGACAGCACAGCAGGCAAGTCCTGCCGTGTTCAGGTTTTGCACCTGATTCCCTTGTTCAACAATCCGCATATCAAAGATATGCCCTTGCCACAAAGTAAGCCGGAATATGTACACTGCCAAAGAGCAGTTGTTTCTAAAGTATTTTGCAAGTAATAAATCGCTGCTGGAAGCGCTTTATTGGAGAAACCTTTTTCTTCCAGCTCACTTGGGCTGCCCGCAGCCAGGAAATTGCTATCTCTTGCTGCTGGACAGTAATTGTGTGACCGCTGTACCACACTTCATTGAAGAGGGTCTCCACTTCAGCTGCCGATACCGTTTCGTCCAATGTATCCGAAATATGCGCTGACACAGCCGAAACAGTCATATTGGGCTCCGCCATTTTCGTGGCGCTGACCAGTGTCTGCAGGTAACACAGAATACCGGCACAAGCTTTTCGGCAGTCCCCATCAGCAAAACACCTTTGCTTTCTGCGCAGCCTGCCACGTAGGAATAAAGTCCGCAAAACAAAGATCAGAAATGCTGTCAGTAGGATCAGCAGTAATATACTGACCGCTTCCCGTACATAGATTCTCTGACTGTCCTTAATCTGCTCTTCTTCCACCTGGGGCTTCTTCACAGGGGGATCTTTCTGCTCCTGCTTTTGGATACTGCCACCGCTTTCTTCCGTTGGCAGTCCGTCCGCCGGAAGCTCAAAGGTCAAAATGTCTGAATAACCCGGTGTTGCGTCAAAGGGCAGCCAGCCCACACCGTCCAGATAATATTCCGTCCATGCGTGGGCATTTGCTCCGGTCAGTGTCAAGGTTTCTCCGCTGCTCAGCGCCTCTGCCTGACTGGGAGTAACCACATAGCCTTCCACATACCGGGCAGGAATGCCGCAATAGCGGAGCATGAGTGTCGCCAATGTTGCGTAATGGACACTGTAACCGGACTTACTCACTTCCAATACATAGGAAATGAAATCCCTTTGTCCCGTGCTTGTCAGCACATTTTCTTCATAGGTGATCATTTCTGCCAGAAGCTCTGTGATCTCCCGCTTTGCCTGTACTGTGGTGATCTCACCGTCTACCGCAAAGTATGTACTCAGAAGATCATGAACCTCCTGGGGAATGACCAGATAATTGTCGTATACCCATTCCCGATAAGTACCTTCTGCCTTTCGGTAGGGTGTGTCAGTGATTTCTTTTAAATCCGCCTGCAACAGGTAACTTGTTCCAATATCGTAAAGCTGTGCGTTGTACTGCCGGTCTTCCGGTGCATAAGTACCTTCCCAGCGAAGATCTTCCGGAGTCAGCACATTTCCCGTCACATTGCCCACTCCATAGGGCAGATATGTATAGGCACTGCAGGCACCGATATTTTTCACAGCAACTGTATTTTCAGTCGTTATCCCGGCTGTTTGACCCGCAGCATAAATCTGGGTAGCTGGAAGAAAGTAACCGGTTTGCAAGGCATACAGATCATCCGTCTTTTTCGAAAGAGATGTGGTTTCCAAAGGCTCCCAGCCGGAGTCCGTATAGCGGCCTGCGGAAAACCCACGCAGATACATCGGTGTCCACTGATCCATTGTTACTTCCAATGTGGGCTCATCTACCGGACGATAGGCTCCTAAATCTTTTAATGCGCCTTCCGGCAAAGGGTTATTGCTTTCTTCCCGGCGCAATTGGTGAATCCGTTTCTGTAGATCGTTTCCGAGAGCCGTTTTATCTGGGGTAAATCCGGTCAGCAGGAGGCTGACGCCGACCACAGCAGCCAGCACCAATGCGATCACGCTGGACAAGGTCAGAGCCTTTCCTTGCCCGGATGCATAGGCCGCAACCGTCAAAAGTGTTCCTAACAGATATATTGCCAGAAACCAACCACCGATAAGCAAGCCAGCCGTCCAGCCAATCAAAACAATCAAGGCAAACAGCACCTGCACCAATGGAGTTTTCATCCGCAATATACAGGCTGTAACAATTCCGCTCATCACGCAAACAAGGCAAAGGACAAACCCTATGTCACCTGCGTTTTCAAAACCGGGGGTGTAGCTTCCGGTTCGCAAAAACCACCAATTACTCAGGCGCTCCAAAAGGCCTGCAATACCGGATGCCAAGGTGCTGCGCAGCAGAACACAACCAATAAAAGCTGTGATCAGCACGCCGGTTGCCGTCCACACCTGCCATTTTTTATCCCACCGAAAAGCCAGACCGATTGCCAAAGCGATCACAGCCGGGACCAGCAAAAGGAATCCCTGAACAGAAATCTTCAGCTCCTGCAAGAAAAGACCCCAAAAGCCAACCAGAAGCACACATCCCGGGAGCAAGGCAGACAGCCGTTTTGTTACGGGCATCTGTGCCTGAGCAATATTCTTTTGTATCGTTAGAGAATTGTTTTGCTTTCTCAAAAAGGTCAACTCCAGGTCAGATTTGAAAGTACGTCTGTCATATTCTGCGGGGTAAATGCTGTCACATTCTCACCGCTTCCCTCACCGCACAAGAACACCTGTGTTCTTGCGGAGGGAAAAGGATTATTAGGTTGGGCAGAGCAGAAATACAGTACTGCACCTATGTCTGCATCGCCCTTAGTTTTTTGATAAAGATCGCTTCCCGAAACCTGCGCAAGACTTCTGCTGGATTTCAGAATAGCAGATACCGCTTCCGGCAACTGCTCTGCATTGCCTACATCAAAGCAGTGGATCACATCTTCATTCCAGGCGAGCTGAAAAGGTTGTCCGGATTCCGTAAGAGCCTGACACACAGAAACCACCGATTCCAGCAGTGCGTCTGCTGTTTCCGGGGTGCGGTTTTCATCGTTTTGTTCCAAGAAAACCATCAGTTCCCGGTCCACCGGCTGGGAAGGATCCCGAACGATCAGTCGGTCCAGCTTGCTCGACAGTTTCCAATGGATCTGCTGAAGGGCATCACCGGGTACATAGTCCCGGATCTGCATCATCTCCGTGCGGTCACTGCCTTTTTGATCCGGAGCATACTCGGCGCAGTCATCCTGGTTGCTGCGAGTCAGCACAGTCTGCAATTCTACCGGGAAGGTATCCGGCATAATGACGATTCGCTTTTTTGCCTTGCAGGGGATCTTTACCGGCAGGATACCAAACAGATCGTAGCACCACACACCGGTGGCACGACATTCAATACAGCCGCAATAAGCACTTTCCAGTGTCCACTCACCGCTACCCCGGAATGTGGTCCGTTTCTTTTGCGTCTCTCCCGTCACCGCATTAGTCAGCTGCAGCCACAATACTGTTTTGCCAAAAGGCAACCGGGTATCGCTTTCCAGCTGGGTCCGCAGAGAAAAAGGTTTGTTTTTTTCCACCACAGCCGGTGCAGTCAAGCGAATGCGCACCTTCTTGCGAAGCAGCATTAGGATTAGCCAAGAAACCACCGGAGCCGCCACAAACAGCACCAACACCGCAACCAGTGCTAGGTGTGGCACCAAAAGATTTGCCACTGCCAATGCAGCGATACACAGCAGCCATAGCAGAAGGCTCATAGATTCTTCTCCGTAATTGCGGGTAAAGCAGTGTTTCCCAGAATCTCGTCCACCAGCATTTCTGCACTGTAGTCATTAAGCCGAGCCTTGGAGGACAAGATCAGTCTGTGAGCAAACACATCCTTTGCTGATGCCTTTACATCCTCGGGGGTAACAAAATCCCGCTTATTTACAAAGGCACGAGCCTTTGCCACACGGCACAGCGCCAGAGCACCACGGGGGCTGATTCCCAGCTGGATCATGGGATGATTGCGGGTCGCTTCTGCCAAGCGAGCAATATAGTCATATACGCTGTCGGCAATGTGGGTATCCGCTACCTTTTGAATGGTCTGTACTAACTCCTCCCGGGTCATGATGGGATCCACCTGATCCAGGGGATTGCCATGACCACGGTCCTTGAGAATATCAATCTGACTTTTCAGATCCGGATAACCCATCTGCAGCTTCATAATGAAGCGGTCAAGCTGGGAGTTGGGCAGATTTTGGGTGCCTGCGGAGCCTACCGGGTTCTGGGTCGCCAGCACCACAAAGGGAACCGGCAGCAGATGGGTTACACCATCTACAGTGACCCGCTTTTCTTCCATGGCTTCCAGCAGCGCCGACTGGGTCTTGCTGGAAGTGCGGTTGATTTCATCGGCCAGCAGCAGATTCGTCATGACCGCACCAGGCTGATAAACAAGCTTCTCTTTATCGAATACAGAAAAGCCAATGATGTCAGAGGGCATGGTGTCCGGTGTGAACTGGACACGTTTTTCGTCCAGGCCAAGAGCTTTGGCGAAGGACAGCGCCATGGTGGTCTTGCCGACGCCAGGCACATCCTCCAGCAGTACATGTCCCTGGGCAAGGATCGCCGTCCAGATCTTGCTCACTACCTCATCCTTACCAACGATGACCTTTTTTACTTCCCGGATGATCTTTTCTGTTACTTCATACATTTCTTCTTACCCCTCTTGATAAATACGAAGGCTGCGCCACCTGCTGCAAGTGCCACCACTATACCAACCACAATCCATACAATAGGTTTGGCAACTGGTGTATCGGTAACGATCACCTCATCCTTACCTTCATAAACCTTTATTTCTGTAAAATCATACAAGCGGTTTTCCTTTGCATCCAGCCGTTCCAAAGCAATCAGCGCCAACGCAGCTTGTTCTGTTGCCATCACATCCGCCTCACCATCCAAGGTGTGCCGGAACATACCGCCATCTACCTGATACTGCATTAAGCCATCTACGGCAGATTTTCCGCTTTTGATAAAACGAGTATCTGTTCGGGGATCAATGCTCAGGCTGCACAGAGCAATCACGACCTGCGCAGTGCTTTCTGCTGTGCTGGAACCCCAACTGGTAAAATCACCGTTATCATTTTGTTGTGCAGACAGCCACCCCAGTGCTCTGTCTACACTCCCCCGCACATTCTCATGCTGCGGATAATAGGATGCCAGTGCCTGCAGCGCCATGGCTGTAATGTCCACATCCGGACTGCCGCCGGAAAGGCCAAAGCCGCCTTCATCGGTTTGCGCCGCCACAATCGCATTAATAATACTCTCTCTTGTGTAGATGGCATCCCAGGGAAGATCGTAATACTTAGCATCTATAGCAATCAGCGCCCAGATCCAGCCGTTCAAACCCTGCGTGCCCAAAGAGTCGGAATTTTCCCAATAATAGGTTCCCTCTGCGATCAGATCGATGGGCTCACCTGCGGAGTCTTTACCGAAGCAGGTAGGATCACCGCCCAGGGCCAGCACAGCCAAGCTGATCCGGTGATATTCCGTCGCCTTAATATTGTGAAGACAACCGTTTTTCTCGTATTCCGCCGTCACATAATCTTCCAGGCCTTTCAGGTAGGCGTTACGCTTAACCGGATTGCCGGAGCAGCCGGTGGCAATAGCGATCCAATCGGAAACGGATTCCCCGGGAACTACCAGTTTGGAATTTAAGATATCTTCGTAAGCGCAGCCTGCTTTATCTGCCAAAGCTTTCAGCGAGTCAGCCGATGACGCAAGAGCGGTCATCGGCATAGCTGCAATCAGCATTACTGCCAGTAGAAAAGTAACTATTCTTTTTTTGGTGGTTCGGTTGCTTCTGTCGGTTCTTCCGTCCATGGAATCGTCTCCTTTTTCTGTTGCTTACAATGTTCACATTCATAGAGGATATATCCATCCGCTCCGTTTGCAGGATCAACCCGTCCGATTTCCTTATAGCTGTGTCCCAGCGCAGGAATCGATACCGTATCCTTTTTGTCTGCGCACACCGAGCAAACACAGTTCTTTTCGCCCGGTTCGGTGCAGGTAGGTTCTTTGGTAACTGTTTCCTCGCCCCAGCGGTGCATATCAATATAGGTGTCATTGATCCACTTGCCGCAGTAACTGGGCAGTACACCGTAGTTACCGCCTGTTGAGCTATAACCACCGATGTCCTTGCCGTATGCAAGGGTAAATCGCAGGTATAGGGTATCACCGTTGCTCAGGTAGTAATTGGACAGACCCTTGCCGGCATACACAGTACCACCAACGGTGTACATCCAGCCGGAGCCTTGGGTGAAGTCAAATTCACCGAGGCTATCGTTAAAATGCTGCCCGGTCAGCGTCAGCCCATCTTGCAAGATTTTGCTCCACAGATTCTCCGGGATATCCGGATAATCCATCAAGCCACCGCTATGAATGCGACGCAGATAGAAGCCTACATCCGGCGTACCGGCATAGGTGAACTCATATCCGTACTCCGTCAGCATCTCCATAACCGCATAGGAGGCCGGCACATTCTGCTTGATTCGGTAAGTATAAGGTTCGTCCACAATGCCAAGACCCACAGTGGTCATATCTAAAATGATATAGGCCGTACCGATCTCTCCACCGGTATCTACAAAACGATAGTCGAAGTTATAGGCATAGAATGCGGAATTTCCTTCATCGTCCCATGCACGAACCGTTACGGTGTGATGGACCACATCGCCCACATCCGGATCCTGGAAGTAAAGCTGATATTCATACCGGGGCCCGCCGGTGGGACCGGTAACCAATTTGCCGTCCAAACGGACTTCAATGTTACTGGAGTAAAGGGATTTCCCGGTGTGCGCTGTGGCCTGTACAGTAAGTGTGAAGTTGCGGTTGCTCAGCTGTGTTACGCCTTCCAGATTTGTAACGATGGTTGGCGGATTGTTGCCCACCATAGGATTATTCTCATCGGCCTTCTGTGCCACATACCGTATGGCATAGGTCACTTCCCGGACCGTTTTGTTTCCTTCCTTAACATAAAGGGTAAAGAAGTTGGTTTCATTTCTGCAAAGCTTCGCTTCGTAGTTTTTTCCATCACCGGTCAGATATTGTCCGTTTTGTGGTGTGGCACTGTTACGCAGCTTTACCCGCAGGGTGTGTCCGTTTGCATTGATGAGATATGCGTAGAACGGCAACACATCATTATTCAGCTGATTAAAAGTAACCTCTCCGTTATGCAGGTCTGTTTCGATCCGAAGCTCACTGTCATCTTCCGGGCCTTCCTTCGGCTTAGTTTCGACACCGTCATCATCGTCGGTGTCTCCGTTGCCGCCAGGGTCATCATCCGGCTTGGGGTCTGTATTGGGCTGCGTTTCATCCGGCTCTGTAGCATCCGGTTCCGTTTCGGAAGGTTCTGTCTCGCCAGGTTGCGTTTCAGGAGGCTCTGTTTCAGGTGGTTCCGTTTCGGGAGGCTCTGTTTCAGGTGGCTCTGTTTCATTCTGGCCCTCCTGCGTATCCTCGCCATCCGTTTGATCCGGAATCGCTTTTTCGGCCTCAGGCAAAATATCCTGCGTATTTCCGGAAAGCTCCGCAGGTCCCTTGGGCTGCAGATCCTTTCCGATCGTCAGCAAGCCAAAAACCAACGCAATCGCCAGGATTGCGGCAACTCCTTTATATATCCACTGTGCTTTTTTCACATGCATTCTCCAACTTTAGAATTCTCCGGGGCACCGGCTGTTTTTTAAGACCGGTGCCCGGAGACTATGTTCTGCGGCACAAGGGCAATCAGCCGCAGTATGACAGATACATGACAACTGCAAGGGGGTTACAGCAGTCAGGCATCTTTATTCTTCTGCTGCACAAACAGCTGCCCGCTTCTTTTGGGGCATAGGGGGTTCTCTTTCTTCTTACGTTCCTGCTCTGCCAGACGCTTTTGTGCCTGAAGCTTCTTTTGAATCTTCTTCTCGCGGTAGATCCTTTTTTGTTCCACGATCTCATCGAGCATAATGGCAAATTGTGAGGGCGTATTTTGAGTCCTCGGGAAGGGCAGCTTTGCAGCACGCAAAGCATCGCCCCATGTTCCAAATCTGTCGGTGATCATGGGCCAGCCGATAATCTCCTTTTGGTGAGGCGCATGCCCCAACTTGAGCGCACAGCCTCTTATGTAGGCGATCAGCTGCTGGTCTGTATCCTGGGCATGTTCCTGGGCAAACGCATTATGCTTTGCCTCCAGGGATTCGCGCACCATCCGGTTAATCACCGAATTATAGATATCCTGTCTTGATGGTTTCATTTTCTCATACCGTTTTTCTAGTTATTATGCGGCTCTTTTCATTTGAGAAAATAAAAAAAGCCCGGAATGACGCAGGTACACTTTCCCCGTCTTTCCGAACCTCGGTTCTTCCGTCAGTTCTTAAATACTGTACATTATTTTATTTGTCTGTGGGCAACTGAATGCTTTTGCGGATCTCTTCCACACGGATCGGCTTGTTGTCCTTGATCATGACCCGCACTTCACCGAAATCCAAAGATCGGATCAGTTCTATGAGTTGCTTCTCTGCCTTGGTCAAGACAATATTGGATTCGTTCTGCATAAATTTCACCTCCTAAGCAGTGAGGAGTCGAACACCGGCAGCCCCACAGCAGTCCGTTCATTTATATTTTTCCTTATCTTCCTCGGCTTGCGTCAGCACGCTCTCATCATCTGCGCAAAAATCCAAAGTAAAAATCCTTGATGTGGGGTGTGCAGCAGTTTTCGTGCAGCTGCTTTTCGTCAAGTCAAGTAAAATCACGCAGGGAATACCCGTTGGTATTTTCAAGGGATTTTCCGCAGAATTGGCGGAAAGCGGCCCATGAAAACCTGTCGGGGTTCGACTCCCCACTGCTTAAGCAAAAAACTGCGGCAGTACTAAGTACCGCCGCAGCCGTTTTTCTGCAAAGCTACAAGACCTCTTTGCCCATCGCGCGGGTACAAAGAAGCGATCCTATTCCCGTAGGTCTTCTGACTTATGTCTCAAACGATGGCCTGTCTGCCTTCTCAGAATAAATCCAATGACTGACTTTCGTCAACGGCAGGCTATCTCAACACTTACAGCGCCGGCAGCGTGGGGAATTTCACCCCTTTATCTTGTTCAGCCGGTCAGTCTGTACGAGCCGTCCGGCCACGGGAACAACTATGAAATTATCTATCTGTAGTATTATAACATAAACCGCCCGAAAGTCAACCGCAGATAAGGACGAAATTCATAACATCTTACATTTATTTTTGGTGGTTTTTACAAAAAACGAACATGCCAAATAGAAACAGTTTTTCAGGCACCCAAGCAAATTCCAGACCGCATTTTTCTGCCAGCTTGGCAACATCAATGCAGTATGCGGACATACAGCTGATCTTCTGTTCCGGATGGGCGCAGGGTTCGTTGGTGACTCGCTTGCAAGGGTCGCATAACGGGCAGCCGCCATAACCCAGGCAAAAGCCTTGATGGCCATCCTGCCGCAGTGTTTCCGTAAAGCGCAAAATGGCTGCATTGTGTGATTTCTTGGAATGCTGGATCCCTTCCTTATTGTCGTAGCTGCCGATCTCCCCGATGGATTGCAGCACCAATGCCCGCTTACCGGATTTCAGCCGTTCCTGCACCTGCTCTACTGTGCCGCAATCCGGCGGACAGGAGTAGTTTGCATTATACTTGCCGCACAGGTTGTCCTCACAGTATTTCCGAAAGGTAGGATCCTGCACAACATCTGCTGTATCAACGAAGGCTGCAGAGAAGCCCATCTCATCAGCTAATTTTACAATATCATTGTCAGTCATATACAATCGACCTTTCTTTTTACATCTATTCTATCGATGTAACAGCCAAAATTCAACCCTTTAGAATGTACATTTATACTCACCCACCCTACACAATGTAGCAGATGCATTATCTAAATGCGTAAGACTATTTTAGTAATTGCACACTTTTGGCCATCCGGAAGATATCCCCTTCAGCAATGGCATCTGCACTATACTCAATTACACAGCTAATCTCTGGAGAGATTGTCCAGCAAAGGTAGGAACGATCATTTATCTCGCACTGGAATGCGTCATACTCATTCACCTTGCAGTCCTGTCTGTTTTGGATCTGGGCAAAATCGATTACCATACCGATTGCATCGGTGTTCAGCCCGGTATCGTCCCCATACTCATCTGAGACATAAGTCGTCTGGCAGCAGTAATAGACGATCTTGTTCCCTTTCGAATCAGTATAGGTATATGGCGTTACTTTGGAAACGGACTTGCATTCATAGTCCTCGTCCACTTCTTTAAGAGCGTTTTCGATGTTGTAGATGTGCTGTGCAAGCTCCCAATTAGGATCAGTCTGGCGGTTTTGCACGTCAATATAGCGCCAAATGCCTAAAACAACTAAAGCGGTCAAAATAACACTTCCGATGCACCACAGTAATTTCCTCTTCATAAATTTGCACCCATCCCCTCGGCGATATTTGTGATTTGAATAAGTCCCTTCTTTTCGCGGCGCTGGGCATACTCTAAAAGATTTCTCGAATTGCTGGCACAATGACGCACATAACATACCAGCCAATCGCAAGTATCTACCATAAGCTGATTGGTTTTTACGCTTGCAAATGGTCTTGGTGTCTTCTCCAACCCCTCCGGATAATATGTCCCATCATAACCGGGCGGTTTTTCAATAGGACGCTCTGCAGGATGATACGGCAGCACCAACATCAAGGTAATATCCGGATACGTTTTCTTTGCACGCTTTACTGCTGTTGCCGCGATTTGATCAAAGCCCCCATACCCGCCCACATAAAAATAGCGAATATTTTCTTCCACAATAAGCCGGTCAATTTCCAATTCCAGTTTGGGAAGCAATCCCTCATTAGCCTCTCTATGACCTATAAAAAAGCAACTTTTATAATCCATACTACCGCCTCACACTACCCATATATGGGTTAATTGTAAAAGAGAATATTTAGAAAGTCAACCCGAATACGGGTTAAGTACCACATTTCTACTGTTATCATCATATTAACCCGCAAATGGGTAATGATAATGATGAGGGAATTGGTATGGAGTATTCAGAAATCTATGTGAAGCGGATTCGCAAACTGTGTAAAGAAAGAGGAATTGCAATTAACAAACTTGCTGTTATGAGCGATGTAAAGCAATCCACTTTAGACAACATTGTTAGAGGACTCACCAAAAATCCCAGAGTAAAGACTCTCCACAAGATTGCCCTTGCTTTCAATATGACATTGGCAGAATTTCTCGATTTTAAGGAATTGAATGACTATTCCTTTGACGATGATGTAGACGATGAATAATCAAAAAATAAAGCAAAATAATCGGATTGGTGAAAACATCCGCAGAATCAGAAAAGCAAAAGGTCTTGGGCAAACAGATTTGGTTAGAATGCTTCAAATTGACGGATGCGATATGACAAGAGAATGTCTTGTTAAGATTGAACGCTGTACGCAACACATTCAGGTCAGCCAGCTCCGTGCTATCCGCAAAGCATTAGATACTTCCTACAATGCACTGATTGATGGTGGCGAAGAAAACAAGTAGCACAAATAAAGAAGCAGTTCTTCGCAGTAAGGTCACCTTATATCGTTTTATTGTTTAGTAGAATATAGTTTAACATAACGATACGAGCAATACAAGTCTTTAGTATATTACTGTCACTTTTAACGATAAAATAAGGTTAAAAGGAAAGGTGGCAGTACTATGGATGTTCACGAAAAATTGCAGCACTTGTTAGATGAGCGTGGTTGGACAAAATATCAGTTGGCAAGAAAATGTGGCTTGAGCGATGCCACCATCGCAAATATCTTCCGCAGGAATACCATGCCATCTATTCCCACACTGGAAGCGATCTGCCAGGGTTACGGGATAACCTTATCCCAATTCTTCGCTGAGGGAGAGATGGTGGAATTGACCCCTGATTTGAAAGAGGTGTTTGATTGCTGGGCATCCCTTTCTCCTGAGCAGAAAGTAGCTGCAGGACAGATGCTGAAAGCAATGAATCAAAAATAGAAGTGCATAATAATTTAGAGGATGCCGTCTTTGGGACAGCATCCTCTGTTTATTGAATGGGTAAGTTTTATATTTGATTTCTGGCCCAATTGGTGTATAATAGCGGCAGATAGTAAGGAAGATAATGCGCAAGTTATTGGAGGTAATGATATGGAAAGAGTATGCAAATTCTTGAAGGATGCCGGTGTTTACTATCTGGCAACGGTGGAGGGCGACCAAGCCCGTGTTCGTCCTTTTGGAACCGCCAATATTTTTGATGGCAAGCTGTACATCCAGACCGGCAAGGTCAAACCATGCTCCAAGCAGATCCTGGCGAACCCCAAGGTGGAGATCTCCGCTTTCCATCAAGGCACCTGGATTCGCATTGCCGGTGAATTGGTGGAGAATGACCGGATTGAAGCAAAGAAGTCCATGCTGGATGCTTATCCCAACCTACGAGGGATGTACGATGAGAACGACGGCAATACACAGGTGTTTTACTTCCGTAACGCCGTTGCAACCTTTTCTTCCTTCACCGCTGCGCCGGAAACCGTAGAGTTCTAACTTATCAAAGTCTGTAAAATGCAAAAAGAGGTTTCGCACCCAAATGTGTACGAAACCTCTTTTTAACTTTAATTTGTCGGTCTGCGGCCACCGCCGAAACCAGTCTGGGAGGAAACCAGGACATAGGTAACCTTGCCTTTGCCGTCCATGGTAATGGTCACAAAGGTACCCGCTTTAATGTTGTCCATACTGCCGGATTCTTTACCGCCGTCGATCTCCACAGAGATGTGCGCATCACCAATGTCCACATTCTTTGTTTCCGCATCGGATGCAAAATTCTCAAAGCCGGAACCCATGCCGCCGAATCCATCGGAAAAGTCCGGCATACTTCCATCTTCAGGCATGGTAAAATCTTCAGGCATAGTGAAGTCCTCCGGCACCTCACCATTACCCCACTGAGGGAAATTGCCGCCCTCCGGCATTGTACCATCAAAATTTTCGGGACTCCAATCACCAAAGTTCTGGAATCCTTCCATACCTTCCGGCATCTCCGGTCTTTCACCTTCTTCAAAATCCTTACCACCCATATTTTCGCTCATTTCCATCAAGGAAACTACTGTTCCATCCACCGAAACGACCATGCCTGTAAGGGTTGTTTCCTCACCTTCACCGCAGGCAGCAAGAGATACCGCTATCACAAAAACCATGCAAATTGCCAACATTTTGTACTTCATTATATACTCCTCCAAACGCTCCTGTTGCGGTACCCGATAAAATTTTCGGGCTTTCGCTACTCCTCAATTTTATCGACCGCTGCCACTCGCTCACCTCGCTGTATCTGCCACCGGCAGCGCTCGGCTCGCTCCCCTATTGCGGTGCCAGAAAACCGGCACCGCTTTTGTGTTTAGCCAAACATAAATCCTCCGCCCATGTTTCCAAAATCAGGTGTAAAGGAAGCTTCCAGCGTGTCGTAATATGCATAGTAATAAGTCTGTCCGCTTGTGAGACCTTCCAGAATTTCTACAGTCTCACCGTCAGAAGCACCGACTTTCACTACCACAGGATTGCGTAATGTTTCATTTTCTTCATCATACCCGGTGTAAACAACCGTCTGATTACCTTGTTCCACCAGGGCATCTGCAGGGACGGAAAGTACATCGCTTGCCGTATTAAGGACGATTGTAGCGGTGGCATTCATACCTGCCAGCATATTCTCGCCACGATCCAGGGTCAGCTCTACAGTGTATTTACTGTTGCCACCATTGTTGGTGCCGGAATTACCAATTTCCGAAATCGTTGCGGTGTATTTTTCACCACCCAGTGCATCGATCTTTACCTGTGCGGTCATACCAACCTGCAAAGCCTTGATATCCAGTTCGTCAATGGTGATATCCAGTGTCATAGTGCCTTGGGGTGTAACCGCAGCAATCTGCGCCATGTCCAAGCCGTACAGTTCAAATTCTGGCTCCTGTTCCATCATGCCACCGGACGGGAAACTGCCAGTCATACCGCTGGAGGGGAAACTGTCACTGGGAATAGATGGCGTTGTAGGTGTAGTAGTACCAGTAGTACCGCCTGGTGTAGTCGGCGTGCTGGGATCTGTGCTCGTACCGGGATCTGTCGGGGTACTGGGATCGGTAGGTATAGCGGGATCGGTGGGCGTTCCGGGTTGGGTAGAATCACTGGGACCTTCGGGATTGCCGGGATTCACAGGCTGCTGTGCTGCTTTCTGCAGGAGCACACTCCAAACAAGGTTGCCTTGGCTGTCAGCCGCAAACAGAAGGATATCACTATTTCCAATGGTATTGCGATCTACCTGCGTCCAAGCACCTTCCGTCAATGTGAATACCGGGATCTCTGTTTTGGTGTGCAAGACCGTTTGGGTCATCAGGGTTTCATCCAGGCTCACGCCAGCCAGATCCATATAGTCTGCAATGGGGATTGCCTGCGGATTCACATTCAGTACCCAGCCATTGCTGGCAACAGTCGTAATCTTGCCCACATAATTGGAATAAAGGCTTTGGTCATCTCCGTTAGGGGCATTTGTAAGGAAGCTGATGGTATAGCCCTGACTGTTGGCAGTCAGAAGCTGAACGCTGTCCTTGTCAATGCCGGACACAATACCGTCGCAAGGGGCAGTAATGGTTTCTGTCTGATACATCCTAAACAGCTCCAGCATCAGCTGCTCGTATTCCTGCCGCGTACTCGTCAGCTGACGATAGATAGCAGAATAACCAACATCAGATAATACCATCAAGGTTTTTCCTGCACTCAGCTTATCGCCAACGCTGACTTTAATGCTGTCTACCGTACCGGTGTAAGCGGTTGCGTTCCAGGGACTGTAAATATACAGCACACCGGATCCTACGGCAGTGCCATCTTCGGCAGTCACCTGGACAGTATCGCCTACTGTATAAGAATCGTCTTCCACGGTAACAGTCATTTCACCCGCCAGATTTTTGGTGATCTTACCGGAAGCCTCTGTACCGTCGGAAAGAGTCACAGTTACCGCTGTACCGACGGGCAGCGTGGATTCTGTTTCCGTGTCCACGGCCATCAGTCCATCCAGACTGAGGACTGCCAGCGCGCCATGCTCCAGTATGACACTCTGTACGGATTCTCCTTCTTCAGCATACAGGAGCTTGACAACACCGCCCGCCAACGCGGTCACAGCTTCTTCACTATCCACATCACTGGCTTCTTCAATCTGCTCGGACAGGTATTCCAAGGTTTCCTGTACCTGAGAAATAGCCCTCATAACAGTTACACGATCCACCGTGGCAATGGCAGTACCTTCTGTGACTGCCGCGCCGTTGGAAACAAGGAATTCTTTCAGTTTCACCGCAGAGGGAACAGAAATCGTAACCGCATCCTCTTCCGCAAGAGTGCCGCCGCCGATCAGTTCTGTATCAATGCTGCCTGTGTTGACTGTACCGGACAGAATACTTGCCTTGGGGCCATCCTCTTCCGGAGATTGCTTTGCAATCAGGGGCATAGCTGCCAATAGCACAACTACGGCAACAACGCACACAAGTGCGATGATTCGCTTTATTTTCTTTTTCGTTGTCTTATCCATATTCTTGATTTTATCCATAGTGCTTAGCCTCCGTAGTGCAGGGCGTCGATTGGCTTCATCTTGGCCGCCTTGTTGGCAGGGTACAAGCCAAAGACCACGCCGATGATAAAGCAGAACACTACTGCGATCAGCACCACGCCGCCATCCAGGGAGAATGTCATGTTAAGGCTCGATACCACCGTAGTCACTGTCTGCAAGATTGCCCAACTGAGGAAAATACCCAGTGCACAGCCAAGCATACACAGAACCACGGCTTCCATCAGGAACTGGCTAAGGATCGTGCCACGGCTGGCGCCGATGGCTTTACGAATACCGATCTCACGGGTACGCTCGGTAACGGTGACCAGCATAATGTTCATAATACCGATGCCGCCGACCACCAGAGAAATGGCTGCAATGCCGCCCAGCAGGATGGTCAGAATGGAGGTGATGGAACTCATAGTATCCTCCAGAACACTCTGAGAAGAGATACTGAAAGCTTCATCATCGTCTTCAAACCGCGCCATAAGGATATTTGTCATCGCTGCTTCTACTGTTTCCATTGTGCCATTTTCCGGTGCGCTGACATAGAAGGAGGTCACTTCGCTTGTCAGGCTGTCGGAAAGACGAAGCAGACTTGTATAAGGCAGATATACTGCCAAACTGCCGGAGGTCATCATACTGGTCAGGCTGTCCTCGTTGTCAGACAGCACGCCCACAATGGTATACTCCACACCGTTGAGGCTGATTGCCTGATCTACACAGTCCACATAGCCGATCAGCTCGGTGGCTGCGGTCTCATTGATTACGCATACATAGGTGTGGTTTTCCACATCGGAGGTCTTCAAAAAGCGGCCCATAGCGAGCTGCATGCCCTGCACACTATAAAAGGCAGGGGTTGTGCCATAAACCGTTACATCGCCGCTGGCCTCATCACCGCTGGCGGTCACGCTGCTGCTGATGTAAGGCGCAACCAAACCAATGCCGTCCTCTTCCATATAGCCGTTGACCGTAGCCAGATCCAAGGGCAAGCCCTTATCATCAGAAATACTGACGGTCAGCATACTGGTACCAAGCCCGGACACCGCATCGGTAACAGAGCTGGTAGCACCATTGACCAAACTGACCAAAACCACCAGCGCCATAACACCGATGATGATACCCAGCATGGTGAGCGCCGCACGCATTTTATTGGAGCTGATAGAACGCAGCGCCATTTTGAAAGATAACATTACAGCGTCACCTCCGTAATCTGGCCGTCCAGTATGTGGACAGACCGGGATGCTTGCTTGGCTACATCATTGTCATGGGTAATCAAGACGATGGTATTGCCTTGCTCATGGAGCTCATGGAAAATATCAATGATCTCCTGACTGGTTTTGGAGTCCAACGCGCCGGTAGGCTCGTCGGCTAAAATCAGCTTGGGATTGGTCACAATGGCTCTGGCAATGGCAACACGCTGCTGCTGACCGCCGGAAAGCTCCGTAGGCAAGTGCTTTGCCCGGTTGGAAAGACTCACGCGCTCCAGGGCTGCTTTTACACGCTTCTGCCGCTCCGCTCGAGGCACCTTCTGATAAATGAGAGGAAGCTCTACATTTTCCTCTGCAGTCAGCTTGGGGATCAGATTGAAGTTCTGGAAGACAAAACCGATCTTTTGATTGCGGATCGCCGCCAGCTGATTTTCACTGTAAGCTTCAATAGGAAGGTCATCCAGACGATAGCTGCCTGCATCGGCAATGTCCAAACAGCCGATAATGTTCATCAGTGTGGACTTACCGCTACCGGAAGGACCGATGATACTGACAAATTCTCTTGGATATATGTGCAGTGTGGCGTGATCCAGTGCGCGAACCCGTTCGTCGCCCACCAAATACACCTTGCACAAATCTTTAATATCGATCATGGCACTACCTCTTAGCCGCCAAAGCCGGGGAATCCACCGGAACCGCCAGAACCGCCGGGTCTTCCACCGCCGCTGCCGCCACCGAAGTTGGGCATCTGACCGCCACCAAAGTCAGGCATCTCACCGCCGCCGAAGTCAGGCATACCGCCACCGGAACCACCCATGCCGGGGAATCCACCGCTGCCACCGAAGCCGCCGAAGCTGGACTGCTGTTCGGTATAGTATACAGTATCGCCGACGCTCAGACCGGACTTAATCTCTACATAGGTGCTGTTTTCCAGACCGGTAACAACATCCACCTTGCCGCCGTATTCCTGCAGTTCCTCGTTGTAGCTGGTGTAAACATAAGCGCCGTCGCTGGTCTTGTGAAGCGCTTCAATGGGGATCAGAATAGCATCGTCCACACCCTCAATCTTTACGCTGACACTTGCGGTCATACCGGAAAGCATACCCTCTGCCTTGGCGATTTCGATTACTGCAGAGTAGGTGCCGGAGGAAGAGCTGGTGCGGTTGATCTCGGTCAAAGTACCCTCAAAGGAATCTTCACTGACAGAGCTGACAGAAACAGTAACTGTCTGTCCCACCTCCAGGGAGAGAATATCCGCCTCGTCAACGCTGATGGTCACGGACATCTTTTCATCAGTGGACAGCGTAACAACGGCTGTTGCAGCATCATCACTGTGATCCACGCTGTAAACGCTGCCGTCAGCAGCAGCCAGAACAGCGCCATCCCGCTGAATGGTCAGCAGCTCCAAAAGGGTCTGCTCCAGATCCGCACGCTCACGGAGGAGGGAATTATAATTTGCACTGTAGCTGGTGTCTTCCAGGGTGAACAGTTTTGTGGTATCAGATACCTTTGTATTAAGAGAGGTATTCACCTTAGAAATGGTACCTGCGTAACCGGTAACCTTGAGTGCGCTGTGGATGTAAAGATTACCTGTCCCCACCTGAGTACCCTCGCTATTAAGAACAGTAACCGCTTCGTCATATTCAGGACCGTTATCCGTCACAAGGATGGTGGCTTTACCGCCTACAACGGATTCCACAGCACCGGTTACTTCTTCCTCGTCAGACAGTTTAACGGTTACGCTGTCACCTACGGCAAGTGCATCGGTCTCAATGTCCAAAGCCATATAGCTGTCCAGAGAGATCAGCGCCAGTGCGCCATGCTCATACATAACATCTGCAACGGACTTCCCGGCCTCGCCGAAGATCGCTTTTACCCGTCCGGTAACACCGGCGTAGATGGTGGTACTTGCGGCATCGTCCTCTGCATCGCTGAGCTGCTCGTCCAGTTCTTCGATCTGCACCTGCAGGTCTGCCATAGCACTTACGACGGAAGCCATATCTACAGTTGCCAAAATATCACCGGCTGTAATTGCCTGGTTTGTTTTGACTTTGATCTGCGTAATTTCCACACCGTCGGGAACGGTGATGGAATCCAAATCTACATCTGTCAAACTGCCGGAGCCGGATACTGTGGTGCTGATAGAGCCGGTGGTTACCTCATAAGAAAGGACTTCCCCGGATGAGGATGCGAACTGCTCGCGGACACGCCGCTGAAGGAAGCTGACACCTACCACAGCAATAATCGCAAGCACCAGTACGATGGACACCACCGTAATGATGATCTTGCGCTTCTTTTTCTTCTTGTTTTTGCCCAGTGTTTCAAACAGGGCGTCGTCCTGGTGCGTGCTGGGTACACTCTGTTTTCCAGCCACCTTTTTTGTTTTATCCTGTTTTGCCATAATTGCTCCTTTCGTGGATACAGATGTTCTGAACGCGCACTTATGCGTGCGGCATTTCCTCGATTGTAAATACGGACGCTGAGAGTACGCTTAAAAAATTATACTGTTTTGTAAACATTTTTTAAACGATCCATTACACTTCACCCCATTTTCTCTGTAAAATCACAAAATATGTTCATATTTAATTTACAAGCGGATTAAGGAAACATTCAGCATCCGGTGCTACCCTCTTGGAAAAGGAGGTGCTCATTATGAGAGTGCTGTTGGCTGAAGACACAATAGATCTGGCCAATGTGTTAACCGTTGTACTGACACGCAATAAATATGCAGTGGATGCTGTTTACAATGGAATAGATGCCCTTGAAAGCGGTTTGACCGGGATATACGATATTATAAGGTGAGCGAGGGGGCACTTGTTCCTGCCGCCGCAGATGATGTGGTAGCGGGCTGCCTGATTGCCGTTACCACCGACGATGACGGTGCCCAGCAGATCATCATTCTGAAAACCGCTGACGAAGCAACCGAAGATGATGAAGACGAAACAGCCGGCACCGAGGAAGATGCCGATGTTATCGCAGAAGTTACCGCAGTAAATGATGATGGCACTCTGGAACTGACAATTTACGATGTAGTTGACGATACTGTGGAGATCACCGACTATGCCGCTGTGGATCTGGACAACTACACTGTATCTGAAACTACCGAAACCTACACGATCGCTGACGATGCCATAATCTCTGTTGTCGAGGAAGGCGTGTTCACCGAGACAACTTCCGCTGAGATCGTGGCCGGTGATTTCATTGTGATCTACACCGATGATGATGGTGTTACCAACATCGCTGTGTATCACGCAGAGGATGATTCCACTACTTGATCCGACAAAATTTTGCACTCTCCCCCCGGGAGAGTGCATTTTTCTATATTGGCCTCGAAAGTGTTTACAATTTGTTTACATTTTTTCTTTTTATTCAGTTACTGTTAAGCATCCGATGTTATCTTGTATACGAGGATCTGCACGGTATCCTTCACCGTGAGAGTGCCTGTTGGGGTTCAACTCCCCTCGGCTTACCGCTATGTACGTCTTTGTGTCCGGGGCAACCGCTTTGGATAAGCCGACAAATACGTGCGATGTCAATAGCGCATGGTGCCTGCAATACCACTAGGGCACAGCTCAAAAGGCGGGCTGTGCCCTAGCCCAAAGATCCTAACAACTCTAAATATCTATCACAAGAAACGAATGGAGATAGTTAAAATGGAAAATTTCACAAACCAGTATGATGCGCCTCAGGAGAATACACCAGTCCAGGAAAATGGAGGCGCCTATACCCCGCCCTACGAAAGTGAGCCGTACCGTTATACTTATGTAACACCCAATCCGAACCCTCAAGCCCGGTATGAACCTGCCCCTAAACAGCCCAAAAAGAAGAGACGTTTTGCTTGGGTGCTTGTTCTGGCTCTGTGCTTCTCTATCTTTGGCAGCGCATTAGGTGCTGGTGGTGTATTGCTTGCCCAGCACTATATGGGACAAGAGGAAGATCCTTTGGTAAATGAGGAAAAAGAAAACATTTCCAATATTCTTCAGGGTCAGCGTGAGAACTCCGTGATCAACATTGTGGACATTGACACCAACTCTGTTATGACACCTGCTGAGGTCTATGCCGCCAATGTTAATTCCACCGTTGGTATCACCACCTTGGTCACCACCAACTTTTGGGGCTACCAGTCAACCTCACCTGCTTCCGGTTCTGGTTTCATCATTTCCGATGACGGATATATTCTTACCAATTACCATGTGATTGAAGGCTCCAGCAGCATTACCGTTTCAATGTATAACGGCGAAACTTATAATGCCGAACTGATCGGCTATGATGAGAGCAATGATATTGCCGTTCTGAAGGTGGAAGCAGAAGGCCTGGTTCCTGTGGTTCTGGGCGATTCTGATAATCTGAATGTTGGTGACAGCGTGGTTGCCATTGGCAATCCTCTGGGGGAGTTGACTTTTACCCTGACCTCTGGTGCCATCAGCGCCAAGGACCGTAAGGTTACCCTTTCTTCTTCCGTTACCATGGATCTGTTGCAGACCGACTGTGCCATCAACTCCGGCAACTCTGGCGGTGCTCTGTTTAATCTGTACGGTGAAGTAATCGGTGTTACCAACGCCAAATATTCCAGTTCCTCCAGCAGTGAAGCATCCATTGACAATATCGGCTTCGCCATTCCCATTAACTCTATTATGAATATCGTGGAGTCCATTATTGAAAAGGGTTATATCTCCAAGCCTTATGTAGGCATCAGCGTGATGGATGTTTCTGCGGAAACCCAGCAGTATGGTGTTCCTGCAGGTGCCGCGGTACAGTCTATCGTGGAAGGCTCTCCCGCAGAGCAGGCCGGCTTGCAGAAGGGCGATGTGATTACCGCTGTAAACGGAACTGCTATGGACAGTAACGCATTGGTTGACTATGTGGGTGCTTCCGAGGTTGGAGACAAGCTGGTCATGGCTGTCTACCGCCAGGGTACGACGATGGAGATTACCGTTACTGTGGGCGAGCAGATCCAGTCCGCCCTTGAGAACGAAAACAATCAGCAGCAAAGCAGTCAAGGTAATTATCCCTGGGGATCCAGTGGAAGGCCCTAACACCGGAAGCCTCTGATCCATTCAATTAATCTTAGTTTTATAAGGGGAAATCTTATGAAGCTGAATAAACTATTTCATTCATTCAAGCAAAAAATGATTTGGGAAAATATGCTCAAATCACTTTTACTGGCAGCTATGCTGGCAGCCTGTGGCGTTTTCGTCACATCCTTTGTTTATCACATTTTGATAATGGAAACGCCGGTTTTCTTGACCGCTTTGATTGGCGGTGGCATATTCTTGGTTTCGTTTATCACCGCCTTCATTATCCGTTATCCCACACAGAAGCGTGTTGCTGCAAGAGTGGATGCTATGGGTTTAAAGGAACGGGCAACCACAATGCTGGAGTTCCGGGATGTAAATACAGAAATCGCAAAGCTGCAGCGCATGGATGCTGTTGCCCACATCCAAAAGGCATCTGCAAAGCAAATGGTGCTGCGGATCAGAAAGGCAGACTACCTGCTTTGCATTGTCAGTATTTGCCTTGCTTTTACAATGTTAGTTCTGCCTTTTAACGTCTTTGCCTTTAGCCAAACGGAAACCCCCGGCGATGACGGGCAGCAAGAGATCGTCCGTCAGCTGATTGCGGATCTTCGGGAAGATGTGAAGCAGGCAGAGTTGGAGGAACAACTGAAAGAGCAGCTGAATCAAATCATTGATGATCTGGAGGAAGACCTCCAAAATGCGGAAAGTGAACTGGATCAAGCCGGCGAGATCCAACAGGCTATGGATGAGATGAAACAGCTTTTAGAAGATGCCTTAACCAAAAACAAGATCGGTGAAGCGCTACAAAAATATGAGCTTACTCGGCAACTGGGTGAGGCAATCAGCGCAGGCGATGCCAAAAAAGTTTCCTCCGCACTAGACGAACTGGAGAGCAAGCTAATTGCGAACACAGAGCTTGTTAAGCAGCTGAGTGAAACCATCATCTCCGCTTTGATCGATTCCGGTGTAGAAGAAGATGACGCCCTTTACTCTGCATTGGCGGAGATTTGTCCCACACTGATCCTGCTGGATATTACCAGTGACAGCTTTGCCACCAACTTAGGTACGCTGTTTGATGATGCAGAAGCGGCAATCCTTGCCGCGTTGGAGGGGCAAGCCTCCATCGAGGAGCAGCTCGGTGAAATGGAGGATACCATGAACGACACCAAGGACGAAGTTCTTGGAAACGAAAAAAAAGAAAAGCCCGAGGAAGAACCTACCGGCGAAGGTGAAAAGCCCGAAGGCGAAAATCCAGAGGGTGCAAAGCCTGATGGTGAAAGAACTGAGGGTGAAAGAACTGAAGGTGAAATGCCTGAAGGCATGGGTGGTGAAACACCCGGCGACGGTGAAGGTGAAGAAAACACCATGTCAGAAGGGATCTATGACCCCATATCCGGAAGTGTGACCTACGGTGAGGTTTTTGCCGCATACTACGCACAGTATTTGGAAGCTTTGGAATCCGGAGATGTTCCGGAGGATCTGCAGGAAATGATGGACCAGTACTTTTCTGCACTGGGTTAGCCTGAGCAATATAATCCGAACCCGCCTAAGCGGGCGTCTGATCGGCTCAGACTTCCTTTTATTCATTGATGGGCGTCAGCAAGGCGGCGTCATCTGCGCCAAAAATCAATCAAAAATTACTTGCTGAGAGGTGCCTTACAGTTTTCAGCCGTCTGCATTTTTCGAGGCCAAGAAAATCACGAAGATAATACTCCCTGTATTATCAAGGGATTTTTTGATGCATTGGGGAATACAGACCGCTGAAAACCTGTTTTGGTTTGCGTCCTATCAGCCTAAATTATGACAGGAGACGATTATTATGGTTACTGAAAATGATGTCACATTTTTCTCTGAAAAGAGCAAGCAGCTTTTAGCTGAGATCAGCAAGGACCTGGTTGGTCAGCGTGAAGTCGTGGAAGAAACGGTGATCGCTATGATCGCAGGCGGCAATGTACTGCTGGAAGGTGTCCCCGGTGTTGGTAAGACCCGTTTGGTACGCTCTTTGGGACAGGCCTTTTCTCTGCCCTTTTCCCGTATTCAGTTCACGCCTGACCTGATGCCTGCGGACGTCACCGGCACCACTGTCATCGAGAAGGGCGAGCAGGGTCAAAATATCCTGAAATTCCAAAAGGGTCCTATCTTCAGCAATATCATCCTGGCGGACGAAATCAACCGCGCCACTCCCAAAACCCAGTCTGCTTTGCTGGAAGCTATGCAGGAGCATACTGTTACTGCCGGTGGACACACCTTCACACTGGACGAGCCCTTCTTCGTGCTTGCCACCCAGAACCCCATTGAGCAGGATGGTACATATCCCCTGCCCGAGGCACAGATGGATCGTTTTATGTTCAAGCTGATGATGGGTTTTCCCTCTATCAGCGAACTGACCGCCATCGTGAATATGACCCAGGAATCCATGGACGAACACGCCCAGTCAGTGCTCACGGGACAGGATCTGCTGGCAATGCGCGCCACGGCAAAGGAGATCCCCATTACCCAGGAAGTGCTCCACTATGCTATGAAGCTGGTATCCGCTACCCATCCTGAGCTTGCGGATTCTCCGGACTATACCAAGCAGTACATCCGTTTCGGTGCCAGTCCCCGTGCCGGTCAGGCATTGATCACCGCCGGTAAGGTCCGGGCTCTGATGCAGGGCCGCTACAATGTGTCCTATGAGGACATCAATGTGCTGGCTTTCCCCGTACTGCGGCATAGAATCAAGCCCAGCTTTGCCGCCATTACAGAAAAGATCCCCACAGACGAGCTGATCCGTCAGCTTTTGCTGGATATTAACGGAAAGCGCCAGCCTCCTGTTAAACCCGTTGCTTCCAAAAAGCCCACGGGAAGACGGTAAGCTATTTATCATCGGAGGCTAACATATGAAACAAATCATAGATGGCGGTTTTATCGCCATGCTGGAGGCCCGGGATCTGCGCATGCAAAACCCAATGAACGGAATGTTCGGCGGCAATCGGCGCTCCCGAGCCTACGGAAGCTCAGCAGAGTTTGCCGACTTCCGCGAATATGCCCCCGGGGACGATCTGCGCCGTATTGACTGGAACTTATATGCCCGTTTTGAAAAGCTGTATCTGAAGCTGTTTGTAGATGAACGGCAGCTTCACCATAAGATCTACATAGATGCCTCAGCCTCTATGGATTGGGGAGAACCGAACAAGGCGCATCTTGCTCTGAAGCTGGCTGCCGCCGTAGGTTTTCTATCTGTGCAGGCAATGGACCGGGTGTCCTTCTATGTCATTCACGAGGATACCTGCGAGGATCTGTGTCAGACCGTAGTTGGCAGAGAAGCTTTTTACAATGCCGCAAATATGCTCAATGAAGTAGACTTCTACGGCGACGGCGATATGGGCGCAGCGTTTGACGCACTGGAGGATCCCGGTCACGGGGATGGCATCTCCATCATCATTTCGGACTTCCTGACGGATGCCGACTGGAAAAGTGCAGTAGACAAGCTGCTGTATCACAATCGGGAGGTCTATCTGATCCAGGTCCTGTCCCGGGATGAGATCACGCCGGATCTGAGCGGTAAGGTACTGATGCTGGACGCAGAAAGTATTGACGAGGACGACAGCAGAAACTACCGTAGCGAGATCACCCGCACCTCGGTAAAGGCCTATGAGGAAGCCTTCGCCTACCACCAGCGGGAAATCAAGAACTTCTGTGCTGCCAGAAATGTGGGCTTTATTACGGTCTGCAGTGATGAAAGCATAGAACGGATGCTGTTTATGAAAGCAACGGAGGTGGGTCTGATCCAATGAGTTTTATGAACCCCTCCGGTCTTTGGCTGTTGCTTGGCATTCCCGTGCTGATCATTATTTATCTGATCAAAGCGCAACACGAAGACCGCCCCGTATCCAGTACTTATATCTGGAAGCTCAGCAGCAAATTTTTGAAAAAGCGGCTGCCCATGCAGAAAATTAAGAAGATCCTGACATTTCTGCTGCAGCTGGCTGTGATCGTCGGCATTTCCCTTATGGTGGCTCGGCCTGCAGTGGTAAACGGAAAAAGTCAGGATTATATTGCCATTATCGATGCTTCTGCCAGTATGCAGACCACGGACGAAACCGGCACCAGCCGCTTTGATTACGCACTGGAGCAGTTAGAAGAACTGACCAAAGAAATCGAAAGCGGCCACAGTGTCAGCATCATTCTGGCCGGAGATAACGCCTCCTGGCTTGTCCAGCAATCCACCTCCCAGAACGAGGTGAAGCTGGCGCTGAATAATGCCCAGTGCAGCTACGGCTCCTGTGATACTGCCGCTGCTTTGGCACTTGCTGAGCAGCTTTGTCAGCGCAGCAGCAATCCCCAGGTTATGTTCTTCACAGACAACGAATATACCGAAACGCAGAATATTCAAACTGTGAACCTGAATAAAAACGAGTGGAACGTCTGCGTAAACAATGTTCACGCAAAGAAAGCAGGCAAGGGAACAGAGTTCACCGGCACTCTTGTCAGCCATAACCGGGACGCAACCCTTACTGTGGGTCTGCGGATCGACGGGCAGCTCGTGGACGCCCAGATCGTTGATTGTACGCAGGATGTTTCCGTCAGCATCACATTTACGGCTGAGGATATTTCCTCCTATGATACCGCAGAGGTATTCATTGAAACCGCTGATGCCCTGCAGGCCGATAACAGCTATGCTATTTGCAGAAATACCGACAGAATTTACAATGTTATGCTAGTCAGCGAATCCCCTCTGTATCTGGAGAGTGCGCTGAATGCCTTAGGCATCTGCAAGGTTACGGTTGCAGCTTCCCCGGATGAAGCGGAGATGACTGGCTTTGATCTGTATATCTTTGACTGTGTGGCCCCGGAAAGCTACCCGGAGGACGGCTCTGTACTGGTATTCGGTACGCAGAAGCTTCCGGAGGGGCTGTCAGCTGGAGCTGCGGTGGAAACCGGTACAGCTCTGACCATGGACAAAAAGCAACAGAGCGAGCTGTTTGAAGATTTGTCCCTAGTGGAAACAGCAGTTACCAACTATCGCAGCCTGAATGGCAGCCTTGCGTGGAACTGTCTGTTTTACTGCGAGGATTCAGCAGTGCTGGCAACCCGGGAAATCGGTAACGGCTTGCATTTTACGGTTGTATCCTTTGACCTAAGAGACTCCAACCTTCCTATGCAGACAGACTTCATTCTCTTTGTACGCAACCTTGTGGAATATTCCGTCCCGTCATTTTTGAAGGAGACGGAATATACAGCAGGCAGCAGTGTATCGCTCACAGTGATGCCTAACGCAGAAGCGATCTATATAGAGCTTCCGGACGATTCCATCCGCGGTCTGTCTACCGTTTCAGCTACCACCAGCATTGCAGTAGACGATGTGGGTATCTATACTGCCGTTATGACCACCGCAGAGGGCGGCGAGTATGTGGATTTCTTTGTACACACACCGGAGGGTGAAGCACAGTCCCATACCCTTTCGGAATTGAATTTAGAATTGTCCACAGATACAACGCTTGCGGCAAAGGATGCCCTATTCCAGGTGTGGTTTTGGATCGCCTTGGGTATGCTGCTGATCGTTTTAATAGAATGGGGGTGGTATTACCATGAGCAGTATTGAGCTTTCCTTTGAAAACCCCTGGTGTTTGCTCTTGGCAATCCCTGCCTTTGCGGTCATTTTGCTTCCCTTCTTGCGGCTTCCGGTCAGGCGGAGAAAAACCTTCCGAAAGATTGTCCCTGTGGTGCTGCATATGATCGTTGTGACCCTGCTGGTGCTGGTCATCTCCGGTTTTACCGTGGTGGAAAACTCTGACGAGCAGGCAGTGCTCCTCCTGGTGGATCTGTCCGACAGTACGGAAACTGTCCAGACGGAAATTGAGGATCATGCCCAGCAGCTGCTGGAGCTGATCGACGAAAAAACCCCGGTGGGTGTGATCGTTTTTGGACAGACAAAGGTGTACAGTGTAGAATTTGAGGACGACCGTTCCTTCTCCGTTGCAAAGATCGATACCGACGCTACCGATATTGATTCGGCATTGGAGTATGCCTCCACCTTACTGCCTACGGACCGGGCAGGTCACATTATCCTCCTGTCTGACGGCAAGCAAACAGACGGCGATGCCATCAGCACAGCCCAACAGCTGGCCACGAGAGACATCCGGATCGATGCGGTCTATTTTGATACCACAAATCTTGAATCAGACGAAGTGCAGATCACCAGCTTCGTATCTCCGGACAGTGCTTATGTAGGCGATGAAATGATCTTCACCGCTGATATTGAAAGCAACACGGACACGGAAATCACTCTTATTCTTTATGATGGAGAGACTGAGATCGCAAAGCTGATACAAGCTGTTACAACCGGCAGCAATGTTTTTGAGCTGAGCTGCGCTGCGGAAAGCGCCGGAATGCACGCCTATCGTCTGGCTTTGGAATCCCAATCAGATACGCTCACCAAGAATAACGAGGGTTATGCCTATGTGAATGTAGCCGGTAAGTCCACGGTGCTTGTCATTGCCAATACCATTGGAAGCGGTGAGATCCTTGCTGGACTTCTGGCCGAGGATAGCGACGTGACCACAGTGACTGCCCGAAATGCGCCGAACTCTATCATTGAGTTATGCAATTATGATGAAGTGATCCTTTCCAATGTTGATTATGATCAACTCCCCAACGGTTACGATGAACTGCTGGAGACCTATGTAAGCGTATTTGGGCGCAGCCTCCTGGCAGCGGGTGGTACAAGCACATTTATGTATGGCAATATGGGCGGTACTGCTTTGGAAGAAATGCTTCCGGTAACATTTACCTTGCAGGAAGATTCGGAAGCAGCTTCTGTTGCGCTGATGCTGGTATTGGACTGCTCCAGCAGTATGAGCCAGACGTCCATCTACCTTTCTGTTGCCAAGCAAGGGGCCATCAAGTGTGTGGGAGCGATGACCGGGAATGATTATGTGGGTGTGATCTCCTTTAACAGCAGAGCCTACTTGCATTCGCCGTTGGTGAAAGCAACAGAGAGCAACAAAGACACTTTGACCAGAACCATTTCTGGCCTAACCACCAGCAGAGGTACCTATTACACCGAAGGTCTACAGATGGCCCACCAGGAACTGCTGAAATCAGATGCCGAGGTACGCCACATTATTTTCCTGTCTGACGGTCAGCCCAGCGATCGAGGTTATACCGAGGCGGTACAGCGTGCCAGTGCAGACGGCATCACAGTTTCCACCATTGGCCTGGGTTATTCCTCGAGCAGTTTGGAGGCACTGGCTGAGTATGGCAACGGACGGTATTACTATGTCGGTAAGGCATCGGACCTGCCCAATATCATGCTCAGCGAAACAAAACAGATCACGGTCAGTTCCATGATTACCGGCGAATTTACGCCTATTGTTGCCAAGGAAAGCGATCTGACCGCTTCCATTTCCGGCTCTGCCTTGCCAAACATCTACGGTTATTTAGGCACGACGATCAAGGAAGATGCCACTGCCTATATCACAACCGATGAAGGACACCCCATTTATGCCGCATGGACTTACGGAACAGGTACGGTTGCCTGCTTTACCAGTGATCTAAGCGGAGATTGGTCATCTGCCTGGATTGCAGATGCCGCAGGTGTGGCAGTAACACAGCAGATGGTGGCCACCACAATAAGCGATGTCCACCACGATTCCTCTATGAATGCCCAAATTGCGGTGAGAGGACAAACCACAGATATTACAATTACAACCGCTGGTAGTACAGAAGGTGCCTTGAATTTGACAGCTGCGTTTAACGGAAGCACAAACTCCTATGTACTGACGCAGACCCAGCCCGGTGTGTTTACCACCAGTATCAAGACAGCGGATTCCGGCGTTTATGGGCTGATGGTTACCCAGACGGATGAAGGCGGAAGTATAGTAGACTATCTGGAGACCGCCGTTGCCGTGTCCTATTCCGGTGAATATGATGCTTTTGCTGACGGCGGAGAGCCGTTGCTGAATACCCTGTGCAGCTATTCTGACGGCGCACTATATACGGATATGCAAAAGCTCGCCAATGTGCAGGTCGGATCTATCCGTATTATCTTCAATCCTATGGCGTTGTTTGGCATGATCGCTTTGCTTTTGATGCTGGCGGACATTGCCATCCGCAAGCTCCGCTGGAAGGATATCCGCAATTACTTGATTTCTCGCAAATCTAAATAAACGAAATGCCTGCAGCTTATGTAGTTGCAGGCATTTCATAGTTTACAAATCTTTCACAAGATTTGCTGCCGACGTTCAGCGTTCATTAAGCATCGGGTGGTAAGGTCGTCTCAGGTATGTGTGGGCAGTATGCCCAATCATAACACCAAAGCAGGAAAGGATGAAACAATATGATTGATAGAGCTACTTTGCAGGAAAAGGAGGATTTCTATGATCTTGGTTGAGCATTTGACGAAATACTACGGTCATCATCTGGCTGTGGATGATATCTCCTTTGAGATCACAGAAGGCCATGTTTACGGATTTTTGGGGCCCAACGGTGCCGGTAAGTCAACGACTATGAACATCATCACCGGCTGTCTGTCTGCAACAGATGGCAAGGTGCTGATCGATGGTCACGACATTTTCGAGGAGCCGGATGCCGCAAAGCGGCTGATCGGCTACCTGCCGGAGCATCCTCCGCTGTACATGAACGAATCTCCCTATGACTACCTGCGTTTTGTGGGTGAAGCAAAGGGCCTAAAGGGCGCAGCTTTGACACAGCAGGTTGAGGAAGTGATTGAGAAGACCGGCATTCAGAATGTGAAGCACCGCCGAATCGCCCAGCTTTCCAAGGGCTATAAGCAGCGCGTTGGCATTGCACAGGCACTTTTGGGCAATCCCAAGGTCATTATCCTTGACGAGCCTACCGTTGGTCTTGACCCTATCCAGATCATCGAGATCCGTGATCTGATTACCGAACTGGGTCAGACCCACACCGTTATCTTCAGCTCCCACATTTTGTCCGAGGTGCAGGCCATCTGCGATCAGATCCTGATGATCGCCAAGGGCAAGCTGGTAGCCTTCGGTGAGCCTGAGGAGCTGCAAAGACAACTGCTGGCACCCAATGAGATCGTACTGACTACAAGTGCTGTGGACACTGAACTGACCACCATTCTGGAAGGTGTGGAGCATGTTACTGAGATTTCTACCAACGTCACCGACTCTGAATACACGGTTGCCCATATTCAGTCTGACTGTGAGGACATTTATGAACTGTCCGGTGCGGTGTTCCGTGCTTTCGCGGCCAGCGAGCACATCATCTATGAAATGACCCTCAAGAAGGGCAATCTGGAGGATATGTTCATTGAGCTTTCCGAAAACGCCGGAGCTGCTGACAAAAACGAGGAAGATGGCAATGAGGATTCTGCTACGACTGTGGAAGCTCCCACAGACGAAATACCCAGCCCTTCTATGGAAGGAATCCCTACAGAAAGTGAGGACTATGGCATATGATTGCGATTCTGAAACACGAACTTAGACTGTACTTCCACAGCCTGACCGCTTATGTCTTCGGCGCGTTCCTGCTGGTTATGATCGGTGTCGGTGCTATGCTCTACAACATCAACGCCGCCTACAGTAATTTTGAGTATGTGCTGAGCTTTTCCAGTCTGATCTTCGCGATCATCGTTCCCATTCTGACCATGCGTGTCATTGCGGAAGAACGAAAGCAGAAGACAGATCAGCTCCTCTATTCTCTGCCTATCTCCACTACTAAAATTATTGTAGGCAAATACATGGCTCTGCTGATCCTGTACTTAATTCCTCTGGCAGTGGTTTGTATGTATCCTCTGATCTTCTCCCAGTATGGTGAGGTTTATCTGCTGACCTCCTACGGCAGCCTGCTCGCCTATTTCATTATGGGTGCTGCATTGATCGCTATCGGTGTGTTTGTCTCTTCTCTGACGGAAAACCAGGGCTTTGCCGCCGGCATTGGTATTGCAGCAATTCTATTCAATTATTTCAGTGTGAGTCTTGCCGAGTACGCCACAGCCACCGCATTGGGCAGTGCCATGGTGCTGTTTGTGTTGGCAGCCAGTCTGGGCTGGATTATCTACCACCTGACAAAAAACAGCAATCTGGGTTACATTGTCGGTCTTGGGCTTATGGCAATTGTAGTAGCTTTCTATTTTATTGACGAAAGCAAGCTGGAAGGCCTGATTCCAGAGGTTATGAAAACATTGAGCCTTTTTGACCGGTTTGAAACCTTTGTAAACGGTGTGTTTGATTTGACTGCAATTGTCTATTTCGTATCAATTATTGTTTTTTCCCTGTTCCTTTCGGTACAGTCTCTTGAAAAGCGGAGGTACAACTGATGAAAAAGAATACCGTAAAAAACAATCAGTTGGCGCTGAAGGGCGGCTCCTATTCTCTGATCATTACCGCTGTTCTGCTGGCGATTCTGATCGTGGTAAATATTTTTGCAGCCACTATACCGACCACCTTTACCAAGTTCGATATCAGCTCCAGTAAGCTCTATTCCATTACCAGCAACACCAAGGCTGTTGTCAATAACTTGAAACAGGATGTCACCATCTACTGGATCGTCCAGGCAGATCAGGAAGATACCATCATTGAAAACCTGCTTGGCAAGTACGACGGGCTTTCCTCTCACATTGATGTGGTAAAGAAAAATCCCGATGTATTCCCCACCTTTGCGGAAGCCTATACTGATGAGGAAGTGCTTAACAACTCTTTGGTTGTGGAATCTGGTGAACGGTACCGTTTTATTAGCTATGAAGATATCTATGAGTACGAGGAAGATTACTACTCCTATTCTTACACAATTACCGGCTTTGACGGTGAGGGTGCTATTACCTCTGCCATCGACTATGTGGTAAGCGAAGAGCTTCCCAAGGTCTACGTTCTGGAAGGACACGGTGAGGGCGATCTGCCCACTACCTTCTCCGATTCTATGGAAAAAGAAAATATCGAGGGTGAGACCCTTTCTCTGCTGACGGTAGATGAGATTCCCGAGGATGCGGATGCCATTATGATCTACGCGCCCCAGAGTGATATTTCTGAGAACGAGAAAACAATGCTTACTGATTACGCGGATAATGGCGGTAAGCTGCTGGTAATTGCCGGCCCTGTTGGGGATGCAGAGCTGACCAACCTGAACGGCCTGCTCTCCGAATACGGAGTCACTGTAGAGACCGGTATCGTAGTCGAAGGCAATCGCAACAATTATGCTTTTGGCTATCCTTACATTCTGATGCCCACCATGCAGAGCCATGCCATCACCGATCCACTGATCGAAGACCGATACTATCCCATCGTTCCTTTGGCTCAAGGCATGACCATTACCGATACCAGCGGTGCGGTTACGGAACTGATGGCAACCTCCAGCGACGCTTTCAGTAAAGTTGCAGGCTTTGAACTGGATACCTATGACAAGGAAGACGGCGATATTGACGGCCCCTTCTCCGTGGCAGTATCCATTGAGACCGATGGCGCAGGCCAGATCGTTTGGTTCTCCGCAACTGACTTCCTGGATGATATGTACAACTCCTATTCCTCCGGTGCCAATGTGAATCTGGTCATGAATGCCGTTTCCAGTCTGATCGGTGAGCGTGAGGCTATCTCTATTCGCGTGAAATCTATTGACTACAACTACCTGACCATCAGTGAAGAGACCTCCTCTAGCTTGAAACTGCTGATGATCGGCGTATTCCCCCTTGCCTATTTGGGCATAGGTATTTGTGTGATTGTAAGTAAGAGGAGGAGACAGAATGAAGCGGTATAGGAAAGTAATCATTATGGCCGCTGTGTTATTAGTGGCCTGTATCGCGACCTTTGCACTGACCCGGTACGAGGAAGAGCAGGAGCAGATCCGTACCAGTGACGAGATCATTATGCAGATCCCCAGCGAAAATGTTTTGTCCGTGTCCTGGGATTATTCCGGCGGCGGCAGTCTTGCGTTCCATAAGACCGATGCCGGCTGGATCTACCAGGATGACGAAGCATTCCCCGTCAGTGAAGAAAAGGTCATGGATATTCTGGAGCATTTTGAAAGCTACGGTGTTACCTTTGTGATTGAGAATGTAACCGACTATGCTCAGTACGGTCTGGATGAACCGGAATGCACACTGCATCTGGCAACCTCTGAACGAAGCTATGACATCAAGATGGGCAATTTCAGCAAAATGGATGAGCAACGCTATATCTCCATCGGTGACGGCAATGTGTATCTGGTTGGCGAAGATCCTGTTGATTATGTGGATTCCAGCCTGTCTACGATGATCCTGCACGACGATACTCCCGGCTTTGAAACGGTTGTGGATATCACCTTTACAGGCAGCGAAAATTACACCATCGTCCGCACCGACGAAAGTGCCAACACCTATAACCCTGAGGACGATATTTACTTTGTGGAGCGCGACGGCAAGACCGTTCCTTTGAACACCGCATCCGTCAAAACCTTTTTGAACACCATCACTTCTCTGGATCTGCTGACTTACGCCACCTATAACGCAACTGCAGAGGAGCTGGCAACCTACGGTCTGGACGACCCGATGCTGTCCGTTACCGTCAATTACACCTATACAAGTGATGATAACGAAACCGTATCTGACACCTGTGTGATCCACATCAGTGAAAATCCCGAAGAAAGGGCCGCTTCCGATGCCGCTGTTGCCGAGGGCAATACTGCCACTGCTGTGACCAAATATGTGCGGATTGGTGATTCTCAGATCGTCTATACCATGGACGACACGGATTTTGCGATTCTGAAGGCTGCCTCTTATGATGATCTGCGGCATAAGACCCTGTACTGGGGAGATTTTGAGATCGTAAAGCAAATCGACATTACTCTTGAGGGTGAGGAGCACTCCATTGTCTCCAAACTGGAGGGCGAAGAGGATGCACAGGAGCTTGTTTGGTACTACGGTGATACAGAGTTGGATATCGCTGATATTCAGTCTGCGCTGGAAGCCTTGAGCGCTGACAGCTTTACCGATGAACCTCCCAGCAAGGATGAAGAAATTGGCATAACCCTCCATCTGGACAACGAAAACTTCCCCACAGTAGAAATCCGACTGTACCGCTATGACGGTTCTCTGTGCCTCGCTGCCCTGGACGGTGATCCTGTCTCTCTGGTTTCCCGTTCCTCCGTTGTGGACCTGGTGGAAGCCGTACAAGCCATTGTGCTGAACTAAGCAAGGAGATGCGCTATGCCGGCTGATATACTGGGTAAGGTTATTTTAATGGTTCTCGGAGCCGTGTTTTGCAAAGCTGCAGGTATCGTTGTCTCAGCGAATCGGAAAAAGATGCCCTACAAAGTATGGATACCGCTACTGGCACTGTGCGCGATAGGAGCCATTGGACTGCTTGCGATCGCTCTGAGCTTGGCTGCCGCATTTACCATCGCAACCTAAATAAAAGGGATCGCACCCGCTAAGAGTGCGATCCCTTCGATTATATATGCTTATGAAGTTCTACAGAGAATGTATTAAATCCGTTATGGCTCTCAGCCCAGATCTTTCCGTGATGCTGCTCGATAATATTCTGTGCGATGGGAAGACCCAGACCGAAGCTGCCGTCCCGGCTCCGGGCCTTGTCCACCCGGTAGAACCTTCGGAATATATTGGTCAGATCCTCCTGTGCGATAGGAGCACCGGGATTGGTAACTGTTAAGCGGCATTTGTTATAGCCCGTGCTGTACAGCCGTATCATAGTTTCTCCTCCGGCGTAGGAATACTTTCTTGCGTTATCCAGTAAAATGTCGATTACCTGCTGCAGCGCCTGTACATTTCCATTCACACAAAGATCCGGTTCGATATGACTTGCGAGGCTCAATCCTTTCTCAAAAAAGACACCTTCAAATGAAATGGATGCATCTGCGATTACTTTACTGAAATTGATCGGTGTCATTATCAGCTGTTTCTGCTGATTATCAGCCCGGGCAAGCTCCAGCATCTTTTCCACCAGATACCGCATCTGGCGAGCCATCGTGAAAATGCTCTTAGAAAACTGCTCCTTGTCTTCTGGTGAATAATCCGGATTTTGCAACAGTTCAGAGTTGGTCATAATAACTGTCAGTGGCGTTTTCAGTTCGTGGGAAGCATCCGCAACAAACTGCTTTTGCTGTACCCAAGCCTTTTCCACCGGCTTGATTGCCCACCTGGATAAAAACACGCTGATAAGAAGAAATCCAAAAAAGCTCAGCATACCAATAAATACGGAGGTCTCCAGCAGATTTTTTAAGGTGCTTTGCTCACTGGACATGTCTGTGAACACCAATACGGTGCCAGCGGGGTTGGATGCCCGATAGAACCGTAAATTGTGCTCCTCAACAACACCAGTCTCTCTTCCACTGCCCAAGGATTCCTTAATCAGCTCTGCCAAAAACTCCTTGTCTGACAAATCGAAATAGCCTCCGCCTGTAGAGATCAGCTCACCACGATGCCCGATCTGCAGAGAAAAATACGGCAGCTGCAGGTCTGAAGAATACTCACCGGGCCGCCCCATTTGGAAAGGATTTGCCGCAATGGTTTTCATCATACTGATGTTTTCGTTTTGCAGGTTGTCTTGGGTAAAATTATAAACCATACCCAGTATGACACACAGCATAACCGTCATCATTACCATGTTAATTGCGACAAACTTAATACGAAGCTTTTTTATCATTCGTCCTTTGCCTCCATTATATATCCTAATCGCCGGATCGCCTCGATCCGAACATTGGAGCCGATATAGCTGAGCTTTTTCCGGAGCATTGCCACATAGACCTCTACATGATTCTCAACTGCATTGGATTCAAAGCCCCATACACGGGAAAGGATCATTTCTTTTGGGAGCACGCTGCCCTTAGATTGCATCATAAACCGCATCACATCAAATTCTTTCGCGGATAAACGAACCGTATTCCCACCACAGCTAAGGGTGCAGCTCCCAAGATCCAGAGCAGTATTTCCTACAACAAGCTCATTAACCTGTGTGCCTTGCCGACGAAGCAATACGTTAATACACGCCAACAACTCCCGACTGTCAAAGGGTTTTGTTAAGTAATAGTCTGCGCCTGCATTCAAGCCTTCCAACCTGTCCTCAATCCCGGATCTGGCTGTCAGCATGAGAATGGGTGTGGTGCAACGGTCGTGCCGAACCTTCCTGGCTACCTCATAGCCATTCATTTTTGGCATCATCACATCCAGAATCAACAAATCATACACCCCGGATTCAGCGTACAAAGCGCCATCCTCGCCGTCATATACGCACTCTACATCAAAGCCTTTATTCTCAAGAAGTGCTTTGATAGAATTGGCCAACAGCACCTCATCCTCAATAACCAGAATTTTCATAGGAATACCTCCAGTTTATTTTCTGTTGGGGTTATTTTACAGGCAAAAGTTGAACGGAAGCTGAACAAATTAAAGTTCATAATTATTTTACATATAAAACGTTTGCTTTTAAGAATTCGTTAAGCAAATAATGCTACTTTTAAGACACAAAAAAGTAAAACCAACTCAGAAAGGATCAATCGTCATGGAGTCAATCATTCAAAAGGCAGCTAAAGGCAACCGAGCAGCAATGACAGAGCTTTATGAGAAGCATGTTGCTACTGTGTATTGCCTGGCAAACGCGCTTCTACGGAGTTCGGAACAAGCCGTTCCCGCAACCAACTGGGGTATCAAATCCGCTTTCCAAGCCGCAGAGAAAGGCGCTGTTCAAAGCGAAGAAGAATTTATCCTTTTGGCTATGAAGCAAGCCGCAGGCTACTGTAAAAAGGAAGTGATGAAGAAGGATCCCAGAGCTTTTAAGTTGCCTCCCAAGAAGGATTTTTCCATTTCCCGTGCAAGCAATCAATACATTGATACCAATGCATCCGATGCAGAAAACTATGTTCGGTGTCTGCCTGCAATCCAAAGATTTACCTTTGTGCTGCACCATCTTGGTAATATGGAGGATCTCCACATCGGCAAGGTTATTGGTATGGATAGCGGCACAATTGCGTTGATCAAAGATGCAGAAGTTGAAAATCTGTCCAAAATCCATCGAGTAATTGCCGCTGCTAGTGAACACAGTGAGGCACCTGCAGCGGAATCTGTGTGCGCCCAGTTGCAGGATAGTACCGATCTGCCGGATGCGGTTAGTGAGTATATCGAAAATTACATTGAGTCTGTCGCCGGTCCTATTGAGGCAGCAACCAAGAGCAACGGAAAGAAAATCGGTATCATTGCAACCGTTGCTTTGGTTTGTATTGCGATTCTGGTTGCCATTATCGCAGGCGGAAACAACTCTAACGAATTCACCTCAGATGATGACGATTACTACGAAACCTCCGGAACCCATGACACAACGGATGGAACAGATGATGCAGGCAGTAGTGATGTAGATTCCGCCGGTGACCTGGATCCCTTGCTGACCTACTATGCGGATATCGAGATTGAAAACTATGGCACCATCACCGTGGAGTTGGACCAGGAAGCTGCTCCTATTACTGTAGAGAACTTTGTAAATCTGGCTGACAGCGGCTTCTATGACGGTCTGACCTTCCATCGGATCATTGAAGGCTTTATGATGCAGGGCGGCTGCCCTGAGGGAACCGGCTACGGCGGCTCTGACGAAGAGATTTATGGTGAGTTCGCTGAAAACGGATACGATAATCCCCTGTCCCACACCAGAGGCGCTATCTCTATGGCCCGTTCCGATGCCTATGACAGCGCAAGCTCCCAGTTCTTCATTGTCCACGAGGATTCCATCGAATCTCTGGATGGAAAATATGCGGCCTTTGGCTATGTGACCGAGGGCATGGATATTGTAGATGCAATTTGCGAATCCGCAGAACCTACCGACGGCAATGGCTCAATTGCCGCAGCGGATCAGCCTGTGATCACTTCCATCACCATTCGAGCAGTTTCCAATGAAACAACAGATACTACCGACGCAACTGACACCACCGACACAACGGAGTCTGGTACAGCGACAGAATAACCAATCAGCATATTTCGGAGGCTTTGGATGTCCGGAATGTTATGCTGCCAAATCGAGGTTTCAGCCGATAGAAAAATAGTTTATAATAATTCCCAAGAAAATTCACAAATCATTTATGGATAGGTGGAATGTGGTGCCGTCCACCACATAGACGAGACTGCTGCGGCTGTTTGTTCCCTGTTATCGATCTGATCGGTGTGTTTATTGGGGCACTGATTTTGATATTTTAAGGAATACTCTCTACCCATGTTCTTTTTAGCCCTAGTGGAAAGCCTGCTGTCTAAATAGGCAGTAGGCTTTTCCTGTAAACGCAAGCTCTTGCCATTTCATCCTCAAATTTTTCAGTGGGTTTTTGTACACTTGCTGCCATTCGTAAGATGTCTGCTCCTGCAATGGAATTTGCACTATACTCAATTACATAGCTGATTTCCTGAGAGATGGTCCAGCAGAGTTAGGACCGATCTTCCATTTTGCACCGGAATGCGTCATGCGCATATACCTTGCAATCCCGTCTGTTTTGGATCTAGGTAAAGTCGATCACCATACCGATTGCATCCGTGTTCAGCCCGGCGTTGTCCCCATACTCATTTTCAATGTAGGTCGTCTGGCAACAGTAATAGACAATCTTGTTCCCTTCAGAATCCGTATAGGTAAAGGGTGTCACCTTGGAAATGGATTTGCATTCATAGTCCTCATCCACTTCCTTTAACGCATTTTCCATATTGTAGATCTGCTGGGCAAGCCTCCAGTTAGGATCAGTCTTTCAATTTTGCACTTCGATATAGCGCCACACACCAGAACAATCAATACGGTAAGAGCTATGATCCCGGTAAACCACAGTATTTTCTTTTCCATAGATTTGTACCCATCCCCTCTCGGCAATATTTGTAATTTTGAATACTCCCTTCTTCCGATTTAGAGAAGGGAGCGAACTTTTGGAATACAGGATAATTGGACTAAAGCCTGCACCTAACGCCCTTCTCACACCAAAGAGAGCCGTTTCTTTGTTGCACAGACCGTTATGTTTGGCATAAACTGTCCTATAAGCGTTTGTGCTTATACAGTTCTCAGAAATTCTCATTGGGAGGTATCACCATGTCTGAGCATTGCCAGGAAGGTGTCCGCTGCAGTCCCGAGGATCTGCGCCAGGCCCTTTCCATCCACACACGGAAGATCACAGACAGCTGCCGGGATAAGGATTGCATTGAGGATCTGCGGGTCTACTTAACCAAATGCTCCCAGGCGCTTTTGGACACCGCCGCCGGTGCCAAGGTCCGCAGTGCTGACCTGCTGTACGCTTGTATCGATGTAGAGCCGGTGGCTTTCGACCGGAATCATTACTGCATTGATGTAACCTTCTACTACCGGATCCTGGCCGACGCAACCATCGGCTGCTCCCGCCCCGCCACCCTTTACGGATTGGCTGTATTCTCCAAACGGGCGGTGCTTTGCGGCGAGGACAGTCGCGCCCACATTTTCTCCAGCGACGTACGGGTCAACGGCCCAGACGGTCTAACCCGTTATCACCCCAACCACCCCAAGGCTGTGGTGGAGGTGCTGGATCCTATGGTCCTCAGCTCCAAGGTCCGGGAGGTATGCGACTGTAGCTGCAAGGAAAGCACCGTGGTCCAGATCCCTGAGTGCATCCTGCAAACATTCGATGACGAGCTGGTGCTTTCCGGGGAGAACCGCCGGCTATTCGTCACCCTGGGTCAGTTCTCCATCATCCGTCTGGAACGGGACGCCCAGCTTGTGGTGCCGGTGCTGGACTACAGCATCCCCACCAAGGAATGCTGCGACTCTCCCGGATGTGCCGAAGATCCCTGCGAGATGTTCTCCCGGATTCCCTTCCCTGCCGCGCAATTTGCCCCCAGAGGCTGCGACGGCAGGAACGAGCCGCCTCAGGACGGCTGCGACTGCTACACCACCACAGGAAATTGCTGATAAAACCGCCGGAGTTCCCCAAGGGACTCCGGCGGTTATTTTATTCACAGGGAAGCTGTACATAAAAGCAATTCCCCTTTAGGAATCGGCTGTCCAAGATTGGACACAGTCATTAGTATCAGCGGATCACACGGACGCGGAGAACGCCCTCGATCTTCTGCAGGTGCTCAGCCACAGCCGCGGGAGTGGGTTCATCCAGATCCAGCATGGTGTAGGCATACTCGCCCTTGCTTCGGTTAATCATATCGGAAATGTTGATGTTGTCCGCAGCCACCGCAGTGGTAAACTGAGAGATGGTGTTAGGGATGTTCCGGTGCAGTACCGTAACACGGCCGGGCTTGGAGCACACGCCCATGTCGCAGGCGGGGAAGTTCACGGAGTTGGTAATGTTGCCGTTTTCCAGATAATCCATCACCTGGCGCACCGCCATCTTAGCGCAGTTGTCCTCGGATTCCTCGGTAGAAGCACCCAGGTGAGGAATGGCCACCACACCCTCCATACCGGCAGTCTTGTCATTGGGGAAGTCTGTGATATAACGCTTGACCTTACCGGAAGCCAATGCTGCCTCCAGGGCATCATCGTCCACAAGCAGATCCCGGGCAAAGTTCAGCAGGATCACGCCGTCCTTCATAGAAGCCAGGGTCTCCGCATTAATCATGTGCTTGGTGCTGTCCAGCAACGGTACATGAACTGTGATAATGTCGCACTTTTCGTAGATCTCATCCAAAGTCTTGACGGGAATGATATGGCTGTCCAGATGCCATGCGGCATTGATGGAGATGTAGGGGTCATAGCCGTAGACCTTCATGCCCAGGCCGATAGCGGCATTGGCAAGAGGACCACCGATGGCGCCCAAGCCGATAACACCCAGGCTCTTACCCATGATCTCATTACCGGCGAACTGGGACTTACCCTTCTCAACCTTTTTGGAAACATCGCCCTCGTCCTTAATGGACTGGACCCACTGAATGCCGCCCACCACATCACGGCTGCCCAGCAGCATACCGCAGATAGCCATTTCCTTAACGCCGTTGGCGTTGGCACCGGGGGTATTGAATACCACGATGCCCTCCTCAGCGCAACGGTCCAGAGGAATGTTGTTGACGCCGGCGCCGGCACGGGCGATAGCCTTCAGTTCTTTGGAAAATGTCATGTCGTGCATAGCGGCGCTGCGGACCATAATCGCCTCCGCCTGCTCCACATTCTCTGTTGTCTGATAATCCTGGGTAAACAGTTCGGTTCCCTTAGGAGAAATTTTATTTAAATAATGTACCTGATGCATGATTATCTTCCTTTCTTATTTCAAAAGTCTGTCTATAAGCTTGTAGCCTTCCGGTTCAAAATTACCGGTGGCTGCCGCATCCTTTTCTGAGTAACGGCTGATTGCCTTACGCTCCATGGTGCTGTCGTACAGAATATAGGGCACCGGGTCGGAGGTATGGGTACGGCAGCAGATAGGTGTGGGATGATCCGGCATAATCAGCAGCCGGTAGGCCTCCCCGGAAGCATCCATTTTTTCCTTGATAACGGAAACCACACGGCTGTCCAGGTTTTCAATCGCCTTTACCTTGTTTTCGATGCTGCCCTGATGGCCCATCTCGTCAGGCGCTTCCACATGGACATAGGCAAAATCGCAGTCATCCTCCAAAACCGCTTTCACAGCAGCCAGGGCTTTCCCTTCATAATTGGTGTGCAGACCGCCGTTTGCCCCGGGCACCTCCACCACCTGCATACCGGCACCTACAGCGATGCCTTTGAGCAGGTCCACAGCAGAGATCATAGCGCCCTTCTTGCCGGTCTTTTCTCCGAAGCTCTGCAAAGACGGCTTTGTGCCCGCGCCCCAGAACCAGGCGGAATTGGCTTTGTTCAGCCCTCTGGTTGCCCGGTCAAGATTCATCGGGTGGTCATTGAGCAAAGAAAAGCTCTTTTCCATCATATCCTTAAACATCGCCTCTTTGGGAAGATACGGACCGATTTTCTGTCCCAGGTGGTCATGGGGCTGCTCCATATCCAGCACCTTGCCGCCCTTCCATACCATAATATGGCGGTAGCTGGTTCCGGTGTAAAACTGAAACACATCGCTTCCCAATTCCTTTGCAAGGACCTTCACCAAAACGTCTGCATCCTCCGTGGAGATTTCACCGGAGCTGTGATCCAGAATGGTCTTTTGCCCGTAAGGCTCGTCTTCGGTCAACGTAACGATATTGCAGCGGAAAACCACATCCTCCGGTTCCATTTCCACCCCAACACTCAATGCCTCAAGAGGTGATCGTCCTGAGTAATTCCGGGTGGGGTCATAACCCAGAACCGCCAGATTTGCCACATCACTGCCCGGTTTCATGGTGTCCGGTACTGTTTTTGCAAGGCCCACTTCGCCTTTGCCTGCCAGATCATCCATCACCGGGGTGGCGGCATACTCCAGCGGTGTTTTGCCTCCCAGCTGCGCCAACGGCTCGTCTGCCATGCCGTCGCCCAGTATCACAATATACTTCATTCAAGCCCCCCTTGTCCGCAGAGTGTCCGTCTGCCGCATACAAGTGTATTTATACTATACTATCATCAATTCCTGCTAAATACAATAAGAAATTTTGAATGATTTTCATGTTTTTTCCGGCAGATTTTCGTCAAAAATGTATATTGTACTGGGACACATATGAAACGCGCCTATTCACAAACTGTTCAGAAGGAATTCAGCGTATTTTCAGTAAGAGGCAATAAAATTAATGTAACAGATCTATCAAAGGAGGATCGCTTATGTACCAGAATAACGACAATGACCCTTCCCGCTTCTGGGATACGCCCGGGGAAGATCCGCAAAAATCAGAACAGCCCCGGTTTACCCCGGAGTCAAAAAAGAAAAACCGTTCCGGCGCAACCGGAAGGCTGATCGCCGTAGCACTGATCTGCTCTTTTCTGGGCGGTATCCTGGGCGCGGCAGGCGGTATTCTCGCCATGCAGTCCGGCACAAAGCCCACCCCTGGAGCATCCACTACAGTTTTGGAGGGACAGCGGGAAAACACCGTAATCGACATTGCAAAGATAAATACAGAAAAGTTAATGACCCCCGCGGAGGTCTATGCCGCCAATGTGAATTCCACCGTTGGTATTACCACCTCGGTAACTACCAATTTCTGGGGCTACCAGACCACATCCGCCGCCTCGGGTTCCGGTTTTATCATTTCCGATGACGGCTATATCCTCACCAACTTTCATGTAATCGAGGATTCCAATTCCATTACCGTTACCTTCTACGACGGCAGCAGTAAGCCGGCGCAGCTCGTTGGCTATGACGAAAGCAATGACATTGCTGTACTGAAGATTGATGCCACCGGACTGGCCCCTGTGGTGCTGGGGGATTCGGAAAATCTCAATGTGGGAGATACGGTGGCAGCCATCGGCAATCCCCTGGGAGAGCTGACCTTTTCCCTGACTGTGGGCGCTGTCAGCGCACTGGACCGGGAAATTACCACCTCCACCGGTGTAACCATGCGACTGATGCAGACGGACTGTGCCATCAACTCCGGCAATTCCGGCGGCGCGCTGTTTAACCTTTACGGTGAGGTCATCGGCATCACCAACGCCAAGTATTCCAGCTCCGGCTCGGAAGCATCCATTGATAATATCGGCTTTGCCATCCCTGTCAACCACATTCGCTCTATTGTGGAAAGCATTATTGAAAAGGGCTATATCTCCAAGCCCTATATCGGCATTTCCGTGGCAGATGTAAGCCAGGAGACCCAGAGCTACGGCTTGCCCCAGGGCGCTGCCATCAAAGCGGTGACAGAGGACAGTCCTGCGGCGAAAGCCGGTCTGCAGGTCAATGACATCATCACCCAGATTGACGGAACCCCCATCACCGGCTCCGGCGACGTGATCTCTATTGTAGGCGCCAGCCAGCCGGAACAGGTGCTGAAGCTGTCCGTATACCGCCAGGGAAACACCCTGGAGCTAGAGATCACCGTTGGTGAGCAAATTAAAAATGCCCTGGAACAGCAAAACAGCCCCCAACAGGAAAGCAGCCGTTTCCCCTCCTGGGGTTTTGGCTATTAACACAAAAGCTCCCATGTTGAACATGGGAGCTTTTGTGTTATAGATTCTCTGCTTCTTCCAGCCAAAGCTGCGCAGAAGCATCGCTGGGCATACGCCAGTCGCCCCGGGGACTAAAGCCCACAGGGCCTACCTTAACGCCATCCGGTTGGCAGTTACGCTTGAACTGCTGGGCAAAGAACCGGCGGCAGAAGATAATCAGCCATTTCTTCACCGCAGCGCTGTCAAAATCCTCCCGGAATGCATTCCGGGCAAGGGCGTAGATTTTCTTGGGGCCAAAGCCGTAGCGCACCATATAGTAAAGGAAGAAATCATGCAGTGCGTAGGGACCTACAATATCCTCCGTCTGCTGACTGATCTTGCCGGTGGCATCCGGGGGCAGCAGCTCCGGGCTGATCGGCGTATCCAGAATATCTGCCAGCACGTCCGCAGCGGGTGCATATTCCGGCTGTTTTGCCACCGCCTCGATGATCCAACGGATCAAGGTCTTGGGCACAGAGCCGTTGACACCGTACATACTCATGTGGTCGCCGTTGTAGGTACACCACCCAAGAGCCAATTCACTCAGGTCGCCGGTGCCTACCACGATGCCCCCCACTTCACCCGCATAATCCATAAGGAGCTGTGTCCGTTCCCGCGCCTGGGCATTTTCGTAGGTAGTATCGTGGGTCTGGGGGTCGTGACCAATATCCCGGAAATGGGTGTTCACCGCATCCCGGATGTTGATTTCCTTGCAGCTGATACCCAATTTGCGCATCAGCTCCCATGCGTTATTGTAGGTCCTGTCCGAAGTACCAAAGCAGGGCATTGTAACGCCATGGATATCTGTAAGGGGCTGTCCCAGCCCACGCATGGCTTCCACCGCCACCAAAAGCGCCAAGGTAGAGTCCAGACCGCCGGAAATACCGATTACCGGCTTGGCGTGGATGGTCTGCAGTCTGTGCCCCAGACCAGCCGCCTGGATCTTGAAAATATCCAGGCAGTACGCTGTCCTCTCCTGCTGCTTTTCCGGAACAAAGGGCAGTTTTGACACCTTTGCCAGACTTCCGTCGCCCCGAAGGGGGCGGTCCGTACATTCCCGTACCGGGGACATTACGCCGTTGACCGCAGCCGTATCCCGGAAGGAGGTTTTGCGGCTGCGCTCCGCCCGGATAATTCCCAGGTCTGCATCCGCTACCAGCATATAATCCGTGGTGGGCAAATTCCCATTTTCGCCAATGAGCGTTCCGTTCTGCGCCACAAGACTGTGTCCGGAGAACACCAGATCCTGGGTAGACTCGGTACTGCCGGCAGAACAGAAAGCATAGACGCAAATACAGGAGGAGGACTGCTGCTTGACCAAAGCCTTGCGGTCAGCCCGTTTGCCTGCCACTTCGTTTGCGGCAGCCGGATTGACGATTACCTCCGCGCCGGAAAGCGCCAGCTTGGCAGATGGTGCGATGGGTGCCCAAAGATCCTCACAGATCTCCACGCCCAGCAAAGTCCCCTCACCGATCTGTACGGTCAATTCCGCCTGCACAGGAATTCGGTAGGAGCTGTCCAGACCCAACTCCCCCGCGTCCATCTGATCTCTGCGCAGATCCCTCGCAGACGCAAACCAGCGCTTTTCGCTGAATTCCCCGTAATCGGGCAAATACATCTTGGGAACCAACGCCTGTACCCGTCCCCCGGTGATCACCGCGGCGCAGTTATAAAGCTGCTGATCCACCAACACAGGCAGTCCCACCACAGCGGTTACTGCCGGGTGGGCGCGGCTGCAGTCTGCGATCTGCACCAGCGCATCCTTAACGCCCTGCTGCAGGGTCTGCTGAAAAAACAGGTCACCACAGGTATATCCTGTCAGCGCCAGTTCCGGAAATACCAACACATCCACATTCTGCGCATCCGCCTTTTCCAGAAAAGCGCAAATGTCTGCTGCATTCTTTTTCACATTTCCCACCTGCACCGGCGGAACAGCGCAGGCAATTCTGATATAATCCAGCATGGAATCCCTCCATCCTATATTTCTGGGTCTATCATAACACATTCTTACCAATTTGCAAGAAAATATAAAGGACGGAGCAAAAACTCCGTCCTTTATAACTTAGGAATATTTCACATCCTCAGCGGTGAGGATCTTACCCTCAATGACCATCTGAGCCAATCCGGAGCCATGACCGATCATGCCCTCATCCATGTACATCACATACTGGTACACCCCCGGCGCGGAGTAGGTATGCTCACTGCCGCCCACACCGGACACCGCATAGGACTGGACATTCCAGCTTGCCATGTCGCTCAGCTGCATTTTAACCAGTTCGCTGATTTGGTCCATGCTTATATTGGTCTTGAACATTCCTTCCAGGCTGTCCAAAATCCTGGAGTAGTTGGAAATGATGGTGGTGCCGCTGGTCAGCTTCTCAACCAGTGCTGTGATCACCTTCATCTGATTTTTGCCTCTGCCCCGGTCGCCTCCGGGCATGTTATAACGTTCTCTGGCAAAGTCCAAAGCGCCTTCACCGTCTAGATAGTTCTCCCCTTTTTGGATATAGGTATCCTGTGCCTTATATGCAAGCTCAGAATATACCGTAACGCCACCCACTGCATCGATCAGTGTTTCAAAGCCTGTAAAATTGATCTGGGCATAGTAGTCGATCTTCAGGCCGTACAGATTCCCCAGCGCCTCCATGGAGCAGGAGGTGCCATACAGTCCACAGTGGGTCAGCTTGTCCAGCTTACCGTCACCGGCAGGATTGGGAACATAGTAATCCCGGGGGGTATTCATCAGAAGCACCTGCTTTGTGGTGGGATTGACCACCGCCAGGATATTCACATCGCTGCGGCTAACATTCAGCTTGGAGCTGCGGGTATCGGAGCCACTGATATAGACCACAAAGGGTTCTCTGGTAATAGGATCTCCGGTTACCGCAGGCTCGGTAGTCTCGGGAGGAACGGTTTCTTCCGTATCCTTCAGCTGGCTCAAGGGCACGCAATGCAGAATACGCACTCTCTGTTCCAGATCCGCGTAATCTTCATCCTCCAGCAGCAGCGCCATGCCTGCACCGGTAATCACAACAGCATCCACATTTTCCTGCAAAAGCATGGATACCAGCACCTGGCTTGTGGTATATTGCAGTAGCTTCACCGGCGAACCGGTGGCTTCGCCGATCAGTGCGGAGAGCTTATCCTTATAGCTCTGTTCATAGCCGTCCAGGGTGGCAAAGCTGTAGTGGCCCGCATCTGCCAGGGTCTGGGCAGGATCATCCACACGAACCAGAATGTACATATTGTTGGCATCTGTAGTCGGCTGGGTTTGCGTAACCTTGTGCATGGTCTCATAAGCATCGGAAGCCAGCTTCGTTCCGATGGCGCAGCCGGAAATCACCCCCAGCGCCAAAACACAGGCAATGATCCTGCGAACGATACCCACAGGCTTTTTGAAACGCAGGAGCATCAGCAAACCGGTCAGCAGGAAAAACATGACCAGTGCCGCGATCAGCACCGCTGCGTATTTTTCCGGCAGCATATTCAGACGAAGCACAGCAACCGCCGTCCAGATCTCTGCCACCAGCTGTGCCAGCAGCAACACTGCGCACAGAATATCCGCAATATACTTTTTCTTCACCGGGTTCATCTCCGTTCAGACAATTTTCTGCAAATATTATAGCGTCTTTCCCTTGCCAAGTCAACGCAGGTCCCCTGGCAAATACAGGGTCAGATGCCTGCCAGTTCCTTCAGAGCAGGCGCAAGATCCAGCTTCTCCCAAGGACGGTCCTCTACCCCGAAGTGGCCCTCCCGGGCAGTCTTGCTGTAAATGGGGGTGCGCAGGGTGAGCTTGCGGATAATACCGCCGGGGGTCAGATCACAGGTCTTCCGCAGCAGCGCGGTCAGTTCCTCATCCGGCAGCTTGCCGGTGCCGTAGCTGTCCACCCGGACTGACACAGGCTCTGCCACGCCGATGGCATAAGCGATCTGCACCTGAACTTGGGTTGCCAGATCCGCAGCCACCAGATTTTTTGCCATGTACCGGGCCATATAAGCACCGGAGCGATCCACCTTGGTGGGGTCTTTACCAGAGAAAGCACCGCCGCCGTGGGAGAAATAGCCGCCGTAGGTATCCACGATGATCTTACGTCCGGTAAGACCCGTATCACCGTCAGGACCGCCGATCACGAACTTACCGGTGGGGTTAATGTGGATATGGGCAACATCCGCAATATCAAAACCGTACTGCTGCAGCACCGGGGCGATAACGCCTTCCCGGATGTAGCGGCGCAGCTCACTGATTTCAAAATCCTCCGTGTGCATAATGGATACGACCACGGTATCGATACCCACTACATTGCCCTGTTCGTCAAACTCCACAGAAACCTGGGTCTTGCCGTCGGGGCGCAGCAGGTCGTTGCTCTCCACGCACTGGGTCAGCCGGTTGGAAAGTGCCCGGGCCAGGGCAGCAGGCAGGGGCATCAGCTCCGGTGTCTGGGTGCAGGCACCGCCGAACATCATGCCCTGGTCGCCAGCGCCGCCCACCTCATCGTTGGTGCCCATGGCAATGTCCGCAGACTGGGTATGGACCTTGCACAGGATCTGCACAGTGTCAGCGCAGAAGCCGGTGTTTTCATGGGTATAGCCAATGGAGCGGATCACTTCCCGGGCAACGGCAGCGTAATCCACCTTTGCCTGGGTGGTAATCTCACCGCAGATCAGACAAAAATCTGTAGTTACCATGACCTCACAGGCCACCCGGGAGTTAGGGTCCTGGGCAAGGCAGGCATCCAGAATCCCGTCGGAGATGGCATCTGCCACCTTATCCGGATGACCGCAGGTAACGCACTCAGAAGTAAACAGTCTCTTTTCCATAATCTATGTCCTTTCAGTTAATATCTTGCTGCAGGCTTGCAGAATTGACTTGGCAATTCAAAAGTCTGCCTAAAAAAATACTGCACACATCGAAGGACCCGATGTGTGCTCTATCGAATCCTCATCTCTCGTTGCCGCCGGATTTGGCACCACGCCGTAAGGAATCAGAAAACAGTTCCTTTTGCAGGTTGCCGGGTTTCATCGGGCCGTTCCCTCCACCACTCTTGATAAGGCCAGTATGCAGTTCCAGTTTATTTTACTCCTTTTTCCCCATATGTCAACTGTTTTTTTGATTTTTCGTAGGAATTTGTTTACAATTCCCCTATGGACATTTTGCCCTCCAACTGGTATCATGTATCCAGGAGATGAGTAATGTGAAAAACCTACGCAACCGATTTGAGCGTTTCTGCTACAATAACCGTTCCAAGGGTATCCCCAACCTGATGCTCTATGTAATGATCGCCAGTGCCATCGTTTACCTGATGAGCATGTTCGACAACAGCTACACGCTGTACCTTGCCTTGTACTTTGACCGGGATCTGATTCTCCAGGGACAGGTGTGGCGGCTGTTCACCTTTATTTTTACCGGTGCTTTCAGCTACGGTAGCATTCTCATGGTGCTTATCAGCTCTTTGTGTTATTTTTCCCTGGGCAAAGCAATTGAGAACGCCTGGGGAACATTCCGGTTTAACCTTTTCTATTTTACCGGTGTGGTGCTGATGGATATTTTCTCCATGATCTTCGGCACCCGGGCAGACCCCTACTATCTGAATCTGAGTCTGCTTCTGAGCTACTCTACCCTGTACCCCGATGCCCACTTCCTGCTGTTCTTCTTTATCCCTGTGAAGGCATGGATCCTGGCAATGATTGACCTGGCGCTGATCCTGGTGGGTGTGTTCACCGGCAGCTTCCCTGTGAATCTGTTCCCTCTGGTGTGTCTTGCCAACTATTTCCTGTTCTTCGGCAGGGATGTGCTGAACATCATTCCCTATTCCTGGCAGGTGAACTTCCGCCGGCTGTTCAAGAAAGGCCCTAAGCGGCCAAAGACCGAGCCTATCCGATTCCAGACCGCCGGTTCGTACCAGGCAGCTACAACCCAGCCGAAAGCACCCTATACCCATCGCTGCACCGTCTGCGGCAGAACCGATGTCTCCCATCCGGATCTGGAATTCCGTTACTGCTCCCGGTGCAAGGGCTACTTCTGCTACTGCGAGGACCATATCAGCAGCCACAATCACATCCAGTAACAGCAAAACCCCGATGCCTGCGCATCGGGGTTTTTGATTAGTTAAGTACGCTGTGGTGTGCGCCGGGACTGCTGGGGGAAAGGGGCAGGAAGGTATAGCCGTTGCTCAATCCCCAGTTGATGATCCGCTCCACCGCGTCCACGCTGAAGCCCTTAATATCATGCTGCAGTACCACCGCGGTCTGCTTGTTGCTGATGCCCCGGGTCACATTCTGGAACACCTGGTAGGAGGTCCTGGCACCGCCGGCATCATTGCTGTCCACATTCCAGTCAAAATACTGGAAACCCAGGTCCACCACCTTCTGGGTCAGCCGGGTCATAATTCCGGGATTAAAGCTACTGATGGTATTGGATCCGCCTCCGGGGAAGCGCATCAGAGTAGTAGTCTGGCCGGTGATACCGGCAATAATATCCCGCATAGTGTAAAGATCCCGTAAAAAGGCATCCTCGCTGGAATAGATCTCCTGAAACTTGTGGGTAACGCTATGAATGCCTATGGCATGACCCTCTGCCGCCGCCCGCCTGATCACATCGATGTAAGCGGTGTTGACCACAAAGAAGGTAGCCTTTACGTTGTACTTTTTCAGTATATCCAGAAGTCTTTCCGTAGAAGGTCCCGGACCGTCGTCAAAGGTCAGATAGATCACTTTCTCCGTAGGCACCACCACTTCCGGCGCAGGTTGGGGAACGACCGTTACTGTCCGGACAGCAGATACTGTATTGTTATAGCTGTCAGCAACCGTATAGGTTACGGTATAGGTTCCGGGCATATAAATATCCACACCGCCGGCAACCACCACCTTACCGGTAATGTCTCCGTCGCAGTTATCTGTTGCGGTATAGCCCGGATCGGAATAGCCGGTTCCTGCTAAAACTGTGATCTGGGTCTCCCCGTTGAGTGTCAGTACCGGAGGCTCGGGATCATTGTAAACGATCACCCGCTCCACTGCCACCTTATTACCGGCAGCATCGGAAACGCTGTAGGTGATCTTCTCTTTTGTTTCCTGCCGCAAGACCTTGTGGGTAATGTCTCCGTCCACATTATCAACGGCAGAAAAACCCTCTTCCTCATAGGTGTGATTGGGCAGTGTGTACTTATTGGGATCTGCCACCAGGGTGATCTCCGGTGCCTTTGTATCCAGCACGTTTACTCTGCGGTAGGCTGTTCCCACAGCCCCCCTATGCTCTGCTACATACTTAATAAGATATGTACCCACCACTGTGGTATCCACAGAACCTATGATCTGCACCTCCGGCTGCGCCGTTTTTGCCCCGGCAGTATACTGTGCCTCCGCGCCGGCTTCCTCATAGTCCTGGCCGTATTCCAATGTAATAACCGGCTCTCCCACCGGAGTAATCTGAATCACCTGCTGAGGCTGCGCGCCCTGCCAGATAAATACCGCCATACACACCAGGATCAACGCAACGGCAGTTGCTGTCAGTATCCCAATTTTCTTTATGCTCATGGTAATAACTTCCTGTGATTTATTACAGCCAAAGGCACATAGATGCCTTTGGCTTGTACATTATACTTTGCGGTACAGGCACATATCATAGCCAATGCCATTTTCCACACCGGACTGAAGCACCTGCTCCAGCTTCCATTGGGGGTCCGCATCCAGATTATGAAAGTATGTATCGGACTCCGGAGTGCAATGTACCTTTGTAACATAAGCCGTATCACAAAACGGCAGCATCTGGCGATAGATACTTCCGCCGCCGATGACCATTGCCCTTTCGGCGGATTTTGCAAGTTCTGCTGCCGCCTGGGGGCTGTTGCACACCGTAAAACCCGGGATCTCCCCGGCGCTGCGGGTCAGCGCCACATTTACCCTTCCGGGCAGGGGCTGCTTACCCGGAAAATCCTCGATGGTGCGTCTGCCCACGATGACCATAGCGCCACCGGTCGTCCGTCGAAAGAATTTTCTGTCCGCCGACAGTGCCACCGGCTGTGTACCATCCTTGCCGATACCCCAGTCGTCATATACTGCAACAATCAGTTCCATAACATACCTCAGATCGCCATTGGGATCTCAAAATCAAAGGGATGGAACTGGTAGTCCTCCACCTTAAAGCTGTCCTTGGTAAAGGCATAGAAGTCAGTTACACTCTTGTCGATGGTAACCTTGGGGGCGGCAAAGCCCTCCTTCTCCAGCATGGACTTCACCGCGGGGATGTGGCGGTCGTAAATGTGGCAGTCCGCGATCACATGGACCAGCTCACCGGCTTCATAGCCGCAAGCCTGCGCCATCATCATCAGAAGCATGGAATACTGGCACACATTCCAGTTATTTGCCGCCAGCATATCCTGGGAACGCTGATTTAGAATGGCGTTCAAGGTATTGCCGGAAACATTGAAGGTCATGGAATAGGCGCAGGGGTACAGATTCATTTCGTGCAGATCCTGGAAATTGTAGATATTGGTCATGATCCGCCGGGATGCGGGATTGTGCTTCAAATCATAGATCACCCGATCCACCTGATCCATAGGCTCCTGACCGTTGCTGAACTGGTACTTTACTCCCAGCTGATAGCCGTAGGCCTTGCCGATGGTGCCGTCCTCGCCTGCCCACTCATCCCAGACATGGCTGCCCAGATCTTCAATGCGGTTGGATTTCTTCTGCCAGATCCACAGCAGCTCATCCAGGGCACTCTTCCAGTAGGTGCGGCGCAGGGTCATAATGGGGAATTCTTCCCGCAGATCATAGCGGTTCACAACACCGAACTTCTTCACCGTATGAGCGGGAGTACCGTCGGGCCACTTGGGACGCACCTCCAGATCGGTGTCATAGAAACCGTTTTCTAGAATATCCAGGCACGTGGCGCGATAGATTTCGTCAGCTCTGCTCATTTTGCCATCCTCCTAAAGTGCATTTCTATCATTATAACACACCCCTCCCGGAATTTCTACAGTCTTTGACAATTTTTTAGTCCATATCTCTATAGTAATTCGAGGTCAGCAGAAGATTGCTGATTCTTATGAATTGCTGAGTCGTTTCCTCCATCCGGCGCAGGTACTCCTCTGTTATCTCCCGGTCCTCCTGATTTTCCAGAATCTCGGTTTTTCCGTTCTTAACACGGCAAGCCACGCCGTCAGCGATCCAGCTGCCATTAGGAAACAGGGCATAGCCGGTGTAATTGGGATCAAAAGCATCCTGCCCCAAATATCCTGCAGGCATCTCAAAACCCATAAGGTTCACTACCGTCGGCAGAAGATCCGCGGTATTGAGGGTCTTTTCCACCGCCATGGCAGGACCGCCATAAGACCAGATAAAGCAAGGTGTCTTTTCCAGAAGCAGTTCGTCGTCCACACCGGAGAGCTTGTACAGTTCATCCAGGTTCTTGTAACCGTAGGTGTAATGGTCCGTAACACCGATGATGACGGTATTTTCCAGCTGCCCGTTTTTCTCCAGTTCCTCCAGCAGCCGGGCAAACATATCGTCCACCAGCTTTGCCTTCACCCGGGCGCAGTCCTCCTCCTGGCTGCCGAATTTCCCCCGGTACTGGGGATACTGCTTCAGCGCATAGTTGCTCAGCACCTCGTTGTAAACATAGGTCAGGTGGGCAGAACGGGTAATAATGGTGTTCAGTGTCTGGCCCGGACGGAAAAACAGTTCACTTAGTTCCGGAATATCAAACAGCAGACAATCGTTATACAGCTTACCCTTATCCTGCTCATAATCTGCATAGCTGTTATAAGCGTTGTAGCCCATGGCAGGCTCAAAAACGCCCCGGCTGTAAAAATCCGGCGTATTATAGTGGAACACCTCCGCCGTATAGCCGCTGGCAGTGGCCCGGGAGGCAATAGACTGGTCGAATTCGTTGGTTACATAGTCGAACACATAGTCCCCGGTGGTGGGCAGATAAATGCCCGTATTGATACAAAACTCGGAATTGATGGTCCGGGCAGTACCGTAGCCGGGGGTATAGAAATTGGTAAACCGGATCCCCTCCTCCATCAGACGGCAGATGGTTGGGGTGTCTTCCTGGGTGAGCATCCAGTCGTCCATGGATTCCATCAGCACCAGCACGACATTTTTCCCGGCAAAAACGCCGGTCATCTCATTGTCTTCATGCGTACCCCGCTGGGCAAAATATTCGTCGATCTCCGTTGTCTGCGCCTCCAATTCTCTGCGGTAGGCCGGTGTCAGGGGGTAGATATGGTTTTTCCACACATCCCGGAAGGTCAACTGATAGACGCCGCAAATGTCATAAACATTTTTTGCGTCATACATAGTGTTGTAGGCGGCACGCCAGGAAGAGGATTGGGCATACTCCGAACGAGTACCCCAGACACCCTTATCCCGCAGGAATACTATTTCCGGCAGGATAAACAGCATGATAAGAGAAAATACGCCGACGCTGCCGCAGGCGATCCGCTGCCAGTATTCCCGCTTACCTCCGGGGATGCGCAAAATCACCACCACCCCCAGGGCCAGCAGCAAGAATCCGCCGATCCACCAAAGCACCGGGAACGACCCTAAAACTTCCGTCAGGTAAGGCGCTCCGTCCCCGGCAAAAAGAATTCCGGACAGCCACATCATTCTGCTGAACACACTGAAATACCCTGTTTGGGCAAGGGTCCACAGCAGCATGAAATAGTAGGTAATCCCATAGAATATCCGCCCGGCTAGCCTTGGCAGCAGAAGCACCACGCAGGAAAGCAGCAGCGCCCACAAAAGGCCAAATACCGGACCGCTCCAGTTCCCCGTTCCCAGCAGACCTAATGCCAGAAGCTCCACTAGGAAATAGGACACGCCGGGCAGCAGCCACGCAGCGGAAGGTTTCAGTTTCTTGAAAAATCGAAGCAAAGCAATGCCTCCCGTTTTTTTCATATTATTTACCAAATATCATACCATTAAACCTTCTGAATGTCCAGAAAAAGGTGGCATATCTCAGTAGGATATGCCACCAAATTTTATAAAATGGGTTCAAAGGAATCCACGCAGGATCTTGCAGCCGCCATCTGTTCCGGGGTTGCCGGCTCATCCAGATCGCAGAAAGGATTATCTGCCACCTGCTTGCCTGTAAGCATCCGGTACCACAGAAGTCCCAGGGCATACCTGCCCAAGCCATAGCTTGCATGGAAGCTATCCCGATGGAGCTGGTTAATACCGCTGTCCAGCAGACTTATGAACAATTTGCCGCTGGGGATGATCCCATCTGTGCCAAGGCGCTTATGGCACATTTCATAAGATCTTTCGACATCCGAGAACATAGCCCCGGTGGAGCTGTAGCCGGTTTTTTCCAGCATCTGGCTTCCATCCTCATAGGCCCAGGTCTGCTGCAGCAGGATCTTGGCCTTGGGGGCACATTCCTTTACATAGTTATAAAGCGCCGCATCATAGGGCTGGAAGCTGTCCGGGTGAGCACTGCTGCCGCTCTGCTGCTGCAAAACGATCACATCCCACTTCCGGCTGAGCAATGCCTGCTCCATAGACACGAAAAAACCGGTGTTCTGACCGTTGTAATACATGGCGTAGGCTGCCACCCCGCTGAGCATATTGCGGTAATGCCGCTCCATGGTGCAGCCGCCGATGTACAGGGTTACCACCTCCAGCCGGTCACCGCCAGCCTTTGCGATCTGGTGCAGGTAGCGGTTGGCATCCACCCCGAAGCTGTTGGAAATAGAAAGTACCCGCATAGCTCGCCTCCCTCAGATCAACAGGCCGGCGTAGCCATAGATGCAGCCGCCTTCCACGTACAGCTTCTTCATACCCCGCTGCAGAGAAGTGTCCTCCGGCAGTGTGTTCATATCCTTAACATTCACAGGGAATACATAGCCAAAGGGGCTGGTGCCGGCATTGCGGATCGGATGCTTCACAAACCGCTCCATAAACTTAGTCATCTTGGCATCCGGTCCCAAAATCACACCCAGCATAGGATCCAGCAGCCAGGAGGCGCAATAGATCTCACTGCCGCCCAGGTCTGCAAACCGCTCAGTCATGATCTTCTTGGCGCTCGCCACAGCTTTATCCAATGCCGCCATGGAAATATCCGCCTTCCGGGGAATGTGCAAACTCATGCAGTTATCGCCGGGACGGGCAATGCACTCCCACTGCGTCTTGGGATACTCACATGCCTGCGCAGACACCTTGTTGTCATACACCCCATGTCCCACAAACTTTTCTGCGTCTTCGCTGAGCGTAACGGCAAATGTATCCTCGGGATCCTCGTAATTCTTGGAGCCCTTCACCTGGGTTCCGGTACCGTCAAAGGTACCTGCGCACATCAGGCACAGAACCTGACCGTCCTTTTTGTTGCGAATCCACATAGCATTATCCGGCAGCTTCCGCAGCTCAAACTGAAAGCCTTCGGTGTTAAAGATCTCCACCTTGGAGTAGTGGTGCAGCCAGCTAAAGTACAGGGCATTGACCTGGGGTCTGCCCACCTGGCTCTCCACAATGCTGATGCCGTCCTGAAAGCCAAACATCAGACTTCTGATCTCTGCATCCTCAAAGCCACGGCGGCGATACTCCGCGATGGCGGCAGGGACCTGGGGCAGAATGATGTACAGGGGCAAAAGATCTGTGACAGCAGTACCGTCTGCCTTGGGCACAGGAACGGTTCTGGCGACGGGCGTAGGATTATCATAGGCAAACCTCGCTGCCACCTTGACCCATATGCTGCGGACAGGATCGGCGTTAATAGCAGCAGCGGTTTCCTTGACTACCTGGTAATACTTACCAAAAAATCCCCACTCCTGCTCCAGGCTGTCGATCAGCTGCACATCGCAGGCAGGCGCATTATCCTTGACCATATTGGCATAGATCCCATCCAACGCCTCCGGGTACTTTTCAAAACCCAGTTTCTGGGCGATCTCGCAAAACTTCACATCTATTCTCCCTTCAGAACGCAATACCGTCCATGTTGTCCAGCACAAACTGCAGGAATATCTCAACAGCGACCTCCATGCATCGTTCATCCATATCGAAGCGGACATTGTGAAGAGGATAGTAAGGCCGCCCCTCGATCATACTGCCAAGATTAAACTGCATAGAAGGCTTTTTCCGGGACAGGAAGGAAAAATCCTCGCCGCCCATTCCCCTAAGCTTGGGCAAAATATTCTCCGCGCCGATGATCTTGGCGGCAGCTTCCTCCACCTTGCGCACCACAGTGGGGTTGTTCTCCACGTAGGGCAGCAGCTTATTCACCGTAACCTTCGCCTGACCGCCATGGATGGCTGCGATCCCCTCACAAATCTGACGGGTACGGTCCAGGATCTTATCCGTAACCTCATCACTGTGGGTACGGGAGGAGCAGAACATCTTGCAGTAATCGCAGACAATATTGTTGGTGATACCGCCCTGGAAGGTGCCCACATTCAGCACCCGGCGTTCCTTGGCAGGGAACTCATTGGACATCATAAACTTCATGGCAGTGTATGCTTCTACCGCCATTGCAATGGCATCCACACCGCCAGACGGTTCGGAGCCATGGACAGACTTTCCGAAAAATTCCACGGTAAAGCCCATGGAGTTGGCGTTTAAGCCGCCGGATATCGTCTTGATTTGTCCCACTGGCAAATTAGGAAGAACATGACAGGCCACAGCGCAGTCAATATCGTCCATGACGCCGTTTTCCGCCATCTGCTTGCAGCCCGGCTCAATGTACTCCTCCGCAGGGGTAAACAGCAGCTTGACCCGGCAGGTCAGCTCCTGTTCCCGCGCCTTAAGTTCTTTTGCCATGCCCAACAAAATGGCGGTGTGGGCATCGTGACCGCAGGCGTGCATCTGTCCGGGGATCTTAGAGCAGTAGGGTACATCGTTTTCCTCCTGCAAAGGCAGGGCATCCATATCTCCCCTGATGCCGATGGTAAAACCCTTGCACTCCGGATTGATGGTGGCAACGATGCTGCTCTTGCCAAACTCCTCCGTATAAGGAATATCCAATGCCTCCAGCTCAGAACGGACCAGCGCCAGAGTTTTGGGCAAATCAAAGCCAATCTCCGGGTACTGATGCAGCTGACGGCGCATTTCTACCATATACTCATAGGTTCCGTTGTTAAGCATAAAAACCTCCACGCACAAATGCCTGTGTACCCAAAAGGTACACAGGCTTGTTATTCTTATTTATTCTGTGCCAGATAGGCCGCACGGCCAGTCTCATAAAGATTGTTGCCCTCGCTGTCGATAATGACAATCACAGGGAAATTCTCTACCTCCAGGCGGCGGATCGCCTCAGCGCCCAGGTCGTCGTAAGCGATGACTTCGGCCTTCTTGATGCAGTTACTGAGCAGCGCGCCGCAGCCGCCAATAGCACCAAAGTACACAGCGCCGTGCTCCTTCATGGCGGCAATCACTTCCTCGCTGCGCTTACCCTTGCCGATCATACCGGTCTGACCCTGCTGGATCATGGTGGGACTGTAAGCATCCATACGGTAGGAGGTGGTGGGACCGGCAGAGCCGATGGCCTCACCGGGACGGGCGGGAGTTGGGCCTACAAAGTAAATGATACTGTCCTTCACATCCATGGGAAGCTCCTTACCCTGAGCCACCAACTCACACAGACGCTTATGGGCCGCATCACGGGCAGTGTAGATCACACCGGAGATCAGCACGCTGTCGCCGGACTTCAGAGTTCTGACCTTCTCACGGGTCAGAGGAGTGGTAATGGAAATAGCCATTTTAGATTACCTCCTTCTCGTGTCTTGCCACATGGCAGTTGATATTCACAGCCACAGGCAGCGCGGCGATGTGGGTGGGGAATTTTTCAATGTTCACGCTCAGCGCGGTGGTCTTACCGCCCAGCCCCTGGGGTCCGATGCCCAGCTCGTTGATCTTTGCCAGCATTTCATCCTCCAGCTGGGCATAGAAGGGGTCGGGATGATGGGTATCCAGGGGACGCATGATGGCCTTCTTGGCAAGCAGAGCTGCCTTGTCGAAGGTGCCGCCGATGCCCACGCCCACCACCATGGGAGGACAGGGGTTGGGGCCGGCAGTTTCCACGGTCTCAATGATGAAGTCCTTGATGCCTTGCAGGCCTGCAGAGGGCTTGAACATCCGAATGGCACTCATATTCTCGCTGCCGAAGCCCTTAGGGCCTACGGTGATCTTCACATTTTCACCGGGAACGATCTCCGTGTAGAGCATGGCAGGGGTGTTGTCACCGGTGTTGCCGCGGCGCACGGGGTCTGCCACCACGGACTTACGCAGGTAGCCCTTGTCATAGCCACGGCGAACGCCCTCGTTCACCGCATCGGTCAGGTCCCCGCCCACAATGTGCACATCCTGACCGATCTCCAGGAACACACAGGCCATACCGGTGTCCTGGCAGATGGGCACGTTCTCGGTGTCGGCGATATTATAGTTTTCGATAATCTTATCCAGCACGCCGCAGGCGATGCCGCTGTCCTCACAGGCA
>JAZOMH010000010.1:0-51495 GCA_045653785.1 Faecousia sp. | reverse complement strand
ATGCAAGGAACAACTGCTTGCCCGCATGGGCAGAGATCCCACGTTGGAAGAAATTGCCCGGGAACTGGACCTGAGTATGGAGGAGGTCAATCAGGCCATGGATGCCGTCTGTGCTCCCATCAGTCTCCACGATCCCGTGTTTGCCGACGGCGGCGACCCTCTGACTGTCATGGATCAGGTTCGGGATACCAAGAACACCGAAGCCAACTGGATGGAGCATATCGCCCTGCGGTCTGCCTTCCAGGCCCTCGGGGACCGGGAGAAGCAAATTTTAGGTCTGCGCTTTGTGGGCGGCAAAACCCAGATGGAGGTGGCGGGCCTGGTGGGAATCTCCCAGGCACAAGTCTCCCGGCTGGAAAAAAGCGCCCTGACCGCCATGAAGAAAAGCATTTCTGTCCATTAACCCCCTATTTTTGGCAACTTTTCCAAAGGCTTCTCTATGGGGAGAGAACGTTTGCGCAAACGCATGCCCAACTACTCGTCAGTTCGGAATCTGGCAGGCATAGGCCGTACAATCCAGGCATAGGCTTTACCAAAACTGACCGGGAGGGCTGGGTATGTCTTGCAAATTTACGGACCTGCACTGCAAAGAGGTCATCTGCATCTGCGACGGGCGGCGGCTGGGCTTTATTGCCGACGCGCGGGTGGAGCTGCCCGGAGGAAATATTGTAGCGATTATCGTCCCGGGACCCTGCCGGCATTTTGGGCTGTGGGGCCGCCGGGACGACTTTGTGATTCCCTGGCATTGCATCAAACGCATTGGCCCGGACATTGTATTGGTAGACATAAAGCCGGATGAGTGCCGGGTTCCCCGGGGAAAATCCCTGTTCCCCCTATAAAAAGAGGAAAAATTTTTCAATTTTTCGCAAAAAAGTGCTTGCAATATGGCGATGATTCCTATATAATGAATCGGCACGGGATTTTTTCCGTAGTATTCTAAACCACACACCCGGTGATCGCACGCCCCAGTGTTCGCAAGAACGGGCGCAGCGAAATGATCGGGGTGGAGGACAAAACAAAAGGAGAAAATAAAAATGTCTGTCGTATCTATGAAGCAACTGCTGGAGGCCGGCGTACACTTCGGCCACCAGACCCGCCGCTGGAACCCCAAGATGGCTCCCTACATCTACACGGAGCGTAACGGTATCTACATCATCGACCTGCAGAAGACCGTTAAGAAGCTGGAAGAGGCCTACAACTTCGTCCGTGAGGTTTCCGCCAACGGCGGCAACGTCCTGTTCGTCGGCACCAAGAAGCAGGCTCAGGACGCTATCAAGGAAGAGGCTGCCCGTTGCGGCGGTTACTATGTCAACGCCCGTTGGCTGGGCGGTATGATGACCAACTTCCGCACCATGCGTACCCGTATCGACCGTCTGGCTCAGCTGCGCAAGATGGAAGAGGACGGCACCTTCGCCATGCTGCCCAAGAAGGAAGTGATCCAGCTCCAGGGCGAGATCGCTAAGCTGGAGAAGTATCTGGGTGGCGTGAAGGAAATGAAGAAGCTGCCCGGCTGCCTGTTCATCGTTGACCCCCGCAAGGAGCGCAACGCCATTGCTGAGGCCCGTAAGCTGAACATTCCCATCGTAGCAATCGTTGACACCAACTGCGATCCCGACGAGATCGATTACGTGATTCCCGGCAACGACGACGCTATCCGCGCCATCCGTCTGATTGCCGCTACCATGGCAAACGCTGCCATTGAGGGCCGTCAGGGCGAGGATGCGCTGACTGAGACCGCTGAGGCTGCAGAGGCTGCCGAGGCTCCTGTTGCTGAGTAATAAATAACCATGGCACCCGTTCGCGGGTGCCATCTACCAATGATTATAGGAGGAATTAAAAATGGCATTTACTGCACTGGATGTTAAGAAGCTGCGTGAAATGACCAACGTTGGCATGATGGACTGCAAGGCTGCCCTGGCTGCTACCGACGGCGATATGGACAAGGCTGTTGACTGGCTGCGCGAGAAGGGCCTGGCTAAAGCTGCCAAGAAGGCTGACCGCATCGCCGCTGAGGGCGTTGCTTACGCTACTGTTGTCAACGGTGTGGGCGTTGTGATTGAGGTCAACTCCGAGACTGACTTTGCTGCCAAGACCGACGCTTTCATGGACCTGGTGAAGAACCTGGCTGAGGTTGTCGCCACCGCTAACCCCGCTGATGTGGAGGCTCTGAAGGCCGCTAAGTATCCCAACTCCGAGCTGACCGTTACCGAGATCATGCAGGAAAAGGTCATGTCCATTGGCGAGAATATGCAGATCCGCCGCTTTGACCGCTTCGCTACCGGTACTTCCGTTGCTTACGTCCACATGGGAGGCAGCCACGGCGTTCTGGTCAACCTGGAAGCAGATGTGGACGCTACCGAGATCGGCAAGAACGTGGCTATGCAGATCGCTGCTATGAACCCCAAGTACTGGGACAAGGCTCAGGTTCCCCAGGCTGATGTGGACAAGGAGCTGGCCGTTCAGGTTGCACTGATGGACAACGACCCCAAGATGGCAAGCAAGCCCGCTGCTGTCAAGGAGAAGATCGCTGCAGGTAAGATCAACGCTTTCTACAAGGAAAGCTGCCTGCTGCAGCAGGACTTCGTCCGTTCCGACCTGTTTAAGGGCGACGTGGCCGGCTACATTGCCGACGCTGCCAAGAAGCTGGGCGGTAACGTTAAGTTCATCGACGCCATCCACTACATTAAGGGTGAGGGCATCGAGAAGAAGGAAGAGAACTTCGCCGACGAAGTGGCTGCTCAGATCGCCAATGCTGGCAAGTAATTGCCAAAGCCAAATAACCAACGCTCCGGCCGGAAGGCCGGAGCGTTTTTGTAATCCCCCATAAGCCCCCAATACCGATTGTCCGCGTTCTTGACATTTTCCGTTTTTCCTTATATAATGCTCACAATTGCATAGGACAGTTCGTAACCATCCTGTCGGTAAACAAAACTAGGACTTTTGGGATGGGCGCTTTGCGCTCATTTTTATTTATAGGTGCGGACTGCGCCCATTTTTTATTTTGGAGATTGACAATATGCAAAAAAACGCCCGCTTTCTTGCCCATGCCGCCCTGTTGGGCGCACTATATGTGGCGCTGACTTACCTGCAAAATCTGCTGTTGCCCGGCTCTGCCTCCTGGACCATTCAGTTCCGGGCTTCGGAGGCCCTGTCCGTTCTGGCTCTGTTCACCCCGGCGGCGATTCCCGGACTGAGCATCGGCTGCCTTTTGTTCAATCTGAGTTTTTCCGCCGCGCTGCCCCTGGATTTTCTTGTGGGCACTTTGGCAACCGCCCTTGCCGCCGGCGGTATGTATTGGATGCGAAATATTACCGTGAGGGGTTATCCCCTGCCTGCCATGCTGCTGCCGGCTCTTTTGAACGGCATATTGGTGGGCTGGGAGCTTGCCGTATACATTGGCGGCGGCTTTTGGCTCAATGCCCTGTATGTGGCAATCGGTGAGGCAGCGGTGCTGCTGACTCTGGGAACCGCTCTTTTCTACGGGATCAAAGCCCGCCGTCTGGACACCCGGCTCTTCAGTTGATAATCCCCAACAATCGTGGTATACTGACAAAAAGGATGTGAATGCCATGATTAATTTTAAGCCTTTGGATCTGTCCCAGAAGCCGCTGTTTGAACAGCTTTTGCAGGGCGGCGGCGAACGGGGCTGCGAATACAGTTTTGTGAACCTCTACCTTTGGGGCAGGCAGAAAGCTGCCCTGGTCGAAAATCACCTGGTCTTTTTCTCCCAGTTTAACCGAAAAAGCGTCTATCTGTTCCCCTTGGGACAGGGGGACAAGAAACCGGTTCTGGATGCCGTCGTCCGGGACGCAGCGGAGCGTGGCATTCCCTGCCGTCTGGTGGGTCTGACCCATGACGACTGCGCCCTGCTGGAAGAATTGTTTCCAGGAAAGCTCCACTACCACTTTGACCGGGATTCTTTTGACTATGTTTATGCTGTCCAGGACCTTGCAGAACTGAAGGGCAAGAAGTTCCAGAAAAAACGAAACCATCTGAACCGGTTCTGTCAGACTCACCCGGAGTACGCCCTGGAACCCATCACGGAGGAAAATCTGCCAGAGGTAAAAGCCTTGGTAGACCGCTGGTACGATCTGCGGCTGCAGGAAAATCCCCACGGAGACTACCACTTGGAGCGCTCCGCCTTGACCAAGGCCCTGAATCAACGGCAGGCACTGGGGCTGGAAGGGCTCGCGCTCCGTACTGAGGATGGCTTGGTTGCCATGACCATGGGCTCCCGGCTGAATACTGACACTTTCGATATTCATTTTGAAAAAGCTCTGGACATAGCCGACGGTGCATACGCTGCAATTAACAATGGCTTTGCCCGGTATTTGCAGGGGAAATACCCGGAGGTCCAATTCCTCAACCGGGAGGACGACCTGGGTCTGGAGGGGCTGCGGAAGGCAAAGCTCAGCTACAACCCTCATCACATGGTGGAAAAGCATTGGGCATGCCTCGTGGAGGACGGCTATGATTATTGACCGACCCACCCGGGAAACGATCCCAGCGTTAAAAGCCCTTTGGCTACAGGCATTTGACGATCCCCGGGTGTTTATCGACAGTTTCTTCTCCAAAGGCTTTTCCTACCGCCGCTGCCGCTGTGTGTGGGTGGATGACACCCTGGCTGCGGCGCTTTACTGGTTTGATTGCCAATGGCAGGACAAAAAACTTGCCTATCTTTATGCCGTGGCCACAGACAGGGCGTTCCGAAAAAGAGGTATGTGCCGGGCTTTAATAGCAGACACCCACAATCATTTGGAATCCCTTGGCTATACCGGTTGTGTGCTTGTACCCGGCTCACAGGAGCTGTTTGCTTTCTATGAAAAGCTAGACTACCGCACATTCTGCTTTGTTAAGAAGGTCTGCCCTACCCCGGACACGCCGGTGGTGGCCCGACCGCTTGACCGGGAGGAATACGCATGGCTGCGTCTGGCATACCTTCCGGAAAATTCCGTAGTGCAGGATGGCGATACCCTTGCCTTTTTGCAGACTTTCGCCCAATTTTACCAGGGGGACAACTGCATTTTTTGTGTTTCCTTGGATGGGGATGTTGCTTATTTCCAGGAGTTTTTAGGGGATACCGCCTGCCTTCCCGGCATCATCGGCGCGCTGAAAGCAAAGAAAGGCTTTGTCCGTCTTCCCGGGGATGACATTCCCTTTGCTATGTACCATAGTCTAACAGAAGACACTGCCACACCCACCTGGTTTGGCATTCCCTTAGACTAGGATGTTTATATTTTTCGGCGAGAGCAAGCCCTCGCCCTACATTTGTCCATTACGGCGCTGTAGGGCGGGGGTTTGCTCCCGCCGTTATTTATATCCATGCCGGCAGGCAGATTAAGGCAAAAAAGGCGGCAAATACTCCAAGAAAAACCGCCGCCACCAATAGTCCCGCAGTCAGCGCACCGGCAAAGGCACTGATAAACTCTTTAACTCTGGGACGCATCGCGTACCTCCTTGTATAAATGACAGGCGCACAGATGCCCTGGCTCTACCTCCGTTAGCACCGGCACCACCCTGGGGCAAATATCCATCCGCTTAGGACACCGGGTATGGAACTTGCATCCCGACGGAGGATCTGCCGGGGAGGGGATACTTCCCTGCAGCACTGTCCTGTTCATTTTATGATCCGGGTCCGGCACGGGGATAGCGGAAAACAGCGCCTGGGTATAGGGGTGCAGGGGTTTTTCAAACAGTATCCCGGTAGGGGCGTACTCCACCAGATTCCCCAGGTACATGACCCCCACCGTATCACAGATATGCTCCACCACAGAAAGATCGTGGGAGATAAACAGATAAGTCAGCTGATACTCCCGCTGCAAATCTTTCAAAAGGTTGATGATCTGCGCCTGGATGGAGACATCCAGCGCCGACACCGGCTCATCACAAACGATCAGCTCCGGATTCAGTGCCAACGCCCGGGCAATACAGATCCGCTGCCGCTGTCCCCCGGAAAATTCGTGGGGGTAGCGGTTTTTATGGAAGCTCTGAAGACCGCAGCTGTCCATAATATGATCGATATGCTTATCAAAATCTTTTTTTGGTATCAGCTTGTGGGCGCGGACCGCCTCGCCGATCAATTCCCCCACCAGCAGCCGGGGAGACAAACTGGAAAAGGGATCCTGGAAGATAATCTGCATTTTGGGCCGCAGTGCCCGGAGCGCCTTTTTATCCAGGGCATAAATATCCTGCCCATTAAACAGCACCTGTCCGCCGGTCTTCTCTCCCGCCAGCCGCAGGATCATCCGTCCTGTGGTGGACTTTCCGCAGCCGGACTCCCCCACCAACCCCATAGTTTCGCCCCGTAAAAGGTCAAAGCTGATCCCATCCACAGCCTTGACCTGCCCGTGGAGACTGCCCTTTATGGGGTAATATTTTTTCAGATCCCGCACCTGCAGGATATACCGGGGATCATGTTTTTGAGAGTTCATCCTTTTCCTCCTTGGGGAAACTGCGGTAACAGCTGACAGTATGGGTATCGCTGAGCCGAATCTGACAGGGGTAGTCCCCCTGGCAATCTTCAAAAGCATGGTCGCAACGGTCCCGGAAGTAACAGTACGCGGGCATATCCACCGGATTGGGCACTTTTCCGGGAATCGAATACAGTCTGTCGGTCTTTTTCCCCACCACAGGCTTGGAAGCCATCAGTCCAATGGTATAAGGATGGGCAGGATTATGGAAAATCTCCTCTGCCGTCCCCTGTTCCACCACCCGACCGGCATACATAACCACCACATAGTCTGCCATCCCCGCCACCACACCCAGGTCGTGGGTGATGAGCATAATGGCACTTCCCAGCTTGGTTTTCAGCTGCCCCAGCAGCTCCAGGATTTGTGCCTGGATGGTAACATCCAGGGCTGTGGTAGGCTCGTCGGCAATGATTACCCGTGGATTGCAGGCAAGGGCCATGGCAATCATCACCCGCTGACGCATACCGCCGGACAGCTCATGGGGGAACATTTTCGCCACCCCCTGAGGGTTGGCAATTCCCACGGTTTCCAGCAATTCCGATACCCTGCCTGCAATTTTGTCCCGGCCTTCATACCCGGGGTCATGGAGTTTGATCACTTCGCCGATCTGCCAGCCAATGCGAAACACCGGATTCAGCGCCGTCATAGGCTCCTGAAAGATCATGGAAATCGCATTGCCCCGGAGCTGCTGCATGACCGCTTCCGGTGTCTTCGCCAGATCGTACGCCTTGTCTCCCAGATTCAGCCGGATGCTTCCGCCTACCACTTGTCCCTGGGGGCGCTGCAAAAGCTGCATGGCAGACAGGCTGGTAACGGACTTTCCGCAGCCGGATTCTCCTACCACACCTACGGTCTTTCCCATGGGAATATCAAAACTGACCCCGTCCACAGACCGCACCACCCCGGCGTCGGTAAAAAAGCACGTACGCAGATCCTCAAATTCCAGGGCGTTTGCCGGGTCCCGCATTTGGGTCAGATATTCTTCTTCCGGTACATTTTTTCGTTTGCGTTTCTTTTCCAGTTCTTTGGTAATCCGGCGGTTTTCCTGTTTGTCCATAGCCGCCTCCTTTCCAATTCCCATTTACCGCTTCATTCTGGGGTCGAAGGCATCCCGGAGGCCGTCGCCCACAAAGTTAAAGCCCAGCACCGACAGCACAAGACACACGCCTGCCGGGATCCATACAAACCAATAAGAGGTCAGCACATGGGCGTTGGACACATCGTTCATAATATTGCCCCAGGAGGCAAAGGGAAATTTGACACCTAACCCCAAAAAGGAAAGGGTGGCTTCCGTAATAATAGTAGACCCCAGGCTCATGGTGCAGGTAACGATCAGCTGAGGAATTACATTGGGAATCAAATGCCGGAAGATCCGCCGGGAGGCGCTGAGGCCGCCCGCTTCAGCGGCCGTCATAAACTCCTGTTCCCGAAGACTGAGAATCTGCCCTCTTACCAGTCGGGCAATCCCCGGCCATCCAAGCAGACCCAGAATCAGCATCAGATACAGCATACGGATCCGGGGATCCACACGCATTCCATCCATAGCTGCGCCCAGAATTATCAGCAACGGCGTAGAAGGAATACAGTAAAAAACATCCACAATCCGCATAACAAGGCCGTCCACCCAGCTTCCGAAATACCCGGCAACTCCTCCCAGGATCACCCCCAGCAGTCCGGAGATCAGCACCACGATAAAGCCGATGACCAGCGACACTCTGCCGCCGTACATCAGCCGGGTGAGCATATCCATTCCGTTTTTATCCGTTCCCAAAGGGTGTTTGACGGAGGGTGCGGCATAGGAATCCCACACTCTGGTAGCAGTGCTCTGCCGGAGCGAATACAGCCTGTTCGCCGCATCATAAACTAGGGAAAACTGCTGCTCTTGTCCCCCCTCCGGGGTGTAGACAAACCCATCATACCCCCGGCTCACCGCCTGCTCCACCAAAGCCCGAATATCTTTGGAGATGGACTGGTTGCCGGACCCGGATCGGATCACCAGGCGGCTGATATGGGCAATTTCCTGCCCTTGGCGGAAAATGCTGCCTTTTTCCAGCGTATAGCTTTCCATTCCTGCTGTAAATTCTTTTTGCCCGTTGGTGTAGGCTTTCAGTGCGGGGTATAACAGTTCAAATTCCACCGTACCACCGGCAGTCCGCTCCAAAATATCCTTATGGGCAATGCCTACCAGGGTGTCCCCCGCGGAAAGGCTGTACAAGTCCGTGCCTTCCGGACGAATATGATAGGTGGTATCCTTATATTTAAAACTGTCTGCCTTCCCCAGATGCAAGGTCATTTGCGCCTGCAGCACGCTGCCAAAGTCCTGTCCCGGAGCGGCTTGAAAACGAAAGGTATCGTTTACCGTTACCGCTGCGTATTCCTTCAGCTGCATTTCATCCCGGTAGAACACCTGTTCCTGCCCGTAGGGGATCAATGCGCCGCCCAGAAAGGAGAAAAGAAACATAAATCCCAAGATTCCCAGCCCAACTACTGCCAGCCGATTGCGGAAAAATCGCTTTGCGGTGAGTGCGCCGGGAGACCGGATCTTCTCCCCTTTTGCATTATCCTGATCCATACTACCTCCCAAGTCTGACCCGGGGATCCACCAGCCCATAGGCTATGTCAGAGATCAGATTCCCCAAAAGGGTCAGCGCCGCCAGAAATGTCAAATAGAAAATGGAAAAAGGAATATCGCCTGCTACCATTGCCTGGTAAGAGGTATAGCCAATGCCGTTAATGGCGTACAGGGTCTCCGTGATCAGCGCGCCGGCAAAAAGTCCGGGCAGGCTGCCGCCTACAATGGTAACCAGAGGGATCAGCGTGTTGCGGAAGGCATGGCGATAGATTACCGCCCCCTCGCTGACACCCTTTGCCCGGGCGGTTCGGATATAATCAGCACTGAGGACCTCCAGCATATTGGTGCGGGTGTAGCGCATCAGCGATCCTACAGAAATGACCACCAGGGTAATTACCGGCAGCACCAGATGGTGCGCCATATCCAAAAACTGCCCCCACGGGGACAGGCTTTGAAAATCTCTGCCCACAAGTCCGTACAGGTCAAACCAGCCCAGCTTTACAGAGAATACCAGCTTTAAAAGGGTTGCAAAAAAGAAAGTAGGCAGCGATATGCCCACCAGCGCCCCGGCGGTGATGGCGTAGTCTGTGCGGCTGTACTGCCGGGTGGCTGCCAAGATTCCCAAAGGGATAGCGATGAGCAATTCAAGCACCAGCGCCACCGCCCCAATGGTAAAGGATACCCAGATCACCTGGGCGAACTTCTCCACCACCGGAACGGCAAACTTCCAGCTCTGACCGAAATTCCCGGTAAGGAGGTTTTTCAGCTGGATAAAATAGCCCTGCACCACACCTACATCCAGGCCGTACTGCGTATTGAGCTGCTCTACCCATTGCTCATAGGGCTTTGCCCCCGGTGCCTGGGACAGTTGAATCGCCATAGTCTCCACGTAGGAGGCCGGCAGACAGCGCATAAGCAGATAGATCACGAATACCACAAACAGCAGAATCCCCGCTGAGATTCCCAACCGCTTGGCCACATACCGTCCCATGGTAACACCTCTTTACCGCATTTCCAGTTTTTCAATGTCGTTCTCCCAGCCCCAGAAGGTGGTAATATCCGGCGTCAGTGTAGACAGATCCACCCGCTGGGGTGAGAAAATAAATACATTCTGCCGTTGATACATGGGGATCTCCACCGCCCAATCCGAAATAATATCCAGGCATTCCTTATACAAGGTCTTGCGATACCCCTGATCTGTGGATTGCCGCGCCATCAGAATCAGTTCATCCAACTGCTCGTCTTTCAGCCAGTAGGACTTCTCGTTGGAGCCGCCCTGAGAATGGTAGACCTGGTAAAGATCCGGGTCCGGAGTTGCGCCCCAGGCCATGGCAAACAGCTCCGCTGTGCCGGAATTGACTGCGTTGGTCAGCTCGGAGAAATTGGACACATCCGTAACGATCAGATCGAAGCCGATGCTTTTCAGTGCCTCTGCCGCCAGGGTCAGCGCCATAAAGGTAGGATGATCTCCGGTGCCGCCGGCACCTACCAGCACCTCATAGCCCATCTGTGCCCCCTGGGGTGCTGCAGTAACTCTTCCCTTCTCCACGGTGTAGCCTGCTGCCTGGAAGAAGCCCAGCGCCGCATCCTTTGCCGCGCCGTACCGTTCCTCCGGGGTCATGGCCGCACCGTAGATGGGCTGCCCCTCCACATCCACGGAAAATGCCACCCGGTAGTCAGGATCTGTCGCCCGGGGTGCTGCCCAGGAGGTATCGGAAATGGGGTAATTGATCACATTGGCGTATTCCCCGTAGTAGGAATCCACCGCCACATCCCGGTAAACCGCAATCATTGTAGCTATAGCTTTTCGCAGATTTCGGGAGGCTTCTGAGCCGCTTTCCCCAGCAACACACACATTTTTAGCATTAATGCCCACATAGCCGTAGCCCAGGTTTGCCACCATCCGGGCATCGATCACTTTGCCGGAGGGAGTGCCGCCGTTGGCCTGGGCAATGGCTTTGGCAGTTTCTGTGGAATAGCTGGGGTCGGTAATATCGATCGTTCCGGCAATTACACCGGACACCTTATCCGCCTCCTGTCCTTCCCGGAACTGGACATACCGGGTCTTGGGCGTACCCTTCCAGTATTGAGGGTTTGCCTCCAGAGTAACCGTACCGCCGGTATAACCAATAAACCGGTAAGGGCCGCCGCCCATGGGTGTGGTGGTTACAGAACGCACATGGGACAGATCCCCCTTGGCAAAGCCAAACATATTGTCCTCATAGTCGTACAGCGCTTCCTCGCCGTAATAGTGCATAGGAACCACCGCTGTTGCCAGGGTGTAGATGGCGGTAGCGGAAACCTCTGTCAGCACGATCCGCAGGCTCTTATCCCCGGTTCTTTGAATGCCGGAAATGTTGGGGGCAGACTGCCCCGTCTGTACACCTGTGTGAAACTCCCCGGCATTGCTGCCCAGTTCCGCATCCAACGCCTGGGGCATAGTAATATCCGCCGCCTCACTGTCCAGACCTTTTTCTGTCAGATCAAAGCCGTATTTATCCACAAGCGCACGGAACAGCTCTGAAGCGGTATAACCCTCCTGCCCCTTACCGCTGTCCAGAATGCTCTGGGCAAACACCTCTCCGGCAGCCCAGAACGCCGCCCAGAATTGGTCGTACTGCTGCCGGGTATAATAGGCATTCTCTGCGTAGCCTTCCGGGCCCGCCTGCAGGATCAGCTCCATCCGGGGCTGCATACCACCCCGATAAGCCTCCAATCCCTGAATGGGCAGAGAATACAATGTCATAATGCCGTCATAGGTGGGATCCAGCGGCACATACAAAGAAAAGATCACGTCGTCAATATCCACCTGGGTGCCATCGGAGAATGTTACCCCGTCCCGCAGGGTAAAATCATAATATACAGTTCCATTGGAATTTTCCGTAATGACGCAGTCGGCAATGCCGGTGTAGGTGTAGTCCGTGCCATTGTAGGGCCGCACTTCCCCACCGATGCCCCGGAGCACCACCGCTCCCTCCCGGTCTGTCCCCAAAAGAGACAGATGTACCAGGGAGATTACATCGTTCTCATAGGAGTTTGTATAAAAAAAGGGTGAGAATTTTCCGTCAAAATTCTGGGTTCCCACCACAAGGGTATCGTTTTCACTGCCCTGCGTATCTGTGGGCATAGGGTTCTGTCTGCCACAGCCGGTGAACATGGACACCACTGCCCCAAGCACCGCCAGCCCGGCGATCCGTTTGCGCAAATTCCGTTTCATTGCTCTGCCTCCTTACCTTCCACGGCATTGTGCCCCGGTAGGTTTCATAAGTCTGCTTATAGGATGAACATTCCATCGGGTTTTATCCTACAAAAACGCAAACAATCCAAAAAGCTTTCGGAGGAAGGCAGGGTCAGACCCAATAAAAATCCCCACCGATTTCTCGGTGGGGACAGTATCCAAATATTAGCCGTTTACATTATAATGGGCATTCATAAGATTAACAGCCTTAAACAGCTTGTGCACATAAACGAAAGGACCTACAATGATCAGGCTACCCAGCACACTCCAGAGCCAATAGTCGGAAGCGCTGAAATTGTATGCAACACCCCGTCTTTTAAGCTCGTTGCCAATACGGTTGGAAATCTTATGATACCAAACGATTCCGGCGATGCCGAATGTAATAGGAGCAACGATAAACAGCAGCAAGCAGAAGTGCATAGTCCGCTTGCCATCATATCTTGAGGCAACAATGTTGATGTCATTGGAAACGGCGGACATGACTACCAGCGGGTAAATGCCAAAGGTGATCAGCGACAGCAGAATCGTCTTGAGCAGACCCTTGTTGGTTTTCAGCTGGCCAACGGGAGCGGTATTAACAGTGTTTTCCATAATAAGAACTCCTTTCTTTTCTGACAGTCTACAATCTGTGTCCAAACTGTTAACTATCTATGAACATGGTACACCAAATAGAACTGTTTGTCAACCAAGCATTTCATGCATAGCAGTGTTTGCTATTGGAGTATATGAATGGGTCGCGGATCACCGTTTTTTACATTTTAAGGAAACCTTAAAACACAGAGTAATGCATTTGTGATAACATAACAGCAATTACAGGGCTATTTTGCCCGGAAAAGACAGAGAGAACCATATGAAAGAATTTTTTGCATGGCTGTTCAGCCAAAATAATTCCGATCTGAAGATCGGTCTGTTTGACGCATGGCATTTTCTTTACTTGTTCATCGTCTTTGGCGGTACACTGGTGCTGTCGCTGGTGGGCCGTAAATTCCCCCGGCAAAAGACACGGCTGCAAAATATCATGGCATACCTGACGGTGGGGCTGTATTTGATCGACTTTTTTATCATGCCTTTGTCCGACAGCTACGACGGCATCAGCGCCTACAAGCTGCCCTTTAATATCTGCACCATTATGGCAGTTCTGGTACCCTTCGTCCAATTCAATCCCAGATTCGCAAAGATTCGGCAGCCGGTAGTTACCCTTTCTATCGCATCCAGTTTGATGTGGATGTGCTATCCCGGCACGGCATTGGGCGGTCAGCCCCCGTTCTGCTACATTATTTTCCAGACCTTCATGTACCACGGTTTTCTGTTCTGCTGGGGCGTGCTGAATCTCGCCTACGGCGATGTGCTTTATGACATCCGCAAGATCTGGAAAGAGTTTGTGGGCATTTTAATGATCCTTGTGTGGGCTTCCTTTGGCAACGCGGTATATGACCGGGGCTATAACTGGTTCTTTATCCAGACCAGCATTTTTCCGTTCTTATCCGACCAGATCATGCCGGTTATGGTAGTGTTCTCGGTGTTTGGTACCTGCCTTGTGATCTACGGCGCCTATTTCGCATTGCGGGCATTGGGCAAAAGGAAATCCCTTGTATAATAAAAATCTCCCGGAGAAATCCGGGAGATTTTTATTAGGAATCCTTGCCCATTAGTAGCAGCACAACAAAAGAAAAAAGCAATTCCGCTACTTCCCCCAAAAAACGCCCCGGCGCATGTCAAAAAAGACCGCAAAGACTAGACTTTTGGCGCTTAGGTGGTTATAATAACAAGTTATAAGATATTAGGATGATTCTGACTAATTTGAGGAGGTGCTCCCCTTGACAGAGAAAAATTTAAGGAAGCTAAACCGCTATCAACTTTTGGAGTTGCTGATCGTTCAAACGGATCGGGCAGACAAATTACAAGCCAGACTGGAAGCGGCAGAGAAACAACTTTCCGATCAAAATATTCGTATTTCTTCTTTAGGATCCATTGCGGAAGCATCCTTGCAATTAGGTGGCGTGTTCCAGGCAGCACAGGAGGCTGCGGATCTGTATGTAAATGCAGCAAAGAAACATGCCGACGAAATTGAGGAAACTGCCCATAAAAAAGCTGCAGAAATCCTTGCCCAAGCCCAGGCGCAGGCACGCCGCATCAAAGGTGAATGATAATCTATGGAAAAATACATTGCAAAACACAGCAAACGGGATATGCCGCCGCTGGATGCTCTGCAAAAGGAACTGAAACGGGAGCGCTATAAACGCCGTTTCCGCAGGCTGCTTCGCAGCACGGTAAATGCATTGATCGTTGTGGCTGCGGTTGCCGCACTGGTTGCAACATTGATTCTCCCGGTATTACAAATTGCCGGCACCAGTATGGAACCCAGCCTGAATGATGGAGATATTGTTCTTCTGGTGAAAAATAACGATTTGCAAACCGGCGATTTATGCGCATTTTATTATTCAAATAAAATCCTGATTAAGCGAGTCATTGCCACTCCGGGTGATTATATCTGGATCGAATCCGATGGCACGGTCTTTCTCAACGGAGAACCCCTGGACGAGCCCTACGTCAGCCAGAAAGCTTTGGGCGAATGTGATGTGGAGTTTCCTTATCAGGTGCCGGAAAACAGTTATTTTGTGATGGGAGACCATCGCGAAACTTCTATTGACAGCCGCAGCAGCGTTATCGGCTGTGTTGGGGAAGACCAGATCGTTGGTAAAATCTTTTGCAAGTTCTGGCCTCTATCAGAATTTGAATTTATAAATTAACACCCTATACCACCGGAAAGGAGGTGTGATCTTGCCAGAGAAAGCCGAAAACTATTTTGAACAACTCAATAGAAACAGCAGAGACCGGCGCAGTCTCCGGCAGATCATCTCCTCACTTTCCCTTGTGGTAATATTGGTTGTGTTCTGGAGCTTAAAACTTACCGGCATCGGTATTGCCGGCGAAGCATTCTGTGGCAAGGAAGAACATATCCACAGCCAGCAGTGCATGGATCTGTCAAATCCCTGTGCACAGGAAGAGCACATCCATATAGAAAGCTGCTACAGTGATATTACCGCCGATCTGGAGACCAGCGATGATTGGGAGATGACTTTGGCTGATATGGTCCGAGGTCCTACCACCAAAGAAAATGTGGTTTTGGTTGCAAAATCTCAGCTTGGCTATACAGAAAGCACCTTGAATTTCCAGGTAGATGCCAATGGAGTTCGCCAGGGTATCACACGCTACGGTCAATGGTACGGCAATCCTTACGGCGACTGGTCGGCAATGTTTGCGTCCTTCTGTCTGGAATATGCAGGAGCGGCAGGTTTACCGATGAATGCCGGCCCCGAGGCCATGCGACTGGAATGGGAAACTGCAGGGCTTTATAAACCTATCACAGAAAAGTCCCCCGAAATTGGCAACTTGCTCTTCCTGCACAAAGGGGAAGATACATCCCAAGGCGCAAACGCAGTAGCAATCATCACCGGCTTTGACGAAACCGCCATCACCGTCATTGAGGGTGATTTGAACAACACAGTTACCCAGACCCAATACGAGCTTGATGATGCTGCCATAATGGGTTACGGACTGGTTCCTGAGGCTAAGGGCATTATTACCTTGGCTGAACCCTCCGTTGCAGCCGTTGACTATACGATTTGGTTAGACGGCACCGACGGTGGGCTAGGGCATTTGACCGGTTCACCTAACACGGCCTATACTGTGCAGGGCGGCAGTGTTCTCAAATTGCCCTCGGAATGGACATCTCCCAGCAAGTACAGCTACAAGCTTCGGGGTTGGTACGATGTAACCAACAGCCGCTACTATCCGGCTGGAGCAGAGATGGAGGTAACCGGTAACGGGGTGCTCTACGCTGACTGGGCGGCCAGCACTTATGACCTGGGCGTGTTTAACGCTCAGGTGGCAGACACGGTCAGTACCGAGGCTTTTATCACTACCCACATGTTTGACTATAACTACCTGTTCAATGTACAGTCGTCCAATGCACAGGTAACAGTCAACGACAGAAGTCACTCGGAAACCTGGTCCATGGTGACCTCGGGAGCAGTAAAATACGACAATGCCCAGACGCTTAACTACATATTTGCCGAAGCGGACAACGGCGGTCAGCTGAGCAATCCCAATAACCGCAGTGACCGCAACCTCTACCATAATGCCGATACCATCTCCGCCGGAATTTACACCCCGGCTATGGGCGAATTGCTGTACTCTCCGTACAACGCTTTCGACCCAACCACCGGAACCGGCGTCATCGGCAAGACTTATTTGGGTACCGGCGACCACCTGTTCCAGCTTATGGGTGATCCTACGGACGAGCATTACGGCTATTACTACTACGATTCCCTGCGTAACGCAATTTCTTACAACCAGAGCAACGGTCGCTTCTATGTCTACGAATATCTGGCGGCTACCTCTGATGCTATCGGCAGCAGTTACGCAGACTTTCTCCCCTTGAACTCACCCTATGCCAACACCAACGGCAAAACCGTGGGCACTTACACCTATGCGGGTGTGGACGGAGAGTACCAAGACGTTACACACTACCGCTATGACACCGACTATTCCGGCGGCAACTATAACTCCGCAAATAACGTGAACACAGAATTTGCCTACGGCATGCGGTCAGATATTAATTTCTATCTGCCCAATGATCCGGGCAGCGGAGGCAACCAGGACCTGTACGGCAACGATATTGAATTCCAGTTCAGCGGCGACGATGACCTGTGGGTGCTGATTGACGGAATTGTCGTTCTGGATATCGGCGGTATCCATCAGCGAATTGCCGGCGACATCAACTTCTCCACCGGCGCGGTAACAGTTAACAGCAGGGCTGCAACCAGCCTGATGGATCTGGGGATCACCGCCGGCGACCATACGCTGACCGTGCTCTATCTGGAGCGTGGCGCGTCCATGTCCAACTGCTCCATCTACTTCAACCTGGTTCCCCGCTTTGGTTTGGAAATTCAAAAAGAGGATGTTCTGACCCAGTCCCTGCTGAACGGCACTCAGTTCACGGTTTATGAAGACTTTGAATGCACAAAAACAGCAGAGCTTTGGGAAAGTGAAGATGCCTACAATCAGGACCTTGCCGATGGTATTCTTGACCGGTCTCAAAGCACTTTTACCGTGAAGGACGGAATCGCAAAACTCTGGGGCCTTGGTTCCGGCAGTACCTATTATATTAAAGAAACAGGACCGCCGGCTACAGAGGGCTATGGTGTTGCGGAAGGCGTGATCCGCCTCACCATCGAAAAGGCCGGACTTGCCACATACCAAGTGGATGTGGTAGCTGACGCAGACGGAAACGAACCCTCCAAGGGCTTTACCGTTCACGGAATGAACATCGACGAGGAAACCAAAAAGGTCTTTATCGTCGTGACCAATGCGCCGGAATCGGTGGTGGAGACCACAACGGTGCAGGTCATCAAAAAGTGGGAAGATACTGCCGACCACAGCAAGGATTACATCCAGGCATATCTGACGGTAACGGAACCCGACGGAACGGTACGGCGAATTCGTGAAATCACCCTCAGTGGGGAAAATCAATGGATGTACACCTGGACCAACCTGCCCAAGCATAACTATGATACTTTGACAGAAGTAATATACGGCGTGGAGGAATCTTACGAATCCGGTTATTACTCCACGGTGCGGAAAATCACCCAGATCGAAATCTCCCGAACCCAGTGGGCAGAAGCAGCCAGTTTCATCAACGGCGAAAGCTACATCCTAAAAACCACCAGCGGATATCTTTCCACAACATCCATTTCTGACGGAAAATTAAAATGGGTGGATGAAGCTACTGCCAAAGGCTCACCTCTGGCAACATGGACTGCAATCGTCAGCAGTGGAAAGGTGAAATTCACCAACAGTGCAGGGCAGACTCTGACCTTTAATAACGGCAGCAGTAACAGCTCCCGCTACTTCTATGCCACCGCCGGTAGCTCCAGTTATCAAAGCTTCACCCCGGTGGATGCAGGGTCCGGTTTCCGGTTCTATGTTGTCCGAAGTAACAGAAACTACTATATGATTACGCTGGACATCTCTACCGGGCGGATCAGCAGCTCCACAAGTACCAATGGCGCTATGATCCTGACACCGATGAAGAAAATCACTCAAACGGATATTCAGCAGGTCGAGGACTGGGCCTACCAGATTACCAACACACCGCTGGCTGCCAGCAACGAGACATCCATGACGGTAAAGAAGGAATGGGTGATCCCGGAGGGGTATGATGCAACTGTGTACCAGGAATATGCCATTACCGTGCGGTTGCTTGCCAATGGCGTCAACACCGGACGCAGCATTACGCTGACGCTGAAAAATGATTGGCAGGGAAGCTTCCTGGGCCTTCCTTACACAGATGACAACGGAAATGTGATTATATACACCGTTGTAGAGGTTTGGGGACAGCCGCGCTGGAGTACTGACTACGGGGGTATCCAAGCTTCTGACGGCTCGCCGCCCACCTACTCCACTATTATTACTAACACCTACCACCCGGGAGGACCCATCCTTCCCTCTACAGGCTCAGCGGCCCGACTGATGTATGTACTCTGCGGCTCCAGCATTATGCTGGGATCGCTGGTATACGGGATCGGATCAAGGCGCAAGCGGGAAAGGAGGATGAAATAAGCCTTCTGATCGCGGCAATTTGCGCCGTGAATTCGACCCACCCATTAATATGTAATTACTTATAGAAAGGAAATAAAAGCCATGAAAAAGCTTATTTCTTTAGCACTGGCAATCTTTATGATTCTGTCCCTGGCAACCGTTGCGTTTGCAGCAGACGAAAGACCCACCAGCGGCACCAGCGCTGATGTTCGGGGCACTATTACCATCAATGACATCACCATTAAGGATGGCAAGCCCGCAGCAACCTATGCGATCTACCAGATCCTGAAGCTGAACAGCTACGATTTTACCACCGGTTCCTACTTCTATGACTACACCGACGATGCCTGGAAAGATTTCTTTACCACCGGTGACGGTAAAAATTACGTTGCCCTCAACGACAAGGACCTGCTGGAATGGAAGGGTTCCTCTGACGCAGATAGAGTTGCTGACTTCGCAAAGCTGGCCCTGCAGTACGCAAAGGCTAACGACATTGATCCCACCAAGACCACGGTTACCGAAGCCGGTGAGGCAGCACAGTACACGGTTTCCGGCGATAACAGCATCGTCTTTGAAGACCTGCAGTTGGGCTACTACCTGGTGGATTCCTCCGTCGGTGCCCTGTGCGGTCTGAGCACCACCAACCCCGATGGCATTATCAACTCCAAGAATGGTGCGCCCACCCTGATCAAGCAGGTCCAGGAGGATCTGGGTGAACAGTGGGGCAAGTCCAATACCGCAGACATTGGTCAGGAAGTGAAATTCCTCGTTACCATCCATGTTCACGATGGCGCGCAGAACTATGTTCTTCATGATATCATGGAAGCCGGTCTTACCTTTATCCCCGGTTCCGTTTCCGTTAAGCTGATCGACGGCACCGGTACTGAGGCTGACAAAACGCTCACCCGCGGCGTGGACTATGAAGTTATTACCGAGAACATTGGCGATGAAACCTTCCGGGTTCGTTTCTTCGATGATTGCTGTGATGAACTGAACACCAATGACCGTCTGCTGGTCAACTACAGCGCTACACTTAACGAAAACGCAGAGATTGGCAACGGCACTGCGGAAAATCCCGCCAACGAGAACAGGGCACATCTGCACTACGGTGACGGCCATCTGTCCAACGAAGACGCTACTACAACCAAGACCTACGGCATTGATCTGGTAAAGACCGACGGTCAGAACAAGCTGCTGGATGGCGCTAAGTTCAGAATCTATGGTTCCGCGGATGGCAATGACGAGATCGCTGTTTTGGGAACCACTGATGGTTATCGCCGTGCAGCAGACCGGCAGACCGGCGACGAGATCAATGTTGTGGACGGCAAAGTCCGGATCGTTGGCCTGGACAACGGTACTTACTGGCTGGAGGAAACCAAGGCTCCTGATGGTTATAACGCAATCTCTTCCCGTCAGAGATTTACCATTGCCGACAACAGCCTGGACGCTATCATCACCAATGACATTGTATCCACCAACTCCGGTGTGCAGGTTGTCAACAACACCGGCTCTATGCTGCCCGAAACCGGCGGCCTGGGCACCCTGCTGTTCACTGTGCTGGGCAGCACTACCGCACTGGGTACCGGTGTTGTGCTGGTAACCAAGAAGAGAATGTCCAAGATTGAAGACGAGGAGTAATCCTTTCTCTTACCAAACGATTATCCCGGCAGGAGCACATGCTCCTGCCGGGGCAGCCCAAAATAACATCAGGGAGAGACCTATGAAAAGCAAAAAATCCACCATTATTCTCTTAATATCGTTCTTTATAGGCCTGTCCGTGCTGTTATATCCGTCTATCAGCAGCTACTGGAACTCCCAAACGCAAAGTAAGGCCATCGTTGACTACGAATCTATGCTGGCACAATACAAACCGGAAGACTATACCGCTATTTTTGCAGAAGCAGACACCTATAACGAGAAACTTCATCAACTGAAAGCGCCTTTGGCAGAGTATACGCAGTTGACCGAATACCATAGTATTCTCAACATCAGCGGTACCGGTATGATGGGTTATATTACCATTCCAAAGATCAGCCAGGAACTGCCGGTCTATCATGGAACTTCCGACGGTGTGCTAAGTGTCGCGGTGGGTCATTTGGAAGGGACCAGCCTGCCTGTTGGCGGCAAAAGTACCCACAGTGTAGTATCGGCTCACCGCGGCCTGCCCACAGCGGTTTTGTTTACCCATTTGGACAGAATGGAGATCGGAGATACCTTTTATTTTACAATCCTTGACCGCACCATTACTTACGAAGTGGACCAGATCCGTATTGTAGAACCCGATGACACCGGCCTGATCCAGATTACAGAGGGCAAGGATTACTGCACCCTGCTCACCTGTACACCCTACGGTATCAATACCCAGCGGCTGTTGGTCCGAGGTCACCAGGTGGATGCATCCCAAACCCGGAACATCTATGTTGCCAATGAAGCATATCGCATCGAGCCGCTGATCGTTATGCCCATTGTTGCACTTCCTGTTATTTTTGTATTGCTCATTTATGTTATGCTCGCACCGGTAAAGAAAGAAAACTTGGGGGAGGATATTTAATGAAGAAACGAATCCTGCCGCTCATTACGCTTGTCATTATTTCCATTGCAATGCTCCACCCGCTTTGCGTCCACGCAGTAACACCACTGGATTCCAATGCAGAAGCCAGCCTGACACTGCACTACCAAAAGGACGGAACCGCCTTTGCGGATTTGCAGATCGGTATTTACCGTGTAGCAGAAGTTTTCCCGGACGGTACTTTTGAACTGATAGCGCCCTTCTCGTCCTATCCGGTAAATATCCACGGCATCACCATGCAGGAGCAATGGCATCATGTTGCGCAGACGCTGTGTTCCTACATCATCGCAAATCAAGTGAAGCCGGACCGGGAAGCTCAAACCGACACAAACGGAACGGTCCGCTTCTCCGGTATGAAGCCCGGTTTGTTTTTTGTCCACGAGGTGGTGGCAGAAAACTCTGATGGCACCTATGTGTTTAATCAGTTTATGGCTTATCTGCCCACGCCCCAGCCGGACGGCGCTTACAACTATGCGGTAGAAGCAAAGCCGAAATGTACCGGCTTTATCCCTAAGACCCAATATACGGTCACAAAACTATGGCAGGATGCGGGAAAGCAAAGCACCCGCCCTAAAGAGGTCACTGTGGACATCTATAAAGACGGCATATTGCAGGAATCACCGATTCTCAGCGCCGACAACAACTGGTCATACACCTGGCAGGTTCCCGGTGAGGATCAGGGAAAATGGACCGTAACAGAACGCGCTGTGCCGAATCCCTACAAGGTAACAATACAGCAAAACGGCAGCGCCTTTTCCATTATCAACGCCTGTCAGACCCAGCAGGAAACGCCGCAGACAGGTGATACCTTTACACCGCTGCCCTGGATTCTGACAATGTGCTTTTCGGGCATTGTGCTGTTGACCCTTGGTATATACGGTAGGAGGCGCAAATGAACAAGCGAAAAGTGCCTCTAATTCTTATCCTGGGAATCTTCCTGGTTTTAATCAGCTTTTCCTTGATGATAGCCTTTCAAATTCGTGTGCATACAGGCTCTCTCCATAGTCAGAAAATTGTATCAAAAATAGACGGGATATTGCCGGAAAGAACGCCGGGCGTACCGGAGATTTATCCCAGTTCCGATATGCCGGTTTTGGAAATTGACGGTGTAGACTATGTGGCTATGCTTGAGATCCCATCCTTTGGCGTTACACTGCCCGTAGCCGACCAATGGGATAGCAATAAGCTCTCCAGTTCTCCTGCCCGATTTTCCGGCAGTGCCTATAATCAAACATTCGTTATAGGCGGTGCTGATTATTCCCGGCAGTTTGGGTTCTGCGATCAAATCCAACACGGTGCGCTTGTTACGGTTACAGATATGACCGGCACCCAATTTACTTATACCGTTTCTGGCGTTGATCGAGCCAAACACGCAGAAACCCAATGGCTTACAAGCGCGGATTGTGATCTGACCCTTTTTTGCCGGGATATGTATTCTATGGAATATATTGCCGTCCGATGCGCTGCATCTTTTAGCTGATAGGATACTATGGGATTGTGCGTTGATTCCATAAAATCAGCTTTTTTGTCTATTTTCCAGGAATAACAGTTGTTTGCAGCAAACAGAACAAATCCGCCCGATTTCTCGGGCGGATAATTTTGTTTTATAAATTTCAATGCTCACATTTTTTGATAGCAGCCTGTGGTGCTGGCAGCAAAAGGCGGCAATTATAAATCTTCTGTTTTGAACGTGGTGTAGTCTTCATAGTAATAACTATGGTCAATACCCTTCATAAACACTTCCCGGTCATTTACTTTGTCGGTCAGGGCAGCTTTTAAGATGTGCTTGATCTCAATATCCTTGATAGGACTACGCTCCATAGCAAGCAGATAATCTCCCTTGTCAACAAGGCTCCAATCTATAACCTGACCAATTTCCTTTTTTAATATGCAGTCTAGCCAAATGCGTGTGGCCCTGCCGTTACCTTCCCGGAATGGGTGAGCAATATTCATTTCCACATACTTTTCAATGATCTCGTCAAAGGTGCATTGGGGCATTTTGTCGATGTTTTGAAGAGCGGCTTCAAGATACATAAGGGGGGCAAAACGGAAACTTCCTTTTGCGATATTAACGGTACGGGCTTTACCCGCAAAATCATAAATATCTTCAAATAAAGCCTTGTGAATGATCATAAGTGATGACGTTATGCCCGGTTCCAAACTATCGAGTATTCCGTCTTCAAAAAGTTCCAAAGCCTTCTTCTTGCTGATCCTTTCCTCTTCGCGCGCAAGTTCAGCAGAAGATGTTATGTGGAGTTTATTTTCGAGCATATCCTCACCCCTTCTTTTTTGTATAGTATAATAATACCATATCTTCGTAGCTTTTACAAGAGAAATCCGCCGCTCAAACGAGCGGCGGACTTGTTGTTAGCAATTAGCCCTTGATAGCAGCCTGGGCGGCGGCGAGGCGGGCGATGGGAACACGGAAGGGGCTGCAGGACACATAGTCCAGGCCGATCTTGTGGCAGAACTCCACGCTCATGGGGTCGCCGCCGTGCTCACCGCAGATACCGCAGTGCAAATCTCTGCGGGAAGCCTTGCCCTTGGATACAGCCATCTCCATCAGCTGACCGACACCGTTCTGGTCCAGCTTAGCGAAGGGATCGTACTCGTAGATCTTAGCTTCGTAGTAAGCGTTCAGGAACTTGCCGGCGTCATCACGGCTGAAGCCGAAGGTCATCTGGGTCAGGTCGTTGGTGCCGAAGCAGAAGAACTCAGCCTCGTTAGCCAACTCGTCAGCAACCAGGCAAGCTCTGGGGATCTCAACCATGGTACCGACCTCGTACTTCAGCTGGATGCCGGCAGCGGCAATCTCAGCGTCAGCGGTCTCAACCACGATATCCTTAACGAACTTCAGCTCCTTGGACTCGCCGGTCAGGGGGATCATGATCTCGGGGACCATCTCCCAGTCGGGATGATTCTTCTTGGTGTTCAGAGCGGCGCGGATAACAGCCTTGGTCTGCATTCTTGCGATCTCGGGGTAGGTAACGCTCAGACGGCAGCCACGGTGGCCCATCATGGGGTTGAACTCATGCAGAGAAGCGATGATATCCTTGATCTGCTGAACGGTCTTGCCCTGGGTAGCTGCCAGAGCAGCGATGTCTTCCTCAGTGGTGGGAACGAACTCGTGCAGGGGGGGATCCAGGAAGCGGATGCACACGGGCATGCCTTCCATAGCCTCGTACAGGCCCTCGAAGTCAGCCTGCTGCATGGGCAGGATCTTCTCCAGAGCAGCCTCGCGCTCCTCAACAGTGTCGGAGCAGATCATCTCACGGAAGGGTCCGATACGGCCTTCCTCGAAGAACATGTGCTCGGTACGGCACAGGCCGATGCCTTCAGCGCCCAGCTCGCGAGCCTTCTTGGCATCACGGGGGGAGTCAGCATTGGTGCGGACCTTCAGAGTACGGTACTGGTCAGCCCAGGCCATGATACGGCCGAACTCGCCGGCGATCTCAGCTTCCTTGGTAGCAATGATGCCGTCGTAGATGTTACCGGTGGAGCCATCCAGGGACAGCTCGTCGCCCTCGTGGAAGGCCTTGCCTGCCAGGGTGAACACCTTGTTCTCCTCGTCCATGTTGATCTCGGTGCAGCCGGAAACACAGCAGGTACCCATGCCACGGGCAACAACAGCAGCGTGAGAGGTCATGCCGCCACGGACGGTCAGAATGCCCTGTGCAGCCATCATGCCCTCGATATCCTCGGGAGAGGTCTCCAGACGGACCAGAACAACCTTCTCACCCCGGGCAGCCCAAGCCTTTGCGTCCTCAGCGGTGAAGACGATCTTACCGGCAGCAGCGCCGGGGGAAGCAGGCAGAGCCTTGCCGATGGGGGTGGCAGCCTTCAGTGCCTTGGTGTCGAACTGGGGATGCAGCAGGGTGTCCAGGTTACGGGGATCGATCATGGAAACAGCCTTCTTCTCGTCGATCATGCCCTCGTCCACCAGGTCGCAGGCGATCTTCAGAGCGGCAGGAGCGGTACGCTTGCCGTTACGGGTCTGCAGCATGTACAGCTTACCGTTCTCAACGGTGAACTCCATATCCTGCATATCACGGTAGTGATCCTCCAGGATCTGGCAGACTTCCTGGAACTGCTTGAAAGCAGCGGGGAATTTGTCAGCCATCTCGGAGATGGGCATGGGGGTACGCACGCCGGCGACCACGTCCTCGCCCTGAGCGTTGGTCAGGAACTCGCCCATCAGACCCTTAGCGCCGGTAGCGGGGTCGCGGGTGAATGCAACGCCGGTGCCGCAATCGTCGCCCATGTTGCCGAAGGCCATGGACTGGACGTTAACAGCGGTACCCCAGGAGTAGGGGATGTCATTCTCACGACGGTAGATGTTTGCACGGGGGTTGTCCCAGCTGCGGAAAACAGCCTTGACAGCGCCCATCAGCTGCTCAACAGGATCGCTGGGGAAGTCAACGCCCAGCTTGGACTTGTACTCAGCCTTGAACTGGCCAGCCAGCTCCTTCAGGTCCTCAGCGGTCAGCTCCACGTCCTGGGTAACACCCTTGCGCTCCTTCATCTCGTCGATAAGGACCTCGAAGTACTTCTTGCCGACTTCCATAACGACGTCGGAGTACATCTGGATGAAGCGGCGGTAGCAGTCGTAAGCCCAACGGGGGTTGCCGGACTTGGCTGCCAAAACTTCAACAACCTCTTCGTTCAGACCCAGGTTCAGGATTGTATCCATCATGCCGGGCATAGAAGCACGGGCGCCGGAACGGACAGAGACCAGCAGAGGATTCTCCTTGTCGCCGAACTTCTTTCCGGTGATGGCTTCCAGTTTTGTAACATGTTCCATGATCTGTGCCTGGATATCATCGTTGATCATGCGGCCGTCTTCGTAATACTTGGTGCAGGCTTCGGTGGAAATGGTGAAGCCCTGAGGAACAGGCAGACCGATGTTGGTCATTTCTGCAAGGTTTGCGCCCTTGCCGCCCAACAGCTCCCGCATGGAACCGTTGCCTTCGGTAAACAGGTAGACATACTTATGAGACATTTGTGTACCCCTTTCATAATTGCCGGCGGCTCTTTACCGCCGTTTTTTAACGTTTTACATTTAATGCGCAGATAGTATAGCACAGACAGCCAGAAAATGCAATTATTTTTTCATATTTTTGCCTTTTCGCATAATTTTTTTCATAAAGGTCACAAAATGGTGGCAAAGCACTCTTTTGCTCAGTATTCACGGATCACCGCTTTGACAATACCGATCAGCTCTGCCTCACTGCCGTCAATGGGCGCATATTCCGGATTTTCCGGCAGCAGCCATACCTGTCCGTTCTGCCGGGATAGGCGCTTGACTGTGGCCTCGTCCCCGATCCGGGCAACCACGATCTGCCCGTCATCGGCTGTGGGCTGGGGACGCACGACCACCTTATCTCCGCTGAGGATGCCGGCACCGATCATACTCTCGCCCCGGACACGCAGGGCAAAACAGCCCGGTTCCCCCTCCCAGGCCATCATCCCCTCCTGGTTTTCCACAGCAAGAATGGGCTGACCTGCGGTTACCACGCCCACCACGGGGATCTGTCCGGGACGCTGGGCGGTTACAATGCTGCGTTTGCGGCCCTTGCTGCTGGGAGACAGGAGCAGACCCTTCTGCTGAAGGTGCTGCAAGTGGTAGCTGACGGAAGCCGTGGAACGAAGCCCCACTGCCGCACCGATCTCCCGCACCGAGGGAGCAAAGCCGTTCTCCTGCACAAATTGATTCACAAAATCCAGGATCAATTGTGCCTTATTGGTTGTTCTTGCCATTGTGCAGACCTCCCGGTACATTATGAATATATAATAGCACAAATGAACGAAAAAGAAAAGAGCCATTTTGATAAATTCCTGTTTCTCGGTGAGTCTATCGTACAACACCGTAGGGACGACCATCGGTCGCCCGGTGATTTTGCTATGCAAAATCATATCGCCAGTGGCGATCAATCAATGATTTTCTACGAAAACCCCAATATTTTTGAAAATATTAGGCGGACGGGCAACACCCCAGGGTGGCCTCTCTTGCCCCTTTGGGGCAATTCACCTTTTGCCCGCCCCTACGATTATGAACGCAGGAACTGTCCGTCAAATCGGGATTTGTTCGACAGGAAGGGTGGTTTTTTTCTGCCCCCGGGGAATATACTGGTATATACAATATTTTAAGGGAGTGATCTTATGGAAAAAATTGACCCTGCCAAGGCCGCCAGGGTATGGGAGCGGGTACAGGCAAGCACCCCCGCCATTTCCCGGGAACAGGGACTTCTGGAACTGATCGCCCAGGAGTGGACGGATGCAGCGATCTATTTACAGCTATCCCGCCGTCTTCAAGGGAAAGATAGCACCATCCTGCGACGGATGTACGAGGACGAGCAATCCCACTGCGCCTGTTTGAAAGGAATCTATACTTTACTTACGGGCACCCATCCCGCCGTCAAAGCAACGCCGCCGGCATCAGAAGATCCGGAGCAGCTTCTGCGGCGGTGCTATGGACGGGAAATGCGGTGTCTTGCCCAATATGAAGCCCGTTCTTCCGATCCCGAATACGGTCAAGTCTTTGCCCGGCTGGCAGACCGGGAGCGGGAGCACTGCCGCATGGTTCTGGAGCTTCTCGGAAATCTTAAAAAACGTTAAAATTTTAATTATTATGATTTTTTCGTTGCCAGGATCTTCCTAGTGTGTTATAATGCAAAGTGCCTAGAAAAAGGAGGATGCTTTATGTTTACCATTAGAATCATGCGCGATGACGAGGTTCTGGCCTTTGCAGCTCAGGAGCTGAAGGAATACCTTCTGATGATGATGCCCGAGGGCGGCTGTGCCAGGATCACCCATGACCTCAGCGACACCGACGGCTTCCGGTTGGGTCTTTTGGAGGACTTCGGTTTGCCCAACGATGTGGCCGATCCTGTGCTGGATGACATTATCCATGTGGACACCACTGCCGAGGGCGGTATTCTTGCCGGCTCCAACCCCAGAAGTGTTCTGTTTGCCGTTTATCGCCTGCTGAAGGAAAATGGCTGCCGCTTCCTGTACCCCGGCGCCGACGGCGAGTACATTCCCAACAAGCATATCGAGGGCGTACAGTACCACAAGGTTGCCGATCACCGGCTCCGTGGCTTCTGCGACGAGGGCTGTGAGTACCAGGAGAGCATGCTGGGAGCTATTGACTTCTATGCCAAGCTGGAAATGAACACCTTTATGGTGGAGTGGTTCGTTCCCAACGGCTACTACAACCGTTACTACACCCACATGAATAACCCCACCCGGCCCTCCGAGGAGCTTACCGACGAGGTGATCCTCCAGTGGCGCCGGCAGTGTGAAATTGAAGTAAATAAGCGCGGCCTGGTGCTGGCAGCTGTTGGCCATGGTTGGACCGCCCGTCCCTTCGGTTTCCCCGACTCCAACTCTGTTAATAACGTTTTTGAGGGTCTGGATGCATATACCGAGGAGCAAAAGTCTATGCTGGCTCTGCGGAACGGCAAGCGGGAATTCTACAAAAAAGCCCCCCTGTATACCAACCTGTGCATGTCCCAGGACTGGGTCCGCTCCCGGATCGCTGACGAGGTGGTAAACTACGCCGAGCTGCACCCCAACTACACCTACATCCGCGTGTCCCTTGCTGACGGCAACTGCAACCACTGCGAGTGCGACGAATGCAGCACCATGCGCCCCTCCGACTGGCTGCTGCGGATCCACAATGAGATCGATGAAAAGCTCACGGCTAAGGGTATTAAAACCCGGATCAGCTTCTCCGCTTACGTGGATACCTTCTTCGCCCCGGAGTATACCAAGATCAACAACCCCGACCGGTTCATCATGTCCTATTGTCCCATCTCCCGGGACTACGCTTCCAGTATCGGTCCCGATTCCGTGATCCCGCCCACCAAGCCTTACATTCGCAACGCTTACGAGAAGCCCACCACCACCGAGGAGTGCTTTGCCTATCTTAAGGAGTGGCGTGAGGTTTGGCCTGGCACCGTTTATACCTTTGAGTATCACTTCTGGCGGCATCAGTTCCTGGACCCCGGTGTGTTCTCCATGGGTAAGCGCATCTATGAGGATGTGCGCAGCCTGAAGCACATGGGCATCAACGGCTACATTGAAGATGGTTCCCAGAGAAGCTGCTGGCCCAACGCTTTCCTGACCTACCTATACGCCACCACGCTGATGGACAGAGAGGTGGAATTTGACGCTGTTGTGGAAGACTACTTCACCCACATTTACGGCAACGACTGGTCCAAGGTTGTCAGCATCCTCAAGGCTGTCAGCAAGGCTTTTGACTTTGAGTACATGGAAGGTATCCACTCCAAGGATCGCAGCATTTCCGCTTTCTACGATCCGGAGCGTGTTCCCCAGCTCAGCGCTGTACACGATCTGGCTGCACAGCTTCGGAATCTGGCAAGCAAACATCCCAATATGCCTACCCGTCCCCAAACTGTATCCTGGCGTCTGCTCATGCTGTATGCGGAATACCTGGACGGCTGGGCAGATATTGTCATCGCCAAAGCCCAGGGTCATAACTATAAGGCTCTGGAGCTGGTCTCCCAGTTCAAAGCAAGCTTTGGCCGGCACGAGGTTGCCATCGAGCGTTACTACGATCACGGTCTTGCCGCTCGCGTTTTGGATCATATCACTGCCGCCCCCAAGGGCATTATCTTCGATTAAAACTGTATTGGCTGGTCCGGTATTTTCCTATGAATACCATTGCCTTTGGCAAGTATGAAACCGAAATGGAACGCTATTACGACCACAGCCTTGCCTGCCGGGTGACGGCGCATATCACCGCCGCTCCCAAGGGCATTATCCTCATCTGATAACCGAAAAAAACTCCGTGTATCAGCTGGTCAGCTGATACACGGAGTTTTTTACATATCGTTTCGCATCAGATCATCGTAGCTTTCCCGACGGACAGCAACATAAGGACCGTCCTTGCCGATCATCACGATGGGCGGCCTGGGCACCCGGTTATAGTTGGATGCCATGGAGAAATTGTACGCACCGGTGGTCAGCACAGCCAGCAGGTCGCCCCGCCGGGGATGGGGCAGGGACACATTTTCCTGCAGCAAGTCGCCGCTTTCGCAGCAGCAGCCGGCAACGGTACACACCAGATTTTTCTGGTCTTTCATCCGGTCCGCCGGCAACACTGTATAAGCAGCCTGGTACAGGGTATACCGGGGATTGTCAGTCATACCGCCGTCCACCGCAACATAGTTCTTAAAGCCCGGGATCTGCTTAATGGAAGCTACGCTGTACAGGGTGATGCCCGCATCGGCAACGATGCTTCTGCCCGGCTCCATCAAAATTGCCGGTGGGGTCAGGTCAAGACGGGCGCAGGTATCGGCAACAAGCTTGCCGATGCTGCGGATATTGGCTTCATAGTCGATAGCAGGCTGTTCTTCCGTATAGGGAACACCCATGCCGCCGCCCAGATTGACCACGGGGGCAGAGAATCCATGCTTGTCCCGGATATGAGCAGCAAACTCCAGCATCATCACCGCCGCGTCGCAGAAAGGCGCATGGTCGAAGATCTGAGAACCGATGTGGCAATGGTAGCCCTGCAGATCGATGTTTTCCTTGGAAAGTGCCAAAAGGATCAGTTCTTCTGCCTGTCCTGTTTCAATCGCCGCGCCAAATTTGGAATCCACCTTACCGGTGTTGATCTTTTCGTGGGTGTGGGGGTCAATGCCGGGGGTCAGCCGCAGCAATATCTTCTGTCGAAGGTTCCGGCGGCCTGCCTCTGCGTTGATGGCATCCAGCTCGTCCGCATTGTCGCATACAAAGTAGCCCAGGCCCTTGTCCATGGCAAGGCAAATATCCCGATCCGTCTTGCTGTTGCCGTGGAAAAAGGCGCTTTCCATGGGAAAGCCTGCCTGGGCAGCAGTGTACAGCTCACCGGCAGACACCACATCAACCCCCATGCCTTCTTCCGCCATGATCTCATAGATCCGGCGGATGCTCAGGGCCTTGCTGGCATACAGAGGCCGGGAGCCGGCAGGAAGATACGCCTGCATGGCATGGATATAGGTACGGCAGCGGCTGCGGATAACTTCCTCATCCATCACCATCAGGGCAGTACCGTACTGCTTAGCAAGTTCGGTGGTATCGCAGCCGGCAAAGGTCAGATGGCCGGCATCGTTGACACCAAGATTTTTGTATAGCATAAAGATCCTCTCTCTATAACATTTTACAGCATGTGGGCGATAATTTCCTCTCTGGGCAGCATGCTCAGGTCTGCCGGAGCAGCATCGAAAATGGTGCGGCAGCCGGTTTCACCCCGGGCTTTCATCCTCATAGCCGCCCGTGCCAGAGCTACCAGCACGCTGGATGTAAACTGGGGGTTGGAGTCCAGGGTCAGCTTATACTCGATGGTCTGGCGGTTTTCTCCCTCCCAGCCGGTTACACCGCTGCGGATCACGCTGCCTCCGTGGGGCAGACCGCTGTGTTCCCGGCGCATTTGCTCCATAGAGATAAACTCCACGGTGGTGTCATAGTCGGCAAAGTAACCGGGCATGGTCTTAATGGCCTGCTCAATTGCTGTCTTATCCGCAGATTCCTGGGCAACCACATAGCAGTACCGGGTATGCTTCTGACGGGTGGTCAGTTCCGGATTCTCACCGGCACGGACCCGCTCCATAGCCTCGGGAACAGGAATGGTATACTGCCGGCAGTCCAGCACCCCGGGAATCCGGCGCACCGCGTCGGAATGGCCCTGGCTGACGCCCTTGCCCCAGAAGGTATAGTCCTTACCCTGGGGCAGAATGGCAGAGGCATAAAGCCGGTTCACGGAAAACAGGCCCGGGTCCCAGCCCACAGAAATAAAAGCAATATTGCCGCCTTCCACCGCGGCTGCATCTACCTTTGCATAGTGTTCCGGGATGCAGGAATGGTTATCAAAGCTGTCGATCACATTAAAATCCCGGGCAAAGGCCGGGGTCATTTCCGGAAGGTCCGTGGCGCTGCCGCCGCAGAGGATCATCACATCGATCTTATCCTTCCACCCAAGGACCTGGGCTGTGGTCAGCACCGGCACTCCGGGGGTGCGGATCTGCACAGAATCAGGATCCCGGCGGGTAAACACAGCAGCCAATTCCATATCCGGATTCTGACGAATGGCGCATTCCACGCCCTTTGCCAGATTGCCGTAGCCTACGATTCCGATTCGGATCATATTATACCTCCAGCCCCACTTGGCGCATACAGGCAAGAAGCTTTTCCTTGTTGGCTGTATCCATAGGTGTCAAGGGCAGACGCAGCACACCCTGGCAGAAGCCCATGGCTTCCATAGCAGACTTCACAGGGATGGGGTTGACCTCGCAGAACAACGCATTGGTCAGCGCCAGGTACTTTTTCTGCATCTCCATAGCCCCCGCTACATCTCCTTCAAAGAACCGGTGGCAGATCTGAGATGTCTCGGCAGGAACCACATTGGACAAAACAGAGATCACACCCTTGCCGCCGCAGGCCAGGATCGGTACGATCTGGTCGTCGTTGCCGGAGTAGATGTCCAGCTTGCCATCTACCAAGGCGGCAGTCTCCACGATCTTGGATATGTTGCCGTTGGCTTCCTTAATGGCAGCGATGTTGGGGTGGTCTGCCAGGACGGCGTAAGTAGACGGCTCAATATTCACACCGGTACGGCTGGGTACATTGTACAAAATCAGCGGCTTGGTGGAGGCATCGGCAATAGCAGTAAAGTGGGCGATCAGTCCCTTCTGGGTAGCCTTATTATAATAAGGCGTAACGGAAAGAATGGCGTCGTAGCCCACCTCACAGGCGTGCTTGGTCAGACGGATGGCGTAGGCAGTGTCGTTAGAGCCGGTGCCCGCGATCATAGGCACTCTGCCGGCGGCGGTACGGATGGCAAACTCCAGCACCTCCTTATGCTCCTGGTCAGAAAGAGTAGAGCCTTCGCCGGTGGTGCCGCAGATCACCAGAGCATCAATACCCTGGGCAATCTGCCAGTCGATCAGCTTCCCAAAAGCAGGATAATCTACCCCGGTTTCTGTCATGGGGGTGATGATGGCGGTTGCCGCCCCTGTGAAAATCGTGTTCTTTGTCATTATCTTTTCCTCCTGAATAAAAAATAACCGATGAATACAAACATCGGCTATCAGGGATCATCCAAATACCCCTTTGCCGGGTAGAAAGATGAAAGATGATAGCACTCCGCAGTTGCGACAGTCAGAGAGATCTTATTCCCTCTGCCCAGGTGAGCCTTACGCCTCGGCCCCTTCGGCGTCTACCCCTTTCCCGACGGCACAGCCCTGCGAAGGCATCCCGACGGCGGTACTGATGGTATAACGCGCCTCTATCATGTTGCAGTTATTCGGTTGGCATAAGTTTAGCATACATGCATCCCCGTGTCAAGAGTCTCGTTGACTTTTCAGGAGCGTTCCTATATAATAGTACCGATATAAAAAGGAGGACGATCCTATGCCAAACCAACTGCACCGTAAATACGGTTTGTTCACTGCCATCTGCATGGTGGTTGGAATTGTTATCGGTTCCGGTGTCTTCTTCAAAGCCCAGACCATCCTGCAAAAAACCGGCGGCGATATGCCTATGGGTATTCTTGCCTGGCTGATCGGCGGCGCGATTATGCTGGTATGTCTGCTGACCTTCTCTTTTATGGGTCAGAAATACGAACGGGTCAACGGTCTTGTGGACTATGCGGAAGCCACCGTAGGTCCCCGTTACGGCTATTACATGGGCTGGTTCTGTACTGTCATCTATTTTCCCGGCATGACCTCTGCCCTTGCATGGTTGTCTGCCCGGTACACCCTGGAATTTATCACCTCTGCCTTCCCTGCTTTCCCCATGACTATCCCGGCGGCAGAAGGGGGCTGTATTATCGGACCGGAGTGTATGGCGCTGACCCTGTTCTACCTGTGCCTGGTGTACGGCATGAACGCACTGTCCCCCAAACTGGCAGGCAAATTCCAGACCTCTACTACCGTGATTAAGCTGATCCCCCTGTCGCTGATGGCTGTGGTGGGCCTCATCATCGGTCTTGCCAGAGGCACCCTCCAGGAGAATTTTGTTACCTCCGGCCAGGTGGCAGCTGTAGCGGATAATCCCCTGTTTGCGGCTGTGTGCGCCACCGCATTTGCCTATGAGGGCTGGATCATTGCCACCTCCGTCAATGCAGAGATCAAGGATTCCAAGAAAAATCTGCCCAAGGCACTGGTCCTGGGCGGCATCGTCATCGTGGCGGTATACCTGTTCTACTACATAGGCGTTGCCGGCGGCGCTTCCAACCAGGAGCTGCTGGATAAAGGCGCTACCGTAGCATTTACCAACATCTTCGGCGGCGTTCTGGGCAACATTCTCAACCTGTTCATCGCCATTTCCTGTCTGGGCACCACCAACGGTCTGATGCTGGGCTGCAGCCGGTGTATGTACTCTCTGGCTGCCCGGGGCGAAGGTCCTGCTATTAAGCTATTCAGCCGGGTGGACGAAAACTCTGATATGCCCACCAACTCGGCAGTGTTTGCCCTGATGATCACCGCAGTATGGTTCCTGTATTTTTACCTTTCCAACCTTGCCTGCACCTGGACCGGACCTTTCGTGTTTGACTCCACCGAGCTGCCCATCATCACCATCTATCTGATGTATCTGCCCATGCTGATCCAGTGGATGCGTAAGGAAAAGGAGCAGAATCTACTGCGTCGGTTTGTACTGCCTATCCTGGCCATGTGCGGCAGTGTGTTCATGGTAGTTGCATGCGCACTGAGCCACAAAATGGGCTGCGTGTGGTATTTGATCGTGTTCGCTGTAGTCATGGTCATTGGCGGACTGGTTGAAAAAAACCGGAAGAAGAAAGAAGCCTAATTAAAACATAAAAGGGAGGAGCAATCCTCCCTTTTCTCACAAAAAAGGGTTGACAAACCTATTTTGCTGTGCTAGTATATGTGGGTAATAAAGAAGGCTGTACATCCGCCTCACCTCAAGCCAAGCTGCAAAGAGGTCAATATTCCACCTTCCCTGCGGGGAGATTGTGCGAGTATGCGGATGGATTGCCATCCGCTTTTTTATTTGGCAGACACCTATATCTGCCAGGCTTTTTTGGAGGTGCTTACCATAGCCAAGTTAGATCATCAGCTCAATGAGGAAATCCGGGATAAGGAGATCCGGCTTATCGGTGCCGACGGCGCGCAGCTGGGTATCGTATCCGCAGCCGAAGCCAATGAGATGGCAGAGGAGCAGGGACTGGATCTGGTTAAGATCTCTCCCAACGCCACCCCCCCTGTATGTAAGATCATGGACTATTCCAAATTCTGCTACGACCAGAAGAAGCGGGAGAAGGATGCCCGGAAGAACCAGAAGGTGGTGGAGATCAAGGAGATCCGCATGAGCCCCAGTATCGACACCAACGACCTGAATACCAAGATCAAGAGCGCCCTGAAGTTCCTGGGCGATGGCAACCGTGTCAAGGTCAGCGTCCGCTTTCGCGGCCGTGAGATGGCACACACCAATCTTGGTGAGAAGCTGCTGATGGATTTTGCCGAGGCCTGCGCAGAAGCTGCAACCATGGAAAAGAATCCTAAGCTGGAGGGTCGTTTTATGGCCATGTTCCTCACCCCCAAGAACAGCAAATAAGACAGTCATTACGAAAGATACGGAAGGAGTATACTACTATGCCCAAGCTGAAAACCCATAGCGGCGCAAAGAAGAGATTCAACCTCACCAAGTCCGGTAAGGTCAAGAGAGCCCGCGCATACAAGAGCCACATCCTCACCAAGAAGGACACCAAGTGTACCCGTCGTCTTCGCACCACTGCTTATGCTGACGTAACCAATGTGGCTACCGTCAAGAAGATGATCCCGTACAAGTAAGAGAAGGAGGATGTTGAAAAATGGCAAGAGTTAAAGGCGCAATGATGACGCGCAAGAGAAGAAATGCTACCCTGAAGCTCGCCAAGGGCTACTGGGGTTCTAAGTCCAAGCACTTTAAGATGGCCAAGCAGGCCGTCATGAAGTCCGGCAACTACGCTTTTGTTGGCCGTAAGCTGAAGAAGCGTGATTATCGCAGACTGTGGATCACTCGTCTGTCCGCTGCTGTGAAGCCCTTCGGTCTGAACTACTCCACCTTCATGAACGGTGTGAAGAAGGCCGGTATCGAGATGAACCGCAAGAGCCTGTCCGAGATGGCTATCCAGGACGCAGCTGCTTTCGCTGCTCTGGTTGAGAAGGTCAAGGGCGCTCTGTAAGAAGCAATCAAAAGACCCTGCTTTCACAGCAGGGTCTTTTTGCACTTGAAACAAACGGAAGGAGGGAATATCCGTGGAACTGAAGCATGTCGCCACCCGGACGGGGCGTCTTTCTGCCATTCTGAAAGAGGATATGGCCATGTCCACAGGGCTGATGAACCGGCTCAAGTGGCAGGACAAGCTGTTCGTCAACGGCATCCCCAGACATACGGACTATCCGGTGCAGCCGGGGGATGTGATCGCAGTCCCTCTGGATGAACCCACCCCCCAATACCCGGCAGAGGACGGTCCTTTGACGGTTCTTTATGAAGATGACCATATTCTGGTGGTGGACAAACCGGCAGGTATGCTTATTCACCCATCCCGGGCGACCCTCACAGGCACCCTTGCCAACCGGGTACTGGCGCACTATCAGAAAACCGGTCAAAGCTGTGCCTTCCACCCCTTGACCCGTCTGGACCGGGATACCTTCGGCATTGTTCTGCTGGCGAAGAATTCACACATGCACGCGCTGCTCAGCCAGAAGCAAAAAGTGCAAAAGACTTACCACGCCCTTGTCTGGGGTGCGCCGCGCGTCCCAGAGGGGATCATTGACGCGCCCATCGCCCGTCGTCCCCTGCCCAGCCTTTTGCGTTATGTAAACCAGGAAGGTAAACCCTCACGCACCCATTTTCAGGTATTGGAGACTTGCGGGCCAGTGAGCCGACTGGCACTTCAGCCCATCACCGGGCGTACCCATCAGCTCCGGGTCCACTGTGCCCACATGGGTTTCCCCATTTTGGGAGACCCCCAATACGGCAGCCGGGAATCTGTGGAATATTCCCATGCCCATGGGTTAAAAACACAGCTTCTGTGTGCGAAAAAACTGGAGCTGCTCCACCCTATCACCGGACAACCCCTTTGCTTGGTCTCCCAGATGGATGTTTATTAAAAGGTATATCCGGCGCAGAGCAGCCGCTCCAAGGCAGTATTTGCCTGCTGGTCGTCAAACAGCGCAGTAAACTCCTTTTTCACCGCAAGGGCTTCCAAAGAAAGATCTAACCTCCCCTGATCTGCCAGGGCGTAAAAACCGTCGCTCTCCCGGTGGCCGGAAAGGCACCGCCGGGCAGTGGCCATGTCGGAAACGGGGCGGATGCGGACCCCCAGTTTCTCCGCCTGGGTCCGGGCAGCGGCCACCGCCGCAAGAAATTTTTCTTCCATAAGGATACCTCCGTATCATTTACAAAACAGGGGACGCGGTGCGTCCCCTGTTGCTTATTTCTCCAGAATAATGGGGCCATTGCCTGCGGCGAGACCTGCCTGGATATGGGCGGCAGCTTCTGCCGGGGACACGGTGATCTGCTCACCGGTCCGCATATCCTTCACAGAACACTTGCCTTCGGCGATCTCGTCCTCACCCAGCAGCACCGCATAAGGAACACCGATCTTGTCCGCATAGCTCATTTTCTGCTTGAACTTCTTCTGCTCACCGTAAAGCTGCACCCGTATACCAGCGCCACGCAGGGTCTCCGCCAGGGCTATGGCAGGAGCAGGATCCTGGGTCATGGGCAGCACCAGGGCATCTGCCGGGGCGCTGGGCAGATCGGGATTCAGCAGTCCCTGCTCGTCCAGCACATAGAACAACCGGGTCAGGCCAATGGAAATACCCACGCCGGGCAGTTCCTTTTCCGTATAGTAACCCGCAAGATTATCGTACCGACCGCCGGAGCAGACAGAGCCGATCTCCGGATGGTCCAGCAAGGTGGTCTCATAGACTGTACCGGTGTAGTAGTCCAGACCTCTGGCAATGGTCAGGTCCACTGCAAAGTTCTTTTCAGGGACGCCGAAGGCAGACAAGTTAGCAGTTACCGCCTGCAATTCCCCAAGGCCTGCGTCAAAAGTCTCTTCTCTGCCGGCGTAGCCGTTCAAAGCTGCCAGCACTTCTGCGTTGGTGCCGGTGATAGCGATAAACTTCAGGATCTCATCCGCCTGGTCGCCGGTAATAGCGCAGTCCTCCACCAGAATGGCGCGAACCTTTTCTGCGCCGATCTTATCTAGCTTATCTACGGTGCGCATGATCTCGCCGCTCTTCCCGCTCAGACCCTGCATTGCATAAAAGCCGTTGAGGATCTTTCGGTTATTCACCCGGATCTGGAAACGTTCCAGACCAAAGCCCCGGAATACCCGGTAAATAATCGCAGGGATCTCCGCCTCGTTAAGAATATCCAGCTTGCCGTCACCGATGATGTCGATGTCTGCCTGGTAGAATTCCCGGAAACGGCCACGCTGCGCCCGCTCGCCCCGGTAGACCTTGCTGATCTGGTAACGGCGGAAGGGGAATGCCAGGTCATTGCAGTGCAGCGCCACATATTTTGCCAGGGGCACTGTCAGGTCAAAACGCAACGCCAGGTCATTATCGCCTTTCTGGAAACGGTAGATCTGCTTTTCGGTCTCACCGCCGCCCTTGGCAAGCAAGATCTGGGCATCCTCAATAGCAGGGGTGTCCAGAGGGGCAAAACCGTAAAGAGAATAGGTGCGGCGGAGAATTTCCATCATCCGCTCCAGCTTCTGCTGCTTCTGGGGCAGAAGCTCCATAAATCCCGAGAGCGTACGGGGTTTGATTCGTTCCATAATTATATTCCTTTCAAGAAAATGTCATCCCGCGCAGGCTGCCCGGAATGACAGACAATTACAACTGAAATTTGGGCTTGTTGTGCAGCATTTCACGCCAATCCAGATCGCCCCGCTGCAGACCCATAATGGCCATTTCGGCGCTGGCCAGGTTGGTGGCGATGGGCACATTCTGCTTATCGCAGTGGCGGATGGTTTCGATCATCTGGCTGTCATCCCAGGGATCGGTGGTGTTGGGGTCTGTGAACAGCAGTACCAGGTCGATCTCATTGTAGGCGATCCGGGCATTGATCTGCTGATGGCCGCCCTGCTTGTGGGACAGCAGCATGGTGATAGGCAGGCCGGTGCTGTCCGCGATCAGCCGGCCGGTGGTGGCAGTAGCATATAGATTATGCTTGACCAAAACGCTCTTATATGCAGTACAGAACTGGACCATCAGTTCTTTTTTCTTGTCATGGGCTAAAAACGCAATATTCACAGCAACCTCTCCTTTACTTAATTACATTTAAAATAGGTACAGTCAGTCCCTGGATTCGCTTGGCAATGCGCTTGCAGGCGGCGGCAGCGCCCTTACGGGTGTAGCCCAGCAGGGGCTGGCGGAAAGCCGCGGCCAGGACCACATTCCGGTCCTCCGGTACAATGCCGATCAGACCCCGGCCCGCGCTGTCCATAATATCATCCACAGTCAGCTCCAGAGCAGCGGCCATAGCCTTGCTGATCCGGTTAACTACCAGCCGGACATTTTCCTTGCCCATCAACTCCAATGCATCGGATGCCTGTCTGGCATCCCGAATAGAAGCAGGATCCGGTCCTGTTACCAACAGAACACTGTCGGCAGAGCTGGCTGCCAGACGGAAACCGACATCGATACCGGCAGGCGCATCCAGCAGGATATAGTGAAAATGGCTGCGGGCGCTGTCCAGCATCCGGGCAAACTCCGTCCGGTCAATGGCATCGGCTGTACAGCCCATGGGGGCAGTCAAAAACTTCAGATTGGGATAAACCGGGTGGCAGGCTGCCAGCTCCGGGATGTAATCTCCCCGGCAGACATCCAGAAAAGATAATGCGCCCAGCTCCGAAATACCCAAAGCAATATCCAGATTCCGCAGCCCCACATCACAGTCGATACACAGGACTTTCTTCCCCTGCTGTGCCAGCGCGGCGGCAATACCCGCGCAAACAGAGGTCTTACCTGTACCGCCCTTGCCGGACAATACAGCAATCACTTCGCCCACGGCTGCCGCCTCCTTCCTGTTTTTGGCTATACTTGAACATTATAATGGAAAATCGCACAAAAGGCAAGTCCAAAACCGCTGCTTTTTTAAGGTTTTTTATCCAAAATGACCAAAGACCGTCACAGTATTTCCTTTAATGCAGTCTTTGTTGCAAATAACCGCTGGTTTATAAATTCCCCGTTTTCCCAAATACAACTACTCAATAACCCGCAATTTACATTTATTCATAAAACATTTATAAAATTTATTGCAAAAACTGCAAATAATGCTTGCTTTTTCTAAAGCAGTAGGTTATTATATAGCCGTTAGCACTCAAAACAAAAGAGTGCTAACAACTGTAAGAGCAGGACATACATTATAAATAACCATATTTGGAGGAATCGATATGAAACTCAGACCCACAGCAGACAACCTGGTGCTGAAGCAGACCGAAGCTGAGGAGACCACCTCTTCCGGCATCATTCTGGCTACTACCGCCAAGGAAAAGCCCGCAATCTACGAAGTCATGTCCGCAGGCCCCGATGTGAAGGACATCAAGGCCGGCGACAAGGTCGTGGTTGGCAACTTCACCGGCAGTGAGATCAAACTGGACGGTGTCGATTACAAGTTTGTGAAGCTGGAAGATGTTCTGGCTGTTGTTACCGAGTAAGGAGGATATGAAACATGGCAAAGATGATTATTTACGGTGAAGAAGCCCGTAAGAAGCTGCAGGCCGGCATTGACCAGCTGGCCGATACCGTTAAGGTTACCCTGGGTCCCAAGGGCCGCAATGTGGTGCTGGGAAGAAAGTTTGGGGCTCCCCTGGTTACCAACGATGGTGTTACCATTGCTAAGGAAGTGGAGCTGGAGGACGCCTTCGAGAACATGGGCGCCCAGCTGATTCGCGAAGTAGCCACCAAGACCAACGATGTTGCCGGTGACGGTACAACCACCGCTACCGTTCTGGCGCAGGCCATCACCCGTGAGGGTCTGAAGAACCTAGCGTCCGGCGCAAATCCCATGGTTATGCGTAAGGGCATCGAGAAGGCCGTCGAGGCTGCTGTTGCCGCCATCAAAGAGCATTCCGTTCCTGTCAACGGCTCTGAGGACATCGCCCGTGTCGGCACCGTTTCCTCCGGCGACGAGTCCGTGGGCGCACTGATTGCTGAAGCAATGGAGAAGGTTGGCACCGAAGGTGTCATCACCATCGAAGAGAGCAAAACTGCGGAGACCGGCCTGGAAGTGGTTGAGGGTATGCAGTTTGACCGGGGCTACATCTCCCCCTATATGGTTACCGATACGGACAAGATGGAAGCTGTTCTGGATGACGCTGTTGTACTGATTACCGACAAAAAGATCGTTTCCATCCAGGAGATCCTGCCCATTCTGGAGCCTGTTGTTAAGTCCGGTAAGAAGATGATGATTATTGCCGAAGATGTGGAAGGCGATGCTTTGGCTACCCTGCTGGTGAACCGCCTGCGCGGCAACTTCAACTGCGTCTGCGTCAAGGCACCCGGCTTTGGCGACCGCCGCAAGGAAATGCTGCAGGATATTGCCATCCTCACCGGTGGTACTGTGATCTCCAGCCAGCTGAACATGGAGCTGACCGAGGCTACCATGGCTGACCTAGGCCACGCCCGTCAGATCGTGGTTACCAAGGACACCACCACCATCGTGGACGGCGCCGGCGATGCCGAGGCCATTAAGGGCCGCGCACAGCAGATCCGCGCTGCCATTGCCACCACCACTTCCGATTACGACCGTGAGAAGCTCCAGGAGCGTCTGGCTAAGCTGGCTGGCGGCGTTGCCGTTATCAAGGTTGGCGCACAGACCGAGGTTGCCATGAAGGAGCAGAAGCTGCGCGTTGAGGATGCTCTGAACGCTACCCGCGCCGCTGTGGAAGAAGGCATCGTGGCCGGCGGCGGTACTGCGCAGGTCAACGCCGTTGCCGCTGTTGAAAAACTGATCGCAAAGCTGACCGGTGACGAAAAAACCGGCGCCAAGATCATCGCCACCGCCCTGCAGGCTCCCATCCGCCAGATCGCGGAGAATGCCGGTGTGGACGGCAGCGTGGTCTATGAGAAGATTAGAAGCTCCAAGAAGATCGGTTACGGCTACAACGCCTACACCGAGCAGTATGTGGACATGATCGCGGCGGGCATCGTGGATCCCACCAAGGTTACCCGTTCTTCTCTGGAGAACGCCGCTTCCATTGCATCCTGCGTGCTGACCACCGAATCTCTGGTGGCCGACAAGCCCAGTCCCGAGGCTGACGCTGCCGCTATGGCTGCTGCTGCCCAGGGCGGTATGTACTAATCTGCCAAACAGAAACCGCATCCCACCCGGGATGCGGTTTTCTTATTGCGCTGCATTTCAAATTCCGATTTGCCGGGCAGTAGGGCGGGGGCTTGCCCCCGCCGCACAAATGCATGTAATATCGGCGGCGGGGGCAAGCCCCCGCCCTACGCTGCATTGCAAGCAACTGCCCGATAAACAGGAATTTGTCAAACAGGGTTTCGGCAAAATATTGTTGACTTCCCGGAAAAAAACAGGTTATAATAGTCACAAAGATTTGAAAAAGGCAAGGAAACTTTATGAAACGGTATTTTTTTCTGCTGCTGGCGGCAGTTTTTCTGCTGACCGGCTGTACCGCTCCACCGGCAGAAACCGCCCCCAACACCTCCACTGCTTCCCTCTCCTCCCAATCCCAGGAGCAGACGAAAGCCGTCGGTATCTCCCTGCCCGACGAGCAGGTGACCCGATGGGCAGAGGAAGGCGCTGCCTTGGCAGCGCTTCTAGGCAGGAATGCCCGTGTGGTACTGCAATATGCGGAATCCGACCCTCAGCTTCAGGCAGAACAGATCGGTCTACTCATTGACCAGAATGTAAATTGCCTTGTGGTGGCGGCGGTGGATTCTCTGATGCTGACAGATGTACTTAACCGCGCCCAGGCTGCCGGCATCCCGGTAATCGCCTATGACCGGATGCTGATGAACACCGGCGGGGTTAGCTGCTATGTGGCTTTTGACAACTATTCTCTGGGTACCGCCATCGGAGAGTATATTGTTAATTCCAAACAGCTGCAAACCGCAGCAGAGGAAGCGCGCAGTTATACCGTTGAGTTATTCATGGGTTCCCCCGAAGATAATAACTCCCTGCTGTTTTACCAAGGGGTTTTGGATCTGTTGCAGGCATATTTTAACTCCGGCGTTCTTACCTGCCCCTCCGGCAGAATCTCCTTCGAAGATACCTGTATCCTGGGCAGTTCCGGGGAACTGGCAGCAGCACAGTGCGAGGCATCCTTGGCTGAATTCTATCCTCAGACTATGCCGGATATTCTTTGCACCGCATCGGATGCGCTGGCAGGTGGCTGCGCCATGGCGCTGGAAAAAGCAGGCTGTCCCCAGGAAGCATGGCCCCTGGTTACCGGTACCGGCGCTGAACCGGAGGCCATTAGTCGTATCGCCTCCGGAAAACAAGCCCTTACAACCCTGGCTGACAGCCAATGGCTCGTGGACACCTGTTATAATCTGGTAAAAAAAGCCTTGGCAGGAGAATCCTTTCAGCAGGAGGACACTGTGTACAACGGCGTTGACGCGGTCCCCGCATACCTTGGCAAACCAGTGCTGTTCCATCCAGAAAACAACCAGGAAGTGTCTGTTTCCACAGAATAACCGCATAAAAACCGCCAATTGTTTGATTGGCGGTTTTTTGTCGAATAATCGGGAAATAATTTACACAATGTTAATTGATTTGTATTTTGTGAAGTGATATGCTACGGGCATAGAAGTATGTTAAGGAGACTAGCCAAATGTCAAAATTCAGTGTCAAAAAGCCTCTGACTGTTTTTGTTGCAGTGATCGCGGTTTTGGTTCTGGGTGTCGTTGCTTATCTGAACATGACCCCTGATCTGCTGCCAAACATGGACTTCCCTTATATTATGATTATGACCACCTATCCCGGCGCAAGCCCGGAAAAGGTAGAGACGGAACTGACCAAACCCTTGGAGCAGTCTATGTCCACGCTGGATCATATCAAGGAAATAACCTCCACTTCCAGCGAGAATTATTCTATGGTGATGCTGGAATTTGAGGAATCGGTGAATCTGGACACTATCGGTGTGGATATTCAGCAGAGCATCAGCACCCTTCAGGCTGGTTGGAGCGAGATGGTAGGCACTCCCTATGTGCTGAAGATTAACCCGTCTATGCTGCCGGTAATGGTGGCTGCCGTTTCCATGGACGGCATGGACACCGTGGAATTGACGGAATATCTGGACGAATCTCTCCTTAACAAATTAGAGGGCATTGCCGGTATCGCCCGGGTCAGCACCGCGGGTTCTGTGGTACAGCAGCTTCATGTGGTGCTGGATCAGGCCAAGATTGACGAAATGAACAAGGTCCTTTCCGACGCTATCAATTCCAAAATGGACGAGGCGTTGGAGGAATTGACAAAAACAAAGAAAGAACTGGAATCTGCCCAGACCCAGATGAAAACCGGAAAGGAGCAGCTGGAAGCCGGTAAGGCAGCGCTTTTGGAACAGACAGCGGGTGCTTCTGCTGAGCTGCAACAACAGCTTGTGCAGTTGGTCAGCGGAAAAAGCCAGCTGGAAACCACCCTTTCCCTTTTAAAAGCCATCCAGTCCGGTCTGGAGACCCTGGAAAAAGAAAAGACCCGAATTGAGCAAACCATCCAAAACCTGACCCAGCTTCAGCAATCCAGCCAGGAGCTGCAAAAGCTGTGGCAGGACTTCCAAGAGGAGATCCGACAGCTTCAAAACAGCGGAAAATCCCAGGAGGAGATCCGCGGGCAGATCATCGCTTTGAAAGAAAGCGCTGCCTATAAAAAGCTGGAAGCAGACATGGCTGCCCTGGAAGCAAACCTCGCCGCCAACGGCGTTACCCCGGAAACCCTTCCTCAGCAAATTCAGCTGTACACAGAAGCGCTGGCTTCCATTCGTGCCCAGGCAGAAGGGCTTCTGAAAGAGCTTGAGCAGCTTGGAATCTCCCTTGAATCACTGCCCGGACAAATCGCCCAGATGGAAAGTGGCCTTATCCAGATGGAACAGGGCATCGAAATGCTCAAGCAGGGTCAGCAGACCCTGAATCAAAAGCAGATGGAAGGCTTGCTGGAAATCAGCAACGCAGCCACGGAAATGGCTGTGGGCAACGCCACCGTTACCAACGCGCTGACCCAGGTAGAAAGCGGCATCAACACCCTGGAAACCACCCGGGAGCAGACCCTTGCCCAGGCAGATCTGAATAAGATTCTGACCATGGATATGGTCAAATCCCTGCTCACCGCCCAAAATTTCTCCATGCCTGCCGGCACCATCACCCAGGACGGTGTCAGCTACATGGTTTCCGTTGGCGACGAGATCACCACCGCCAAGGAGCTGGAAGATCTTCTGCTCTTTGATATGGGCATGGAAGGTGTGGAGCCTATTTACCTCAGCTCTGTGGCAGCGGTAATGGTTACCGACAACCGTGACGAATCCTATGCCAAGCTGGACGGGCTGGACAGCATCGTGCTCAGTTTTGAAAAGCAGAGCACCTATGCCACCGCGGAGGCAACAGATAATATTCTCAAACGGTTTGCGGAATTGGAAAACGAAAACCAGGGTCTGCATTTTGTGGCGCTGATGAACCAGGGCGATTATATCTATCTGATCGTGGAGACTATTATCAGCAGCCTGCTGTTGGGTGCTGTCTTTGCCATCATCGTTCTGTTCCTGTTTCTGAAGGACCTGCGTCCCACTTTCATCACCCTTTGCTCCATCCCCGTCAGTGTGATCTTTGCCATTGTGCTGATGTACTTCTCCGGTGTTACCATCAACATGATCTCCCTGTCGGGTCTTGCGGTAGCGGTAGGTATGCTGGTGGATAACTCGGTGGTGGTTATTGAAAATATTTACCGCCTGCGCGCCAAAGGCGCCAATGTGATCCAGGCGGCTGTCTCCGGTGCCCAGCAGGTTGCCGGCGCGGTTACCGCTTCCACTCTGACCACCGTGTGTGTATTTTTGCCCATTGTTTTCATAGAGGGCATCACCCGTCAGCTTTTCACCGACCTGGCATTGACCATGACCTACTCATTGATGGCCAGTCTGGTGGTGGCATTGACTTTGGTTCCCGCCATGGCTTCCGGAATGCTCCGGAAGGAGAAGCAAACCAAGCAGACGGTTATGAACGCCTTTCTCCGGGGCTATGAAAAAGCAGCCGCCTGGTCTCTGGACCACAAGGTAGTGATTCTCGGCGTTTCTGCTGTCCTTCTGGCAGTCAGCGCTGTATGGAGTCTTTCCCGGGGCTTTATCTTCATGCCTACCCTGGATATGCCCAATGTGAACGTTACCATCAGTATGCCCGAGGATGCCACCATGGAGGAAGCTGTGGAACTGGCTGACCAGGTGCTACAGCGGATTGATACCCTGGAAGGAATCGAAGCTGCCGGCGCTATGATGTCCACCAGTGGAGCGTCTATGTTGGGCGGCGGTGGCGGTGGATCTTACGATGTTACCGTCTATATTACCCTGGAAGATGAATCCGCTTCCGGTGCTGCCATGGGCAAACGGATCGAAGCCCTTTGCGAAGGCATGGAGTGTGAGGTCAGCACAACCTCCGCCATGCTGGATATGAGTATGCTCTCCGGCAGCGGCATCAGCCTGGAAATTTATGCTGATAATATGGAAAAGCTGCAGAATGCGGCAAAGCAGGCGGCCCAGGTGCTCTCCGGCCTGGAGGGCGTGGAAGAAGTTTCTGACGGCCTGGAGGATGCAGCTCCGGCGCTGCATATCAGCGTAGACCGGAACAAGGCTATGTCCAAGGGCATCACCGTAGCCCAGATCTATATGGAGCTGGCGGCAGCCCTGCAAAATGAAACCACTGTAACCACCCTGGAGTTGGATGGGACATCCACCCAGATGATCCTCCAAAAGCCGGAAGGCGCGGTCCTGTCTGCGGAAGACCTGGAAAGCTATCCCTTCCAGGTAACCAAGCAGACCGGTGAGACTGTGGAATTTGTGCTGTCCGATGTGGCACAGGTGGAGCAAACCAGCAGTTTGACCTCCATTAAGCGTCTGGACCAGCGCCGGTATCTGACAGTCAGCGCCACTTTGGAAGAAGGCAAAAATGTTACCCTGCTTACCTCTGAGGCACAGCGGGCAATGGATAAGGTGAACTTTGAAAAGGGCGTAACCTACCAGTTCACCGGCGAGAACGAAACCATTATGGAAGCTGTAGGCCAGCTTGCGCTGATGCTGTTGCTGGGCGTACTGCTGGTGTATCTGGTCATGGTAGCCCAGTTCCAGTCGCTGAAATCTCCCTTTATCGTGATGTTCACCATTCCCCTTGCCTTCACCGGCGGCTTTGTGGCGCTGATCCTGTGCGGCATGGAGGTCAGCGTGATCTCTTTGGTTGGCTTTGTGATGCTCACCGGCATTATCGTCAATAACGGCATCGTGCTGGTAGACTATATCAACCAGCTTCGGCAGGAGGGCATGGAGCGCAGAGAGGCGATCCTGGAAGCAGGCAAGACCAGAATGCGGCCCATCCTGATGACCACCATTACCACAGTTCTGGGTCTGATCGATATGGCTGTACGGAAAAACGCAGGTACTGCGCTGATGCAGCCGGTAGCTGTGGTCTGTATCGGCGGTCTTGTGTATGCCACCGCCATGACCCTGTTCGTGGTGCCTTGCATTTATGACATGATGAACAAAAAAGAGCTGCGGCAGGTCCGCGAAGAAGATCTGGAGCTTTTAGATCTGTAAAAACCGCAGCAAAAATCCAACGACCGGATTTGTAGGATGTCGCATCTGCATAGTTTTAGGGCGCGTTGCAAATTGCAATGCGCCCTTTTTATATAAGGAAAAGACCGGGCAATGCCCGGTCTTTTGATGCTTTATTTTACTTTTGCCAGCTTGCGCTCTTCTTTGGTCTTGCAGAATTTCTCCAGCTGGGGTACCAGCACCAGGCAGATCAGCGCAGCAGTAAATCCGCCGTTGTACAGGCAGAAGCCTCCGTGCATATCGGGCACGGCTGTTACCAGCAGATAGTGCAGGCCGCCCGCCAGGATTCCGTAACCAAAGCCGTACTTGCCGGCAATGGGGCTCAGGCCGTTGGCATAGCACAGACCGATCAGCACGCCCTGGCTGGCAATCGTCAGACTGTAATTCTCCACGCCCAACTGCTTTGCGATAAAGCCGAACAGGTAGGAAGTCAGCACATAGCCTGCCATGATCGGCCATACATTACCGGGATGAGAACCGGAATTGCAGGTACACAGCATACAGAACACGATACCGAAGGTCATACCGGTCCAAACGGTGGACATCCGCGCCGCACCGCCATCCATGAATGCCGCAAGGTTGAAGTAGGCAACGATCATCAGACCGTAAACGCCCACATTCATAAGGAACGGCGCGTTGCCGTATTTGGTGGTGAAGCTGACACCCTGTCCGGGGTCCTTCATAAGGGTCCAGTAGTCCTTAAACTTGCAGCCCATGAGCAATGCCACCACAATGCAGGCAGCAAACAGCACGATGCAGAAAATGTTACAGGCATAGAAGAAATCCGCGCCGGAAGTATAGTTCGTCAAAGAACTGACATCCCCGATCTTCACGCCCAGCATCACGTTGTACAGCACCACCCGCAGGAAAAATGCGGTAAAACCAATAGGCACAGCAGCGGAATAGTGGTTGTAGCCTTTGTGGATATTGGGTGCGTGGCCCAGGCCCGCAGGCAGGAAGAAGCCGATAATCAGACCTACAACCAGCGCAAGGGCAGCGCCCAAAAGATTGAAGCCCAGATAGGCAGCCTCCGCACCGGTGCCGGGATAGCGGAACAGCAGCTCGGAGATCAAAGGAGCAATACCGGTGGAGAACATCATAGCGTTCACCTGGCTGCCCAAAGCTTCCTTTTTGACCAGGCAGAACAGACATACGCCCAGGATCGTGGGGATCATATTCAGCGGATTGATGCCCCATGCGCCGAAACCAACGGTGAGCAGGAATCCCAGGGTGGTAGCATTGCCTGCCTTGGCACGGGTTACGCAGCACAGAGCAGTGCAAAACAGGCCCACCAGGCCCATGTTCAGGAATGTAGCGGCGTAGCCGCCCAGATAGAAATAGTTTGTGGTAACCTTACAGGGCATCAGAAGGATATTCACAAAACCCTTCAGCATGGTCGCTCTGTCGGGCATGATCACAGCTGCTACCATAAAGCACAGGGACACAAAGGCAAAGAACAGCTTCAAAAAGCGGCTCTCACAAAGATTATTTAATTTTTTCATAGCGCACCTCAGATTATGAAGTTTTGATATTCCGATAAACGGGGATTTATTTGACAAAAAGGGCGATTCGACCCTATAGGATCGAATCGCCCAGATGGTCGGCTTTTTTCTTTTATGCTCCCCGGCGGTTTTCCGCCCTTTCCTGTTGCAGTAACCGGCAGCTGCGTTGGCGACAACGCGCCCTCCCCATCTGCCGACTGCTGCCACTGGCTCAGCTCCCTATTTCCGCCACCGGCGGCGGTCGCCTCGCTCCCCATCAGTTACATAAAAGATTATTTCGTTGGGATCAGACCTTCTCGGCAGCCTCGACCACGTGCTTCATCAGCACGGAAGTGGTAACAGCGCCAACACCGCCGGGAACGGGAGTGATGGCCTCAACAATGGGCTCAACCTCGTCAAACACAGCGTCACCGGACATGCCGCCAACACCCTTGGAGGTAACCTTCTCAGCATCCCAGTTCATGGACACGTCGATAACCACCTGGCCGGGACGGACATAGTCCTTGGTCAGGGTCTTCAGCACACCGGCTGCGGAGATGATGATGTCCGCCTCACGGCAAATCGCAGCGGTATCCACAGTCTTGGTGTGGCAGATGGTAACAGTGGCGTTCTTAGCCATGAGCATCATAGCGGCAGGCTTGCCAACCACCAGGCTGCGGCCAATCACAACAGCGTTCTTGCCCTTGCAGTCAATGCCGTAGTGATCCAGGATTTCCATGCAGGCAGAGGGAGTGCAGGGTGCGTAGCCCAGGTCCTGGCCCTCAAAAACACCGGCATTGGACATGTGGGTCATGGAGTCCACGTCCTTCTTGGGATCCAGACGGTTGCAGATCTCGTCCTGGTCAGCCTTCAGGTGCTTGGGCAGGGGACGGAACATCAGAACACCGTGGATGGAGGCATCGGCATTAACCTGGTCAACCACAGCCAGCACATCTTCCTTGGTAGCAGTCTCGGGCAGCACAAAATTCTTAACAGCAACGCCCACTTCCTCTGCGCGCTTAGTAGCGCCCTTCTCGTAGCTGAGGTCAGAGGGGTTCTCACCCAGACGGATGATGCCCAGAGTGGGGGTAACACCCTTCTCCTTCAGAGCAGCCGTACGGCTCTGCAGAGCAGCAACCAGCGCTTCGTTTACTTCTTTACCTAGCAGTCTCTTTGCCATTGTAAAAATCTCCTTTTAATAACTTATGTTTTACAAACGTAACGTTACCGAGCACAGGCAGCTACGATTTGCCACGCGCTGTGCACGGATTGTCAGCGGCGACTCGCCGCTTATACGCCGAAACCGGCCTTCACGGAATTGAAGATCTCGTCAGCCATGGCGCAATACTTGTCCATCATACCCAACGCCTTGTCGTTCATCTCCTCAGCAACCTGACGGTTCTTCAGGGTCTTGGTGTTGATGAACACATTCAAAGAGGCAGCCTGCAGAGCAGCCTTGCAGCAAACAGCGCCGCAGCCGGCATCGGAAACAGCCAAGCGGCTGCCCTTGGCGGCAAACACAGCGATGTACTCGATGGCCTGGCAGCTCAGCTCCATGATTTTCATAGGCGTAGAGCAGGCAATGATGGTAGCCTCCTCCATGACAGCATCCCGGGTGGGATCGTCCTTGGGGATACCGTAAGCCTTAGCCAAGGGCAGGAAATTGACCTCATCAGCCTCCACCTGGTCCAGCAGCTCCTTCTGCAGAGCATCGCACTTTGCCTTCAGATCAATGATCTCAGCCTCCACATCGGCATACTTCTTC
>JAZOMH010000009.1:0-81227 GCA_045653785.1 Faecousia sp. | reverse complement strand
ACAGGCTGACTGGGGGATTGTCCCGTATTTGCAACGCTTTTTACAATCCCTCCGTCAAAAATCAAAGATTTTTGCCACCTCCCTTTACACAAGGGAGGCTCTGGTGCACGCCGTTCGTAACTGCCCGATAAACAGGAATTTATCTTTGGCAGAATACCCGGTAACTGTGTTCCGTGTTCGGGGATTCCGGGGCGTGAGCGAACAGTCCGTAAAGGTCGCCGCAGCGGTTTTCCAGAAGCTGATAGGTGTTATCCACAGCTTCGCCAATGTTGGGGAATTGGCCGCTTTGCCGCGCCTTTTTCAGTATTTCACGACCGCGGTGGTTGAAACCCAGCACCCTGGTGTAGGGAGCAGAGGTACTGAGCATTTGCCCGGTAATACCGAGAAAAGCGCACATAACCATCCGGTCCAGCCGGGTACGGGTGTAGCGCTTGGACTTGGTTGCGGCGATTACATCTTTCAGCGTGGCTTGTGTCCGGGCGGCATGCATCAGCTTGCGCCACAGTCCTTCAGAGCTAAAGGGGAGGGCTTCAAATTCTTCGTCTGTCATTGTTCGCAGCCGGTACAGGATTGCTTTTTCTCCTGCGGAAGCGGTGTGCAGCGTGGCATCGGAAAAACATTCTAGGGCAGCTTCCGGCACATAGCTATGCCAATCGCTACGGGATTCCAGCAAACTCCGCAAAGCAGTGGCAGAGGGATTGTTGGGATCGGGACAAGTATCGTGATAACTGCCCTGGCGCATAATAGGAAAGGGCTTCATCTTGCTGTTTTGCTGTAACATCGCTTTGCAGTATTCCACAGCCAGAATGTTGTTGGGCTTTGCCAGCAGACTTCCATCAAGTCCCATGCTCTCCAACGCTGCCTGCCGGGCAGCAGGGAAAGAAAGGCCCTTGTCTAACTCAGCTTTCAAGAGAGCAGAAAAATCCCCTGTCAGCAATCCGGAGGCCAGGCGGTCCAGGCCTTCTGGATCTTCTGCGCCGAAACACAGCTGATGGCAAAACCCGGAGAGAATGCGTACACCCTCAGCTGCAAAGCCCTCGGCAGAACGCAGCACCGCGGTTACCGGCAATTCCAGCACCAGATCCGCCCCGGAAAGCACAGCCGCCTTGGCCCGGGTCATCTTATCCAGGATAGCAGGCGCACCCCGCTGAACAAAGTTTCCGCTCATCAGGCACACGATTCCGCCCTGGGGATGTGCGGCCCGAATAGTGTCAATTTGTTTTTTGTGTCCCAGATGGAAGGGGTTATATTCACATATAATACCTGTTACCACCAAAATAAATCACCCGAAATAAAAAAATTTCCCTTTGAGGGGTTGTTAAATTCCAAATTCTGTTATAGAATAGCCTTAGCTATGGTTATCTTATCATAAATGACAAGAAAATCAATTTATTTTAGGAGGAATATTCCAATGAATGTTTTGGTTATCAATGCTGGCAGCTCCAGCTTGAAGTACCAGCTGATGAACCCCGAGACCGGCGATGTCTCTGCAAAGGGACTGTGCGAGCGTATTTATATCGATGGCCGTCTGACCCACAAGGTCGGGGACAAGAAGGTGGAGAAGGACATTGCTATGCCTACCCACTCCGAAGCCATCCAGGCCGTTCTGCAGATCCTGGTTGATCCTGTTGACGGTGTGATCAAGAGCGTGGACGAGATCGACGCTGTTGGCCACCGCGTGCTTCACGGCGGTATGGAATTCAGCGAGTCCTGCATCGTTAACGACGAGGTCATCAAGGCTATCAAGAAATGCATCCCCTTGGGCCCCCTCCATAACCCTGCTAACCTGATGGGTATCGAGGCTTGCCAGGCTGTTATGCCTAACACCCCCCAGGTTGCTGTGTTTGATACCGCTTTCCACATGACCATGCCCCCCAAGGCCTACCGTTACGCCATCCCCACTGAGTACTACGAGAACGACGACATCCGCCGTTACGGTTTCCACGGTACTTCCCACAAGTATATTGCCCGCCGTACGGCCGCTCTGATCGGCAAGACTGAGTTTAAGATGGTAAACTGCCACCTGGGCAACGGTTCTTCCATGTCTGCAATCAAGGACGGCAAGTGCGTTGATACCACCATGGGCCTGAGCCCCCTGGCAGGTGTGCCCATGGGCACCCGTTCCGGCGACATCGATGCCTGTGTTGTGCAGTTCATCTGCAACAAGTACAACATGAGCGTGGATGACTGCCTGACCATGCTGAACAAGAAATCCGGCGTTCTGGGTCTAAGCAATGGTCTGTCCTCCGACTTCCGTGATCTGGAAGCCGGTGCTGCTGAGGGTAACGAGGCCTGCAAGCTGGCGCTGGTGAAGTTCTACTACGAGGTTGCCAAGTATGTCGGCGCTTATGCTGCTGCTCTGAACGGTATCGATGTTCTGACCTTCACCGCCGGTGTGGGCGAGAATGGTATCACCACCCGTCAGGCTATCTGTGATTACCTGGGCTTCATGGGTGTGAAGATCGATCCTGAGAAGAACAATGTTCGTGGCAAGGAGACCCTGATCTCTACCCCCGACTCCAAGGTTCAGGTTTGGGTCGTTCCCACCAATGAAGAGCTGATGATTGCTCAGGATACCGCTGAGCTGGTCAACGCTGCAAAATAAATTGTAAAATAGGCGGAGGACTCTCCGCCTATTTTTTGAAAGGAGAGGCAAGATGCGAAAACTGTACATTTTTACCCTGCTGGTGGCATTTATCTTAATGGCCTTTTCCGGCTGCAACAGAGATATGCCGATTGAAACAGCCGGTACAGAACAGAGTGTTCTGACAACACCATCGATTCCGGTAACAGAGAGCACAACTCAGGAAACCGAGGAACAGGAAGAAACAATGATGACCAAGGAGCCGGAGGTTTGGTGGACGGAACCTCCTGACGATCCAAATGCGGTAGTAAGTGGGGATTCGGAAGCCGTACAGGGGGGTGGAAATACACTGCTGATCCCGTGGCAGGTGAACGCTGTGAATGAGGCCGTGCGTGATGGTAAGGTGCATTACTATTTTATGTCCTCCGAGGGCCAACCTATGGTGGCCACAGCCACTTACCCTGAGAAATGGGGAGACGCTTGCCTAATGGCACTTCCGGATGGAAAATTGATACTCATTGATAGCGGTCACAAGCTTTACACATCTACACTTGTTCAGAATCTTCGCCGATTGGGCGTACAGAAGTTAGATTGTGTGCTGATCTCTCACTACCACACGGACCATATAGGGGGAATAGTGGCCAGTGGCGGCATACTGGATAATTTTGATGTCGGGCAGGTTCTTGTTCCCAATGTTCAGACCACCGCAAGCCTGGAGGTGGAATCCCTCTGCGTCATAAAAGGAGTCCCATTAAAAAAGCTTTCCCAGGGTGATAAGCTGATGCTCGGACAGCTGAGTTTGCAGGTTTTGTGGCCGGATAGTGCCACTTCCAGCAGCAAGATCACAACAACGGAAGCGGGTAATAACGCATCTTTGGTGGTACGTTTCGATTATGGGGGACATTCATCCCTGTTCACCGGCGACATCTACAGTTCTGTTGAGAAAGCCCTGGCAAATCAGCTTCCGCACTTAATGAATGTGGATCTGCTGAAATCGCCGCACCACGGCGATACCACTTCAAACAGTGATAGTCTGGCCAGTGCAGCTACGGCGAATATTGTGGTTGCCACGGGCTATCTTGGTATAAAAAACAGAGTTTATTCCACGTACGAGAACGCCGGCGGAAAAGTTCTCTGTGACAAAAACAACGGATATATACATATTACCGCAGACGGCGCGAATGTAACCTGGGAGTCCAGCCGTCTGCCATGATTAGGGGAATTAAGTATGCAATCGGCTCCAGAGCGCTTTTTGCGTTATGTACGTCTCGATACCCAGTCCGATGAGTTTTCTGAAACATGTCCGTCCACGAAAAAACAGCTTGTTTTGGGCAAGCTTTTAGTGGAGGAAATGTTGGAAATGGGTATTGTCGATGCCCGTATGGACGATAACGGCTATGTTTACGGCACTGTTCCCGGTAATCCGGAGCTGCCGGTGATCGGTCTCATTGCCCATATGGACACCGCGCCTTCCTTTAGCGGCACAGATGTGAAGCCCCGGATTGTGGATTACACCGGCGGCGACATTGTTCTGAATGAGGAAAAGAATATTGTAATGCGCCCGGCGGAATTTGAAAGCCTTGACAATCATGTGGGAAAGCATCTGATCGTTACCGATGGAACCACCCTGTTGGGCGCAGATAACAAAGCCGGTATCGCCCAGGTCCTTTCTGCAGCCGAAGTTTTGCTGAACTCCAATAAAAAGCACGCCACCCTGAAGATCGGTTTTACCCCGGATGAGGAGATCGGTAGGGGAGCGGATCTGTTTGATGTGGAAGGCTTCGGCGCTGACTATGCCTATACGGTGGACGGTGGCGGATTGGGAGAGCTGGAATACGAGAACTTCAATGCTGCCGGCGCGCAGGTCGAATTTTTCGGTGTCAACATCCACCCCGGTTCCGCGAAGAACAAAATGCGCAACTCCCAGCTGATTGCTATGGAGTTCCAAAGTCTGCTGCCGGTGCATCAGCGCCCGGAAGCAACGGAAGGCTATGAGGGCTTCATCCATTTGACGGATATGCAGGGGGACGAGGAAAAATCTACTCTCCGCTATATTATCCGGGATCATGACTTGGATAAATTTACCCAGAAGAAGCTGATGATGGAATCTGCCGCAGGGTTTTTGAACCAAAAGTACGGATGTGATACGGTGAAACTGACCATCCGGGACAGCTATTTCAATATGCGGCAAATGATCGAGCCTTGTATGTATATTGTGGAGCGGGCAAAAGCTGCTATGGAGGCGGTGGGAATCACTCCCAAGATTGTCCCTGTCCGGGGCGGCACGGACGGCGCAAGGCTTTCCTATATGGGGCTGCCTTGTCCGAATCTGTGTACAGGCGGAGAGAATTTCCACGGCAGATATGAATACATCCCCGTGGAGGACATGGAAAAAGTAACCCAACTGCTGGTACAGCTGCTGGAGCAGTTTTAAGAGTGTTATCAAAGGCGTTTTGATAACAATGAATAGCCTATAAACAGAAAAGACCGAAAGCAATGGCTTTCGGTCTTTTTATGTACCCAATCGAGGAAGCAGTTTGAACATATCCCGCAGGGTAGTCAGAATCGGGTAGGGGATGGGCTTTTGGGTGTAGAAGTCCCGGTCATGGGCACCTTGTTCAATAGGGCCGTTGTAAACCGCATAGGGCCTTAGCATGTCAAGAATTGTACACACAGAGTAGTACCTGTCCGGGTCCAGAGGGATTCCTAGGTTGCTTAGGATCTGTACAATGAATTCAATGCAGGTATAGGCGTCCTTTGCTTTTATCCGATGGCGGAACAGGGAGGCAGCGGCTGACAGGTGATTGTAAAGATAATGCTCCCGGTTTTCAAACATTCCCGTAAGCAGCGCATCCAGTTGCCGGTACTGTTCGGCGGTAATCGGCAGGCGGCAGACACAAATGTGTGAAGATTGCCCTTTTTGATGATACCGGGAAAGGGATTCCCGGACAAATCCTCCATACAGCGGTGTGCGGTAATACCGGCGGGCGAAGCCGTACATCCGGGTGAGATTTTTATCCAGAGCAATACTGGCGTGGTTGTAGGGTTCGCCGGTTATTGTGCGGATGGCTTTACCCATCCGATTAGGGGTGGAGGAAAAAACAATATAAATATAGCGGTCATCCATAGGCATCCCCCTTAAAAATCCTGATTTTTAATAAGGCACTGCAGATCACGGCAAACAGCCGGATCATTGCAGACTCCCTCCAATGCGCTGCACATGGTGTCCTTGTGGAAACGGCAGCCCCGGAGGGCACTTTCTATTACCCTTGGCAAATGCCAGTCCATAGCGTCAGTGTAGATACGGATACCGTGGATCAAACCGGAGATTACCTGCATTTCCAGTAGGATCCCACCCCATGGAAACCGATCCTCCCAGGAAAAATCTGCCGCCAGATTTTCTCCGTACAGCCATTGCCAGGAGGAAAGAGTCTGTGCGTCCTGCCGGATCTTCTCTGCGTCCGGCTGGGGCAGGGGAGATGCGGTAAGACCGTAGACCGACTGAAGGGCTTCGGTCATGTACTGCGCCATAAGATCGCAGGTCAGTCCGGGACAGAGGGTGTCTAAGTTTACCACCCGGGAACGGACAGAGGCAACCCCCTTGGCGGCTAGCTTCGCCTTGGAGGGGGACAGATACCGGGCAAGCTTGTCCATATCCGCACTGACCAGCAGCGTGCCGTGATGATAGGCTTTTCCCTGGCTGTGATAAAATGCGTTGCCGGAGAATTTCATGCCGTCAGCAAGCAGATCGTTTCGCCCGGACTTTTCAGTTTTAATTCCGGCAAGACGGCAGGCAGCCCGGATCACCGAAAGCTGCCGGTCAAGATCATAATCCGCTTCGCACATAATAAAAGTAAAATTGAGATTTCCCAAATCATGATATACAGCGCCGCCACCGGAAAGACGGCGTGCAAGATGACCGCCCTCCGATTCCAGCAGGGAGGTGCGGCATTCTGCCCAGGCATTCTGGTTTCTGCCAATGACCACGGTGTTTTGGTTTTGCCACAAATACAAAATACATTCTCCCGGGCAGACAGTTTCCAGAAGGAATTTTTCCAGCGCAATATTCTCATAGGGGTCCAGCCCCGATGCGCGGCAAACAGAAAGTTTTTCAATCACAGAGCATACCCCCTTCGTAAAATCTACGACTATTGTATAACACTTTTATGGCTTTGGCTAGAGAATATTTGAAATAATCGTTGACAAATTATACAGCGGGGTGTTATATTTGTGATATAATGTTAAAATGATAACATCGGGAGGCACTATGTACAGTATTCGTCAAGAGCAGATCCGAGAATATATCGAGCAGAAAAATGTAGTGACCATCAAGGAATTGCAGGCGCTTTTTCCCAATGTGTCCCTTATGACCATCCATCGTGACCTGGATGCCCTGGAGCGCAGCGGGGCTGTTGTAAAGTTCCGTGGCGGCGCTAAATCTGTGCGCCTTACCGGCGATCCGGAGTTCAATGTGCGCATGCGGGAGAATAACAGCGGTAAATCCCAGATGGCTGCCAAGGCTATGGCGCTGATCCAGCCCCACAGCGCGGTGTTCCTGGATGCCAGCACTACGAACCTGGCCATTGCCAAAAATCTGCCAGATATGAACGTGAATATTTTTACCACCGGACCCAGCATTGCCCTGGAGCTGTGCAGGCTGCACAACCCGGTGGTGACCCTGTGCTGCGGTACTATTAACCGGAAAAACCTGGCGGTTTCCGGGCAAAACACCTTGCAAATGCTGGATTCTATTAATATTGACCTGGCATTTATCGGTGTCTCCGGCTGCTCTGTAGATGCAGGTTTCACCTGCGGCACCGAGGCAGACATGCTGGTAAAACGGAAGGTGATCCAGAAGGCGCGGACCAGCGTGGTCATGTGCGGCCATGAGAAATTCAGCTGCTTGATGCCCTACACCTTTGCCGGACTTTCAGAGGTGGATTATCTGATTTCCGATGCCCCTGTACCGGAGGCCGTGTCTCTGGCTGCACAGCAGGCGGGGGTAACTCTTTTATAACAGAATTTACCACCCGGTGGGGCTTTATACAAGGCAAAGCCCTCCCGGGTCGTTTATTTTATGCGAAATAGCTATTGACGAAAGGTGTTATGATAAGTTATAATTAACAGGCTATAACAAACTAAGGAGGCTATACCATGGCAAATGCTGTCATCATGCCCAAGGCCGGTATTACCGTAGAAAGCTGTATTATCGGTGAGTGGGTCAAGAAGGTCGGCGATCAGGTCAAGGTCGGCGATGTACTGTTCACTTATGAGACTGACAAGGCAAGCTTTGAATGTGAATCTACAGCGGAGGGTACTTTGCTGGAGATTTTTTATGAGGAGGGTGACGAGGTTCCCTGCCTGCTCAATGTCTGCGCCGTGGGCAATCCCGGCGAAGACTGCTCCGCACTGAAGGGCGCAGGCGCTCCTGCTGAGGAAGCACCCGCTGCTGCACCCGCCGCTGCTGCTCCTGCCGCTGCAGCTGTTGCTGCCAACACCAAGGCAAAGGCTGTAATTATGCCCAAGGCCGGTATTACTGTTGAGAGCTGCATCATTGGTGAGTGGCTGAAGCAGGTGGGAGACCAGGTTAAGGTTGGCGACATTCTGTTTACATACGAAACCGACAAGGCTTCCTTCGAGTGCGAGTCCACCGAGGAAGGTGAGCTGCTGGCCATCTTCTTTGAGGAAGGCGACGAAGTACCCTGCCTGGAGAACGTGTGCGCTGTCGGCCCCAAGGGCGAGCCCACCGATTGCCTGAAGCCCGGCGCAGCGCCGGTGGTGGTAGAGGAGGCTGTTGCCGCTCCCACTGCTGAGGCTGCAGTTGAGGCTGCGCCTGCCGTGCAGATCGTGCCCGGTGCACCTGTTTCTCCCAGAGCTGCCAAGCTGGCAAAGGCAGCCGGTGTAGACGCATCTCTGGCAGTTGGTACCGGTCCCGAGGGCCGTATCATCGAGCGGGATGTCCAGAAGCTTATCAATGAGGGTGTTCCCGCTGCCGCCAAGGCAGCTGTGGCAGACGGTCCTGCTTACGAGGATGTGAAGTTCAGCGGTATCCGCCGCGCCATCCCCAAGCCCATGAGCCAGAGCCTGTCCACCATGGCACAGCTGACCCATACCACCACCTTCGATGCCACCGCTATTCTCAACTACCGGAAGATGCTCAAGGCAGCCGGCGGCGAGTACGCAGGCATCACTCTGGGCGATATCATCCTGTACGCGGTTTCCCGTACTGTGCTGAACCACCCCGATCTGAACGCCAATATGCTGGATGACAACTCCATCCGCCTGTTTAAGCATGTGAACCTGGGTGTTGCTGTGGATACTCCCCGTGGCCTGATGGTTCCCAGTATCTTCAATGCTGACCAGATGAGCCTGCTGGAGATCTCCAAGGCGGTCAAGGAGCTGGCTGCTCAGTGCCGGGACGGTGCCATCAGCCCTGACAAGCTCTCCGGCGGCAGCTTCACTGTCTCCAACCTGGGCAACATGGGCGTGGAATCCTTCACTCCCGTGATCAATCCTCCCCAGACCGGCATCCTGGGTGTCTGCGGTACTGTTGACCGTGTCCGCAAGGCAGCCGACGGCTCCATTGAGATCTATCCCGCTATGGGCCTGAGCCTGACCTACGATCACCGCGCTGTGGACGGCACTCCCGCCGCGAAGTTCCAGAAGGAGCTGGGCGAGAACCTGGAAAACTTCACCGCACTGCTTGCCAAGTAAGGAGGAAATAGAAAATGCCTAAGAGTTTATTCGTGGATCCTGCCCAGGTGCGTGCACCCGGTAAGGTTACCTTTAAGAGCATCCCCGTAAACCAGTACAATAAGACCGTTAAGGAAGAACTGGAATCCGGCAAGTACACCAAGGAAGACCTGGTTCGTATCTTCCGGGATATGACCGTTCTGCGTGAGTTCGAGACCATGCTGAACCTGATTAAGACCCAGGGTTCTTATAACGGCATTGACCACACTTATCCCGGTCCTGCTCACCTGTCCACCGGCCAGGAGGCCGCTTGTGTCGGCCAGGCATACCTGCTGGACGAGAACGACTTTGCTTTCGGTTCTCACCGCTCTCACTCCGAGATCCTGGCTAAGGCTCTGTCCACCATTAACAAGATGTCTGACGAGCAGCTGATGGAAGTCATGGAGACCTTCCTGGAGGGTAAGTGCCTGCGGGCTACCCAGAAGCTGGGCGAAACCAAGGACGTAAAGGAGCTGGCGATCCGCTTCATCCTGTACGGTACACTTTCCGAGATCTTTGCCCGTGAGACCGGTTTCCACATGGGTATGGGCGGCTCTATGCACGCTTTCTTCCTGCCCTTTGGCATCTACCCCAACAACGCCATCGTTGGCGGCTCCGGCACGATTTCCACCGGCGCGGCTCTGTACAAGAAGGTCAATAACAAGAAGGGTATCGTTGTGTGTAACATCGGTGATGCCTCCATGGCCCGCGGCCCTGTGTGGGAAGCGCTGAACTTCGCTGCCATGGACCAGTATAAGACCCTGTGGGAGAGCCACAATGACGGCATGCCCATCCTGTACAACATCTTCAACAACTCCTATGGTATGGGTGACCAGACCCGTGGCGAGACCATGGGCCAGGGCAACATGTCCCGGATCGCTTCCGGTGTCAGCCCCACTCAGTTCCACGCCGAGACTGTTGACGGCTACAACCCCCTGGCGGTTATTGATGCCATGGAGCGGAAGCTGAAGCTGCTGCGCAGCGGCAAGGGCCCTGTGATGCTGGAAACCGTAACCTACCGTTACTCCGGCCACTCCGTTTCCGACCAGAACGCCTACCGTACCAAGGAAGAGATCGATGCCTGGAAGGAAGTTGACCCCATTATCACTTATCCCGCCAGCCTGATCCAGGCCGGGGTCATGACCCAGGCTGAGGTGGACGCGATCCTTGCTGAGACCTCTGAGCGTATGACCATGATCTGCAAGGCTGCTGCCGATCCCGAGTTCAGCCCCTATGCTGACTTCAAGGCAGATCCTGCCGTTGTGGAGCGTATCATGTTCTCCAACCAGAAGGCTGAGAAGCTGGATGACCGTGAGCCCGAGTACACCGTTCCCAAGGAAGAGGCCGAGGGCTACAAGAAGATCAAGAGCAAAGAGCGCAACGTTGTTGATGCGCAGGGTAAGCCCGTTTCCAAGATGAAGCTGTATAACCTGCGCGATGCTCTGTCTGAGGTTATCTACGACCGCTTCTATGAGGATCCCACCATGATCGCCTATGGCGAAGACTGCCGCGACTGGGGCGGTGCATTCGCTGTGTACCGCGGTATGATGGACGCACTGCCGCACTGCCGTCTGTTCAACTCTCCTCTGGCTGAGGGCGCTATCGTGGGTACTGCCGTTGGTTATGCCCTGTCCGGTGGCCGCGCTCTGGTAGAGCTGATGTACGCTGACTTCATCGGCTGCGCCGGTGATGAGATCTTCAACCAGATGTCCAAGTGGCAGGCAATGTCCGCAGGTATTCTGAAGATGCCTTTGGTGCTGCGTGTTTCCGTTGGCTCCAAGTACGGCGCTCAGCACTCTCAGGACTGGACCGCTCTGTGCGCCCATATCCCCGGCCTGAAGGTCTGCTTCCCCGCAACTCCCTGGGAAGCCAAGGGTCTGATGGAGACCGCACTGAAGGGCACCGACCCCGTTGTGTTCTTCGAGAGCCAGAGAATCTACGATGTGGGTGAGCAGTTCCATGAGGGCGGCGTTCCCACAGAGCGTTATGAGATCGAGATCGGCGACACCAACAAGGTCCGTGACGGCAAGGACATCACCATTCTGACCATCGGCGCAGTGCTGTACCGCGCTGTGGAAGCTGCCAAGACCCTCAGCGAAAAGTACGGCATGGAAGCCGACATCATCAACCTGCACTCCCTGTCTCCTCTGGATTACACCAAGATTTTTGAGTCCGTCCGTAAGACTGGCAAGGTGCTGCTGGTGTCCGATGCCTGCGCAAGAGGCTCCTTCCTCAACGATGTAGCCCGCAACATTACCGAGCAGTGCTTCGACGATCTGGATGCACCTCCCGTTGTGGTTGGCGCAAAGAACTGGATCACACCTCCCTTCGAGTTCGACGAGTTCTTCTTCCCCCAGGCAAGCTGGATTCTGGATTCCATCCACGAGAAGCTGGTACCTCTGGCAGGTTACACTCCCAATGATACCTGCAACGAGGAAGAAATGATCCGCCGCGCAAAGCAGGGCGTGTAAATGGAAATTATACGGACAGCAAACGCAGGTGTTCTGCTGAAGCTGGACGGCGTATCGATCCTGTTGGACGGCGTGTGCCGGGAGGTCAAGCCTTACCCGGCCACGCCCCCTGAGGAGCGTGCGTTGCTCAGCAAATGCTATCCGGATGTAGTTGCCTTTACCCATTCCCATAAAGACCATTACGACCCCGCTTATGTTGCCGGATTTGAGAAGCAGACAGGCGGGGTCATTTTGGGTCCGGAAGGATTGCCTGGTGTCAGCGCATCCATGAAACCTTTGGAAAGGGGAGGGGTAACGGTAATTCCGGTATCCAGCAGACATATCGGCGTGGCGGGGAAAACCGTGTCCCACGCCAGCTTTATCATAAAAGGCACAAGTTGTATCTGGTTTTTGGGAGACGCGTCTCCGTCCCTGTGGCGAAACAGAGAGGACCTGCCAAGACCGGATGTGCTGATGGTGCCTTACGCCTATGCTGCTACCCCGGCTGGGTGGGCAGCAACCAAAGCCCTGGGCGCAAAGAGAATCGTGCTGCTTCACATGCCCAACCGGGGCGAGGATACGCTGGGGCTGTGGGAAGCGGTGGAGACGACAGTAAAAGGGGATGAGATCCTTCATATCCCTGCCATGGGCGAAACGCTGTATCTGAATACTTAACGGAGCAATTTACAAAATAAGGATTGAATTAATTCTGAACATGGTGTAAGATAACAAAGTTAATACAAAAACGGAGGGAAAGTACATATGAATAAGAAGGTTTTGACCATCCTTTGCACGTTGGTGCTTTTGGTGAGCGTATTTGCGGTTGCTGCCTCGGCACTTGCAAATGTTGCTTCTGTAGGAGACCAGTACTTCACGAGCCTTGAAAATGCCATTGCAGAGGCAGACGGAAAGGAATTCGTAAAGCTGCTGGACGATGCGACCGAAATTTCTGTGGCTGAGGGCGAGGTCCTGATGCTGGACTTGAACGGAAATACTGTTACCACACTGGAAAATAACGGTGATGTGGTAGTCATGGACAGCGCTACCCTTAGCTTCGATGCGGCTGATGCGGGCAGGATCGCTTCTGTCAGCGGCAACGGTACTCTGGAAGCTAATTCCGCTGATGGTGTCGCTTATCTTATGGATACCACCGATGGCTACACCTTCCACGCTGTGGACATGTCTATCAACAATGCCGGTGTATATACTACGCACCCTGGTATTGAGTACATCTGCGATTTTAAGGCTGACAGTGTAGCTGCTGACAAGATCGATCAGTACGGCGTTGCGGTGAGTGTTACTGCTGAACCTTCTCTGGATGGCAATAGCTTTGCTGATCACTGCGCAGTTACTACTCTGGAGAGTTTTGCTGCCGGTGCAACGGGCAATGCCGGCAAGAGCACCAGGATTACCAATATTCTGAAAGAGAGCTATAGCTACCAGACAAACAGCAGCTACAGCAACATGCAGATCTACGGTAAGAGCTATGTAAAGCTGACCACAGGCGAGTATGTCTTGGGTGAGGCTGTGTGTTACAGCTTCCGGGATATTATGGGCAGCGCCAGCAGTGCCTGGGAGACCAGCTTCAACGACACGGGAAGAGCCAATCTGCTCAAGATCTATGAGAAGTTCCCCAGCGTGCTCAATAGCTGGGACAACATCCCCAACATCAAGGCTGCTTACGAAACCAAGCTTGCGGAAGAGAAGGCTGAATTCCTGGCAAAGGAAGATAAGGTCCTGAAAATCCTGACTCTGGGCCATTCTCTTGCAGTTGACTGCGGACACATGTTGGCAAAGGTGATTGCCACCGAGGGAATCCCGAGCGCCTACGGCTATGATGAAGTAGTTGTTTCTACGCTATATAAGTCCGGTTGCACCCTGAAGGAACACGTGAATTTTATCACGAATAATGAGGCAAGCTACAGTCTGTATCTCAGTTCTACGAAGACTCCTGATGCTGCCCCTGAAATTATCAAGTCCGTAACCATGGACTACGCCCTTGGTTACGATTACTGGGATATTATCATCATGCAGGGCGGTGTCTTTGAGATTGCCAAGGACAGCACCTATCAAAACGGTAATATTGAAACAATTCAGAAATTTGTTAAATTGAACCTGCAGAACCCCAAGGCTACCTTTGCATGGCACATGACCTGGGCAAACCCCGAGGATGCTACTTTGCAGGCTAAATATCCCTATTCTCCTAATTATTATGAGAACCAATACAAAAATAAGTATGAAAACCGTGCAGCCTTCTATAACGATATTACTGCCAGTGTCCAAAGAAATATTCTGACAAACGATACCTTTAAGTTTGTGATCCCCACGGGTACTGCCATGGAGAATGCACTGTCCAGTTACCTGGAAGAGACCGATCTGCACCGGGATTATGTTCATGCCACTGATAAGGCACGGTTGATGAACTCCTATCTGTGGTACTGCAAGCTGTTCGATATCAAGCAACTGGATGAAATTAAGATTGATGCTATTCCCGAGACACTCGCCAAAAGCATTAAGGATACCAAAGATCTGGCGCTGGGCGAGGGTTGGAAAAATGTCATTCTGGAATCTGTGAACAATGCCTTGACAAATCCCTTCCAGATGACCCAGTCTGTTTATACCGAAGCTCCCGCAGCATAATTTAAATCTGTATTACCCCAACGCTGCCGATCGTCTTGATCGGCAGCGTCTTGTATTGTTGGATTGCGCATTGCCTGACCGCTAATTTCCTGTTTATCGGGCAGTTCCTGTAGGGGCGTGCAACGCACGTCCGCCCAATAATTTTTGTAAAAATTATTGGGATTTCTGCAGGAAATAATAAACGGATCGCCGCTGGCGTTGTGATTTTGTTTTACAAAATCACCGGACGACCAATGGTCGCCCCTACGATGTTGTGCGATAGGCTGCCCGACAAATCGGAATTTATCGGTGGGAGATCGCCCGTTTTTTAACTTAATTACAGCGAAACACAGCATCTTGCACAAAACTAGAAAAAGGGAATTATGCAATACTCCAAAAATATGAAAATCCATTTATTTCTGCGGATTTTTGTAGTAATATACAATAGTTAAAATAGTGTGAATTTATGCGAAAAGAGGGTATATCTATGAAGAAAAGATTTCTTGCAATTTTGTGTATACTGACTACTCTTCTGGGCATCCTGGCAGCAACTGCTGCTGCCGCTGATGATTCCGGCAAGATCTATGTTGGCTATGCCAAAACTGATATCAACCCCTGGGTTGATGAGAATGACCATACCAAAGGCATTGCCCGTATCCCCCTGGCTGGATACAGCACGCCTTACCGGCGTCTTGCTGCGGGGCGCCTGGACGATAACGGCGACGGCAAGGTGGATGATAATGACGGTCTGTTTGCCACCTGTGTAGCGGTGAAGGACGAGGATGGAAAGCTGCTTTTGTTCATTTCCTATGACTTTATCAACGCTGAGGATACCACTGTGTCCAAGGTGCGTACCCAAATTATGGATGCGCTGGGAGATCAGTACGATATTACCCCTGAGCAAATCATGATCAGCGCCAGCCACTCCCACTACAGTCCCTACCTTGACTATTCCAGAGCGGCTCATGTTACCAACGGTAGAATTTCCGAGGAGACCCGCAAAGCGGTGGAAGACTACCGGACCTATCTGTATAAACAGATGACCCTGGCTGCGACTAATGCTGTGGAGGATTTGAAGGAGGTCAGTGAGATTTCCAAGAGCACCACCGATGCCAGTGATGCTACCGGTTATTACATGAACACGGTCCGGCATTACACGATGACTGCCCAGTCAGGCAACAGTGAGCGTATATACTACGCCGGAGATAACTTTGGTGGCTTTATCTATGCCAGTGAAAGTTACGGGAGTACCCATCCCACCATGGCGGGCTATAAGGTAACCTCTGTTAAGCAGGTTACGGAAGCCAACGACCAGATGCACCTGCTGAAATTTTCTTTTGATGATGGCAGCGACCCGGTGTTGCTGCTGAACTGGCGTGCCCATACCACCATGAACCGCAATTCTACGTGTGAAGATCCCGATACACTTCTGTTGAATTCCGGTCTTACCGTTGATGGTGTCATGTCTGAATATAACAATACCAGTGACGGTATCGGTTATTACTGTGTCAGTTCCAGCTATGTTAACGCTCTGCGTTATCAGTTGGAGCAGATGGAACTGCGGGTATCTTTCATTCAGGGAGCTTCCGGTAATATCAATTCCAATTCCAAGGAATCTACCGCAAGCGGCGGTTGGTCCCAGAATACATGGGAAAAGGCAATGGCTGAGGCAGCCGGGATCAAAACAGAAAATTCCAACGGCACAATTTCTAGGTACATTGATGCCTATGAGGCTACAGTCATCGTCGGCAACGTTTATGGTGAACTGCTTTCTCAGGTTGCCGCGGTTGGCCTTGAGTCTAAAAATATGACGAAGTGTGCATTTGGTAGCATCCAGACTATGCAGGTGCGCTACGCACAGGATTACCAGGTCTTTGAGGATGAGCTTCCCGGGCTGTTGTACGCCGCAGAGGCATACCAGGAGAAACTAAACCAATATTTGGCTGGCAATATATCGAAGCCCACCACACCGTTTGTTTACTCCTATGAGGGAAAGAACTATATCATCAACTCAGAATTTCATGCCAGGGCTGTTGTTAACAGGGCTAAGGCACTTGCCAATGACAGTTTCTCGGAAACCCTGGCGAAGCTGGAGCTGAATGCTATTATGATTGGTCCCGATCTGGCATTCGTATCCGCCCCCATCGAGCTTTACGACTACTATGATGCGGCAGGTTCTACCAATGCTGCGGATAACGACTGGTTGGATATTAACAGCGATAAGAACGGAGGCTCTTACGGTACACCCTTTGTTCTGGGCTATTCCAACGGCAGCCACGGATATCTGCCCAACACCAAAGCATACCAGTATAACCGGAATTCCGGCTGGTTTGGTACAGGCGCCTACGGCGCAAACACCGCCGAGTGCGCCAAAGGTTCCGGCGAGAAGGTCATCGCTGCCTTTGGAAAAATGCTGAAGGTCCTTAACGGTACCTCTGAAGACGGTTTCAGAACCGGCTACTGTCAGCACTGCAAGACGGATGTCCAGTGGAAGCCCTATCTTGCGGAGAACGCCGGCTCTACGTACATTTATTCCGGCCACTATTATCTGGTGGAGAATATCGACAGTAAGTTTAACCGTCAGAAAACGGTTGAGAAGAATAATGAAGTGTGCCTGGATTTGAATGGCTTCACTATTGATAGCCAGCATAAGACCTACGGCAGAGCCTTTCTGGTTGATAGTGGCGCGAAACTGAACATTATGGACAGCACTGGCGGAGGCTATATCAGCGGACAGGGCTCGACATATTCGGACAGCAATAGCGATGGTGTAAATGACTACTTCCCCAATGGTGCGGTGATATTTATTTACGGCAGCAGAACTGTTAGCAACGTCCAGTACGCGAAGGCAGAACTGAACCTGTATAGCGGCACGATTCAGCGTCGAATTGCGGAAAATCATTCTACCGACAATGGCGGCACGATTTACGCCAGCGGCATACTTAATGTTATGGGCGGTACCATCAAAGGTGGAAAAGCCGAAAAGAATGGCGGCACAATTTACTGTACTGAATCAGGTGCGCTGAATATGTCCGGCGGCCGGATTGAGGAAGGCGAAGCCGTCGGCAACCCCAATGCGGTCAGAATGACTTATAACTTTAACATGTCCGGGGGTACGATTGCAGGCGAGGTGTATCTGGCGGCCAGTACCAGAAATTCCATTTCCGGTAAATCTGTGATTGCGGGAGGTGCCGGAAGCAACCTGAATATCCCTTCCGGTAAGACCATCGCTGTGGGTGATCTGGAACCGGGCTCTAATATCAGTGTTACCGCCACCGGTATCTTTACCGATGCCAACGGCGCTTCTGCCAATAATGCCCAGTACTTCACCGGTGATGCCGGTTGCTATGTCAGCCCCACGCCCGGCGGTATGTTCGCCGGCGACAGGGGCTACTGCGAGTGCGGTGGTACCCAGCCTGTGGGCCATACCTGTGAGACTGTGGCATGGAAGGAATGGACTAGCACAACAACGCTGCCCACCGCAAACGGCAACTACTACCTGACCGGGGATGTTACTACAGTCAAACAATCCTGGTACGCCGGCACCACAACCCGGATTGACCTCAACGGTCATGATGTTACCTACAAGCTGCCGGTCTACGATTCTACGGAAGTATCCGGTAGTAAGAAGCAGACCCGTGTGATCCACATTTATAAGAGCTGCGATGTGGTACTGACGGATACCAGCGGCACCCCCGGTACCATCTCCCGGGATCTTTCCAACTGGACGGATGAGCAAATCGCTACCATTGATAACTGGGGTTTGCTTCTTATAATCGACGGGCAAACGGGGGGCGAGAATGTTGCTTCCAGTGCTACCATGTACAATGTGATTCTGGATGGAACGCTTTCTGACGATGTTTCCAACGGCTACAGCCTGGTCTCTGTCCATAACGCGCTTTCTACTTTCAAAATGTACAGCGGTGAGATCCGCGGCGGCAACACCCGGGGTATCGGCGCGGTGAAAGTAGAGGGCAAAATGGAGGTCTACGGCGGTATGATCACTGCCGGAAGCTCCAGTAGCAGCAGCTATGGCGACTGTGTCGATGTTTACAGCGATGGTCGTCTACAGCTCTCCGGTGATCCCTATATCGACGAAATTTACTTCAGAGGCTCTGATTACACGCAAAGTCTGGCGGTAAAGGATGCCTTTACCGGTGAAGCGGATCTTCGCTTTGCAAAGGCAGTGTCTTTGGGTCAGGATGTGGGTACCTCCATTAACGCCGATGTCTCCGGCGGCTTCATTGCTGTGGGCGACAACATGTGCGTGGATGCCATGGGAGAAGATATGGGTATCTACGAGTACCGGAATATCTGCCAGTGCGGTGGCACACAGCCCATTCGCCATACCTGCCAGGATCTTAATTGGAAGCCCTGGGTCAAGAGTGATGCACTCCCCACCAGTGGCAATTACTATCTGGCAAATAGCGTGGTTACCGCTGCCCAGACATCGATCACTGCAAATTCCACTGCCTGCATCGATCTGAACGGCAAGAATATTACCTACAAGATACCCCAGTCCAATGCAGCAAGCGCCTGCGTGTTTACTATGTCCGGTGCAAACAGCCATCTGGTTATCACCGACAGCACCAAGAACCCCGGTACGATCTCCCGGGATGTTTCCCTGTTAACCCAGGAGCAGGTGAATGCAATTTCCAACTCGGGTCTGATCGCACTGATTAACAATAATACTGCAGACATGGTTTTGTTCAACGGCGTTCTGGATTCTGACGGCGCAGTTACCACCGGTGCCGGCGGTGCGGTCTGCTTAAACACCTCCGGCGCAACCTTTACTATGTACGGCGGTGCTATCAAGGGCGCAAAGGCCAACCAGGGTGGCGGTGCCATTTATGTGGTGGATGGTGCTCAGGCAAAGCTGTACGGCGGTGTAATCACCGGCGGAGAGGCAACAGAGGCCGGTAGAGGTAATTGTGTCCATATTTCTGATGGCGCTTCCGTCTGGCTGGCAGGCAATACTGCTGTAGAGGAGCTCTACTTCGTGGCTTCTGATTGCAGCGACGATCTGACTATCCTGGGCACGTATACCGGTTCTGTCATATTGAGATATTATAACGATGTCAGCGAGAATATGGTCATTGGTATCAGCGATTCCGCTGACCTGTCCGGTGCTAAGCTGACCTGCGCTAACAACGGCATCATGGAAGTTGTTGTGTCCGGTGGAACGTTGAAGCTGATTTTAGACAACAGCAATGTCACTGCCATTGTCTATGAGAACGGCATTCCTGTCAACAAATACGCAAGCTTGCAGGATGCGGTGAATAATGCGGCTACGAACAGCACAATCGTCTTGTGGAAGGACTACAGCAATTCCGTCAGCGTTCCTTCGAATAAGACGATCAGTCTGGATCTGAACAGCTTTGATATCAGCAATGTGCAGGTTGATGGCGTGTTGTATGTAAAGGATTCTGCTACCGATTCCTTTAACACCGTTGCGGGTGCATACGGCAAGATTACCGGCACTATTGGCGGCTCCGGAAAGGTTCTCGGTGTGCCTGTAGAAGACGGTGTTGCTTATGTAAAGGTGGTCGAGGATGATGGTGTTTCCTTCCACTGCCTGAAGCTAAAGATCAATTCTGCCGGTGTGTACAGCGGTAAGCGCGGCATGAACTATTTCTGCGACTTCAAGGGCGATCAGTGGGCCACTGCACAGGTTGCCAGCTTTGGTGTCGCGGTGAGCATTACCGGCGAGCCTACACAGGAGAACGGAGAGTTCGCTTCCCACTGCGCGGTCACTGTTTTGACAGACTTTGCCAGCGTCTCTAAGGGTGACAGCGTTGGCAGCTCCACGATCAAAAACATTCTGGATCCTGAGCGGAGCTATAATCTGAACCGCGGCTATGCCAATGTAACCATCTACGGTAAAAGCTATGTGATGCTTACCGACGGCACATGTCTGATGGGTACGCCTTTGGCATACAGCTTCCGGGATGTGTATGAGCATGCCAGCGACGGCGTAGACAGTGAGGGGAAATCTATCTGGGACAACTACTTCTCGTATTCGGATAAGACCAGTCTGATCAGCCTTTATGAGAAGTTTGCTTCTGTAATGAAAGACTGGAAGATTACCAAGTTGCTAGCAGAGCGAGATGCCCGTGCGGAGAATGATTAAAGCCACTTTAGATTTTCTTATTACTAGTTGTTTTAACATTTGATTTCATGAAAAGAAGGTAGCCTGCAGGCTGCCTTCTTTTCTTGTACTAAAATTACCTGTCCCTAGGGGCTGCAATTTTTAATTGCACCTGCCCGATAAATCGGAGTGTGTATTCCAAATGGAAAAGGCAGGTGCCAAAACACCTGCCTTACTGCGTATAGGTTGAAATTATTCAAAATACATGGTTCCGAACAGGGAAGGATTGTGGAAGGAGGCCCGGGGGAGGGGTACCACAGGACACCATGTGAGATGATGGGGCTGGGGAGTTTTATCGCCACACTTATAGCAATTGGCCCGGATAGCCTTGCCGGAGGCGGGGGCATAGTCAGGGAAGAAGCGACGGACAAAGCTGTGGGGGATGGAGTAGGTGACCTCCCAGCCGTCCTCGGTACGGACACCCTTGGGGGCAATGACAACATCCTCCTGGATCAGGCGGACCAGGTCGTAGATGCTGGATCCGAAGCCAAAGTACATAGCGCCGTTCAAATTACATTCCAGGTTGAAGTAACGCAGGTCGCCGGGGATGGGGCTGAAGAAAAATTCCAAACAGCTGTCTTCACAGATCTCGTCCAGCAGACCGTTGTGCTCGGCGCGGATCTCCTGTTCGGTACAGCACAGACGTATGTGCAGCGCCTCGTCGTCGTAGCAAAGCTGTGCCTGGGCGGTGATAGGAATGGTGGGGTCGGTGATATAGTACTGGTCCATCTGTAAGGCCGGTATCTTTGCCCAGTCGAATTCCTGTGGGCGGCGGATGATGGTATATTCACGCATAATAGTTCCTCCTAACATTATTTCTGTACAAAGCATACCATACTGCGCTTGAGATTGCAAATAGAATATAAAAAGCAATAATAGAGGAAATAGCATTATTTAAGATAATTGTACCGTGCAGTGGTATAAAGAACAGAAAAACAGGCGAATGCGGTTAAAACCAGGTTGACATTACAGCATAAAAATAGTATCATAAACATGTATGACTATAAAGCTTTCCGTATCAAAAGAGCAATGCTGCGGAATGTGGAAATATTAAAGGAGAGGATGGATATGCTGGCAATCAAAAACGCCACACTTGTTATGCGGGATCATTTGATCGAGGACGCGGTCCTGTTCATTGAAGACGGCATAATCAAGGGCTTTGGTGAAATGCGCACCACCTCTATTCCTTCGGATTGTGAAGTGATCGACGCGGAGGGGCTGTATGTGGGTCCCGGCCTTGTGGACATTCACAACCATGCCGGTGGCGGGCACTGGTTCTACGACGAGCCGGAAGCGGCAGCTCGGTTTAACCTTGCCCACGGCACTACCAGCGTGCTGGCTACCTTGTATTTCAACATGAACAAGGATCAACTGGTGGAACAGGCAAAGTGTGTTCAGGCTGCTATGAAGAAGCCTGAGGGCGCTAATATCGCCGGATTCTATATGGAAGCTCCCTACATGAACCCCAAGTTCGGCGCTGACCGGGAAAACAACCCCTGGAAGGGTCCCATCTGCAAGGAAGAGTACCAGCCGGTAATTGACCAGGTGGGCACCGACGCCAAGGTTTGGGTCCTGGCTCCCGAGCGGGAGAATATTGAGCAATTTGTCATGGATGCCAAGAAGGCAAACCCCACTGTCCGGTTCTCTGTGGGCCATAGTGAGGCATCCCCTCAGCAGATTGAGGCACTGATGAGATACGGTCTGTGCATCGGCACCCACCATACCAACGCCACCGGCGACCGTCCCATGTACCCTGAGTGCCGGGGCGTCTGCGTGGACGAAACGGTGAACTATAACCGTGAGATCTACGCGGAAATGATCTGCGACAGCCGGGGCATCCATGTGGATCCCTATATGCAGCGTCTGATCCGGAAAATCAAAGGGGAGGACAGGCTGATCCTTATCTCCGATTCCTGCGTTTTTGACGGCCCTATCCCCGACGGCTATGAGGGCGTAACCGATCTTTGCTTCGACTTTGAAGGGGAGATCGCCGGCTCCAAACTGACCCTGGAGGTTGCCTGCCGGAACATGATGAAGCATACCGGCGCTTCCATTGTGGATGTATTTCGTTACGCATCCACCAATCCTGCAACTGCCGTAGGTCTTAACGACCGCGGTCAAATCAGAGAAGGATTTCGTGCGGACCTGGTGATCTGCGATCACCGGATGAATATAAAAACCGTAATTCTGAAAGGAGAAGTACAATAATGAAAGATTTTATCACAGATCCCGCAACTAAATTCGACTTCCAGCCCCATGAGTTTGTCCCCTTCAAGGACAAGGAAGTCTGTGAGCGCGTTCGCAACATGAGCGGTCTGGAGCTGGAGCAGCGTGAGCCCTGGTGGCATCCTGAGTTCCAGGTCAAGGTCATGATGAACCCCCATCCCGTTCTGATTGCCACTCTGTTCGCCCGTCTGAAGGCCGCTTCCGAGGCTGGCAAGACCTTCACCATGATTCTGGGCAACCCCGAGCCCGACACCTACATCCCCCTGGCACAGCTGATCAACTACTTCCAGGTTGACTGCTCCAAGGTGCATCTGGTGGCCGAGGACGAGTGGGCTGACCAGGACGGCAACATTGCCCCCATCACCTACGAGGCCGGCTTTGCACATTCTCTGATCAAGTACTTCTACTTCCAGATTGACGAGAAGCTGCGTATGCCCATGGAGAATGTTCACTTCCCCACCAATGAGAACATCAAGGACTACTCCAAGATCATCAACGATGTTTCCGAAGGCGGCGCAGACATCGCTTCTACCTCTCCCGGTTGGGCTGGCCACATGGCATTCGTGGATCCCATCCCCGAGTTTATCGGCTCCGGCGACATCGAAGAGTGGCTGAATCAGCCTGGTCAGATCGTGAAGCTGCACCCCATGACCTTCATGCAGAACTCCCTGAACGGCACCTTCGGTCAGTCCGGCGATATCGCCAACGTACCTCCCTGTGCCGCTACCATCGGACCTCTGGATGTCATGCGTGCTAAGGAGCGTATCGAGGTTCATGCTCTGGCTACCTGCGGTACCTTCTCTTCCTGGCAGAGAATGATCTCCCGTCTGTGCACCCACGGCCCCATCACTCCCTACCTGCCCTCCACCATGCTGCAGACCAAGAAGACTCAGGTCTACATCAGCGAGGAGCTGGCTGCTCCCTTCGCATGCTGGGAGAAGGTCGGCTACTAATCGATCCACAAGCACATATTTATACCCGGGAGCTGACGCTCCCGGGTCTCTTACTTCCGTTTCCTTTGAGTAGGGTAAACAGTGTAAAAAAAGCGAAAAAAGTACTTGACTTTTCTATTCCGCATGGCTATAATAAGCATGTTCTGTTTGAGCCGCCGGTATAGCTCAGTTGGTAGAGCAGCTGATTTGTAATCAGCAGGTCGGGGGTTCGAGTCCGTCTACCGGCTCCATACAGGCACCTTGAACAGAGAATCGAATATGGGGGATTTCCCGAGTGGCCAAAGGGGACAGACTGTAAATCTGCTGGCTATGCCTTCGGTGGTTCGAATCCACCATCCCCCACCAGTAAGAAGCTGACTGCAAATGCAGTCAGCTTTTTGCTTAGTGGGGTGGTGGGTTTCAAACCCGTCTAATTACAACCCGGACGAGCATTACTCGTTGCGACTGGACGCAGCGGAAGTGATTTTTCAAACTAGGTGCAACAATTTTGGGAGTTCAAGATGCCGCTTTCCTTGATCCGGGTGATCGCTATGCGGATATTCTCCGGTGTTTGGGTAAGGGCGAATCGCACATGACCCTCTCCGGCAGGACCGAAGCTGATGCCGGGGGTACACAGAACGCCCGCCTTTTCCACCAATTCCATGCAGAATGCCATGCTATCCGTATAGCCGCAGGGCAGGGGTGCCCAAACGAACATACTTCCTTTGCAGTTGGGCACCTGCCAGCCGATTTCCCGCAGGCCGCTGCACAGTGTGTCTCTGCGGTCCTGGTACATCCGGCACTGCTCCTTGACGAAATCCAAAGGACCTGTCAATGCAGCGATGGCAGCCTTTTGGATGGGTAGGAACATTCCGAAATCGATTTGGCTGCGAAGCTTGCGGAAGGTGTCTATCACATCCTGCCGTCCTATGAGGAAGCTGATTCTTGCGCCTGTAACATTGAAGCTTTTGGATAGGCTGAAAAACTCTACGCCCACATCCCTAGCCCCGGGGGTGTTAAAGAAGCTACCGCCCACCACACCGTCATAAATAATATCGGAGTAGGCATTGTCGTGGATGATTAGAATATCGTATTTTTTCGCGAAGGCGACAATTTGCGTGTATAGCTCCGGTGTGCCTACGCTGCCTACAGGATTTGCCGGCAGGGAGACAATCATGTATTTTGCCTTTTTTGCCACATCTTCCGGGATTTTGGAAATGTCCGGCAGATACCCGGTTTCCTTAGTCATAGGGTAGTAATAAATCTCGGCCCCGGCTATTTTTGCGCCTGCAATAAATACGGGATAGCAGGGGGAGGGGAGCAGGACCGTATCACCCTCATCGCACAGTGCCAGACCGATATGCCCCATACCTTCCTGACTTCCACAGCAGCTTGCGATCTGCGCAGGTGTGATGGCAACGCCAAAGCGGTTTCGGTAGTAACTGCAAACAGCATCCAGTAATTCGTCGCTGTCCCGCAGGCTGTAGCACCAGTTTTTAGGGTCTGCCGCAGCTTCAGCCAAAGCCGTCCGAATATGTTCCGGGGGCTCAAAATCCGGTGTGCCAATGCTGAAATTAAAAATCCGGTGTCCCTGGGATTCCAGCTGGGCTTTCTTGTCGTTCAAAGCGCCGAAAATCTCGTCGTCGAAAAGTGCCATTCTTTTGGAAAAATTCATAGTAATCGCCCCGTTTTTTGAAATATCTGCCCCATTGTAGCATATTTTGCCTGAAGATACAACAGGTTGTCTTGACTTTGCGGGGGTGTTTCGGTAAAATAAACCTAATGTAAATTATTATGAGGTGATACCTATGGAGAAAAAGTTACAGACCGAAACGCTGTGCATCCAGGCAGGCTACAGCCCTGCCAGCGGTGAACCCCGGCAGATCCCGATCGTTCAGAGTACGACCTTCAAATATGCTACCTCTGAGGATATGGGCAAGCTGTTTGACTTGGAGGCAGAGGGTTACTTCTACTCCCGTTTGCAGAATCCTACTTGTGATATGGTTGCTGCGAAAATTGCTGCCCTGGAAGGCGGTACTGCCGCTATGCTCACCGGCTCCGGACAGGCCGCTAATTTCTTCGCGCTGTTCAATATCGTCTCCAGCGGCGATCATATTGTTTCTTCTTCCGCAATCTACGGCGGCAGCTATAATCTGATGGCAGTAACCATGAAGCGTATGGGCATTGAGGTTACATTTATCAATCCTGATTGCACCGAGGAGGAACTGAGCGCTGCGTTCCGTCCCAATACCAAGGCGCTGTTTGGCGAGACCATTGCCAACCCTGCGCTGACGGTGCTGGATATTGAGAAGTTTGCCAAGGTTGCCCATGCCAACGGCGTACCGCTGATCATTGACAATACGTTTGCTACACCTGTAAACTGCCGTCCCTTTGAGTGGGGTGCTGATATAGTTACCCATTCTACCACCAAGTACATGGACGGTCACGGCGTTGCAGTGGGCGGCTGCATTGTGGACAGCGGCAAGTTTGACTGGACAAAGTATCCGGATAAGTTCCCCGGGCTGTGCACTCCTGATGAGAGCTACCATGGGGTTACATATACCGAGCGTTTCGGCCTTGCCGGTGCTTTTATCACTAAGTGTACCGTCCAGCTGATGCGGGACCTGGGTTCTATCCAGTCCCCTCAGAGTGCGTTCTATCTGAACCTGGGGCTGGAGAGTTTGCCTTTCCGTATGAAGCAGCATTGCGCCAATGCCCAGGCGATTGCCGAGTATCTCCAGAGCAATGAGAAGGTTGCCTGGGTCAAGTACTGCGGACTGAAGGGCGACAAGTATTACGAGGTTGCCCGGAAATATATGCCCAATGGCTCTTGCGGCGTTATTTCCTTTGGTCTCAAGGGTGGCAGAAAGGCAGCCGAGGTGTTTATGAAGCACCTGAAGCTGGGCTCTATCGAGACCCATGTGGCGGACTCCCGTACCTGCTGCCTGCACCCGGCAAGCTCTACCCACCGGCAAATGACCGATGCGGAGCTGGAAGCCGCCGGCGTAGGCGCGGATCTGATCCGGCTTAGCTGCGGCCTGGAAAATACTGCAGACCTGATCGCGGATCTGGAGCAGGCCATCGCACAGGTATAAATAATATGGCAGACACGCCGGTGCCTGCCATATTTCATGGAAAGAGGAATAAAAATGAGTGAGAATAAGAAAATGAAATTTGCTTCCAGCTGGGGCTTTTTGCTCTCCGCGGTGGGTTCGGCTGTAGGTATGGCAAATGTCTGGGGTTTTCCGGCAAAAATGGGTGCCAATGGCGGCGGCGCGTTTTTGGTGGCCTACCTGATCTTTATTATCTTGTTCAGTGTTGTAGGTTTGGCTGCCGAGTATGCCGTTGGCCGCCGTTCCCGCACAGGTACTCTTGGCTCTTACCGGGCCGCCTGGGCAACCCGGGGGGATAAGCTTGGGAAGGCCGGCGGTATTCTCGGCTGGCTGCCCTTGATCGGCTCCATGTGTATCGCTATTGGTTACGCCGTGATCGTGTCCTATGTGCTGAAGGGGTTCTTTCATTCTGTCAACGGTGAACTGATGCATGTGGATACCGGCGCTTGGTTTGACAGCTTTTCCGCTAAGGATTACTCTGTGATCCCTTTCCATATCATCGTTGTTGTGGGAACACTCCTGACGCTTTTGTTGGGTGCCAAAAGCATTGAAATGAGCAACAAGATCATGATGCCGGTGTTCTTCCTTATCTTTGCGGTTCTGGCAGTGCGGGTGGCATTTTTACCCGGTGCCGCGGAGGGGTATAAGTTTATGTTCACACCGGATTGGTCTGCGCTGAAAGATCCTATGGTTTGGATTTGGGCAATGGGACAGGCGTTTTTCTCTTTGTCTGTTACCGGCAGCGGTATGATCGTCTATGGTGCGTATCTGGATGATAAGGAAGATGCGGTGCGTCTTGCGGTGAGGACTGCCGTGTTTGATACCATTGCTGCTCTGGTAGCCGCATTGGTAATTATCCCCGCCTGCTATGCTTACGGACTGGATGTGGGCGCTGGCCCTGCACTGCTTTTCGTAACCTTGCCCCGAATCCTGCAGGATATCCCTTTTGGCCAGGCGTTTGCGATTATTCTTTATACGGCAATGGTCTTTGCCGGTGTCAGTTCCCTTCAAAACATGTTTGAGGCGGTGGGTGAGTCCCTGCAGAATCGCTTCCCGAAGCTCAGCCGGAAATGGGTGCTGGTGATTCTTTGTGCTGTGTGCCTGGGCTTTGGGCTGAATATGGAATCTATTTCCAAGTGGGGTCCCTGGATGGATATTGTTTCCATTTATATTATTCCCATCGGCGCTACCTTGGGCGCTGTGTCCTGGTTCTGGGTAATGAAGCGCAGCGACCTTATGGACGAGATCAACAAGGGTGTTCTGCGTCCCCATGGTAGTGTGTGGTATGCCTGTGGACGGTATCTGTATGTGCCATGCGCGCTGATCCTGTGCCTGGTAGCACTGTTTATGCAGATTGCGTTTTAATACATCTCCGCGGCAGATAACTCTGCCGCGGAAGCTTTTTCTTGACATACCTAGATTATCTATGTATACTATACATAGATAATCTAGGTATAGGAGGTGCCGCTATGAAGATTGAGAAAAGCTTACTCTCCGGCAGTACACCCCTGCTGATCCTGTCACTGTTAAAGGATGGGGATAAGTACGGATATGAGATGGTGGAGGAGCTTGCCCGACGGTCGGATGGTACATTTGAACTGAAGGAGGGGACACTCTATCCGTTGCTGCATGTTCTGGAGAAAAACGGACTGGTTTGCTCGTATACCAAGGAAGGGCCCAAGGGCAGGGAGCGGAAATACTATCGGCTGACGGAAGACGGCAGGGGGCAGTTGGAGTATAAGACACAGGAATGGAGGCTGTTTACCGAAAAGGTCAACGCAGTGATCGGCGCTACGCCCTGCGGCTTGTGAGGTGGAGGCTATGTTCAACCGTGAATTTTTTTATTGGTGTAGAGACGCAGTCAGTAAGATCCACTACTGGAGAGACAGAAATAAGGTCTATACGGAACTGTACGAGCACCTGGAAGATAGATACGAAGCCTTGCTCGACAAAGGCTTTTCTGAGAAGGAAGCCGAAAAGATGACCTTGGATGCCATGGGCAGTGCGGAGGAGTTAGCACCACAGCTTGCCGCTATCCATAAACCCCACTGGGCGTATGCGGCGATCCTTACCCGGGGTGTGGTGATGATCCTTTTATGCCTTTGTATTGGGTGGGGGATCAGTTGGGCATCAGACCTTGTAAAACAATCCAATATAGGTACTATGGTATGGGATCCCTATACCCAGGGTGGCGAGGAATGTGTTGCCCATGTGAAGCCAAAGGATTCTGTTCGCTGCGACGGATACATATTCCGGGTGGATGAGGCAGCGCTGTGGCGTACATATTTCGACGAACCCACCCCTAAGGGAGAATATTTTGATACTCTGTATATGCGTCTGCATGTTACGCATCCGCTGCCATGGATGCAGGAAAACGCCTGCATGAGTTTTCTATGGGCTGAGGACAGCACAGGCGCCCGTTATGATGGGCTGAATTACCGTCCCCGGCGAGAAGGGGTTTTTACTTATGCCTATGAAATGGATTTTCAGGAATTACAGGAGGATATTGATTGGATAGAACTGCATTATAACCGGGACGGCAGAGATTTGGTGCTGCGGGTGGAGTTGACAGGAGGTGGCGATTCGTGAAGAGACTGATGGAAAAGTTCCGGCACACCTGGGAGGCGATACTGGATAGAATCCCGCGGAAGACGCAGGTGGCGCTGAATCTGCTGCTGATCCTGATCTTCGGTTTGCTGCTGTATGTATTTCTTGGCGCACCGGCGTTTAATCTGGAGCATGCCTTCCGCAGAATGGAAAAAAGGCACATGGTAGGCCCCTCACAAATCCTGGGAGTGGAGCAGTTGGAAACCACATACGCGGACCAGTTGGTCATAGCCAGGACGGAAAACGGCGTAATACTCTACGCGGATGAGCATGTTATGGGCTACCACGGATTTAGCTACCGGGAGAAGGAACAGAATGTTATGGTTTGTGTAACGCCTGTATTTCTGTCCAGCATAAGACCCCCCTATGGGGATGACCTGACGGTGATTATTTTTGACGATTACCCGGAGGCGGTACGGGCGGAGCTGGAGCTGGAGACCTTCTGGGAAGATAGTCTAACAGGGAAGCAGTACCACTATCAGTACGCCCTTTCCGGCACCCGGAAAAATCCTGGCTACATCCGCCTGGACTATGACATACAGTGGCGCGATTATGAAAATGTGTTTGATCATCCGGAAAATGAGGCGATGGGTGAGTTGGTCTCCTATGCGGTCAATGGGCATGTCTGGGCACCTGCCGGAGAATTTCCCGCAACAGTACGGCTTTACGACGCAAATGACCAGCTGATTTGTACCCGGGAGCTGTTCCTGTTCCCACAGTCGGAGGAATCTGTGTAGGAGAGCTTCGTCATTAGTTCCATAGAATGCGCCCAATTGCGGCAAGAATTGTGCCTGTAGATAAAATTCAAGAATTTCTGTAAATATACTTGCATTAACGGACAAATGTTGCTATAATGTGGACAATTCAATAAATGCTGAACGAAACCTGCTGAACAATATGCTTTTGCTGCGGACTGCAGGTGGACAGAACTTTGGAGAATCCCATTGAATTGGGTGCCGAAGGGGCAAGACGTGCAAGCGTTAATCTCTCAGGCAAAAGGACAAAGATGACAGAAATAATTCTGTGCTTTTGCTTTTGCAGACTGCGCTTGCCGCAGTCTGCATTTATTTATTTTAGGAGGTAGTTTTATGTTAGAGTGGATCACAAGTGTAAACAATGAGGTCAACAGCTTTGTATGGGGTATGTTTGGCCTGGCACTGCTGATCGGCACCGGTATTTTGATGACTTGTGTAACCGGTGTATTCCAGGTTACTAGGCTCGGCCATTGGTGGAAGAACACCATCGGCAGTATGTTCACCAAGAAGGTTATGGGACATTCCAAGGAGAAAGGCACCATCTCTCCGTTCCAGGCGCTGTGTACTGCCCTTGCCGCAACCGTTGGTACAGGTAATATCGCAGGCGTTGCCGCTGCTATCTGTATTGGCGGCGCCGGTGCTGTGTTCTGGATGTGGGTTGCCGCTTTCTTTGGCATGATGACCAACTATTCTGAAAATGTTCTGGGTATCTACTATCGCCGCAGGAATCACAATGGTGAGTGGAGCGGCGGCGCTATGTACTACCTGGCAGACGGTTTGGGCAGCAAGAAGGGTATGAAGATCCCCGCAAAGATTCTGGCGGTTCTGTTCAGTATCTTCACCCTGCTGGCATCCTTTGGTATCGGCTCCATGGGGCAGGTCAATAAGATCGTTGCAAACGTCGCTTCCGCTTTCCCTGTTGCTTCTCTTGCGTCTGTGGAAGTATTCAGCGGAATCAGCCTGTACAATGTGATTATCGGCGCAGTGATCATGCTGCTCACCGGACTAATCGTTCTGGGCGGTCTGAAGCGCATTGCGAATGTGGCTGAGAAGATCGTTCCTTTCATGGTGGTTTTGTTTGTTGTTGGCAGCCTGGTAATTATCGGTGTTAACTACGCAAACATCCTGCCTGCCTTTAAGGCGATCTTTGTAAATGCATTTCACCCTATCGCGGCCATTGGCGGCGGTGTCGGTGTGATTATCAGCAAGGTCATGACCCAGGGCTTTAAGCGTGGCGTATTCTCTAATGAGGCGGGCTTGGGTTCTTCTGTCATGGTCCACTCTAACTCTAATGTTAAAGAGCCTGTTACCCAGGGCATGTGGGGCATCTTTGAAGTGTTTGCCGATACCATGGTGGTCTGCACCATGACCGCTCTTGTGGTTCTGACCAGCGGCGCTTACAATCTGGAGACCGGCGCGATCATTGAGGGCTATAACGATGCCACACTGGTTGCCGGTGCATTTAACACAGTCTTTAGCTGGGGTAATATTGGCGGCCGTTTTGTTGCCATTGCCATGTTCCTGTTTGCTTTTACCACCGTTCTGGGCTGGTCTCACTATGGCACCAAGGCATGGGAGTACCTGTTCGGCACTAAGACCACGCCCCTATTTAAGATCATCCACATCTGCACCATTATGTTCGGCGCTGTGATGACATCCTCTCTGGCATGGGATATCTCCGTTACCTTCAACGGACTGATGATGTTCCCCAACCTGATCGGTGTTGTGGTACTGTTCCCGCTGGTTATGAAGATCACCAAGAACTATGTGGACCGGAAGATTAAAGGTAAGGATGTAGCGCCTGTGCTTTCCTACGATGAATCCCTGCAGGAAGAAGCCGCTGCGTCTGCTGCTGAGGAATAATCGTTACATAGCAAGCATTTTTTAACAAAAGGCACCACAGCTGTGGTGCTTTTTGTTCTTCTTTTGTATGGTTTGCCGATTTTCATAAAAGGGCTTTACTTTAGTACGCTAATGTGATACAGTAGTGAATCATAACCTATAAGTGGAGGTACAGCCATGCATCATATAGCTAATGATTCGGTTGACCGTCTGTTCGATGTGATCTTGAATCTGGAAGACCGTGAGGACTGCTATCGCTTCTTTTCGGATATTTGCACAGTCAAGGAACTTTTGGATATGGCGCAGCGTCTGGATGTTGCGATTATGCTGAAGCAGGGGGCTAATTATCAGACGATCTCCCAGCAGGTGGGGGTCAGCACGGCTACCATCAGCCGGGTAAGTAAATGCTTAAATTACGGCACAGGCGGCTATCGGGACGCGCTGGAAAAACTGGAGGGTTCAAAATGAGTCTGGAGAAGCTTTTGAAAGATTTGGAACAGCTGTACCGCAGCTTTGGATATATGCCCTATACCATGAGTAAGTTTGAGGAGTATGAGCTGTATCTGCGAAATAAGGATTTTCTGATTTCCGACCGGGTATTGACATTTACCGATACCGACGGAAAGCTCATGGCGCTGAAGCCGGACGTTACCCTGTCTATCATTAAGAATGTGCATAACAGCGCCCAAAGTGTCCAGAAGGTTTTCTACCGTGAGAATGTCTATCGCCCCGGAAAATCGGACCAGGGCTTCCGGGAGATCATGCAGGTTGGCTTGGAATGTATGGGTCAGGTGGATGATTACTGTGTGCTGGAGGTTTTACTTCTGGCAGTGCAGAGTCTCCGTGAAATCGGCAGAAACTGTGTTTTGGATATTTCCCACATGGGTCTTATGTCCCGTCTTCTGGACAGAGCCGGCCTGACCGGTACAGCCCGGGCGGAGGCACTGGAAGCTATCGCAGGCAAGAATGTCCATGAGCTGCGCCGCATTTGCACTGAAGCGGAAGCGCCCTGGGAGGAACTGGCACAGATTACCGATCTGTGCGGCAGCCCTGCAAAGGTGATGCCCAAGGTGCAGCGGATTTTTGCCGATGACCCGGAATTCATTCAGTTTAAGCGGCTGATCGAAGGCTTGACTGCCTGCGGTTGCGATTGCGTCAATGTGGATTTTTCCGTAGTCAACGATATGCGCTATTATAACGGAATCGTGTTCCGTGGGTTTGTGGAAGGCGTTCCTACAGGTGTTTTATCCGGTGGTGAGTACGATACCCTTATGGCGAAAATGAAGCGCAGCGGCAAGGCAATCGGCTTTGCGCTCTATCCGGATCTGTTGGAGCGGCTGGACGGGGAAGCGCTGGAAACCGGTGCGGATGCGGTCTTGCTGTATCCTGTGGATGCGGAGCTTACCCTGGTGGCAAAGGCTGTGCAGAGCCTTACCCGGCAGGGACTGACCGTGTTTGCCAAAGCAGGGGATACTTGTGATATGCCTTGCAAGGAACGTTATATTTTGGAAGGAAACGAGGTGAAGCGGCTTGAAAACCATGCTTAATATTGCGCTGCCTAAAGGGCGGCTGGGAGAAACGGTCTATCAGTTGTTTGCACAGGCAGGATTCCCTTGTCCTGCTGTGCTGGAAAAGAGCCGCAAGCTGACCTTTGAAAATCCAGAAGCCGGAGTGCGTTACTTTTGGGTTAAGCCCTCGGATGTTGCCGTATATGTAGAGCGTGGCGCTGCGGACATCGGCGTTGCCGGTAAGGATATCCTGCTGGAATACCAGCCGGATGTATATGAGCTGGCAGACCTAGATGTGGGCAAATGCCGCATGGCTGTGGCAGGCTTTCCCACCCGGAACATTCCATTGACCCAGACCCTGCATGTGGCGACCAAGTTTCCCAATATCGCCAAGGCTTATTACAGCTCCAAGGGCAGAGATATTGACATTATTCACCTGAACGGTTCTATTGAGATTGCACCGATCCTGGGACTTTCCGATGTGATCGTGGATATTGTGGAAACCGGCAAGACTCTGAAGGAAAACGGCCTGGAGGTGCTGGAGGAAATCGTTCCTATCAGCGCACGGCTGATTGCCAACAAAGCAAGCTACAAATTTAAGACAGAAGCCATCCGGTCCATCACTGACAGCCTGTAAAGGAGATGTGTTTATGATCCCGATTTTACCTTATAGCGAAACCAATTTTGACCAGATTTTTGCCCGTGCGGAAACCCAGAACGATGTGGCGGGTATCGTCAGTCAGATTATTGCCAATGTGAGAAAAAACGGCGACAAGGCGCTGTTTGAATACTGTGAGCGCTTTGACCGGGCGAAGCTTACTGCCCTTGAGGTAACCCAGCAGGAACTGAACGAAGCGTTTGAAAGCGTTCCCCAGGAGTTGATCCGTATTTTGCAGACGGCAGCCGCCAATATCCGGAAGTTCCACCAGGCCCAGGTGCGAAACGGCTTCATCATTAATGATGGGGAAGGTGTGGTCATGGGGCAGAAGGTAATTCCCATGGACCGGGTGGGTATTTATGTACCCGGTGGCACGGCGGCTTACCCTTCCACAGTTCTGATGGACAGTATTCCTGCCAAGATCGCCGGCTGCGGTGAAATTGTCATGGTTACACCTCCGGGCAAGGACGGCAAGATCAATCCTGCCATTCTGGCAGCGGCGAAGATCGCCGGCATTGACCGGATCTTCAAGCTGGGCGGTGCACAGGCGGTTGCCGCATTGGCTTACGGCACACAGTCTGTCCCCAGAGTGGACAAGATCGTGGGTCCCGGTAATGCCTTTGTGGCGGAAGCCAAGCGGCAGGTTTTTGGACAGGTGGCAATCGATATGATTGCAGGTCCCAGTGAGATCCTGGTGGTGGCTGACAGTACGGCGAATCCTGCCTATGTGGCAGCGGATCTGCTGTCCCAGGCGGAGCATGACAAGCTGGCAAGCGCTGTGTTGGTTACGGATTCCATGGAATTTGCCCGGCAGGTGCAGGCGCAGATCGAGCAGCAGGTGGAAAAGCTGGAACGCCGGGAAATTGCCCGTGCATCCATTGACAACAATGGTAAAATAATCGTGGCGGATGATCTGGAAGCTGCCATTGAAATCGCCAACGCCATTGCTCCGGAACATCTGGAACTGTGTGTTGACAATCCCTTTGATTACCTGGATCGAATTCGCCATGCGGGATCTATCTTCATGGGTAAGTATTGCCCGGAGGCGCTGGGTGACTACCTGGCAGGCCCCAATCATACCCTGCCCACCAGCGGCACTGCTCGGTTCTCCAGTCCTTTGTCCGTGGATGATTTTGTGAAGAAATCCCAGTACACATACTTTACTCCCCAGGCACTGAAAAAAGTTGCCCGGGATGTGGCGTACTTTGCCGAAACGGAGGGGCTGACTGGACACGCCCGCAGCGCAATGATCCGTTTGGAGGAAGAAAAATGAGCCGCTTTTTCAGCCAGAAATACAAAGAATTGAAACCCTATGTCCCCGGGGAGCAGCCCCGGGACAGGGGCTACATAAAGCTCAACACCAATGAATCACCCTTTCCGCCTTCTCACAAGGCGCAGGCTTACGCCGCCAGTGCGGCCCAGAACCTGCAGCTTTACTCGGATCCGGAATGTACCGCAATTACCGAAAAAATGGCGCACATGCATGGCCTAAAGCCGACGCAGGTGTTCTTTGGTAACGGATCTGATGAGGTTCTGTATCTGGCGTTTCTCGCTTTTTGCGATGATGCTGCTCCGGCGATTTTCCCGGATATTACCTACGGTTTTTACAAGGTGTTTGCCCAATTCCTGGGCATCCCCTATACACAGGTGCCGCTGAAGGATGATTTTTCTATTGCCGTGGAGGATTATCTGGCAGTAGGGAAGACTGTTTTTATTGCCAATCCCAATGCCCCTACGGGACAAATTTTGTCATTAGAACAGATTGAGAAGATTTTGCAGAGCAATCCGGACAATGTGGTGGTTATTGATGAAGCCTACATTGATTTCGGCGGACAGAGCGCTGTGCCGCTGATTGAACGGTACGACAATCTTCTGGTAACCCAGACCTTCTCCAAATCCCGCAGCCTTGCGGGTGGTCGGCTGGGCGTAGGCTTTGGCAGTGAAGCGCTGATCCGGGATCTGCGTACCGCAAAATTCTCCATCAATCCCTACAATGTGAACGCTATGACCATGGCTGCGGGATTGGGCGCGCTGGAGGATGAGACGTATACCCGGGGGAATTGTGAAAAGATCATCCAGAACCGTGAATTCACCACACAGCAGCTGCGAAAAATGGGATTTACTGTCCTGGATTCTCACGCGAATTTTGTTCTGGCAGGTCACCGTGCCATCTCTGGCGCAGACCTGTACGGTAAATTGAAGCAGGCGGGAATCCTGGTGCGGTATTTTGACAGCCCCCGGCTGAAGCCCTATGTTCGTATTACTATCGGCACACGGCAGGAAATGGAAAGCCTGTTGACTGCTGTTTCTTTAATTTTGGAGGAATGACTTATGAGAACTGCAACCATTACCCGTAAGACCGGGGAAACGGATATTGTTCTGGAATTAAATCTGGATGGCAGCGGTAAAAGCAGTGTTGCTACTGGCTGCGGCTTTTTGGATCACATGCTGACCTTGTTTTCCAAGCATGGGCGTTTTGATCTGAACCTGACCTGTAAAGGTGATACCTGGGTGGATGATCACCACACTGTGGAGGACGTGGGTATCGCTCTGGGACAGGCATTTGCCCAGGCGTTGGGAGAGAAAAAGGGAATCTGCCGTTACGGCGACACAACCCTTCCCATGGATGAATCATTGATTCTGAGTGCTGTGGATTTGTCCGGCAGACCCTACCTGGGTTATGCTCTGCAGATCCCCACTTCCAAGGTCGGCATGTTTGACACAGAGCTTGTGGAGGAATTCTTCCTGGGCTTTATCCGCAACGCCGGTGCTGCCCTGCACATCCGTCAGCTTGCGGGCACCAATTCCCACCATATCATCGAGGGGGCGTTCAAGTCCGTTGCCCGCAGTCTGAAGGCTGCGGTAGCAATCGATCCTGCTTATGCTGATGAGATCCCGTCCACAAAGGGAGTGCTGTAAATGATCGCAATTATCGATTACGGCGTGGGAAATCTTTTTTCTCTGGAGCAGTCCTTTCACGCAGTGGGCGCGGAAATTGCGGTTACTGCGGATCCGGATGTGATACGCAGGGCGGACAAGATACTTCTGCCCGGTGTGGGTGCTTTTGGCGATGCGGCGCAGCGGCTGCGACAGACCGGGCTGGATAAGGTCGTGGTTGCCCAGGCGAAGGCAGGTAAGCCTCTTATGGGCATCTGCCTGGGCATGCAGCTTCTGTTTGAAGAAGGCCATGAATACGGCTGCCACAAGGGTCTGGGGCTGATCCCCGGGCGTGTAGTACCCATCGGGGAAGTGATTCCCAAGGAATTGAAGATCCCCCACATGGGCTGGAACGCCCTGAATTTCACCCGGCAAAGCAAGCTGTTCTCCCGGATCCACGACGGCGACTATGCTTATTTTGTCCATTCCTACTATGCAGCTGACTGCTCAGATGCGGTAATTGCAACAGCGGAGTACGGTGCGCCTTTGACTGCAGCGGTGGAAAAGGGCAATGTATTCGGCTGCCAATTCCATCCTGAGAAAAGCGGCAAGGTCGGTCTGGAGATTCTCCGGGCTTTTTCGGAAATGAAGGTGTAAAATATGCTCATTTATCCTGCGATTGACATTTATGAGGGAAAAGCTGTCCGTTTATTCAAGGGCGACTATTCCCAGATGACAGTATATAATGAAAATCCGGCTTGTGTGGCTGGGGATTTTGTGGCGAAGGGTGCCCAGTGGATCCACATGGTGGACCTGGAGGGGGCGAAATCCGGAACTACGCCAAACCTGGAGACCATCTGCCGGGTGAAGGAACAGACCGGTCTTTCCTGCCAGGTGGGCGGCGGAATCCGTTCCATGGAAACGGTTCGTAAGTATTTGGAGGCTGGCTTGGATCGGGTGATCCTGGGGACTGCCGCGGTTACAGATCCGGATTTTGCCAAACAAGCAGTGGATGCCTACGGAGAAAAGATTGCCATTGGCGTGGATATCAAGGACGGCTTTGTGGCGGTGAAGGGCTGGACAGAGAAGAGTGAACTGGAAGCCTTTGATTTCTGCCGCACCATGGAAGCTATTGGTATCCGCACGCTGATCTGCACCGATATATCCCGGGACGGCGCCATGCAGGGCCCTAACGATGCCCTTTACGCCCGGCTTTCTAAAGAGCTTGGTATGCAGATCATTGCTTCCGGCGGTGTTTCCACCATCGACGATGTGAAACGGCTGGCAAAGTTGGATATTCACGGCGCGATCATCGGTAAGGCATATTATACCAACGCCATTGAGCTTGGAGAAGCGATCGAGGTGGCACAATGATTACCAAAAGAATCATCCCATGCCTGGATGTAAAGGATGGCAGGGTAGTCAAGGGGGTCAATTTTCAGGGGCTTAATGATGTATCCGGCCCAGTGGAATTGGCTGAGTTCTACTCCAATGCCGGCGCGGACGAGCTGGTGTTTTATGACATTACCGCATCCTCTGACGGTCGCAGACTATTTACGGATATTCTTACGGAAACAGCCCGAAAGGTGTTTATACCGCTGACGGTTGGCGGCGGCATCAATACAGTGGAGGACTTTGACCGTGTGCTCAAATGCGGCGCGGATAAAGTCAGCGTAAATTCCGGCGCAATCCGGGATCCCGACCTGATTGCCCGGGCTGCAAAGCGCTACGGCGACCAATGTGTTGTACTTTCCGTGGATGTGAAACGGGTGGACGGACATTTCCGTGTTTTTTCCAAAGGTGGCAGAGAGGATACCGGTATGGAAGCCATCCGTTGGATTCGCCGCTGCGTGGAAAACGGCGCCGGGGAAGTGGTGGTTAATTCCATCGATACCGACGGTGTCAAGGGTGGATTCGACCATGAAATGCTGGCAGCGGTGTGCGATGCGGTATCTGTACCTGTGATCGCTTCCGGCGGCGCGGGCGGTATCGGACACTTTATCGACCTGTTTCAAAAATTGCCCAAAGTGGACGCGGGCCTGGCGGCCTCTATCTTCCACTTTGGACAGGTACAAATTATGGACTTAAAGAAAGAAATGGCGGCAAATGGGATCCCCACACGCCTGTAAGGAGTTAGCTATGGTTAATATTGACGAACTGAAGTTTGACGAGAAGGGGCTGATCCCTGCCATTGTGGTAGACGCGGTTACCAAGCAGGTGCTGACACTGGCCTACATGAACAAGGAAAGCTTGCAAATCTCCATGGAGAAGGAGCAGACCTGCTTTTTTAGCCGTTCCCGGCAGGAACTGTGGCTGAAAGGGGAGACAAGCGGGAATTACCAGAATATCGTGTCTATTACCGCAGATTGCGATAAGGACGCGCTGGTAGTTGTTGTGGAGCCGCAAGGTCCTGCCTGCCACCTGGGGACACATTCCTGCTTTGCTAACCCTGTTTGGGACAGTGAAAACCGCACGGAATTCTCCTATGAAGGGCTGATGAAGCTGATCGAGGGCCGTAAGACGGACAAAAAGGAAGGCTCTTATACCACCTATCTGTTTGAGAAGGGCATCGATAAGATCCTGAAGAAGGTTGGTGAGGAATCCACTGAGGTCATCATTGCTGCAAAGGCAGACGATAAGGCAGAAACAGTCTATGAGATCGCTGACCTGGCATACCATGTGATGGTGCTGATGACCCAAATGGGCATTTCTCTGGAAGACATCCACCGTGAACTTGCCAGCCGCCATGTGATCGATCACAAGGTCAAGCAGGAGAAAATGACCAAATAATGTTAGGGGAGGGCATTACGCCCTCCCTTATTCTATGTGTTGAATACAAAGAAACCGCCCAACCATTATCAGTTGGGCGGTTTTGATACGATTAAATTTCAATATCCATTTTGGAAATAACCACCGCGCAGCGGGGGCACAGACCCTCGGCATTTGCCTCGGTGGAGTGCATCCAGCAGCGGGGACATTTCTCACCCCGGGCCTCGGTAACACCCACGGTCAGCTGGGGCAGATTCGTGCCAACACCGGTGGCAGCGCCTTCCGGAACGGTCTCCCAGGCACAAGAGGAAACAATGCAGATTTCGGACAGGTTCAGGTCCTTGCACAGTTCTTTGAGCTGGCTATCCTCGGTTTGCAGGCTTACATGGGCTTCCAGCGCCTTGCCAATCCGCTTGTCAGCACGGGCAACCTCCAGAACGCCGTTTACATCCTGGCGCAGCTTCATCACAGTATCCCACTTTGCCATAGCCTCATCGTCCAGCACATAAGCAGCGCAGTCCGAAGGCATCTGGTTGAGCAGGATGTTCCGGGTGTCGTCTCCTTCTCTGTGGGGCATTGCCTGCCAGATCTCGTCACAGGTGAAGGCAAGGATGGGCGCAAACAGCTTTGCCATAGCATCCACGATCAGGAACAGACCAGTCTGTGCGCTGCGGCGGCGCAGGCCGTCCTTTTCCTCGCAGTACAGCCGGTCCTTGATGATATCCAGGTAGAAGCTGGAAAGATCCACAACGCAGAAATCGTTGATGGCGTGGGACACCATGTGGAACTCATAGTTATTGTAGGACTTGCGGCAGGCAGCGATCAGACCGTTCAGCTTGGTCAGTGCCCACTTATCCAGCTCCTCCAGCTGATCCGCGGGAACCAGATCGTTGGCATCGAAGCCATCCAGGTTGCCCAGGCAGTAACGGGCGGTGTTGCGGAACTTTAGGTAGTTCTGGGCGATCTGCTTGAAGATTTCCTTGGAGCAGCGTACATCCGCATGATAGTCGGAGGAAGCGGCCCAAAGACGGACAATATCAGCGCCGAAGTCTTTTATCAGATCCGCGGGATCAACGCCGTTGCCCAGGCTCTTGTGCATAGCGCGGCCTTGGCCGTCAACGGTCCAGCCGTGGGTCAGCACCTGCTTGAAGGGCGCGCCCTTGTCCAGTGCGCCCACAGAAGTCAGCAGGGAGGACTGGAACCAACCACGGTACTGGTCAGCGCCTTCCAGATACACATCCGCAGGCCACAGCTCGGGAGTGCGGTGCATCAAAGAAGCGTAGTGGGTAGAACCGGAGTCAAACCAGCAGTCCAAGGTGTCAGTTTCCTTCCGGAAAACCTTGCCGCTGCAATGGGGGCAGGTAAAGCCCTCAGGGGCAAGCTCCATAGCTTCCTTCTCAAACCATACATTAGAGCCATGCTCGTCAAAGAGCTGGGAGATTTTCTCGATGGATTCGGGGGTGGAAACAGGCTTGCCGCAATCCTGGCAGTAGAATACGGGAATGGGCAGACCCCAGCGGCGCTGACGGCTGATACACCAGTCTGCGCGCTCACGGATCATGCTGACCATCCGATCCTCACCCCATGCGGGAAACCACTGGACGTTCTCGATTGCCTTGATCGCCTGGTCCTTGAAGGATTCCACACTGCAGAACCACTGGGGAGTAGCCCGGAAGATCACAGGCTTCTTGCAGCGGTCGTGGTGGGGATAGGAGTGCATGATCTCCTCGGCGGCGAACAGCACGCCGGATTCGCGCATGTCAGCAAGGATCACAGGGTTACTCTCTTCAGTCTTGAGACCTGCGTATTTGCCTGCGTAGTCGGTGTGGCGGCCATAATCGTCCACGGGAACGATCAGTTCCATGCCGTAACGCATACAGGTCTGATAGTCGTCAGCGCCAAAGCCGGGGGCAGTGTGGACACAGCCGGTACCGGAGTCCATGGTAACATACTCCGCGTAAACCAGACGGCTGGTTTTATCCAGGAAGGGATGCTTTGCCAGCATATTTTCAAAGAAGCTGCCGGGATAAGTGGCCAGGACCTGGTAGTTTTCAAAACCGCCGATGCCCATGACCTTTTCCATCAGTGCCTCAGCCATGATATAGGTCTCACCGTTTTCTGCCTTAACCAGCACATAGGTATCCCTGGGGTGCAGGCAGATAGCCATATTGCCGGGCAGCGTCCAGATGGTGGTGGTCCAGATCACGAAGTAGGTGTTGCTTAGGTCAAATTCGCCCAGCTTGCCCAGATCGTCAGCCATGGGGAACTTGACATACACAGAGGTACAGGGATCATCCTGGTACTCGATGTCTGCCTCAGCAACTGCGGTGGCGCAGAAGGGGCACCAGGTAACGGGCTTCAGACCCTTGTAGATATAGCCCTTATCGAACATCCGGCCAAAGACCTTGACTTCCTGTGCTTCAAAGTGCTTGTCCATGGTGCGGTAGGGATTCTCCCAGTCGCCCACAACGCCCAGACGCTTGAAGCCTGCCATCTGCTTCTGGATAAAGTCCTCGGCGAACTCTTCGCAAGCCTTCCGGAATTCCGGTACGGACATGTCCCTGTTCAGCTTCTTCTTGGAATTTTCGATGGCGCGCTCAATGGGAAGACCGTGGTTGTCCCAGCCGGGGACATAGGGGGTGTAGTAGCCCATCATGGCGTGGCTGCGGACAATGAAGTCCTTCAAGGTCTTGTTCAGCGCATGGCCCATGTGGATATAGCCGTTACTGAAGGGAGGGCCGTCGTGCAGCACAAAGGGGGGGAGATCCTTGTTCTTCTCCAGCATTGCGTTGTACAGATCGCTCTGCTCCCAACGCTCCAGCATACCCGGCTCACGGTTGGGAAGACCTGCCTTCATGGGGAAGTCAGTCTTCGGGGTGATAATCGTGTTTTTGTATTCCATTAGGATATTACCTCCATGTTATATACACATAAATAAACGCCTTTGTCCCAATCAAGAGACAAAGGCGTAATATACCTCTGCGGTACCACTCTCGTTCCGGTTTCCCGGCACTCGTTGACGCTGTAGCGGGCGTACCCGGCGCGGTCTAATCTCTTTCGATTTCGATGCGCAGCTCCGAGGGGATATGCAATGTAGTTCGCTTACTGCCTTGCACCGGCCGGCAGCTCTCTGAAAGCGAGGATTACAAGCACCTGTCCTCATCAATGCCTTGTTCTATTAGCGATGGGTGGGATCGTAGTTCTTGCCAAACTGCAGATTGGCGAACTTGCTGGTGGTAGTGTCCGTAGTGGGGTGCTTAGGCTCTGCCTTGGGGGAGGATTCCTCCGCAGTGCCTACCAGCGCCTGGAGATTCGCGGAGATCTCGTCAGCCACGGCCTCTGCTTCCTTGTTGTTGCCGTTCTCACCCTCACTGCGGTCAAAGTCAAAGACAGTACCGGCGGGAACGGTGGAAATAGGCACGTTTGCTTCTTTGATACGCTCCAGCGCCTGGATACAGGTGCGGATCTGCTCCTGCAGCTCGGTGATCTTGGCAGCGGCTACCTTCTTGGCATCCTCTACACGGGTATTTTCCGCAGCAATCAATGCGTCTGCGTTCTTTGCGTTTTCGGCAGCAGCGGCGTTGGCGTCGCTGAGCATCTGGGTACACTTGGCTTCGGCATCCTTGACCATCATATCACAGGTCTTCTGTGCGTTGACGATGGCATCTTTCATGCTGGCTTCGTTCTTACGGTATTCCTCCAGCTTGCTGACCAGGACTTTCATCTTGCTTTTCAGCAAAGCGTTTTCCTTATAAAGGGTAACATAGTCTTCGGTCAGAGGCTCCAGAAATTCGTCAACAGCCTGCATGTCGTAGCCGCCGAAGGCGGCACGGCCGAAGGAGATCTGATCTATCTGTTGCGGTGTAAACATACTTTGTCCTCTCTATATCAGATATAGCTTTCGATTTCAGCCTGTACAGATTCCAGGTCGCCCACTACATCCATGTTGTGGGGGCAGAACAGGTATGTAGACTGGGCAATCTTCTTCACGCTACCGTCCAGGGCGTAGACACTGCCGGACAGGAAGTCGACCACACGGCGGGTCAGTGCCTTGTCTACATTTTCCATATTCAGAATGACGGCCTTCTTTCTGCGAAGCTCGTCAGCTGCCTTAGCGGCGTTGTCAAAGCTCTTGGCATGAAACAGGACAACCTCCTGCTTGCCGGAGCCCATGCTCAGTACCTGGCCGCCAAAACCGGAGGAAGTGCTGCCGGTGGATGTGGGCGCGGCGTAGCTGCTTTCGGATTCCTGAGAAGAAGCGAAGGGAGAAGCGCGGCGGCCGCTGCGGGCAGAAGGCTGCTCCATGCCGTCGTCCATGTCTTCCATATCCTCGTCGTAATCTTCGTAATCCTCGTCGGAGTAGGGCTGGGTAAGCTTCTTTACATTATCCCAAAAACTCATATCTGTGTATCCTCCTATATAGTTGCATCATTGATGTTGGGAGTTCGCGTAGTCCCTGGGACCGAAGATGGCGGTGCCTACCCGGATCATGGTGCTTCCGCAGGCAATGGCATCGGCGTAATCGTCGGACATACCCATGGACAAAATTCTTACCCATACATTATCGTATTTTTTTGCCGTTATGTCAACAGCAAGGTTGCACATTTCTTGAAAAAATTTACGATTTTCTCCGGAATTTCGACAAATTGGGGGAATCGCCATAAGTCCAAGGACCCGGATGTTGGGATAAAACGCCATTTTTTCACAAATTTCGTAAATTTCAGAAACGGTAAAACCGGATTTACTTTCTTCGTTACCGATGTTTATTTCCAAAAGGATGTTCTGGACCAGATTCCGGCGCTGGGCTTCTTTGTGTATGGCGTCCAGAAGCCGTATGGAATCCACACTCTGGATCAGATCCACGCTTCCTACTACCTGCCGGACCTTGTTAGTCTGCAGATGACCGATAAAGTGGACCGGCGCGCCACGGTACGCGTCTTCTTCCAGTTTTTTTGTCAACTCCTGGACACGGTTTTCTCCGCAGCAGTCTACACCGGCAGCGATGGCTGCCCGGACATTATCTGTGTCATTCATTTTTGTTGCGGCGCAGAGCAGGATCTCCTTTGGATCCCGGCCTGCGGCAATGGCAGCATTGCGGATGTTTTCCCGGATGGCTGCCACATTTTCTGCAATGGACATAGGTTTCCTTCTTTCTGTAAAAGGTAAGGGGCGGCGAAGCTGTGCGCTCCACCGCCCGATTCTTACTGTGCTGCTTTCAGGGATCGGATAGGGGCAAGGGTAGAGATGGCGTGCTTGTAGATCATCTGCTGCTTGCCGTCTGTTACCAAAACCACCACAAAGCTGTCGTACCCTGTGATCGTTCCCCGGAGCTGAAAGCCATTCATCAAAAACAGGGTAACCGGAACTTTTTCCCGGCGTACTTCGTTGAGAATGGCATCCTGTAGATTGAGTTGATCAGACATATGTATTCCCTCTTTCTTTGAAATTCCCCATTGGAAGCTGGGATACATAAATCTTACCATTATTTACTTGTCGGAATTTGCCAGAACCTGGCGGCAGCGAACAAGAATTTCGGCAGTTGTTTCGTCTTTCTGCCGGCATAGCCAGTGAATGGCTTTGTTTCGGCGGAACCAGGTGAGCTGCCGCTTGGCGTAATGCCGGGAGGACTGCTGTACAAGGGCGGCAGCGTCCTGCAGGGAAATCCTCCCTTGCAGGTAATCAACAAATTCCTTATACCCGATGGCTTGCATTGCGGTGGACTTTTCCGGAATCCCCTTTGCAAGCAGTCCTTTGATCTCATCGATCAGTCCTTCTGCAAGCATTTTCTCCACTCGGCTGTCGATCCGCGTATAAAGCTCTGCCCGATCCGCATCCTCCAAAGCAAACCACACAGGATGATAGCGGTCCGGGACCTCCTGGGTCCTCAGATTATGCGCGGTGATGGTCTGCCCCGTTTCGTAGTATACCTCCAGTGCCCGGATGATCCGCTTCCGGTCTGCAGGATGGAGCCTTGCGGCGCTGTCCGGATCAATAGAGCGAAGCAGGTCTAGCATGGCTTCCATACCTTTCTCGTCTGCCTGCTTTTCCAGCTTTTCCCGCATGCCGGTGGAGGGGTAGGGAGCAAAGGCGTTGCCCCGGATCAGCGCGTTCATGTAAAGACCTGTGCCGCCGGCAATGATGGCAGTCTTTCCCCGGGAAATAATGTTATCCACGATGGGACTAGCCATTTCACAGTAGCGGCTGACGGAAAAATCCTCATAAGGTTCAGCAACATCCAGCATGTGGTGGGGAATTCCCTGCATTTCCTCCCGGGTGGGCTTGGCTGTGCCGATATCCATACCTTTATAGATCTGCATGGAATCGCAGGAGACTACTTCACCGTTCAGTTCCTTTGCCAGCTCCACCGCAAGTGCCGTCTTTCCGGAGGCGGTAGGGCCGGCGATACATATGATGTTGTCAATATCCCGCATATTAAGACCTCTTAAATTGCTTTTCCAGCTGCTTTTTGCTCAGGGTTATGCAGATTGGTCTGCCATGGGGGCAGTATTTCAGTTCCTCCCGGGCCATGACCTGCCCGGCAAGTGCCAGAAGTTCCTTTTCGTCGGTGTGCCAACCTGCCTTGATGGCGGCTTTGCAGGCAACCGTATGGAGCATCTCATCCCGGACATTGGTGGCCTTTTCCCGACGGCCATTGAGAAGATCCGCAGCCAGGGCATCTACCGCGTCTGCCGCGTCCTCCGGGCACAGGTCCATGGGGATCTGCCGCAACAGAACAGTATTATCGCCGAACTGTTCCAATTCAAAACCCAGCTGCGTAAGCAGATCCGTATTGGTAAGCAGAATTGCCGTACTATCGGGGCTTAACCGGCAGGGAATGGGGGTCAGCAACATCTGGGAGCTGATGGCCTCCTGGTTTTGCTTGAGCTTTTCAAACAGGATACGTTCATGGGCGGCATGCTTGTCGATCAGGTAAGCATCCTCGCCCTGCTCCACAAGAATATAAGTATTGTAAAGCTCACCGACCATCCGCCAGGGGGTGTCCATGGCAATGGGAAGGACCTGCTGCTCCGGTTCTGTTTGCTGCACAACAGGTGTGGTCATAACATTCGCGGGCTCCATAGGTACCGGAGTAGGCTGCGGTTTGGAAACCGGGAGCTGAATGTGTTCGTTCAATCCCTGTGGTATGGAACGCTCCACCGCTGCCACAGTAGCCGCAGCCGCTTCCGGCTTGGGTTGGGGCGCGTCCTTAATGACAGCGGAGAAGGTCTGATATTCCTTGGCAGTCATAGTACGGAAAAAGTTTTCCTGCCTTGCCGGGGGCGTTTGCTTTTGCTGCGGGACGGCAGCAGGTGCAGGTTTAAACTGCACCTGGGGCCGGTCCGGTGTCTTGTTTAAAGCACTTAGAACGCCGTAATGGATGCAGTCAAAGACTGCTTTTTCGTTTAGGAATTTTACCTCTGTCTTGGCAGGGTGTACATTCACATCCACTGCGTTGGCGGGGAGGTTCAGATGCAGCACACAGGCAGGAAATTTTCCAACCATAAGCTGATTGCGGTAGGCTTCTTCCAACGCGGCGATCAACAGGCGGGATTTTACAGGCCGTCCGTTGACAAAGAAGGTTTGCAGATTTCTGCTGGGACGGGAATCTGTGGGCTTGGAAACATAACCGGAAAGGGTGTAATTTTCCCAACGGCTTTCCAGTTTGACCATTTTGCCCCCGTCTCTGCCGTAGATGCAGTAAACTGCGGATTCCAGATCACCGGTACCTGGTGTGGAAAGGATTTCCTTTCCGTCCCGGATGAAACGGAACGCAACCTCCGGATGGGCAAGTGCCTGGAGCTGTACAGCGCCGGAGACACGGCTGCCTTCTACGGTATCGGATTTCATAAATTTCATCCGGGCAGGGGTGTTAAAAAACAGATCCCGCACGATAATGGTAGTTCCTTCGGGACAGCCGGCTTCCGTTTCTTCAATAATATGGCCGGCTTCCAACTGCAGACTTGTGCCGCTGACCGCGCCGGCGGTCTTGGTCATCAGATCAATCCGGCTGACAGAGGCAATGGCAGCCAAAGCCTCGCCCCGAAAGCCCATGGTACTGATGGCAGCAAGATCCTCTGGGTTGCGAAGCTTGGAAGTGGCATGTCGCAAAAATGCAGTCCGGGCATCCTCCGGTGCCATTCCGCAGCCGTTATCCGTAACCCGCAGGAAGGTCATACCGCCGTCCCGGATCTCGACTACTACCTTGGAAGCTCCGGCATCTACGGCATTTTCCAGCAGCTCCTTCACCACGGACGCAGGTCGTTCCACTACCTCGCCGGCGGCAATCAAATTGGCAACATGCTGGGATAATTGTACGATTTTAGGCATAAATTTTACCTCATTGAAAGAATGCTGGCTTGATTGATGGTAATATGCATCAGAATGGGTGCCCAGATGGAATCCGCCTTCCGGTATGTCCAGCACAGGCAGATTCCTGCGGGAATATACTGCAGGAAGCACATGAAAAGCAGCATGGGGTCGTAAAGTCCAATGTAGCCAACAATGTGCAGTGCGCTGAAGGAAACTGTGGAGATCATATATCCCAGAAGGAAACTGTACTTACTTAATGCGCCGAAGATGACACCCCGGTACAGCACTTCCTCTGCCACAGGCACCAGGAATACCGTGCCGATGGTCATTAGTGTTTGGTTTTCCTGTGTCAACGCGCCAATAGATGCGTCGTTTACATTGGCAAAACCCGGATATAGACGCAGGATCAGCATGAACATTGCTCTGCTGCCAAGCCAATGCAGCAGCAAGCCCAGACCTGCAAAGCGCAGGGTACGGAAAGGCTCATTAAGAGCGTGCTTGCCGGATTCCAACAGAAAACGGTGAAATAGAGCCACGGTGAGCAAAAATTCCAGACAGAAAAAGGCAAAATTAATCTGTACTTCGTTCAAAGGTTCACCCAGAAGTCTGTTCAGGATCACCAGCAGGGCAGGCAGCACAAGCAGCTGCGCGGCCAACAGAAGCAGACCGAGAATGACCTCGGTGCGGGACATGGTTACAGAAAATTTTTTCATATCAGTTCAGCATTCTCTTCAGCTTATAAAGCTCGTTCATAGCTTCAATGGGGGTTAGGGTCTCCACGCTGATAGCCTCCAGCGCGGCGCATACCTGCTGGGCGCTCAGATCCAGCATACTGACCTGGTCATCGGTTTCTTTTTCAATGACCCTGACAGGCGCTTTTCCTTCCTGTTCCAGCTGGGACAAGATCTGTCTGGCCCTGTTGACTACGCTGGCGGGCAAACCTGCCAGTTTGGCAACTTCGATGCCGTAGCTGTCATCAGTAGCGCCGGGGACGATCTTGCGCAGGAAGATCATCTTGTCGCCCCGCTTTTTTACAGCAATGTTGTAGTTCTTAACATTGGGAAGCTCATTTTCGATGACGCTCAGCTCATGGTAGTGGGTAGCAAACAAAGTCTTTGCGCCCAGATGCCGGGGACTTGCGGCATACTCCAGAACAGCTCTGGCAATGGACATGCCATCGTATGTAGAAGTACCTCTGCCGATTTCATCCAGGATCAGAAGGCTCTTGGAGGTGGCGTATTTCAGAATAGATGCCACTTCTGCCATTTCTACCATAAAGGTGGACTGACCGGAAGCCAGATCGTCGCTGGCACCGATTCGGGTAAACACCCGGTCCACGAGACCGATTGTTGCGCTGCGGGCAGGAACAAAAGAGCCCATCTGTGCCATCAGCACGATCAGCGCCACCTGGCGCATGTAAGTGGATTTACCTGCCATGTTAGGGCCGGTAATGATAGAAACCTGATTGTCCGCAGCGCCCAGCTGGGTATCGTTGGGGACGAACAGGGTGTCCTTGAGCATTTGCTCCACCACCGGATGACGGCCATCGGTAATGGAAATTTCACTGCTCAAAGTAATTTCGGGACGGCAATAGCCCCGCTGTACCGCTACGGTGGCAAGAGAACATAAAGCATCTGCCGCAGCCACCGCTGCAGCGGAGATCTGTACCCGGGCCGCCTGCTTGGCAAGATGCTCACGCAGGGCAGTGAAGATCTGATATTCCAGAGCAGTCAGGCGATCCTTAGCGCCCAGGATCTGGCTTTCCAGTTCCTTTAACTCTTGGGTGATGTAACGCTCACAGTTGGTCAGCGTCTGCTTGCGGATATAATGCTCCGGCACTTGGTCGATAAAGGATTTGGAAACCTCAATGTAGTAGCCAAATACCCGGTTATAGCCGACCTTTAGCGTGCGGATTCCGGTCTTTTCCCGCTCGGATGCCTCGATAGCAGCGATGGTCCCGGTACCACCGTTCATAATATCCCGCAGGCGGTCTGCTTCGGCGTTAGCGCCCGCCCGGATAATGCCGCCTTCGCGGACTGTCAGCGGCGGCTCGTCCACAATGGTGTTTTCAATCATGTCGGCGCAGTCGTCCAGAGGATCGATGGTCTGCGCCAGGTTTTTCAGCAGGGGAGCTTCCAGGTTCTGCAGCTGCTGCTTTACTACAGGCAGAGCGCGCATACCTCTGGCAAGACCCAAAAGATCCCGGCAGTTGACTGTGCCGGTAACGATCCGGGTGGTAACACGCTCCAGGTCCGTAACATCCTTCAAGGCCTCAGCCAGCTCGCCGCGGCAAACGGTGGTGTTGACCAGTTCTTCCACAGCAGACTGCCTGCGACCGATCTCCGCTGCATCCAGCAGGGGCTTCTCCAGCCAGCTTCTGAGCATTCTGCCGCCCATGGCAGTGTGGGTTTTGTCCAATACCCACAAAAGCGTACCTTTCTTCTCCTTGGAGCGCAGAGTTTCCGTCAGCTCCAGATTCCGCCGGGCATCCATATCCAGTTCCATAAACCGACCGGTGGTATAAAACTGCAGCTGCCGGATATGGTGCAGATCATTCTTCTGAACAAATTGCAGTGTCCCCAGAAGGACGCCTGCTGCCACAGTGGCTGCCTGCAGACCGGTCAGTCCCAGCTGCGCCAAAGGCTGGGAGAAATGATTCTCCAAAAGCTGCTGGGTTTTTTCAAAATCAAATTGCTCCGGCTTTCCCTCATCGATACAGCAGTTCAGACGATGAAACAGAGCATCCTCCAAAGCTGGGTCGTGAATACCCTCTCCGCCACGGATTACTTCCGAGGGGGAGAATCGGCCCAGCTCCGAAGCAGCAGCCTGTGCATTGGCACAGCTTGTTACAAAAAATGCACCTGTGGAAACGTCGCAAAAGGCAAGACCATACTGCTGCTGATGGCCGAAAACGCAAGCCATATAATTGTTTTTGCTTTCATCCAGCATGCAGCTTTCTGTAACAGTACCGGGGGTAACAATCCGGGTGATGTCCCGCTGTACGATGCCCTTTGCCTGGGCAGGGTCTTCCACCTGTTCACAGATTGCCACTTTGTAGCCCTTTGCCACAAGCCGTGCGATATAGGCATCCACAGAGTGATAGGGGACACCGCACATAGGTGTCTGCTCTTCCTTGGGCTTGTTCCGGTCCCGGGTGGTCAATGTGAGATCCAGCTCACGGGCAGCCAGCTTTGCGTCCTCGTCAAACATTTCATAGAAGTCGCCCAGACGGAAAAACAGGATGCTGTCCTGATTATTCTCTTTTATGGCATTATACTGCCGCTTCATAGGGGTCAGTTCCTGATTATCTGCTGCCATATTCTCACTCCTTCCCGGCGAGCTTGCCGGTCAGACTCCAGGTGGTTGCACCTGTGATTGTAACATCGATAAAGCTGCCGATCAGTTTGGGATCAGCTTCCAGACGGACAAGTCTGCCGCCCTCGGTACGGGCGGTGAGCATGCCGTTATCTGTGCCGTCGGCAAGACAGCGCATGGTCTTGCCAATATAGCCGTTGTGGATCTGTTCAGAAATGGTGTTCTGCACGGCGCAAAGCCGGTCAAAACGGCGGTTTTTCTCCTCCTTTGGCGTGGGATCATCCATGCCAGCGGCAGGTGTACCGCTGCGGGGTGAGAAGATGAAAGTGAACAGGGAATCGTAGCGAACCTGCTCAATCAAAGAAATGGTTTCCTCAAATTCTTCTTCGGTTTCTCCCGGGAAGCCTACGATCACATCAGAGGTAAGCACCAGATCGGGCATGACGGATTTGGCGTAGTTCACCAGTTCCAGATACTGTTCCCGGTTATAGTGCCGATTCATAGCTTTCAGTACCCGGCTGGAGCCGGACTGGAAGGGAAGATGCAGTTGTTTTGCGATCTTGGGGGAGGCAGCCATTGTGTCAAACAGTTTCTTGCCTGCATCTCTGGGGTGGCTGGTCATGAAGCGAATCAGAAAATCACCGGGAATCTGGGAAATCATTTTCAAAAGATCGGAAAAGTCCACATTTTCACCCAAATCCTTGCCGTAGGAATTGACATTCTGACCCAGAAGGGTAATTTCCTTTGCGCCGGCGGCGATCAGTGATTGGCATTCAGCCAGAATGTCTCCACTCTTGCGGCTGCGCTCTCTGCCCCGGACATAGGGAACGATGCAGTAGGTGCAGAAATTGTTGCAGCCGTACATGATGGAAACCCATGCTTTCAGGGTGTTGTCGCGGATTTGGGGAAGCCCTTCAATAATGGAGCCGGGTTCGTCTTCCACAAAATATGTGCGCTTTCCGGTGGTGAGTACGGTGTGCAGCAGCTGGGCAAACTGCCACAGGTGATGGGTGGAAAACATACCGTCAACATGGGGAAAACTCTTTTTGATCCGTTCCACAACGTGGCTTTGTCCTGCCATGCAGCCGCAAAGGAAGATCTTTTGACGGTTGTGGCGGCGCTTGGTATGGGTCAACGCCCCTAAGTTGCCAAAGACACGCTGCTCCGCGTGTTCCCGGATGGCGCAGGTGTTCATAACTACAACATCTGCCCCTTCAGCAGAATCTGTAATCGTGTAGCCGCTTTCAAACAGAATGCCCCGGATTCGCTCGGAATCCGCCTCGTTCTGCTGGCAGCCGTAGGTTTCCACATAGGCAGTGGGGGTTGCATCCCGTTCCTGCCAGTAAGCGGCGATCTTATGGCAGAACATCAGCTGTTCATTCAGCTGCTGTTCAGAAATTACGGTTGTTTTCGTGCTCATGGATATGCTCCCTTGGTCTATACTTTCTCAATGATAAATAATAACATTTTTTCTGTCGTTTTGCAAGGGTTATAAAATAGTGTGATTAAATTCTTGCATTTACCTCTTTGGCATGTTAAACTATGGCTATCAATTCCCCGAAAAGGGAGAAAGAGGCAATGAATGATCTGTAAACATTGTGGTGGGCAGGCAAGTGAAGAACATAAGTTCTGCCCCTTCTGCGGGAAGAGTTTTTTTGAAGAGGAAGGTGTGGCATCGGCGGACGAAAGGCCGGAAAAGAAGCCGGTGAAGAAATGGGTGCTGATAACTGCTATCGTAGGCGCAGCGGTGGCGCTTGTGGCGCTGGCGGGTGTTCTGCTTTTGGCGCTGGGGGTGGATTTCCTGCCCCGTGCCAACGATATTAAGAAGAAGGATTCCTACACGGTCAGCGATGAAAAGGCAGAAAAGAAGGCCGGCGATGTGATCGCAACCATGGGGGATAAGGAACTGACCAACGTCCAACTGATGCTCTACTACAGAAGTCAGACCATGGATTTTATCAACTACTACAGTAGTTATCTGTCCACCATTGGCATGGATTACACCAAGCCTCTGGACGAGCAATCCTGTTATTTTGATGGGTATGAGGACCAGACCTGGCAGCAATATTTGCTGGAGGCATCCATCAAGACCTGGAAGAACTATCAGCTTCTGGGTCTGCTTGCAGAGGAAGATGGCTTTACCTTGAGTGAAGAGACCAAGGAAGTGCTAGAAAAATTCCCGGAGGATCTGAAGGCACAGGCTGAAGAGGGCAAGTACGAAAGCGTAGATGCTCTGCTGCAGGATGTGATCGGTCCCGGCTGTACCATGGATAACTATATGGCGTTTGTGGAGCTTGCCTACCTCAGCGGTGAGTATCATGCCGCTCGGTCCGAGGCTTTGATGCCAACCGACCAAGATGCGGAAGCTTACTTTGATGAAAATGCGGAAGACTTTGCCCAGTCCGGTATTACCAAAGAGAGTGGCCTGTATTCTGCCGTTCGGCATATCCTGGTGATTCCCGAGGGTGGCACAACCAACGAGGAGACCCAGGAGACCACTTACACCGATGCGGAGTGGGCTGCCGCGCTGACAAAGGCCCAGGGTATCCTGGACGAATGGAAAGCCGGGGAAGTTACTGCCGAGAGCTTTGGAAAGCTGGCGGAGACTTATTCGGACGATGGCGGCTCCAAGACCACCGGCGGACTGTACGAGGGCATCTATTATGGCTCCGGTATGGTGGAGGAATTCCAGAATTGGGCGATCGATCCTGCCCGTGTAACCGGTGATACTGAAATCGTCAAGACTGTATTCGGTTATCACATCATGTATTTTGTCAGCGGTGAGCAGAACTGGCTGCGCTCCGCCCGTGTAAATCTGCTGTCCGAGCGGACCACGGAAATGATTGACAATGCAAGCCAAAAGTGGCCCATGGAGGTTAAATACGGTAAGATCGCCATTCCCGAACTGAAGCTGACCTGATAACAGATTATTAAATTAACACGTAACACGCCTGTCATCCCGCGGATGACAGGCGTGTTTCTTACCAATCGGGTGTATAAGATTCTTTTATAGGCAATGTGGAGAATATCTGATGGGTAATCTGCCTGTATTGGTTAAGGTCTGTGGTCTTGCGAAGCTGTTTACCCAGCTTCTCACTGTCTGCAAAGCGGCAGATAAGATAGCGCCAGTTTTCTTTCATACGGAACATGGCATTCCGGGATCCACCAAACGCCTCTGAATAGGCTTCCAGAAGTTCGTTAAAGAATGCTTCCAGCCTGCTGGGGTCATTTCCGTTGGCTGTAAACATTCCAGGGTCAGCGATCAGACCTCTGCCAATCATCACCGCACCGACCTGTGGAAATTCGGCATGAAAAGCATCGGTCTGTGCTTTGCAATAGAGATTACCGTTATAGCAAACCGGCGCGCGGCTGTTTTGAAGGGCGTATTTGAAACACTCCATATCCACCGGACCATTGTAAAATGCACTTCGGACACGGGGGTGGACGGTCAGCTCCTTAATGGGATAGCGGTCGAAAATTTCCAACAGCGGGGGAAATTCCTCCGCAGAGGAAAAACCCAGCCGTGTTTTCACGGAAATATTCACAGTGGCACAAGAAAAGACCGCATCCAGGAATCTGTCCAAAGCGGATGGGTCTGTGAGCATACCGGAACCTTTTCCCTTGGCGGTAACAGTTCCCGACGGGCAGCCCAGATTCAGATTCACTTCCCGGTAGCCCAGCTCCTTACAGGTATTTGCCATCCACAAGAAGTCCTCGGCTGATTTGGTCAAAAGCTGGGGAATTACTTCAAAGCCCAGACTGTCAGCCCTTGGCAGTTCCCGGGTTTCCCGGGGTGTCAGCTTTCGGTGGACGGTAGGGGAGAGAAAGGGTGTGTAATACCGGTCAATACCGGAGTAGTATTTGTGGTGAAGACTGCGATATATGTGGTCAGTCAGCCCTTCCAAAGGGGCAAAATAATATTGCATGTTTATTTCTCCAGGGTAAGACAGACTTTGAATATAACCGGGTGCGCTGCGTGCTGCGGCGCACCCGGTGGTTTTTAGATCTCCATAATCACAGGCAGGATCATGGGGTTGCGCTTGGTAGTTTTGAACAGGTAGCCGCTCAGATCGTTTTTGATGGCGGTCTTAATAGCGGTCCAGTCCCGGATCCGCTTACGGCCACAGCGCTCAATGGCCTCCATGGCTACATTACGCAGCTCCTCCATCAGCTCCTCAGATTCTTTCACATAAATAAATCCACGGGTGATGATATCCGGGCCGGTAATTACAGCGCCATCTTGGGTGGAAATGCTGACGCATACCACGATCATGCCGTCCTGTGCCAAATGCTTTCTGTCCCGCAGTACCACGCTGCCCACATCCCCAACGCCGGTGCCGTCCACAAATACCTTTCCGGCAGGGACAGTGCCGTTGAGCTTACAGGTCCTGCCGGTGAATTCCAGAACACTGCCGATCTCCGCAATGCGGATATTCTTGGCAGGTACGCCCATCAGCGTGGCAAGTTTTCCGTGGATCTGCAAATGTCGCTGTTCGCCGTGAACAGGCACAAAGAATTTGGGCTTGCACAGAGCGTGAATGATCTTCAGCTCTTCCTGGCAGGCATGTCCGGAAACATGCAAACCTTCGCTCTTTTCATAGACCACCTCCGCACCCTTGCGGTACAGCTCATTGATGATCCGGGATACAGCCTTCTCGTTGCCGGGGATGGCGGATGCGGAAATGATGATCCGGTCACCGGTCTGGATGTCAATCTGCTTGTGGGAAGAAAAAGCCATCCGGTAAAGTGCGGACATGTTTTCGCCCTGTGAGCCGGTGGAAACAATAACCACCTTGTTCTTAGGGAGACTCTTGATAGCGCCCAGGTCCACGATAGTGCCGGCGGGAACTTTAATATAGCCAAGCTCCTGGGCGACCTTGAGCATGTTTTCCATGCTCCGTCCGGTAACTGCTACCTTTCTGCCATAGCGGTGGGCGGTGGCAAGAACGGCCTGAATCCGGTGCATGTTGGACGCGAATGTGGTAACTACGATCCGTTGATCGCAGTTTTTGAACTGGCGGTCAAGACCTTCCGCAACGATGTTTTCACTGGGGGTGTAGCCCTGACGCTCCACATTGGTGGAATCGCACAGCAGCGCCAGGACGCCCTGGTTGCCCAGTTCACCCAGCCTTGCCAGATCGATCATGCCGTCTTTTGCGGTGGGGTCGATCTTGAAGTCGCCGGTCATGACGATTGTGCCTACCGGGGTGTGGATGGCGAAAGCAACAGCGTCAGCGATAGAGTGGTTCACATGGATGAACTCTACGGTGAAGCAACCGGCTTTGACCACGTCACCGGGTTTATGGGTTACCAGCCTGACCTTATCCGCGATCCGGTGTTCTTCCAGCTTCAGCCTGATCAGTCCGTTGGTCATGGCGGTGCCGTGAATAGGACAGCTGATCTGCTGCATGCAGTAGGGGATAGAACCAATGTGGTCCTCATGGCCGTGGGTGATAAACATTCCACGGAGCTTCTTTGCGTTCTGGACAAGATAGGAAAAGTCCGGGATCACCAGATCCACGGCGTACATATCCTCGTCCGGGAAGCCCACGCCGCAGTCCACAACGATCATGTCCCTGCCGTATTCAAGGACCGTGATGTTTTTACCAATCTCGTCTAATCCACCCAGGGGTATGATTTTTAATTTTTCTGCCAAATGTTAAAACTCCTTTCTTTGGACACAACAAAACAGGCAGCCGCTTGCTTTCGTACAGCCCCGTATCGCTGCCGGTGAAGCATAAAACGCCCGCTTGAAATCTTTAATTTAGGTTCGACCGGGTCTGCCTGCCCGGCACGCTGCAAATACAGTATACCACATTTTTGTGGTTTTGTACACATTTATTTTTCACCGGACGTCGACATATTGTGCAGTCCGTGTTTGAAAAAACGAAAATTTTGGTTGCACCTCTGTGCGGGATTTGTTATAATGTATAAAATATCGATTATTATACCCTTTGGGAGGTGAGATCCGTGAGCAAGAAGATGGCGTTGTTACTAAAACCCAGCGTGGGTCTTTACTTTGTAGTATTGCTTGCTTTTGGAATAGCGGCTGCCTTGACGGGACAGTATCTGTTGGCAGGTGTGGAGCTTGGTGTTACCTTGGTCCTTTTTGCGGTGTACCTGATTTTCCGTGAATACCGGCGCAAGCAGTTGAAGGCGTTTGTCCAGAATATGACAGAAGAGATCAACCCAATCAGCGGTGCGGAAGCGCCCTTTCCTATGGTGGTTTTGCGCCTTGCGGACGGCGGTATTGTGCATGCCAACGAGGTGTTCGTGAAGATGACCGGCTTCCGGGATACTTTCACCGAGCATACTATCGCCGAATTTTTGCCTGAGTTCACTACAGATTGGCTGATCTCCGGAAAGACGGAATGTCCCTACGATGTTACGGTCAATGACCGTCGATGCAGGGTGTACGGATCTGTGATCCATTCGGCTGATTCCGGCAGTACCGCCCTTGGCGTGTTGTACCTCACAGACCTGACAGAGCTTTACCGTGTCCGGGATGAATATATCCGCTCCCGCCCGGTGGTGTCCATCATTTTGGTGGACAACTACGATGAACTTACCCGGAATATGACGGAAGCGGCCATCTCCGGGCTGAATGCCCGGCTGAACAACACGATCCTCAAATGGGCCCAGGGCTATCACGGACTTTTACGGCGGCTGGAGAAAAACCGTTTTCTTCTTGTGTTTGAGAAGCGGGATCTGAAGCGCGCGAAAGAGGGGAAATTCTCTATCCTGGAGGAAATCCACGAGATTACAGCGCCCTCCGGCTTGGCGGCGTCCATATCCTTTGGCCTGGGCGTAGATGGGGCTACCTTCGAGGAGGGCTATGATTTTGCTGCTTTAGCCATCGAAATGGCACTCAGCCGCGGCGGCGACCAGGCGGTGGTTAAGGACCGAGTGAATTTTAATTTCTTTGGCGGACGTGCAAAAGAGGCGGACCACCGCAGCAAGGTCCGATCCCGTGTAACTGCAAACTCCATAATGGAGCTGATCGGCCAGAGCAGCCAGGTATTCATCATGGGGCATAAGACTGCTGACCTGGATGCAGTAGGCGCAGCTATGGGCATTGCCTGTCTGTGCCGCAAGAAGGGAAAGCCTGCCCATATTGTTATTGATCTGAATAATAACACGGCGGAGAAGCTGATTGAGGAGATCCGCAGAGAACCGGAATACCGGAATGTGTTCATCTCTGCCCAGGAAGCTTTGCTGCAAAGCGATAGCCGCAGCACGCTGGTTGTGGTGGATACCAACCGTCCGGACCAGGTGGAGTCCAGGGCACTGCTGGAATCTGTACCTAAGGTGTGTGTGGTGGACCATCACCGCAGAGCGGCAGATTATATTAAATCCGTGGTACTCAATTTCCATGAGCCCTACGCATCCTCTACCGCGGAGCTGGTAACAGAGCTTCTGGAATACGCGGTGGAAAAGAAGGATGTGCTGCCCATTGAGGCAAAATCCCTGATGGCAGGTATCATTCTTGACACCAAGAGCTTTAATGTCCGTACCGGTGAGCGTACCTTTGAGGCTGCTGCATACCTGCGGCAGTTGGGCGCTGATACGGTGGAAGTCAAAAAGCTGATGCAGAATGACTTCCAGAATACCATGGAAAAGTACCAGATCATCAAATCCGCCCGGCTTTACCATCAGGACATTGCTATTGCACCCCTTACCAAGGGAACGTCCAGATCTCTTGCGGCACAGGCTGCGGACGAATTGCTGAATATTTCGGGTATTGCCGCATCCTTTGTGTTGTATCCCGATGGAGATCAGGTGATTATTTCCGGGCGGTCTTTGGGCAGCACCAATGTGCAGATGATCCTGGAGCCTTTGGGCGGCGGTGGCAATACCGCCACTGCCGGAGCTCAGATCCCGGACAGTTCCGTAAAGGAAGTGCTGGATAAGTTGGTAGCGTCTATCGACCAATATTATGAATCGTAAGGAGAGAAGAAAATGAAAGTAATTTTGCTTCAGGATGTAAAGGGTAAGGGCAAGAAGGGCCAGATGCTGGAGATATCCGATGGCTATGCAAGAAATTTTCTGCTGCCCCGGAAGCTGGCTGTTGTGGCAACTGCCGATGCCATGAACACCAAGAAAATGAACGATAAGGCTGCGGCGGAGAAGGCTGCAAAGGAGCGTGCCGAGGCTCTGGAAATTTCCAGACAGCTCCGCGACATGACCCTGGTAGTTACTGCAAAGGGCGGCGGGGCAGGCCGTCTGTTTGGCTCTGTTACCAACCAGGAGATCGCAGATGCGCTGAAGGCAAAGTCCGGCATTACCCTGGACAAACGCAAGATCGTCATTGCCGACCAGATCAAGAGCGTGGGCACCTACACCGTCCAGTGCAAGCTGGGCTATGAGATTACCGCGCCTTTGACAGTTAAGATCGAAGAGGCCTGATAAAAAGAAAAAGATCGAGAAAGGAGAATCCCCATGGATGAGGAACTGATTGCCAGACAACTGCCCCAGTCTCTGGAGGCAGAGCAGGCGGTTTTAGGATCCATGCTGATCGATGACCGGTGTCATACGGATGTGATCGGCATTCTGCGTCCCGAGGATTTTCATTTACAGCAGAACCGGGAGATCTATGAGACCATGTACACCATGTTCAATTTCTCCCAGACCATTGACCCGGTTACGGTTCTGGATAAAATGAAGGAGCTGGGCGTCCACAGAGAGGATTCCCGGGGATATATTCTCCAGCTTATGGAGATCACACCCACAGCAGCCAATGCGGTGCGCTACGCCAACATCGTTAAGGAAAAGGCTATGCTCCGCAGTCTTGCGGATGCGGCTTCGGACATATCCAATTCGGTCTATGACCAGGTAGGAACGCCGGCGGAGATCCTGGAAAGTGCGGAGAAGAAGATCTATGCCCTTAGAAAAGGGGAGCGGGGTGAGTCCCTGGAGCATATCGGAACAACCCTCTTGAAGGTGTTTGACCGACTGACGGAGCTGAGCCAGTCTGATTCCGCCATCCCGGGTCTTTCCACAGGCTTGCGGGATCTGGACAGCAAGATCAACGGTCTTAACAAGGGTAACCTGCTTTTGATCGCTGCCCGTCCGGCTATGGGTAAAACAGCGCTGGCGCTGAATATCATGGTGAATGTGGCAAAAAAATATAACAAGACCGTTGCCTTCTTCTCTTTGGAAATGTCCCGGGAGGAACTGGCTATGCGTCTTCTGTCCGGTGAGAGCTTTGTGGACAGCCAGAAGATGGCTACCGGTAAGCTTACAGAGGATGAGTGGAGCAAGCTGTGTATGGCTTCCGCCGCCTTGAGCCAGACAGATATCCGTGTGGATGACAACGGCGGTATCACCGTGGCAGAGATGCTTGCCAAGTGCCGCCGCTTGGATAATCTGGGTCTGGTTGTCATCGACTACCTACAGCTGATGCAGGGCTCTGGCAACAGCAGACCCAGCGACAACCGTACCACAGTGGTCAGTGATATTTCCCGTGCGCTGAAGGTAATGGCAAAGGAACTGAATGTACCTGTGATCTGCCTGAGCCAGCTGAACCGTGGCGCGGAAGGTCGTGCGGATAAGCGCCCTATGCTCTCCGAGCTTCGTGAATCCGGTTCTATCGAGCAGGACGCGGACAGCGTTATGATGCTGTACCGTGATGATTACTATAATCCCAACACAGAAGAGAAGAATGTGGCAGAATGTATCGTTGCCAAAAACCGTCATGGCGAGATCGGTACGGTAAAGCTGCAATGGCTGCCGCAGTTTACAACATTTACAGACCTGGAGTGGAAGCATGCTGAATAAGCTGGAACAGTTTCTGCGTCAATATGAAATGCTCTGTCCCGGAGATCATGTGGTTTGTGCGGTTTCCGGGGGAGCGGATTCTGTGGCACTTCTGTTTGGAATGTACCTTCTGCAGGACAAGCTGGGTATCACATTGTCTGCTGCCCATTTTAACCATCAATTGCGTGGTGAGGAATCAAACAGAGACGAACGGTTTGTCCGGGAATTCTGCGTTGGCTACGGCATTGAACTGTCGGTAGGCAGCGGGGAGGTCGTCCCCGGAAAGAAAGGTTTAGAAGCTGCTGCACGAGATGCCAGATACCGCTTTTTGACGGGACTTGACGGCAAGATCGCCACAGCCCATACTGCTGATGACAATGCAGAAACTGTGCTGATGCATTTGATCCGTGGAACAGGATTGAAAGGCCTTGGTGGAATTACGCCGGTCAACGGTAAGCTGATCCGTCCCATGCTGGGGATCACCCGTCGGGATGTTTTGGCGTTTCTTGAGGAGTACCACCTTTGCTATATCACGGACAGCTCCAATGAGACAGATGTGTTCCTGCGCAACCGTATCCGCCACCATGTGATGCCTGTGCTGCAGCAGGAAAACCCCAAATTGGCGGAAAATTTGTCCAATATGGCGCAGCGTCTGCGGCTGGATGAAGCTGCGCTGAACGAGCTTGCAATCAATCAGTCAAATGTCGGTGTTTCCCGGCTTCGGCAGATGCAACCGGCGCTGCGCAGCCGCTGGATTGCTGCTTTTTTGCGCCAATCAGGTGTTCCGGAACCGGAAGCTGAGCATATTTCCCTTGTGGAAGCCTTGATTTTTTCACATAAACCTTCTGCAAAAGCGGATCTTCCCGGGGGTATAGTGATTGCCAGAAATTACGACTGCCTGGAAAAGTTGACACAGGAGGATGTTCCTGGGGCTGTGGCTTTACAACCGGATTCAGAACAGGAGCTGGAACAGTGGGGGCTGAAGGTGCGATACGGTCCTGCACAGGAAGTTGTTAACACCGTGGCGAGTTTTACGGTATGCCCTGTGGGGCAGATCGTAATCCGTTCCCGTCAGCCGGGAGATACTATGCGGCTGAACGGCGGAACAAAGGAATTAAAAAAACTGTTTATAGACCGAAAGATCCCGGCGTCCCGGCGGAATAAGATTCCTGTGGTCGTCGATGACAAAGGGGTTTTGGGCGTTTATGGCGTTGGCCCGAATCTGGACAGAGCAGCCGATGAGCTTCCGGCGGTCCAGATCTGTTTCACCCAACTATAAATATACACAGAGAGATATCATTGGGAGGAAAAGATGGAGAAAGATATTAAGCAGGTGCTTCTGACAGAGGAGCAGATACAGGAGAAAGTCAACCAATTGGCAAAGCAGCTTTCTCAGGAGTACGCAGGCAAGGACCCTGTGTTTGTGGGCGTTCTGAAGGGTGTAGTGGTATTCTTCGGGGATATGATGAAACGGATCAATATCCCTTGCCAGATCGACTTTATGTGGATTTCCTCCTACCAGGGGACAACCTCAAAGGAAATGACTGTAAAGCGGGATGTTTCAGTAGACATTAAGGGACGCCATGTGGTGATTCTGGAAGATATTTTTGACACCGGAAACTCCCTTGAGTTTACTTACAAGCATTTGATGGCTAAAGAACCTGCATCCTTGAAGATCTGCACCCTGCTGGATAAGCCGGAGCGGAGGAATCCGACGGTTACAGTTACGCCTGACTACACCGGCTTTGTGATTCCCAATGAATTTGTGGTAGGCTACGGTTTGGATTTTAATGAGCATTACCGCAATTTGCCTTATATTGGCATATTAACACCGGAAACCTACCAATAAGGAGAGAACCCATTGAAAAAGCGCAAGATATTTACTTTACTCATGTATGTAGCCGTCTTGATCGCGGCATTTTCCCTGATGCTGGGGTTGTTTTCTAACGGCGGTGACCAGCTTTCCTACTCCCAGATCGTTGACCTGTTCAATAAGGAGCAGGTTCGCAGCTTCGTGGTGGAGGAGAACGATATTTACTTGGTGCTCCACAGTGAACTAAACGGAAAAACGTCCATTAAAGCGCCTATTGCTGACCCCGAGGGCTTCCGTACAGAAATGTGGGAAACATTGCAGGCGCAGACTGCCTCCGGCGTACTTGAGAGCTATGACTTTGTCCCCACTGAGCCCCAGTCTCCCTTTGATTTTATTCTGCCTATTATTCTGGCAGGCGGTGTACTGATTATCCTCTGGGTAATTTTGGTTGGCCGCGCTAACAGCAACAGTCCTATGAATAATTTTGGTAAAGCCCGTACTGTAAACGGCCTGCCGGAGAATAAGAAGGTAACCTTTGAAGATGTGGCCGGTGTGGACGAAGAGAAGCAGGAATTGCAGGAAGTGGTTGATTTCCTCCGTGATCCGGAGAAGTTTACCGCCATCGGTGCCAGAATTCCCCACGGCATTTTACTTTCCGGCCCTCCCGGCACCGGTAAGACACTTCTTGCCCGGGCAGTGGCAGGGGAGGCGGATGTGCAGTTTCTGTCTATTTCAGGCTCCGATTTTATGGAAATGTATGTGGGTGTCGGTGCTAGTCGCGTTCGTGATCTGTTTGACCAAGCCAAGAAAGTAGCGCCTGCCATTATCTTTATTGATGAGATCGACGCCGTAGGCCGTAAGCGTGGCTCTGGTCTGGGCGGCGGCCATGATGAAAGAGAGCAGACACTGAACCAGCTTCTGGTGGAGATGGACGGCTTCAGCCGCACAGAGGGTGTCATTGTTTTGGCGGCGACCAACCGAGTGGATATTCTGGACCCTGCGCTGCTGCGTCCCGGCCGTTTTGATCGGCAGATCCATGTGGGTGCTCCCGATGCCAAGGGTCGCGAGGAGATTCTGAAGGTCCATGCTAAGGGTAAACGGCTGGACGATTCGGTAAATCTGCACACCATCGCTTTGGCTACTGCCGGCTTTACCGGCGCGGATCTGAGCAATCTTTTGAATGAGGCGGCAATTCTTGCTGCCCGGGATGACCGTCCTGTGCTGGCAATGCATGACATTAATGATGCCATGATGAAGATTCTGGCAGGTCCGGAAAAGCGCAGTCGTGTCCGCCTGCAGCGGGATCTGAAGCTGACAGCCATCCATGAGGCCGGACATGCTGTAGCAATTCACAATCTGCCTACCCATGACCCGGTACACCAGATTAGCATTATCCCGAGAGGACAAGCCCTGGGTCTTACCTGGACACAGCCTATGGAGGACAGCACTCACCTGACCCGGAATGAAATGTACGAGAGGATCGTGGGGCTTCTGGGCGGTCGTGTGGCGGAGGACCTGTTCCTGCAGGATATCTCCACCGGTGCATCCAATGATATTGATCGGGCCTCCAAGCTTGCCAGAGATATGGTGGCGCGCTACGGTATGTGCGAGAAGCTGGGAACTGTTTCTTATACAGGCGGCGGTGAGTTGTTTATCGGCAGAGATTATCAGAGCACCAAGAGCTATTCTGAAAAGGTTGCAGGTACTATTGATGACGAGGTCAAGGCTATCATCGATAAGGCCTATGCCCAGTGCTGTGAGATTCTGCAGCGTGATGCTGACAAACTGAATCAGGTTGTGGAGTTCCTGCTTGCAAACGAAACCATGTCCGGTGTTCAGTTTGCCCAATGCATGGAAGGACAACAAATCCAGGAATCTACGGATACATCCTTGCTTGACGCTTTTAAGGAACAATAATTCTTAATAGAACAGCCGCGGCAAAGCGTAAGCCTTGCCGCGGCTTGTAATATTTGGAAAACATGCTAGTCTGACTGGGTGTTTTTTCTTAATATATTAAAAGTACCGCACAAACCGGGGATGTTTCTGTGAACCGCCCCAGTTTGTGCGGTGCATATTTTATTTAGCTATATATGTCGCTGAAAACGGTAGTTTTCGTCATAGTGCATGCAGTATAATAGCCAGGAATTGGAGGACGCTTCCGACTACGACAAAAACATGAAATACCGAATGCATCCAGTGGATTTTTGCGCCGATGCCAAAAAGAATCGCGCCTATGGTATAGGAAATGCCGCCTGACAGCAGCAGGAGAAATCCCGGAAGGGAAAGAACATGGAGCGTTTGGGGCAAAAAGAAGATGATTGCCCATCCCATGCAAATATAACAGATCATGGAGAATACACGGTAGCGGTGCAGGTCAATGGCTGTCAGTGTTGCAGCCAGAATCGCAAGACCCCATTGAACTGCCAGTAGTCCCCAGCCCAACAGTGGGTAAGTGGGGACAAAGGCTGACAGCAGGATCGGGGTGTAGGTTCCGCAGATGAGAAAATAGATTGTGCAGTGATCGATGATCTGCATGACCTTCTTACCTGTACCGGGGCGCAGTCCGTGGTACACACTGGACACGGTATAAAGACTGACCATGGTGAATCCGTAAATAGCAGCGCCAACAATACCGAGGATATTGCTTTGTAGCGCCGGTTTGAGCACACAGGCGATCAGTACAAGCACACCGATCCCACCGCCCACAATGTGGGTTACCATGTTCATGATCTCCTCACTCTTTGTGTAATTAGGCAACACTCTTTCTGAAAGTTTTGTTCTGCGTTTCATGATTATACTCCTTTCGTTGTTGTTATCAGCGTACCACCAAACTACGGTAGAGTAACCCCACGATGAGAAAATATGGTTCTCCTTTTGGGAGGGGATTGTTCTCCTGGGGGTAGAATTGTGCAACATGCACAAAACAGACGAGGAAACTTTGGTATCCAAACAGCGTGTTCACAATAAATTTTCATCCTTAATAAAGGGTTTTATGCTATAATATTATTACAGGGGATGCGGAGCAATGCAGCCCGGTAAAGGAGCGACCATGAATAATATTTTATTTTCTCTGACACCGAAGGCTATGTGCGCCTTCGTATACGATGATTATACTATCCGACAGGCTCTTGAAAAAATGGAATCCGCAGGCTATGCAGCCTTGCCGATTCTAAACAAGAGGGGAGAGTACCGTGGAACACTGACCGAAGGTGACCTTCTGTGGGCGCTGAAGAACATGTGCTACATGGATATGCGACAGGCAGAGGCCCGAAAGATCGTGGAGATCAGTCGAAGGAAGGACAATATACCAGTTCGTGTTAATACGAATATGCATGATTTGGTACATAGAGCCAGTACCCAAAACTTTGTTCCTGTAGTGGATGATAAGGATACCTTTATCGGTATTATTACCCGGGGCGCGATCATTAAGTATTGCAGCCAGCAGCTGTTCCCGGAGGATTGAGAAACAGACCGCCCAGAGCAACACGCGGCTAAGGCGTGTTTCCCTGGGCGGTTTTTCTTGCAAAAACGCCGGATATCTGTTAGAATGTACTTAGCTGTATCCTGGAGGGAAATTATGGATGACGAGAAGCTGAAAAAGCAAATTGGTATGAATATTGTTTCTTATCGCAAGCGCCAGGGACTGACCCAGGCCGGACTTGCGGAGAAACTGAATTACTCGGATAAGGCGGTATCCAAATGGGAGCGTGGCGAGTCTGCCCCGGATGTGGTAACGCTGACGCAGCTTGCGGAGCTGTTTGGTATTACGGTAAATGACCTTTTGGTGGATCCCAATGCTTTGCCTGAGGAACTTGGCAGAGTGGAACGGGTGATGGAACGTGCGGTGGAAAGGACATTGAAGCGCAAGGCGGACAAGCGTATTATTCTGGGCTTATCTACCATTCTTGTGTGGTTTGTGGCGCTGCTGCTGTTCGTGGTGATCTCCTCACTGGATATTCCCAGAAGCTGGGTGGCATTTATCTATGCGATCCCTGCCAACGCCATTGTCCTGTTGAGCCTGCGCTCTGCCTGGAAGGATTTCCGATGGAATCGGGGATTGATCTCCGCCATAATGTGGGGTGGCCTTTTGAGCCTGCACATTTCATTGCTGCTGTTTTTGCATGTGAACATTTGGAAGTTGTTCCTGCTGGGAATTCCCGGACAGGCCGCGATCCTGCTGTGGTTCAAAATGTACAGAAAAGTACCGAAGGAGGAGCACGATGGACAAGTCTGAACTGCGCCGCCAGATCCGTGAGAAGAAGCGCGCGATGACGGAATCGGACATTATACAGGCAAGCGTACGCTTGGGGGAGCTTTTCGCTGCTTCTGAACAGTACAAAAACGCCGGGACAATTTATGGCTACCTGCCTTATAATCAGGAGGTGCGCACGATCCCTATGCTGGAACAGGCGTTAGCTGACGGTAAGCGGGTAGCAGTCCCCAAGGTTATTGGGGATGAGATGAAGTTTATCTATATTACGGATTTTTCCCAGGTGGAAAAAGGATATGCCGGGATCCCAGAGCCTATCGACGATGGCCCGGAAGCGGATGATCTTACAGCCCTGGTGCTGATGCCCGGTCTTGCCTTCGACCCGGAGGGACACAGAATCGGCTACGGCGGCGGCTTTTATGATCGTTTTTTGGCAAAAGAGCCCAACCATCCCACCGTTGCGCTATGCTATGAATTTCAGATGCTGCCCAAGCTGGAAACAGAGGAATTTGACATACCCGTAGACTGTGTTCTGTGGGCGTGAGGTGTTTGTATGCACATACCCAAGGGAACGACAGCGGAGCTGTCGCTGGTAACCTTCAGAGATGCGTTGGCAGCTGCCAATAGGCCCAATGAAGACTATGATATTAGAAAGTGGCTGTACGCTCCGAATTTTTACTCGGATTACCGTTATATTCTTGGTACCCGGGGTGAAAACCCTTTGATCTGCATTGGCATCAATCCTTCCACAGCCCGTCCGGATGACCTGGATAACACGTTGAAGTCTGTTGAGCGGATCGCTCTGGGAAATGGGTTTGACAGCTTTATCATGTTCAATGTGTACGCGCAGCGGTCAACTGACCCTGATGCTATGGAGCAGCATTGCAACCCAATGTTGCACAGGGAGAATATGAAGGCATTTGAGTATGTGCTGTCCATTTCGGACAAGCCTGCGGTCTGGGCTGCATGGGGTACAATCATTGAAAAACGGGATTATCTGCGTGATTGTGTGGGGGATATGGTTGCCCTGGGCCAACGCTACGGTGCTAACTGGTATTGTGCCGGTGCAATCAGCAAAAAGGGACACCCCCATCATCCGCTGTACCTTCGCAAGGATGAAAAAATCAAGCCCTTTGATATAACAAATTATCTAAGGAAGGTGTGCTGTGGTAACCAGTGAATGTGATACCTGTTGGTACTATGATTATGACGAGGAGTACGACGAGTACTATTGCATGATGGATCTGGACGAGGATGAGGTGTACCGCATTCTGTCCTCCAGAAAGGACCATTGTCCCTATTACAGACAGGGGGACGACTACACCCTTGCCAGGAGGCAGTAATATGAAGAATGTTATTCTGATTAGTTCGCTGCTGTTGGTGTTGTTGACAGGTTGTGCCACACAGCAGGATCCGGAGACTACAGAACAGACTGCCGCTGCAACCACAGAGGCAGTCTACCAGGGCCTTTATGTTCAGAACAGCCAGATAGAGCAGCAAACCCAGGGAGCTGTTCGGCGGTATGATCTTCCGGGCAGCTACAGCTGGATGTCAATGGTGGGCGATAAGCTCCTTCTTGCCGCTGGCGGCAGCGACACGGAGCTGACAACACTTGTGGGTACCGATGGTGTTCCCTCTACAACGGTGATTCCCGGTGTGGACCTAGCCGGCGAGGGCGCTGCCTGGCAGGCGACCTATACCGGTTTTGTGTATTATATTGAATCGGCAAAGCAAGCGGTTTTTCTTGACCCGCAGCTTCAGGAGTTGGATAGAGTACAGCTCCCTGAAGGGATACAGGGAATGCCCATTTTCGCGCCCGATGGCAGCCAAATTTTCTTCTGTGTCCCCGGTGAGATACGGGCATTAGAGGTGGAGCGAAAGCTGTCTCGCTTGATAAAATCCCATGACTGTGCCAGCCAGGAGTTGTTGGGCTGTTATTTTGAAGGTTCACTTTTGGCTTGCCGGGTGGAAGATATTCAAGGGGATATCAATACCCTGTACCTGTCAACGGAAAACGGCCAGACAAAGGCGACGGATAATGCCATTATATCTCTTTCTACATATGGGCACAATTACCTCGCTATCCGTGCGGACGGAACTACCCAGCAGCGGTTAGTCGGGAATGCTGATGGTATCGCTGCGCAGATGAATGTTTACGGTGGCAGTATGTGGTCGGCGTTACAGCTAGGCGGTGCGGTGTGTGTGAACAGCATTGACGGCGGTATTTCTCTTGACCTGTATGAATTGGAAACCGGCAAGAGGACAGCTGCGGTTACGGCTTTGGGTGTGGACATGCCCACTGCGCTTTTTGCCGACAGATGGTCAGGGTGTGTTTGGTTTTTGACAAAGGATGACCAAAATGGCGGCACAGTACTGCTTCGCTGGAATCCGGAGGCATCGCCGGCTTCTGATGATATTGTATACACCGGGTCTGTCTATACCCTTGAAGCCCCCGACGAAGCAGGGCTTAAAGCTTGCGCAGACCGGGTGGACCAACTGAATAAGAAGCACGGAATTACTTTGCGGATCTGGGAGCGGGCAGTAATAAGTCCCGGCACATATACCCTTGAAAAGGAGTACCAAACCGGCGCGATCAATCAAATGCTGGACACTCTGGAACAGGTTCTGGATCTGTTTCCGGACAGATTCCTGTACAAGAGTGTGAAGAATTCCATCCGGATCTGTATTGTTCGCAGCGTGGATCAGCAGGTGCAGGCGGTGCAGTATTGGTACGACGGGGATCCGTTTATCGTGCTTTCTGTAGGCGTGGATGTGCGGGCAGAACTTATTAGGGGGCTGAGTTATGTGGTTGACAGCCACATTCTTGGCAACAGTCCTATGTTTGATTATTGGAACGGACTGAATCCGGAAGGGTTTGCCTACGGAGATGCAACTACGTATTCCCAGGCTTATCTGCAGGGGGATAGTGTTGCTTTCCTTTCTGAAAGTTCTATGGCTTCCCCAACCGAGGATCGGTGCGAGGTGTTCCGGCAGGCTATGAAAGAAAATAATGCAGAAGCTTTCCAATCGTCCATGATGCAGCAAAAGCTGAAGCTTTTATGCCAGGCAATCCGTGATTCCTGGCGTTTGGAACAAAAAACAGATGTCTATTCCTGGGAGCAGTACTTAACGGAATCCATCGCCTATAAGCCAGAATAAAAGCCGGGTAATCCCCGGCTTTTTCCTTAGGAGAGGAATATGAATAAAGAAACCTACGAAAAAATCGAACATTATATGCATGCTTGCATGCACGACAGCGCCCATGACCGTGAGCATGTGTATCGGGTGCTGAACAATGCCCTTGTAATTGCAGAAGGGGAGAGGGTTAATTATGACGTTCTGATTACAGCTTGTTTACTGCATGATATTGGCAGGGAAGATCAGCTTCGAGATCCAAACTTATGCCATGCTGCGGTTGGTAGCGAGAAAGCTTACACTTTTTTGCTGAAAAACGGTTTCGCAGAAGACTTTGCTCTTGCAGTTAAAGATTGTATCTGTACCCATCGTTTCCGTAAGAACCACCCACCCCAGAGTCTGGAGGCAAAGATTCTGTTTGATGCGGATAAGCTGGATGTTGTGGGTGCCATCGGTGTAGCGAGAACCTTGGTCTACAAGGGAACTGTCAGCGATCCGTTATACACACGAAATTTGGATGGGACGATCTGTGATGGCTTAGACGGGGGAAAGGCCTCTTTCTTTCAAGAATACAAATTCAAACTGGAAAAGCTCTATGAGCGGTTTTACACCCGGAAGGGCAGGGAACTTGCCCTGCAGAGAAAGCCCGCGGCAGAAACTTTTTATAAAAGCCTTTACAACGAGGTTACCTGCAACGATCAGCTTGGGAAGGAGCTGCTTGAGACATTGCTGAAATAAATAGGCCCGGGAATCCAAACGGATTCCCGGGTCGTTATATTATACGGTAAAGTCAAATTCACGGGCAGTAAGGATGTCTCCGGAAACCAACCGGCACTCAACCTTACAGTGATATGTACCTGCGGCAAGTTCTTCTGTATTCAGCGCACCGCGCAGCACCTCAGGACGATCCTCAACAAAGGTCTTCATTTCAAAAGCGTAGCATCCATCCCGGTTTGTGGGGCTGGAAGCACACTTCTGTACCTCTTTGCCTTCGCTGTCTGTGATGGTGATGGTAACTGCACTCAAGAATCGGGTGGTTGTCAGTGTTCCTTCAAACAGATTCTGAAGATTGGGTTCTGTAATGGAATCTGTAACGGTAGCATCCTCAATGGGGGAGGGGTCCACCAGTTCCTTACAGGTAATGGGCATATAACCTTGACCATAAAGATCAATAAAGGAATACTTCTTGTCAATGAGATATGTGGTGTACACATCCTCACCGAGGGTCTTATCATAAGTACAGTGCTGCTGTTCAATTTTGCCGGAGGTCTGCTCCAGGACAGTAACATAGCTCCGTGTGCCGTTTATGGAGTTGTCAGTGTTGCGTTCCACATTGACAGTAACAATCATCATGGAGTGTCCGTTGTTGTTTGCCTCATTTCTGCGTACAACCGCATCAGCCTTCTGAAGCTGTGCATAGGCTTTGAACATGACATCAGTACCGTTAGCCTCGCAGACGGGGAAACTATAACCATGTTCATTGAGATCACACATATACTCGCCTACACGCAGATAACCGTATTTTTCGGTCATGAGTCTTGTGGTGCTGCACTTAACAAGAGAGTTGCCCAAGGAACCCCAGGCAGCATTCACAGCGGCAGCACAGTCGTTACCCACTCTTGCCACGGTGTTACCGCCGTTTAAGGGTTGCCAGGTCAGACCGGAGATGGTGTAGATACCCTGATCGTTGGGCTCTCCGGCATATTCTAGGAAGCTGTTTGCATCACCTGCAGCATGACTGTAGGGCAGTCCCCGGTAAAGCCGACCGGCCTTAATCTGTACAATGTCTTTAGTTTCAACGCTAGGATCAACGCTTTTGGTGCTGTTGGAGTACGTGATGTCTTCCTCTGCGCGCCACAAAAGGGTTGCCATATGGCGCATGTAGCTTTCTGCCTGATCCCTGCGCTGGGCCAGAATCTCCTGGTCTTGGTTGCTGTTGTCATTGTTGTTGCCGCCACATCCTGCAAAGCTAAGTACCATCAGGAGTGCAAGCAGAACACATAAAAGTCTTTTCGTAATTTTCATAATTAACCACCTTTCTGTTATAGCTGTATTATAATTTATCGATATATACCTGTCAATTTTTAATATGTTATAACTGATGTTCGATTATAATTATAACTAGTACTGATGGAATATGGGCATCCTGTTGCACAGATGCCCATATTCACATAGATCACTTCAGGGATTCTTCAATGGCAACAGCCACGGAGACGGTCATGCCGACCATGGGGTTGTTACCAGCGCCCAGGAAGCCCATCATTTCCACGTGGGCAGGGACGGAGGAAGAACCGGCAAACTGTGCGTCGCCGTGCATGCGGCCCATGGTATCAGTCATGCCATAGGAAGCGGGACCTGCAGCCATGTTGTCGGGGTGCAGGGTACGGCCTGTACCGCCGGCGGAAGCCACGGAGAAGTACTTCTTGCCCTGCCCCATGCACTCTTTCTTGTAAGTGCCGGCAACAGGATGTTGGAAGCGTGTGGGGTTGGTGGAGTTACCGGTGATGGAAACATCAACGCCCTCGTAACGCATAACGGCAACACCCTCACGGACATCGTCACAGCCGTAGCAGTTAACGGCAGCGCGCTCACCATCGGAGTAAGCAATGCGCTCCACGATCTTTAGCTCGCCGGTGTAGTAGTCGAACTGGGTCTTCACATAGGTGAAGCCGTTGATCCGGGAGATGATCTGCGCGGCGTCCTTGCCCAGACCGTTCAAGATAACACGCAGAGGCTCCTTACGAGCCTTGTTGGCGGAGCGGGCAATGCCGATTGCGCCCTCGGCGCCAGCGAAGGACTCATGACCTGCCAGGAAGGCAAAGCATTTGGTCTCATCCCGCAGCAGCATAGCACCCAGATTGCCGTGGCCGATACCGACCTTGCGGTCCTCGGCGACGGAGCCGGGGATGCAGAATGCCTGCAGACCGATGCCGATGGCCTCAGCAGCCTCAGCAGCGTTCTTGACGCCCTTCTTCAGAGCGATGGCGGCGCCCACACAGTATGCCCATGCGGCGTCCTCAAAAGCGATTGGCTGAATGCCCTTAACGATTTCGTAGGGATCAAAGCCCTTGGCGGTGCAGATCTCGCGGCATTCCTCTACGGACTTCAGACCGTACTGAGCGAGGACACCGTTGATCTTGTCGATCTTTCTTTCGTAACCTTCAAACAATGCCATAGTCATGTCCTCCTCTTATTCATGGCGGGGGTCGATGTACTTGGCTGCGTCAGCAAAACGGCCATAGCTGCCCTTTGCCTTCTTCAGAGCCTCGTTGGCATCGTCGCCCTTCTTGATGAAGTCCATCATCTTACCCAGGTTGATGAACTCGTAACCGGTGATCAGATCATCCTTGTCCAGAGCAATGCGGGTCACATAGCCCTCAGCCATCTCTAGATAACGGGGGCCCTTAGCCTTGGTTGCAAACATGGTGCCAACCTGGCTGCGCAGGCCCTTGCCCAGATCCTCCAGGGAAGCGCCCACTGCCAGACCGTCCTCGGAGAAAGCAGACTGGCTGCGGCCGTAAACGATCTGGAGGAACAGCTCACGCATAGCGGTGTTGATGGCGTCGCACACCAGGTCAGTGTTCAGAGCCTCCAGCAGGGTCTTACCGATGAGAATTTCGGAAGCCATAGCGGCGGAGTGGGTCATGCCGGAGCAGCCCAGTGTCTCAACCAGAGCCTCCTCAATGATGCCTTCCTTCACATTCAGGGTCAGCTTGCAGCAGCCCTGCTGGGGAGCGCACCAGCCGATGCCGTGGGTAAAACCGGAGACATCCTTAATTTCCTTGACCTGCACCCACTTACCCTCTTCAGGGATGGGAGCGGGGCCGTGGTAGGCGCCCTTGGCCACGGAGCACATATGCTGTACTTCTGCACTATAAATCATGGCAATTTTCCTTTCTTTTATAAACTTGTCATTTCCCGGATGGTATCAACCGGGAGCGCACATAATTTCCAAAAATATTATACAGATTTGCCTATGTATTGTCAATAATCCAAAGCAAAAATCCCCCAAATGAACATAGAAGAATTGTCGAATGGAATCGCTCTTTTTGGTCATACTAACCACATCACAAAGGAAAAGGAGGAACAGGTTATGAACTGCAACGCAAACAAGAGCATCGAATGCACCGTTCACCAGTGCGCCCATCACTGTGATGAGGCTAACTACTGCTCTCTGGAGCGGATCCTGGTTGGCACCCATGAGGCAAATCCCACTGTTGACCAGTGCACAGACTGCATGTCCTTCCGCAAGAAATAATAATATCCGGTTTTTCGCGGCAGGTCATTTCCTGCCGCGAATTTTTTCTTGACGAATTTTTCCAATATGTTATTATGAAATAACCTTGTATACATACTTTTGTCATAATTGTGCTGTACAATCATGAAAAAACGGAGGTTAGAATTTATGGATAATGAATATCAGTCCTGGGAGAACCGGGAGGAACATTCGGTAAAGGCGTCTCCTTTCAGTGATTCTCCTTACGAAACTGCTTTTCAGCCCCAGGCACCTGCGCCGAAGCAGAAAAAGAAAATCGGCAAGAAGGGAATTACTCTCCTGCTGGTGGCTGTGCTTTTGGTGGTAGCCTGTGCCGGTACGGCTGTGGGGGTCAATACTTATTGGAATCACCGCGTTAATGTTTTGAATGATGCGTTCAATAACAGAATGAATGTGATGCAGGAAAAACTGGACGCATTGCAGAAAACACCTGTCAGTTCCACACCTTCCGCAGATCCTCAGATTTCGGGAACGCCGGGACAGGTTTATGCCGGTAATGTCGAAGCTGTGGTAGCGATTTCCAATGAGTCCCTCACAACAAATTTCTATGGCCAGGTTTCTAAGACTGCATCCTCCGGCTCCGGTTTCATTATTTCCGAAGACGGCTATGTGGTTTCCAATTACCATGTGGTCCAGGGGGCGACCAAGCTCAGCGTGATCCTTTCCGACAGCACACAGTACGAGGCTGAGCTGGTGGGCTTTGACTCCACAAATGACCTGGCTGTGTTGAAAATCGAGGCAACAGGGCTCCCCACGGTTAAGATAGGCAGCAGTGATGCTTTAAATGTGGGCGATCTGGTTATGGCCATCGGCAATCCTCTTGGTGAACTGACTTCTACATTGACTGTCGGCTATGTCAGCGCTAAGGATCGGATGGTCAGTACCGACGGTTCTGCCATCAATATGCTTCAGACGGATGCGGCCATTAATTCCGGCAACTCCGGCGGCCCGTTATTTAATGGGGCAGGCGAGGTGGTAGGTATTACCACTGCCAAGTATTCCGGCACCAGCAATTCCGGTGCCACCATTGAGGGTATTGGCTTTGCTATCCCCATGGATGATGTGATCGGCATTATTGAGGACCTTGTAGAACACGGTTATATCACCGGCGCCTATATGGGCGTTATGGTCAAGGATATGGACAGCTCTGTTGCACAGATGTATGGATTCCCCATGGGCGTTTATGTGGATGAAGTTACTGCCGGCAGCTGTGCGGAAGCAGCAGGCATCAAGGCAAAGGATATCATCGTCAATATAGGTGGTTATAATATTGCCTCTATGTCCGAGCTCTCCAGAGTGCTTCGCCGGTTTGAGCCGGGACAGACCACAACCATTACTGTCTACCGTGGCGGCGGAGAGGTTCACTTATCTATTACCTTGGATGAAAAGCCACAGCAGAACCAGACGGAAGCGCAGCCTACCCAGCCTTCTGTGCAGCAGCAGATTCCCGACGGCGGAAGTATTGAGGATTGGTTTGGCAGCTTTTTCCCCGGCTTTGGCGGTTAGTACTAACAATATCCTGCTACCAGACAGTAGCAGGATATTTTTTGTCGAAAACTGTCGATAAGTTTCTAGAGGGAATCGGTTGATTTTATGTGGATTTTGTGTTATTCTGTTGCCGGAAAGAGAGGTCCCGGCTATGCGAAAACTGTTTATCGCCCATGCGGAAGGGGATTTTGCGGAAGCGATCATTAGACAATTGAATGGCGCATATGAGATCGAACTGTGCAGCCATGGAGAAGTGCTGCTGGACCGGATCGACTGTTTTGATCCTGATATCCTGTTGGTGGACCTTGCACTCTGTGGTGCAGAGGCATTGAGTGTCCTGCACACTCTGCGTAATACCGGCAGGTCTATGCAGGTAGTGGTAATTACAGCGTGTAATCAATCCTATGTGGTGAATAGCCTTGCCCGTTTGTGTGTCAGCAGTGTATTCATGAAGCCTTGTAAGCCCAGTGCGGTAGTAGCCTGTATTTATGAGATAAGCACCGGCGCTATGGAGAATAACGCATGGTTTGTTGAAAGTGAGATTGATCTGATTCTTTTGCGGCTGGGGTTCCGAATGGGACCGGCCCGTTATAGCTGTGTGTATCACAGTATATTTACTCGGTACCAAGAACCTCTGGGCTGTATTACAAAGCATCTTTATCCGGAGGTTGCGCACATCTGCGGCGGTTCCGTTGCCCGGGTGGAAAAGGCTGTTCGGGATGCCATTCACGAGGCATGGAGGCATGGAGACAGGCGAGTGTGGCAGATGTATTTTCCACCTGGGAAGGGCTGCGCAACCGACTGCCCGTCCAACGAGGAATTTATCTCCAGGGTTGCTGCTGTTTTGCAGCATAGAGCCCGCATTTGTGCCCCCGGAAAATTGCTTGATAGAATAGCAAAATAAAAGGGAACTCCCTCACAGCTGTGAGGGAGTTTGTTGTTATTCCTGATCCCAATTATGCCAGACGTTTTGCACATCGTCATCTTCTGCCATGATATCGATGAGCTTTTCCATCTGCTTAATCTGCTCGTCGCTCTCCAGTTTCTGGTAGTTCTGGGGGACCATTTCGATCTGGGCAGAGGCAAAGGTGTAATTCTTTGCGGCCAAAGCATCTGCAACTGCATTGAAGTCGTCGGGATCGGTATAGATGGTGAAACAATCCTCTTCGGCCTCAAAGTCGTCTGCGCCGCAGTCCATGGCATCCATCATAACGGTATCCTCGTCATAATCGCCATCCTCGTTGTCAATAACCAGAACACCTTTTTTGTCAAAGCTCCAGCTGACGCAGCCGGAAGCGCCCAAGTTGCCGCCGAACTTATCAAAATGGTGGCGCATAGAGCCTGCGGTACGGTTACGGTTGTCGGTCATGGTCTCCACGATCACAGCAACACCGCCAGGGCCGTAGCCTTCATAGGTGATAGATTCGTAGCTGTCGCCGCCACCGGCACCGGCAGCTTTTTCCAGGCAGCGCTTGATGTTATCGTTTGGCATATTGGCAGCCTTTGCCTTGGTAATGACGGTGGCCAGACGGGAGTTGTTGGCAGGATCGGTAATACCGCCGCCTTCCTTAACAGCCACGATCAGCTCTTTGGCGATCTTGGTAAAGGCGGCAGCGCGTTTTGCGTCCTGTGCGCCTTTGGTTTTCTGAATATTATGCCATTTGGAATGTCCGGACATATTGATCGTTCCCTTCTTGCTTTCTCAAAAATTCCAATATACTTTAGCACATAAAAAAGTCAAAATCAACACGTTAATGGAAGAATTTTGCACAGTCGGTGTGATTTCGGGAGATTTTGACAGTAATCCCGGGGAAAGCATGGGAGATTTCACGGGCCAAGTAGTTACATACGGGGTTTTCTGTATGGAAATGACCTGCGTCGATCAGATTAATACCCAGAGTTTTGGCTTCCCAGAACTGATTGTACTTCACATCGGCGGTTACGAATGTATCACAGCCGGCAGCAACTGCCCTGTGCAGCTCACTGCCGCAGGCACCGCCCCCAACAGCTACCATTTTTACGGCCTTTCCGCTATCCACATAGCGCAGACCGTCGCATGAAAGAGCACATCTTACATGGGCCAGGAACGTCGAAAGGGGTTGTTCAGCTACAGAACCCATCCGCAGTAGTCCCCAGGGACGACCCTTATCATCTATACCCTTCGGGTCAATAACCGAAATATCTGTAAGGCCTAGGGTTTCTGCCAGAATATCGTTGACACCACCCGGGGCGCAGTCCAGATTGGTGTGGGCGTTGATACAGGCAATGCCGTTTTCGATGAGAAATAAGGTGCAGCGGCCTTGTTCGTCGGCATCGGTTACAAAATTCGGGTTCCAGATCAGCGCATGGTGGGTAACAAGCAGATCCGCGCCGAATTCCTTTGCTTCCCGGCACACATCCATAAATGGATCCAGTGCGACCATTACTTTATTTACTTCTTTGTCAAGGTGGCCGCAGTTGAAACCCACATGGTCCCAGTCTTCCGCCATATATGCCGGGGCAAAGCCTTGGATGCAGGACAAAATATCATTGACAGTTGGCATGAATGGATTCCTCCAATTCCAGCAGCTCTGTTAGAACTGCTTGATAATGGTCAAATTTTTCACCGCCAGACCGGGAAAGGCCGGCTACAGTGGTTTTCAGCCCCTCTACAACTCTGTCGTAAAACTCCGGCAGCAGAGGACTTTTACTTGCCAACAGGGCGGGGGACAGGTGATAGCCGCCTTCTGTCAATGCCGGGGCCGGACTGTAGATCACTTCCATAATGGGGTAAACAAATTTTCCGTCTTTTGCCAGGCGTTCGGAAAGGATAGAAAACCCGTTAGCGTACAGGTGTTTCCGTAGTTCCGGTCTGCGGGACTGACATTGCAGAATGAGCCTGTATTTGTCAGACCGCAGCCAAGGGGCGGCCTCCAAAATGGAGATCATGGTATCCGCACCCATACCTGCGCAGACAAGTGTGTCAAAATCTCTTGGCACCTTCCGGACACCGTCGGAAAGGTAAAAGGTCATCCTGTTGGCGACCCCAAACTTGCGGGCGTTAACCACCGCGCTTTGCAGGGGTCCTTCGTTCACATCCGCGGCGTAAACGGAGTTGGCGATTCCGTTGTGCAGAAGATGGATGCCCAGGTAGCCGTGGTCGCAGCCAATATCCGCGACCTTTGCGCCGGGTCTTACAAATTCACAGCAGGCCGCAAGTCGGCTGCTTAATGGTGGCAGATGCATACTTCACCTCCAAAAAAGACTGCCATCCTCAACACAGGATGGCAGTACCGTTTTAGGCCTTGTTTGCCTGGTCGGCTTCGTAAGCTTCCAGGAAATGGTTGAGCTGTGCCAGGAAAGGCTCGCAGTCAACACCGTGAACAGCGCAGGCTTCCTCAACGGTCTCACCCCGGGAAGAGGGGCAGCCGAGGCAGTGCATGCCGATGGCAAAAAACAGGGGAGCAGCCTGGGGCGCAATGTCCAGAACATCACCGATGATGGTAGTTTTCTCAATTTTTACAGCCATTATTTGACCTCCTATTGCATTTCTTTCCCTATTATAACCTCCCATTACAAAAAATACAAGAGGTAAAATCAGAAAATGTGATACAGTCCGCCAAGTATTAGCAGGAGATACTACGGCTCGACCTTTCGTTCCTCTCGCTAAATAAAATTAAACAGGATATCCCGGATGGGATATCCTGTTTAATGGTACGATTGTTCTTATAGGATTTAATCAAAATGTTAGTATTACCAACGGTTTCTGGAATCCTAAAAGTTCATATTCCTTCTGCAACTGTAGCGATTTTTTTTGGATTAGTAGTCCCGTTGATATTACTAGCTATCTTCACCGAATGTGTTTCCATCCACAATCAACTTCTAAAAATCCTTCTAACGAAACCAAATAGTCAAGGTCATCATCCTTTGTGGAGATATACATAATTTCCTGTGTTTTATCATTTAGTGCCACAAAATACATATATTTAGGATAATATATTGCATTACCGTAAGTGCCATCAATTGCCAGTGTACGTAATTGATAATCACCAATCTTTGCAGTAGGATTACATGAATATTCATATGCAGTCATTGGTGTAGATTGAAAAATGTATCTCTCTTCCAATAATGCTTTTTGCGTTTCATATTCTGCTGCAGTATACTGGCAAATTAGCGTATGAACATCATTGGTGAAAATTATAAACCCCGAAGTATAGTATTCGAAGTACTCTATTTTATGGGGTTGCCCTACTTGATCAAGACTTGGCAAAAGGCTTCGTTGGGATGCTGATGTATAATGCTCTATTGCTTCGGCTCCTTCGTACCGGGAAAGCTCCTCGAAATGTCCAATCCCAAAACCAAACAAGAACGCAACTGCAAATACAAGCAAGATAAATATAGCCACAATAATCTTTACGGACATACGTATCTTGGAGAAAACTGTAAAGAATAGCAGCACGGATGCAATAATCGGGAAAATAATCATTACGATCAAGAAACTCGTATTAAAAATCGTATCATTGAACAGCAGAAAAACACCAAAACCAATCGCCAATAATGGTATTACGCAGGAAATAACATATGCCACAATGCGAGGTTTCGTTATGTGCTCTTTAATCTTCATTACATCACCTTCCTTCTTACAAAAGTATATCACAAGTCGATTTAAATTACAAGAAAAGCAGAATACAAGATGAACATCCAAAAACTTAGTCGCCGGAAGGGACTCGTTTGCATTTTCTCCCACAACTGTGGGAGAAAATTAAGGTGTTGCCGCTGTGGAAAGCGGCAAGCAACAGTCCACCGGACTGTTGCATTTAATTGTTCGAGTCCCTTCCTTACATAAAAATTTAACAGGTTATCCCAAATGGGATAACCTGTTAAATGGTACGCCGGAAGGGACTCGAACCCCTGACCTACTGGTTCGTAGCCAGTCACTCTATCCAACTGAGCTACCGGCGCATACCACGCTCACTCAAGCGCTTGCATATAATAGCACATTAACACTAAAAAAGCAAGTCCTTTTTTCAAGAAATTCCATTTATTTTTTCATATTTCAATTCCTTGACACAATATCGGTACCTGTTGTACAATAATCGGGAAATTTTATGGGAGGTGTGCCGTG
>JAZOMH010000008.1:0-7492 GCA_045653785.1 Faecousia sp. | reverse complement strand
GGAATTTGGCAAGCAAAAACCGCTCTTGCAAAACGCAAGAGCGGTCATTCTTTTCTTTACTTAGGGGTGCTGGTGGAGCGCAGGGTAACGTCGTGAGCGCCGCCCTCCACAATGGACACGCTGGAAACCAGGGTCAGCTTGCCATCTCGCTGCAGGTCGGGGATATTGGTAACACCCACGTTGCACATGGTGGACTTAACCTTGTACAGACTTGCCTCTACATTGTCGTGGAGCGTACCTGCGTAGGTAACGTAGGAATCCACGCCTTCCTCAAAGCTCAGCTTGGTCTTGCCGCCCAGGTCATAGCGCTGCCAGTTACGGGCGCGGTTGGAGCCTTCGCCCCAGTATTCCTTCATATAAGCGCCATTGACCATGACCTTGGGAGTGGGAGACTCGTCAAACCGGGCAAAGTAACGGCCCAGCATCATGAAGTCAGCGCCCATGGCCAGCGCCAGGGTCATGTGGTAATCGTGAACGATACCGCCGTCGGAGCAGATAGGCACATAAATGCCGGTCTCCTTAAAATACTCATCCCGGGCAGCCGCAACCTCGATCAAGGCAGTTGCCTGACCTCTGCCGATGCCCTTGGTCTCACGGGTAATGCAGATAGAACCGCCGCCGATACCCACCTTAATGAAGTCTGCGCCGGCCTTTGCCAGGAACAGGAAGCCATCCCGGTCAACCACATTGCCCGCGCCGATCTTCACAGTATCGCCATAGTTCTCACGAACCCAGGCAATGGTCTTTTCCTGCCAGCAGGTGTAGCCTTCAGAGGAGTCGATACACAGTACATCCGCCCCGGCCTCCAGCAGTGCGGGGATCCGCTCTGCGTAATCCCGGGAGTTGGTGCCTGCGCCTACCAGGTAACGCTTTTTGCTGTCCAGCAGTTCCTGGGGATTTGCCTTGTGGGAGGAATAGTCCTTGCGGAATACGAAGTACATCAACCGGTCATCCGCGTCCACAATGGGCAGGCTGTTCAGCTTGTTCTCCCAAATAATGTCGTTTGCCGCCTTCAGCGTGGTTTCTGCGGGAGCGGTAATCAGCTTTTCCCGGGGGGTCATAAAGGTGCTGACCTTCTCATTTCCCTCCATGCGGGAGACACGGTAATCCCGGCCGGTAACGATGCCCAGCAGCTTGCCGGTGGGTGTACCGTCGTCCGTAACCGCCACGGTGGAAAAACCGTTGCGCTCCTTCAGCTCCAGCACATCTGCCAGCGTAGCGTCAGGGGTCAGATTGGAAGCGGAAACCACAAAGCCGGCCTTGTGGCTCTTGACCTTTGCCACCATCTCCGCCTGGGATTCGATGGACTGGGAGCCAAAGATAAAGCTGATGCCGCCCTCCTTTGCCAGGGCAATGGCCAGGGTGTCGTTGGAAACGGACTGCATAATGGCAGAGGTCATGGGGATATTCAGGCTGATTGCCGGCTCCTCCTGACCTTTGCGGTACTTCACCAGGGGCGTCCGCAAGGAAACGTTGTCGGGGATGCAATCCTCGGAGGTGTAGCCGGGGATCAGCAGGTACTCACTAAAGGTGTGGCTGGGTTCAGAATAGTAGAAAGCCATTGTTTTTACCTCCTGCACAGTAAATGAAATGTAAAATGTTTATTAGATTGAATATATCACACCTTGTCCCCGGGGTCAAGGGCAAGGCACAGGTTTTTCCAGGAAAAAGAACAAGTTTTTTCCTTTGTTATTTTGTAAAAATTCACAAAAACATTGCAATCATTTTGTGGATATGGTATATTACTGTGTTGTAACAAAAACTGAGGAGATGGAAGCATGGCAAATCAGGAAAAGATTCGCAATATCGCCATTATTGCCCACGTTGACCACGGAAAAACCACCCTGGTGGACGAAATGCTGAAGCAGGGCGGTATCTACCGGGAAAATCAGCAGGCAGTGGAACGGGTCATGGACTCCGGCGACCTGGAGCGGGAGCGTGGCATCACCATTCTGGCGAAGAACACCTCCGTCAATTATAAGGATTATAAGATCAATATTGTGGACACCCCCGGCCACGCCGACTTTGGCGGCGAGGTGGAGCGAATCCTGAAAATGGTTAACGGCGTTATCCTGTTGGTGGACGCGGCAGAAGGCCCTATGCCCCAGACCCGGTTCGTGCTGGGAAAGGCCCTGGAGCTGGGCCACAAGGTCATCGTTGCGGTGAACAAGATCGACAAGCCCGACGCCCGGATCCACGAGGTGATGGACGAGGTCCTGGAGCTTCTTTTGGAGCTGAACGCCACCGACGAACAGTTCAATTCCCCCACGGTATTCTGCTCCGGCAGACAGGGTACGGCATCCTACAGCCCCGACGAGGTGGGTACAGATCTTGTGCCGCTGTTTGAGACCATTGTTAATTATATTCCTGCCCCCCAGGGCGATGCGGAAGCACCCATGCAGCTGCTGGTGTCCTCTATTGATTATAATGAATATGTGGGCCGTATTGCCGTGGGCCGTGTGGAGCGGGGTACGATCCGGGTGAACCAGGAAGTTACCATTTGCGACTTCCACGACCCGGAAGTGAAGCAAAAGGGTAAGGTGGTCGCCCTGTATGCCTACGACGGACTGGGCAAGCTGCCCATCCAGGAGGCAAGCGCCGGCGAGATCGTGGCGTTGTCCGGTATGGCAGACATCACCATCGGCAGAACCCTGTGCGCCCCCGACGCGCTGGAGCCACTGCCCTTTGTGAAGATCTCCGACCCCACCATTGAAATGACCTTTGCGGTAAACGATTCTCCCTTTGCGGGCCAGGAGGGCAAGTTTGTTACCTCCCGGAATCTGCGGGACCGGCTGGACAAGGAACTTTTGAAGGATGTATCCCTGCATGTAACCGAGGCAAGCACCGATTCTTTCAACGTGGCTGGCCGTGGGGAAATGCACCTGTCAATTCTCATGGAAACCATGCGCCGGGAGGGCTACGAGTTCTCCGTTTCTACCCCCCGTGTGCTGACCAAGGAAATTGACGGCAAGCTCTGCGAGCCTGTGGAGCGGATGGTCGCCGACGTGCCCGAGGAATGTATGGGTGCTGTGATTGAAAAAATGGGCCGCCGCAAAGGCGATCTCCTTTCCATGTCCCCCATGGGCAACCGCTACCGCCTGGAATTCTTAGTTCCCTCCCGGGGCCTGTTCGGCTACCGCAGCGAATTCCTTACCGACACCCGCGGCGAGGGCATCATGTCCAGTGTTCTGGACAGCTACGCCCCCATCAAGGGCGAGATCGAGCGCCGCCTTACCGGCAGTTTGATTGCCTTTGAAACCGGCGAGGCCTGCTCTTACGGCCTGTTCAATGCCCAGGAGCGCGGCGCGCTGTTCATCGGCGCGGGCACGCCTGTGTATGCAGGCATGGTGGTTGGCATCTGCAGCCGTAACGAGGATATGACCGTCAACGTGTGCAAGAAAAAGCAGCTGACCAACATGCGCGCCTCCGGCTCTGACGAAGCTCTGCGGCTCACCTCTCCTAAGGTGTTCTCCCTGGAGCAGTGCCTGGAATTTTTGGCTGACGACGAGCTTCTGGAGTGTACCCCCAAGAGCCTGCGAATCCGCAAGCGTGAGCTGGATCACGCCCTGCGTATGCGCAATCTGATGAAAAAACGCAATCAGGAGTAATTGTATGAAGCAGGTGTTATCCATCCAGGACCTGTCCTGTCTGGGAAAATGCAGTCTGACGGTGGCGCTTCCGGTGCTTGCCGCCATGGGCTGCGCCTGTACACCCCTGCCCACAGCAGTCCTGTCCACCCACACCGGATTTCCTAAGCCCCATATCCGGTCCTTGACCGGGGATATTACCCAAATCTGCGACCATTGGCGCAGCATCGGCGCGGGATTTGACGGAATTTCTGTTGGCTACCTTTCTGACCCGGAACAGGCCGGGGCGGTGGGGCAGGTTTTGGAAGCCTTTCCTGCCCCGGTGGTCCTGGACCCGGTGATGGGCGACCACGGAAAATGCTACCACGGCATCACACCTGCCCATGTGGCGGCGGTAAAGCAGATTTGCGCCAAAGCCGCGGTGCTTCTGCCCAACGTTACGGAAAGCTGCCTTCTCACAGGCATTCCTTACCGGCAGACTAACGATGCCCACTGGTATGCAGAGCTTTTAGCAGCTACGGTGGAACTGGGTGCTGCCGATGTGATCGTTACCGGCGTATCCCTGGCAGAAGGGAAGATCGGCTTTCTGGGCACAGGGGAAATATGCTACCAGACAGACGCGCTGCCCGGCAGCTTCCATGGAACAGGCGACTTATTTGCCGCTGTCTTTACCGGAGGGATTACCCTGGGCAAGGAACGCACCGCCGCTGCCACCCTGGCAGCAGGCTTTGTGGAACGGGTCATCTCAGCCACCAGCGAGCCCACCCCCTTGGGCGTGGACTTTGAATCCCAGCTCCCCTGGCTGTGGCAGCAGCTTTCATAAAAGCCATCCCGGAGGACAATCCTCCGGGATTTCTCATTGCCAAATTCCAGTTTATCGGTGCGTTTGCTAATCGCAACCCAATGATTCTGTGTAGTTAAAGTGGGGACAGCTCTTGAGGGCGACGCACCTTGCAAAGTGCAGCCAGGTAAAACCGCAAAACCGAAAGAGCGCGCCGTCGACAGATATAACAAGATAATGGACGATACCGGCTAACCACAATTCCGACAATGGCAATCGGACGGACGATCGACACCCATGGTAGCCTCTCTTGCCCCTAGGATTTCTAACCGGCAAGCTCATCGGCAAATGGGAATTTGGCGAAAAAGGGGAAAATACTTGACAGATTCCGGCAGGGCGCATATAATATGGTAAACCGCAGAGGAAGAGTGAGTAAGCCTTACAAGTCTTTCCAAAGAGAGCCGCGGACGGTGGGAGCGTGGCGACAGACCTAAGGCCCAATGGACTTCCGAGGGCGACCGGAAAGGCATTGCCGAGTATGGAAGCCGGAATGACCCTCCGTTACAGGGGTCGGCGTATGGTAGTACGCGTAAGTGGGCGCAGACGCGCCAAGCCGGGTGGCACCGCAGGAATTATTCTCCTGTCCCAGCAACTTTCTGGGACAGGAGTTTCTTTTGTCCCTGACTTGAAAGGAGCAAATAAAATGTCTGAGAAAAACATTCCCTACAAAATTTATCTGGAAGAGAGCGAGATGCCCCAGGCGTGGTATAACCTCCGGGCGGATATGGTTAACAAGCCCGCGCCCATGCTCAACGCCAAGACCCTACAGCCTATGACCCCGGAGGAGTTGAGGCAGGTGTTCTGCGATGAGCTGGTCAAGCAGGAGCTGGACGAGACGACACCCTACATTCCCATCCCCCAGGAGATCCGGGATTTCTACAAAATGTACCGCCCCGCGCCCCTGGTCCGGGCTTACTGCCTGGAAAAGAAGCTGGGCACTCCCGCAAAAATTTATTATAAATTCGAGGGCAACAATACCTCCGGCTCTCATAAGCTGAACTCCGCCATTGCACAGGCGTACTACGCCAAGCACCAGAGTCTCAAGTGCGTTACCACGGAGACCGGCGCCGGTCAGTGGGGCACAGCCCTTTCCATGGCCTGCTCCTACTTTGACCTGGACTGCAAGGTGTATATGGTCAAGTGCTCCTATGAGCAGAAGCCCTTCCGCCGGGAAGTGATGCGTACCTACGGCGCCTCCGTTACCCCCTCTCCCTCCATGGACACCCAGGTGGGCAGAAAGATCCTGCAGGCCCATCCCGGTACTACCGGCAGTTTGGGCTGCGCCATTTCCGAGGCGGTGGAGGCGGCTACCTCCATGGACGGCTACCGCTATGTGCTGGGCAGCGTGTTCAACCAGGTGATGCTCCACCAGAGCGTTATCGGTCTGGAGACCAAGGCGGCGCTGGATAAGTACGATGTGAAGGCGGATATTATCATCGGCTGCGCCGGCGGCGGCTCAAATCTGGGCGGTCTGATCGCCCCCTTTATGGGCGAAAAGCTCCGGGGTGAGGCAGATTACCGCATTATTGCCGTTGAGCCTTCCTCCTGTCCCAGTTTTACCCGGGGCAAGTATGCCTACGATTACTGCGATACGGGCATGGTCTGCCCCCTGTCCAAGATGTACACCCTGGGCTCTGGCTTTATTCCCTCCGCTACCCACGCCGGCGGTCTGCGGTATCACGGCATGAGCTCCACTTTGTCCCAGCTTTACGACGACGGCCTGATGGAGGCGGTGTCCGTGAAGCAGACGGAGGTGTTCGCTGCGGCGGAGTATTTTGCCCGGATCGAGGGCATCCTGCCTGCGCCGGAAAGCTCCCACGCCATCAAGGTTGCCATTGACGAGGCAATGAAGTGCAAGGAAACCGGCGAGGAAAAGACCATCGTATTCGGTCTTACCGGCACCGGCTACTTCGATATGTATGCCTACGAAAAGTTCCACGACGGCAAGATGGACGACTATGCCCCCAGCGACGAGGAACTGGAAAAGAGCTTTGCCAATCTGCCTAAGGTTTGATAGAAAAACGGACTGCTGAAGCAGTCCGTTTTTGCATACAAATTCCGATTTGTCGGGCAGTAGTGTAGGGCGGGGGCTTGCCCCCGCCGACGATATTACATGCATTTGTGCGGCGGGGGCAAGCCCCCGCCCTACGCTGCATTGCAAGCAACTACCCGATAAATGGGAATTTGACGGGTATGGTACAATAAATGCAAGAGGTGATTGTGATGTTAAACACCACGCTGTGCTATATCACCCGGGGAGACGAGGTTCTGATGCTCCACCGGGTCAAAAAGGAAAATGACATCAACAAGGACAAGTGGATCGGCATTGGGGGCAAGTTCCTGGAAAACGAAGCACCGGAGGAGTGCCTTTTGCGGGAGGCCAGGGAGGAAACCGGGCTGACCCTGACCAACTGGCGCTGCCGGGGGATCGTTACCTTCCTCAACACCTGCTATGAGGGGGAGTTTATGTACCTGTTTACCGCCGACGGCTTTGAAGGGACCCTGAAACAGTGCGATGAGGGGGACTTGCAATGGGTCAGCCGGGAGTTTCTTTCCAGCTTGCCCATGTGGGAGGGGGACAATATTTTCCTGAACCTGCTGTGGCAGGATGCGCCCTTCTTTCTGCTCACCCTGCGCTACGACGGCCACCGGCTTACCGAGGCGGTACTGAACGGTGAAAAGATACAATAGACAATTATAGACAAAGGGTTTATAGGCGCAAAAAAACCACCGGTTATTACCGGTGGTTTTTGTTTGCTTCAATTAGCCTTCTGCGCGCATCTGAGCGAAGCACTCGCTGCAGTATACGGGACGGTCGGACTTGGGCTCGAAGGGAACCTTTGCCTCACCGCCGCAACGGGCGCAGGTAGCAGTGAAGAACTCACGGGGGCCACGGGCAGCACTCTTGCGGGCATCGCGGCAGGCCTTGCAGCGCTGGGGCTCGTTCTGGAAGCCGCGCTCTGCGTAGAATTCCTGCTCACCGGCGGTGAAAACGAATTCGTTGCCGCACTCTTTGCAAACTAAAGTCTTGTCTTCGTACATTGTGTTTACCTCTTTTCGGATA
>JAZOMH010000007.1:0-3528 GCA_045653785.1 Faecousia sp. | reverse complement strand
GGGATTGTAAAAAGCGTTGCAAATACGGGACAATCCCCCAGTCAGCCTGTTCGGCTGACAGCATTTGCAGAGGTATGCTTGCCACCGGCAAGCATTTGTATCTCTGATTCGCTGCGCGGAGCACCACCCTTTACACAAGGGAGCCTTTGGATGGTGCGCCTACCCAACAGCACCGTCAAATCGGAATTTACCTGTTACTTCAGCAGGAAATAGCCCAAAACAGCAGCGCCCAGGATGATCCGGTACACACCGAACACCGCAAAGCTACGCTTGCGCACATAATCCATCAGTGCCTTAATCACCAGCAGGCTCACCACAAAGCTGACAATACAGCCTACGATCAGCACGCCAATCTCCATGCCCGTAGGCAGAGCAGCCGCGCCCTCCACGATCTCCAGACCGTATTTCAGTACCTTCAAAGCGCTGGCGCCCAGCATGGTGGGAATGGCAAGGAAGAAGGAGAATTCCGCGCCGGCAGGCCGGGCCACACCCAGGATAATTGCGCCCAGAATGGTAGAACCGGAGCGGGATGTACCGGGAATTAGACTCAGACACTGGAAGCAGCCGATCAAAAGCGCTGTCCGGTAGTCAATATCATAAACATCATTGACTTTCATTTCCCGGCCATTGTTGCGCTTTTCCATCAGAATAAACGCCACGCCGTAAACCACCAGGGTGATCGCTACTACCACATAATTGTACAGGTGCGCATCCATCCAGTCATCCAGCAGCACGCCGATCACCGCGGAGGGAAGGACCGCCACCACCACCTTGAACCACAAAGACCAGGTATTCTTCTTTTGCCGGTCATCCTTTTTCCCGGAGAAGGGGTTGAGCTTATAAAAGAACAGCAAAATTACCGCCAGAATCGCCCCCAGCTGGATCACCACCTGGAACATCTCATAAAATTCCGGGCTGACCTGCAGCTTCACAAATTCGTCCAGCAGGATCATGTGTCCTGTGGAGGATACGGGCAGCCATTCGGTAACGCCCTCCACGATGCCAAACAGCACAGCCTTCAGCATTTCAATAATAACCATAGCTTCCTTCCTTTCCAAATTCTGCTTTTTATTATACGCCAAACCCAGGGGTTTTTCAAGGTGTTTCTGGTCGTTCACAAATTGGGGTGAAACTCTTTACAATTTGTTCACCAGAATCCCTGTTTTTGCACTATAATAAAGAAAATAGCACACAATAGAAAAAAGGGGGACTTTACCATGGCTGTTTCCGTTTTGATTGTTGAGGACGAAAAGAATATTGCGGACCTTTTGCAGATGTACCTGGAAAAAGAGGGCTATGCGGTAAGGGTGGCTCTGGACGGCGGACAGGGACTGGATAAATTCCGCGCCATCCAGCCAGACCTGGTGCTTCTGGATGTAATGATGCCGGTAATGGACGGCTGGACTGTGTGCAAGGCCATTCGGGCTGAAAGCCAGACCCCGGTGATCATGCTCACCGCCAAGGCAGAAACCGACGACAAGGTAGCGGGTCTGAAAACCGGTGCCGATGACTATATTACCAAGCCCTTTGAAATGAAGGAGGTCCTTGCCCGGATTGAAGCGGTCCTGCGCCGTACAGACCGGACCGTGGGGGAAAAATCCGCCCGTCGGCTGGTGTTTGACAAGCTGACCATCGACATGGACGCCTTCGTGCTCACCGTGGACGGCAAAAAAGTAGATACCCCGCCCAAGGAAATGGAGCTTCTTTTTTACCTTGCCTCCTCGCCCAACCGGGTCTATACCCGCAATCAGCTTCTGGACGAGGTATGGGGCTTTGACTACTTCGGCGATTCCCGGACAGTAGACGTGCATGTAAAACGCCTACGGGAAAAGCTGGAGGGCGTATCCGAAAAATGGAGTCTCAAAACCGTTTGGGGCGTAGGTTATAAATTTGAGGTGCTGTAAGCATGAAAACCACCTTCAGCCGCACATTTTTCACCTTTGCGGTGATTCTTCTGGCGGCGCTTTTGCTGGTGGGCGTGTTCTTCCAGCTGTTGGTCCGTCAATATCTGACAGACCGGGCCATTGAGGACCTGAAAAAGAACAGCGCCACCGTCTCCCGGATTGCCTCGGCATACCATAGCGAGGGCGCTCTGACAGACCGGGAATTTCTCATCAATCTGTCGGTTGCCTCCGGTGTTTCCGGAGCAGATGCGGTGATCTGCGACGCCCAGGGCAACCTGCTGCTTTGCTCCGACGCCCCTTTGGGCTGTGAGCACCAGGGCATGGTGATCACCAGCCAGGCTTTTCTGAAGCAGATCCTGACCCAGGAGTATGTGGTCAGCAACGGCGTAGTCGCCGGTCTTTATGAAGATGCCCGGTATGTGGTATCCACCCCCATCCGGGACACCGCCACCAACGCGGTGGTGGGCATCGTAATCGTTTCCTCCCCTATGGGCACCACCAAAACCATTCTAAAACGGCTGGCAGACACTTACCTTTCCGTTTCCGTGATGGTGGTGCTGGCGGCTGTGGTGGTCATGACCTTCTACACCCGTAAGCACAGCAACCCCCTGCGGGACATGGCAAAAACCGCCTACGCCTTCGGCCACGGCAATCTGAAAGCCCGGGCAGCCGTCCCTACTGCTGCCCCCCAGGAAATCCAGGCGCTTGCACTGGCCTTTAACAATATGGCCCAATCCCTGGAAAAGGGCGAATATCAGCGCAAAGAGTTTGTTGCCAACGTGTCCCACGAGCTGAAAACGCCCATGACCACCATTTCCGGTTTTGTGGACGGGATTCTGGACGGGACCATCCCCCCGGAGCAGCAGAAGCAGTATCTGCAAATCGTTTCAGACGAAACCAAACGGCTGAGCCGGCTGGTACGCAGTATGCTGGACATATCCCAGCTCCAGGAGCAAAGCACCATCCCGGAGGAGAAAAAATCCCGCTTCGATGTGGAAGAGTGTGCCGGACAGGTGCTTCTGACCTTTGAGCGGAAGATCACCGAAAAGGACCTGGATGTGCAGGTGGATATGCCGGAATACCCCGTATTCACCCATGCCTGTCAGGACTATATCACCCAGGTGATTTACAATCTTCTGGATAACGCGGTAAAATTCTGCCCCCGGCGGGGGACACTCGGACTACAGATCCGCCAGGACGGCAGAAAGATCTATGTTTCTGTATCCAACGACGGAGATACGATTCCTGCCCAAGAGCTGCCGCTTCTGTTTGACCGGTTCCACAAGCTGGACAAAAGCCGCACCCAAAACCGCGACGGCTGGGGTCTGGGCCTCTACATCGTAAAAACCATTGTCTGCAGCCACGGCGAAAACATCAGTGTCACCAGCCGTGACGGCAAAACGGAGTTTACCTTTACCATGCCGCTGGTCAATTGAATCATTCCTGAGTGTAAATCATGGCCGGTTGTGCAGTTTTCGGTCCATCCGGAAGGGTCCACAGAGATTCAGGAAACCGGAACCGGCGGCCAATTGTCAATTCGCTTCCCCAGCGATCCATTATCAACCATCACTTCCCCATTGGAGGGCTAACTATGGAAGACTATAATCTCAATACCACCGACGGG
>JAZOMH010000006.1:0-24373 GCA_045653785.1 Faecousia sp. | reverse complement strand
TCTGCCGACGGCGTTACTTTCTTGTTTCGCCAAGAAAGTAACCAAAGAGGCGACTTGGGGAGGGTTTGAGTGCCTTGCTCCCGCAAGGCAAGCCACCTCCCCAAGACCTCTCCAGGCGCGCTCTTTCGGTTTTGCGGTTTTTCCTGGCTGCACCTTGCAAGGTGCGTTGCCCTCAAGAGCTGCCCCCGCTTTAACTACACGGAATCGTTAGGTTGCGATTAGAAAACTCACCGAGAAACAGAAATTTCACGGCTTTGAAAAATTTTTTAAATAAGAATAATTCTTATTGACAAATAGAAACCGGTATGCTATACTGCAGATGTAAACAAGAATCATTCTTAAATGAGGTGATGACATGGCGCAAGCCCAAAAGCACTTTCGCAAGCGCGATGCCATTCTGGATTGCCTTCGGCAGTCCAAGGCGCACCCCTCCGCCGAAATGCTCTTTACCCAGCTCAAGCCCCAGATCCCCGATCTGGCCATGGGCACGGTGTACCGCAACCTGACCCTGTTTAAGGAGCAGGGACTGGTCAGCAGCGTAGCCACCGTAAGCGGTGTGGAGCGGTTCGACGGGAACACTCATCCCCATGTCCATTTCATCTGCTCCGGCTGCGATGCCGTGATCGATCTGGACGACATGCAAGTGCCTGACGCTTTGGCCCGGACCGCTGCCCAGTGCTGCGGCGGACAGGTAGATGGCTGCCAGCTCAGCTTTACCGGCCTGTGCCGGAATTGTAAATCAGAAAGGAATTAAATGTTATGAAAAAGTTTGTTTGCACCGTTTGCGGTTATGTCTATGAGGGCGAGGAGCTGCCCGAAGATTACGAGTGCCCTCTGTGCAGCGTAGGTCCCGATCAGTTTGAAGAGCAGGAATGATCCTGCATCGGAAATAATTTTAAAATCAACATTTTGGAGGAAAGCATTATGAAAAAGTTTGTTTGCAGTGTTTGTGGTTACGTTCACACCGCCGAGGAGCTGGCAGAAGATTTTGTCTGCCCCGTATGCAAGGTCCCCGCTTCCAAGTTCGTGGAGCAGAAGGGCGAGCAGAAGCTGGCCGCTGTCCATGAGTACGGCGTTTACGCACAGACTGTTAAGAATAACCCCGACATCAGCGAAGAGGACAAAAAGTATATCTTTGATCAGCTGATGGCTAACTTCAACGGCGAGTGCTCCGAGGTTGGTATGTACCTGTGCATGGCACGGATTGCACACCGTGAGGGCTACCCCGAGATTGGCCTGTACTGGGAGAAGGCTGCTTACGAAGAGGCTGAGCACGCTGCCAAGTTTGCAGAGCTGCTGGGCGAGGATCTGGAGCCCAACATGAAGGCTACCACCAAGGACAATCTGGCTTGGCGCGTTGACTGCGAGTTCGGCGCTACCCAGGGCAAGTTCGACCTGGCCTCCTGCGCTAAGCGCAACGGCCTGGACGCTATCCACGACACCGTCCATGAGATGGCTCGCGACGAGGCCCGCCACGGCGTTGCCCTGAAGGGTCTGTTGGAGCGTTACTTCAAGTAAGCGATACCGACGATGATCTTACCGCCGGTCCCTGGCCGGGGACCGGCGGTTTTTAAGAGGTGTTCCAATGGAACTGAAAAACGGCTTAATCGATGTAATACGGGCAGAAAAAGAATGTGATGTGTACTGCCCCATCTGCCATAAGCTCCTCCACCTGGAGACCGGGCAGGTAATTCCCCGCTGCTGCGGAAAGACAATGGAAGTTATGGATTGATATGACATCCTTTTGGGAAGGAGAATATTTATGAATGAGAAAATTGCCGCGCTGTTGAACGATCAGATCAACAAAGAATTTTACAGTGCGTACTTATACCTGGATATCGCCAATTACTACGATGCGCAGGACCTGGACGGCTATGCCAACTACTATATGGTCCAAGCGCAGGAGGAGCGGGATCACGCTCTGCTGTTTATGAAATACATGCAGAACAACGGGCTGAAGGTAACTCTGGAAGCCATTGGCAAGCCGGATAAGACCTTCCACAATCTGCTTGCTCCCCTGGAAATCGCCGCGGAGCATGAGCGGTATGTAACAGCGCTGATCAACGATATCTACCACGAAGCCCACCAGGCTAAGGACTACCGTACCATGAAATTCCTGGATTGGTTCGTGGACGAGCAGATGGAGGAGGAAGATTCCGCCGATACCATGGTAAGCCGCTACAAGCTTTTTGGTCAGGACCCCAAGGGACTGTACCTGCTGGACCAGGAGTATGCCGGCAGAGTTTACGCCGCCCCCAGTCTGACCCTTTGATCCGACAGCCTCGGGCATGGCTTCTGACCAAAGCCTTTGCCGCCCGATGCCAATAATGAAAAGAGAGAACCGCTCTCCTCTGGGGGCATAGCTGCAGCTATGCCCCCTCCTCTTGTGTTTTGGCTTATTTCGTGCTATGATGGAAAAAAGGAGGGATACCCTGTGAAATTTCGTAAATTTTCCGCTTTTGTACTGGCTGCGCTGTTGATGCTGAGCCTTGCCGCCTGCGGCGGAAACGACCCCATCTCTCAGGAGAAAGCCCAGAAAATTGCCCTGAAAACCGCCGGTTATTCTAAATCCCAGGTATCGGATATCCATGTCCACGTGATCGAAGAGGACGGTGTCCCCTGCTACAATGTACATTTCACCACCGCCGACGGGGACTTTTCCTGCAACATCCACGTGCTCACCGGAGAAGTTCTGTCCTTGGGCGAGGGAGGCCACTAAGAGAGGGACGCTAAATGCGTCCCTCTTTTTTCTCTAAGTATCGTTGATATGTATTATTCATATACTATCATCTCCTTTTTCTATTTTAAGGGATATCCCCTTAAAATGCAACAAGGGAAATAACCTTATAGCATAATACACCCAGGTGATGATATGTATCAAAACAGACTTCGTGCCCTGCGTGAGGATAAAGACTTAAAACAGAAGCAAATTGCGAACATACTTAATATCCATCAAACCACATATTCGGACTATGAACTGGGCCGATTGAACATCCCCTTGGCTGTATTGCACAAGCTAGCGGATTACTACGGCGTAAGCATTGATTATCTTGTGGGGAGAACCAAAATAAAGGACCCGTATCCAAAGAAATGATATTCCTTGCTTTCTACAGGCAACAGTGGTAAAATGGCTAAAAAGGAGTGTTGCCTATGGAAAAGAAAGTTTATATCGCTCCAGGAGCGGTGGTTACCGGAGATGTGGTGCTGGAGGAGCAGGTGAATATCTGGTACGGCGCTGTGCTTCGGGGCGACCGGGGTACGATCCGCATCGGTAAGAACACCAACATCCAGGACAACTGCGTGATCCACGAACAGACTACCGTGGGCGCAGGTTGCTCCATCGGCCACGGGGCGATTCTCCACGGCTGCACCGTGGGCGACGACTGTGTTGTGGGTATGGGTGCTATCGTACTCAACGGCGCAGTATTGGGCGACCACTGTTTGGTGGGCGCAGGGGCTGTGGTCACGGGAAAAATGAACGCCCCGGCAGGCTCTTTGATTTTGGGCAATCCGGCAACGGTGGTCAAGCCGCTGACACCGGAGCAGATCGCGTATATCCACGATGATGCAGCGCTGTATCTGCAGCTTGCCCGGGAAGAATTGGCATAAAAACCACGCTGCAATGCAGCGTGGTTTTTTTCCATATATCGTTCTGCTGCGCTTTCCTAATCTACAAAGCGGATTTCGCATTTTTCAGCACCAGGGCGGTACGGCTGGGCAGGTAGATATAGATGCCCGGTTTCCCGTCTTTTTCCTGGGTGGTATAACGCTGGTGCCAGATGCGGCCCTGGCCGCCGAAGCGGAAATCGTCAGTTGACATAACAACGTCATATTCCCCTGGCTCCGGCATAGGCAGCCAGCAGCCATCATAGGAGTTTGTGGGATGGAAATTGTAGGCAAATATTCCGCCGCCCTTGCAGTAAGCCAGGGTCTTTGCCCCGTTATCCAGAGCAAGCTGGGTGTCCTTTCCGGACAGCACACGGGCACCCTTTGCCAGCTTCACCATAGCCTTTTCAAATTCATTCAGGTATTGATATTTCAGTTCCGGGTTATCTGCCAGGGACCACTGACGGCGGCAGTAATGGTAGCTCCATCCGTTGCCCTCTCTGGGGAAATCGATCCACTCCGGGTGGCCGAACTCATTACCCATAAAGGTCAGATACCCTTCGCCGCCCAGGGTGGCGGTGATCAGCCGCAGCATTTTGTGCAGTGCCATGCCCCGCTGGATGGTCATATTCTGGTTGTCCCTGTCCATGGACCAGTACATCTCCTGGTCGCACAAGCGGAACATGATGGTCTTGTCCCCCACCAGCGCCTGGTCGTGGGATTCACAGTAGCCGATGACCTTTTCCCTGGGTCTGCGGTTGGCAAGCTCATAGTAAATCTGGTTCAGATCCCAGTATTCGTCTGGGGTTTCCTTTAACAGACGGATCCACATATCCGGCTCGCCCATGGCGAGCCGGTAGTCAAAGCCGACACCGCCCTCCTTGATGGGAATACACATACCGGGCATGGCGGACATATCCTCGGCAATCATAATGGCGTTGGGATTTACCTGCCGGACAAGCTCCGTGGCAAGCTGCAGGTAGGTAACCGCCTGGGTATCCGTGTTCATAGAGAAATACTTCTCATAGGAATCGAAGCTAGTGCCCAGCCCGTGATCCAGGTACAGCATGGAGGTTACGCCGTCAAAGCGGAAGCCGTCGAAATGGTACACTTCCTGCCAGTATTTCAAGTTGGACAGCAGAAAGTGGATCACTTCGTTTTTGCCGTAGTTGAAGCACTTTGTGCCCCAGGCGGAATGCTCGCCCCGGGGTCCGTCGTGGAAAAACTGATAAGCTGTGCCGTCAAATTCGTTGATGCCCTCCCGGGTGTTTTTGCAGGCGTGGGAATGGACCACATCCAGAAGCACCGCAATACCCATATTGTGGGCAGTATTGACCAGTTCCTTCAGCTCCTCCGGCGTGCCGAACCGGGAAGAGGCGGCAAAGAAATTGGTTACCTGGTAGCCAAAAGAGGCGTAGTAGGGATGCTCCATAACGGCCATGATCTGAATGGTATTGTAGCCCAGATCCCTTATCCGGGGCAGGGTCTTTTCCGTAAACTCCCGGTAAGAGCCGACCTTGCCCTCCTCCTGTGCCATGCCGATGTGGCACTCGTAGATAAAAAGATTCTTTTTGGGCTTAAACCTTCCGTCTGTCCAGGCAAAAGGCTTTTCCCGGCAGATAACAGCGTTCCAGCCGTAGGTAACCGGATCCTGCTCCACCCGGGTGGCATACAGGGGGATCCGCTCCAGCTCATTGCCGCCACTGACCACCACAGCCATCACCCGGGACCCTGACCGCAGGGCATCCTTGCCGGGAAGGAACAGTTCAAAAACCCCGTTTTCCTTTTTTTGCATGGGGTGCGCGTGCCGATCCCACCCGCAGAAATCACCGGTGAGGTAAATTTTTTCTGCTGACGGCGCCCATTCCCGGTAATACCAGCCGTCCTCCGTCTGGTGAAAGCCAAAATAACGGTGGCCGTTGGCAAAATCTGCCAGTGTCTGCCCCGGAGCTAAAAGCTCTGCTTTTTTATTGCGGTAATTCTCCATCCGCAGGTCAAAGTCCTTTTCAAAATGGGCAAGGATCGGATCGTACTTAAAAATTTTATGCTTCATGCCCTGTATCTCCTTTGTAAAAGATATTCGCATGGGTGTTTCCTCTTATATTTTATCTTGCCGGAAAACATTCGTCAATCGAAAAACCGAAATTGGCAGAATTATTAAATTCCAATTTGACGGACAGCAGCGTAGGGTGGCTTGCCGCCACCCTACCCTGCATTGCAAGCAACTGTCAGATAAACAGATATTTATAACGCCCGGGGTGCACAATAGCACCCCGGGCGGCCCATTATGTTTTCTTTACAAACTTTTCCTTGCATTTGGGACAGGTAATGGCGATCTTGCCCTTGCCCCGGGGGACACGGACAGGCTGGCGGCAGCGGGGGCAGTCGAAATACTTATGCTCCCGGTCCTTGAACCGGTCCACAAGCTGCAGATACTTCCGGTTCTCCTGATAGCGCTTGTAGGTGTTCCGGGAAAGCATCCGGAAAATTGCCCAGCCCATAAGGATATAGGAGATCAGCGTCAGCAGCAGATGCAGCGCGGCAGGCATAATCATCGCCAGAAAACAGGCAATCAGGCCTGCCACCAATATGGCAGTATTGAGCTTGTCAGAGCCGTAGCGCCCCTGCATAAACCGGCGGGTGCCTGCGACAAAATTTGCGCCCATGCGCCGGAACCAATCTCGGAATCCGTTCATACGATCATCCTTACCTTTTAAGATATATGCTTATTATATTGCAAAAAAGATGGATTTCAACCGCTAGAACCATTTGTTTACGGATTGTTCACCGAAAGAATATATATGGGAATTTGAAAAGACCCGCCGGGCGGCGGGTCTTGGGTTTCTGATTAGTTTTCCTTTACCCCCTCTACAAGGCCGCTTGCCATGCCCACAAGGCCCTGCATCTCGGAGGGAATGATGATCTTGGTTGCCTTGCCGTCGGCTACCTTCTCCATCGCCTGGATGGCCTTGAGCTTTACCACCTGGTCGTTGGGTGCTTTTTCATTCAGCATACCCATGGAGTCTGCCAGCGCCTGCTGGACGGTACGGATGGCCTGGGCCTCGCCGTCCGCCTTCAGAATTGCCGCTTCCTTCTCTGCTTCCGCACGAAGGATCGCTGCCTGCTTCTCCGCGTCAGCCCGCAGGATGGCAGACTCCCGCTCGCCCTCGGCAATAAGGATGGCGGACTTTTTCTGACCCTCTGCCTGGAGGATCGCCTGGCGGCGATCACGCTCTGCCTTCATCTGCTTTTCCATGGAGCTCTGGATGTCATGGGGAGGCAGAATATTTTTCAGCTCCACACGGTTGACCTTGATGCCCCAGGGGTCAGTGGCTTCGTCCAGAATGGCGCGCATCTTGGTGTTGATAATATCACGGCTGGTCAGGGTCTGATCCAGCTCCAGGTCGCCGATGATGTTACGCAGGGTAGTAGCGGTCAAAGTCTCCATCGCCGCCATAGGCTGCTCCACACCATAGGTATACAGCTTTGGATCTGTGATCTGGAAATAGACCACCGTATCGATCTGCATGGTAACGTTATCCTTGGTGATCACAGGCTGCGGGGGATAGTCCAGCACCTGCTCCTTCAGGGAAACACGCCGGGCAACCCGGTCCAGGAAGGGTACTTTGATATGCAGGCCAACACCCTGCACCGCATGGAATGCGCCCAGACGCTCCACCACAAATGCCCGGGACTGCTGGACCACATAGATATTAGAAATAATCAGATAGAAAATAATGGCGATAACCGCAATAATAATAGGGATCATATGTTTTCCTCCTGTTTGTTATTTTACCTTTACTTCCGCCGGGGAGACAAAGACCTTTACGCCCTCAATACGGTCCACAACGATCTGTGTTCCCACTGCAATGGGCTCTCCGGAGCTGCTGCGGGCAGTCCACTCCATAGCCCCCAATTTTACCTGTCCTGCGAACAGGGAGTTATCGATGGCGCCGGTTACAATTCCGGTAGTACCGATCACAGCATCCACATTGGTGCGGGTAAGTCTGGGTGTGAGCCACTTTTTTGTAAAGGGCCGCAGCGCCCACAAAAGCCCGGCGGAAACTGCCAGAAACAGAACCACCTGCAGCCAGAGCCAGGCGCCCAGCATGCTTGCGATCATCGCAACCAGCGCGCCGGCGGCGAACCACACGGATACCACAGCAACCGTCGATGCTTCTGCCAAGATAAAGACTACCATTAGAATAAACCAGAGCAGAGCCATCCCATTCATATATTTGCCTCCTTTCTTTCCTTTGGCTGTGCTTATATCATAGCAAATTTGATTTATCCGGTCAATTAGCAGAATGCTCAAAAAACGGTTGTTTTCTGCTAAATGTTGCTAATTTTTATGTAATTGATGTGTTTTTGCTGTTTTTATTAAATAAATGTTCCTTTTTACTAGGAATATAGGAAAAACACGACTATTTATGGTTAAAAAGTTATCTTTAATGGTTATTTAACCATGTATTATAATTGTGTAATTTTATTATTCGTTCCTGCAAAGTCGGTGTTTTAAAAATAATTTATTCTTATTTAGTCCGGTTTTTGTGCAGTTTTTTCGGTAATTTCTCAACTTATTTATATGAAATGAACAGTATCCTTCACTGCCTTACCTGCAAATTCCCATTTGCAGGTAAGCTTTTACCACCCTATGTCATTTTGACTGAGCCGCAGGCGAATGGACTTAAGAATTCTTAGCGCCCCAGGAGGAAATTTGTTCCCCTGCTTGGGTATTACGGATTCCCCGGCTAGCATCCGCTGCTACGCAAAGGATGACAGAAGATAGACTACCCGATCACCACAGAATATTATTTTTTAAAAACGGTTGCAACTACTGGATAATTGATGTATAATCTATTTGTAAAAATTTGGGCTTTTGCCCGTAAATTTGGAGGTAATCTCATGTTTAATGCTATGATCGAGGTTCTCAGAGCCAACCCCCGGAAAATTGTTTTTACCGAGGGCCATGATGCCCGTATTCTGGAGGCAACCGCCCGCCTGAACGAGGGCAAGTTCCTGACCCCTATCCTCATCGGTAATGTGGAAGAAGTTAAGGCAAACGCTGCCAAGGGCGGTTTCAACATCGAGGGTGTGGAGATCATTGATCCTCTGACCTACGAAGGTATGGACGCTATGGTAGAGAAGATGGTTGAGCTGCGTAAGGGCAAGATGTCCCCCGAGGACTGCCGCGCTGCGCTTTCCAAGGGCAACTACTTCGGCACCATGCTGGTGAAGATGGGTCTTGCCGATTCCCTGCTGGGCGGCGCTACTTACTCCACCGCTGATACCGTTCGTCCCGCTCTGCAGCTGGTCAAGACCAAGAAGGGCGCAAACCTGGTCTCCTCCTGCTTTATCATGGTTCGGGGCGAAGAGAAGCTGGCTATGGGCGACTGCGCCATTAACCTGAGCTATGAGGATTCTGTGGATAAGGAAGGCAATGTGGTGCTGACCGCTGCCCGGAAGCTGGCTGAGGTGGCTGTTGAGACTGCCAAGACCGCTAAGGTCTTCGGCATTGATCCCAAGGTGGCAATGCTCAGCTTCCCCACCAACGGCTCCGGTAAGGGTAACACCGTACAGCTGAGCCATGACGCTGTGATCGAGGCAAGAAAGCTGGACAGCGAGCTGCTCATCGACGGTGAGATGCAGTTTGACGCTGCCGTTGCTCCCGAGGTGGGTCAGCTGAAGTTCCCCGGCTCTCCTGTGGCCGGCTACGCCAATACCTTCATCTTCCCCTGCATCGAGGCAGGCAACATCGGCTACAAGATCGCACAGCGTCTGGGCGGCTATGAGGCTTACGGCCCCATTCTCCAGGGTCTGGCTGCTCCCATCAACGACCTTTCCCGCGGCTGCAATGCTGATGAGGTCTACAAGATGGCAATTATCACCGCTGCGCTGGTGTAAAAAAAGCAAATAAACCGCATTTTCAGGGTCGCTTCGGCGACCCTGTTTTTTTATAACATAAAACTATAAAAAACCTATGAGAAATAAGCACTTTTTTATCCACAAACCTGTGGAAAAAATACTTGTGTTTTATATAAAAATGTGGTAAAATTTACGGTGAGAAATTACTGCCCTTTTTTTCCGAAAAATTTTATTTTTGATGGGTATTTTCAACGAAAGGAGCCCGTTTTATGTACGCTTCTGCCTATGTTTGGGCCAAGGTTATCAACTATCTGGAAGAACGGCTCAGCTCACTTACCATATCCACAAGTTTTGACGACGCTGAGGTGATTGAACTCAATGAAGAACAGCTCATTATCTATTCTCCCAATGAATTTCGCAGGGAGAATATCCAGCGCCGCTACACTCACTATATTCAGGACGCGCTGAAGGAGATATTCAACTCCGACGCAAAGCTTCTGGTATTCGGAGACAAGGAATTGGAGACCTACCGCTCCAAGGGGGAGAATAAAACCGCTATGGATTTCAATCCCCAGTTTTCCTTTGATAATTTTGTGGTTGGTCCTTCCAACCAGTTTGCCTACGGTGCAGCCACCGCGGTCAGCAATGCACCGGGTCAGACTTACAACCCGCTGTTCCTTTACGGTCCTCCCGGTGTAGGTAAGACCCATCTGCTGTACGCCATTGCCAACGGCATCCGCAGAAACAACCCCAATGCAAATATTGTCTATATCAAGGGCGACCAATTTACCAAAGCACTGATCGCCGCCATCCAGAGCGGTAAAAACATCGAGTTCCGGAGCAAATACCGGGAAGCGGATCTTTTCCTCATTGATGATATTCAGTTTATTGCCGGTAAGGAATCCACCCAGGAGGAATTTTTCCATACCTTCAATAAGCTTTACGAGGAACATAAGCAGATCGTCATGACCTCTGACCGGAAGCCAAGCGATATGCTCACTCTGGAGGACCGGCTGCGTACCCGTTTTGAATGGGGTCTCATTGCTGACATCCAGCCCCCGGATTATGAGACCAGAATGGCGATCATTAAGAACAAGGCAAATTCTCTTGCTCTGGATCTGAGCGACGATGTGTGCAACTACATTGCCAACAATGTTACCAATAACGTACGGCAGATTGAAGGCACAGTTAAAAAGCTCAGAGCTTATGTGGATCTGAACTCCATGGAGCTTTCTTTGGAGAATGTTACCCGGGCCATTGCGGATATGTTCAAGAGCGAGGGCAATGCTCTGCCCACTCCCGGTCTGATCATCAGCCAGGTATGCAAGTTCTATTCCATCGATGAAACCGTTCTCAGAGGTACGCTGAAGAACAAGGGAACAGCGGAAGCCCGGCAGGTTGCCATCTATCTGATCCGGAAGCTGACCAACCTCAGCACACCGGATATCGGCAAGGAATTCAATAAGGACCACTCTACCATGCTTCATTCCATCAAGAAGGTAGAAACCGCCCTGGCAAATGGTGACACCAATCTGCAAAACCACATCCGGGATATCACTGCAAATATCAATTCCTGTTTGTAAAAATTTATCCACAATTGGCTGTGGAAAGTGGAAAGAAAAGCTGTTGATAAATTTTACTCTTTTATTCTTCCACAAGGCCTGTGGAAAAGTTACGGTTTTCAACATTTTACCTGTGAATAAAAAGTGATTCTCTCCCTAAGACAAAACCCACTTTTCCACATAAATTTTCCCTATTACTACAATTACTGCCTAATTTATAAAAAAATATATATTCTTTTATATTTAACAGAAAAGGAGCTACCAATATGCGCTTTACCTGTGAAAAAAGTATGCTGGTTACCGGACTGAATATTACCGGAAGAACGGTTGCACAAAAAAGTGCACTTTCCGCCATTGAAGGCATTCTGTGCTGCGCAGGCGACGGCCTTTGCCTGACAGGTTTTAACATGGAAACTGCCATCACCTATCGGATCGATGCGGAAGTTACCGATGCAGGCGAGTGCATTTTGCCTGCCAAGCTGTTCGGCGATATCATCCGCCGTTTGCCGGAAGGCCCTGTTACTGTAGTGGTGGATGAAAACTATAAGGTTTCTATCCGGGCAGGCTACGCTTCCTTTACCATTTCTGCCGAGCCTGCGGCAGATTATCCGGAGCTGCCCGATGTGGAATCCGGCAGAAGCGTAAGAATTCCCCAGAGCGCTTTGAAGGAACTGATCGGCGGCACTATCTTCTCTGTTTCCGAGAACCAAGGCCGTCCCATCCATACCGGCGTAAAGTTTGAAGTGGAAAACGACAAAATTTCCGCTGTGGCTGTGGACGGTTTCCGTCTTGCCCGCCGTACCTACCATACGGAGGAGGCTGCCGGCAGAAATATGGCATTTGTTGTGCCTGCCCAGGGTCTTAAGGAAGTGGAAAAAATTCTGCAGGATACCGACGAGGATGTGATCTTCACCCAGGGCGCAAAGCATATTTTGTTCCAGATCAATGAGGCTACGCTTATCTGCCGTCTTCTGGAGGGTGATTTCCTGGATTGGCGTCGGGTTGTGCCTACCAACTGCCCTGTGAAGCTGGTTGCCAATGTGGCGGAGCTGGCTTCCTCCATTGAGCGTGTGGGTCTGATCGTTTCCGAGAAATATAAGAGCCCTGTTCGCTGCGTATTCTCTGACCAGGTAGTTCTTTTGAAGACCAATACCACCATTGGTGCCGCTGAGGATCGGTGCAGTCTTGCCGGTGACGGCAAGGAGCTGGAGATCGGCTTTAACGTCCGTTATCTCAGCGATGCTTTGCGGGCTGTTCCCAGCGAGGAAGTGGTGCTGGAGCTGACCAACGGACTGAGCCCCATCGTCATGACCCCGGTAGATGAAAATAATGACTTTTCTTACATGGTCCTGCCTGTGCGGATCAGTAACTAAGAGGAAAAATTATGCGTGTAAACGTTATGAAAAAAAATCCAGGGAAAGAAATTCCTGTGGTGATCGGGACAGAATTTATTAAATTGGAGGCAGCATTGAAATTTGCCAACGCCACGGAATCCGGCGGTATGGCAAAGGCTGTGATCCAGGACGGTCTTGTATCGGTCAACGGAGAAATTTGCACCATGCGGGGCAAAAAGCTCTACCCCGGAGATAAGTTTTCTTTTGAAAACACCACCTATTTGATTTGTATTCATGAATCTCAATAACATTCAACTGCGTAATTTCCGGAATTATGAGCAGATTTCTCTTGAATTTGATCCCGGTGTTAATCTGATCGTGGGTAAAAATGCCCAGGGAAAGACAAATCTTCTGGAAGCAATCGGGTACTTGGGAAGCGGAAAAAGCTTTCGTACCCAAAAAGCCGCGGAGCTGGTAAAGTTGGGCGCGGATTTTGGCGAACTGGAATGTAAGGTTTGCTCCCAGGAACGGTGTCAAAGTCTGCGGTGGGTGTTGTTCCCTGCTGCAAGACCCCGGCAGCTGTATCTCAACGGCATTAAAAAGAAAACCGCCGGGGAAATTTCCGGAATTCTGCATACGGTTTTGTTCTGTCCCGAGGACTTAATGGTGTTAAAATCCGGGGCGGCTGCCCGAAGAAGATTAGGAGATCATGCATTATGTCAACTTCGTCCCAACTATGAGGCGGCTTTGAATGAGTATGGTAGGATTCTGGAGCAGAAAAGCAGAATTTTAAAGGACCACCATGAAAATCCCGGTCTTTTGGAGATTTTGCCGGAGTACAACACCCGGCTGTGCCAGGTGGGTGCACTGCTGATCTCTTACAGAGCCAGATTTTATGAAGGTCTTGGTAAGGCGGCGGCTAAGTTTCACGAAAGCTTTTCCGGCGGCGCAGAGGAATTTACGCTGGAATATAAAACCGTTTCCACTGTAACTGACCCCTTTGCTCCCGTGGCGGAGCTGACGGGGCAGCTGCAGGAACACCTGGAAAGTCATTACCGGGCGGAGCTGGAGAGTGCCCAGTGTTTGACCGGACCACACAAGGATGACTTTGATGTTTCCCTTTCCGGAATGTCTTTGCGCGCCTTTGGCTCTCAAGGACAGGTAAGGACCAGCGCCATCAGTCTTAAGCTTGCCCAGCGTGAGCTGATGGCAAATCAGTCCGGGCAGATCCCGGTGCTTTTACTGGACGATGTGCTTTCGGAGCTGGACCCGGGAAGGCAGAATTTTGTACTGAACCAAATTACCGACGGGCAGGTATTTATCACCTGCTGCGAACCGGAAAAATTTATAGAATTAGGAAAAACGATTGAAATAAGCAACGGCAAATGTAAGGAGGACAACCATGTCTGACGAAACGAAGGTAACACAGGAGTATGGCGCGGAACAAATCCAGGTTCTGGAAGGCCTGGAGGCAGTGCGCAAGCGCCCCGGTATGTATATCGGTTCCACATCCTCTTCCGGTCTGCATCACCTGGTTTATGAGATCGTGGACAATTCCATTGACGAGGCATTGGCAGGCTACTGTAAGCACATTACCGTAACTATCAATCCGGGAGAATCCATCACCGTAACCGATGATGGCCGTGGTATCCCTGTAGATATTCAGCCCCAGACCGGCAAGCCCGCTCTGGAGGTGGTTTTCACTGTCCTGCACGCCGGCGGTAAGTTTGGCGGCGGCGGTTACAAAGTCTCCGGCGGCCTGCACGGCGTTGGCGCATCCGTTGTCAACGCCCTTTCCCAGTGGCTGACTGTCCGGGTTTATAAAAACGGCAACATCTATGAAATGAAGTTTGCCCGGGGTCATATCACCCAGGAAATGAAGATCGTAGGCACTACAGACAAGACCGGTACTGAGGTTACCTTCCAGCCCGACCCGGAGATGTTCGATGAGGTAGTTTACTCCTATGAGACCCTCCATGAGCGTATGCGTGAAGAGGCATTCCTGAATGCAGGTCTGTCCATCACCATAACCGACGCCCGGGGCGACGAGACGGAAACCGAGACCATGTGCTACGAGGGGGGCATACGGGAATTCGTTACCTGGACCAACCAGAAGAAAACAGTTGTTCATAACGACGTGATTTATATGTCCGGCTCCAAGGGGGATGCCTCCGCGGAGATTGCCCTGCAGTATAACGATGGTTACAGCGAATCTTTGCAGTCCTTTGCCAACGATGTGCGAACTCCCGAAGGCGGTATGCATGAGACGGGCTTTAAGACTGCTTTGACCCGTGTGCTTAACGGCTACGGCATGAAAAACGGTATTATCAAGGGCGACGATAAGGTTTCCGGCGAAGACTGCCGGGAAGGTATCACCGCCATTATTTCCGTAAAGCTTACCGATGCCCAGTTTGAGGGCCAGACCAAGGCAAAGCTGGGTAACGCCTACATCCGTACCCTGGTGGATCAGATCGTGGGCGATCAGCTTGCTACCTATTTTGAGGAGCATCCTGCCACCGCTAAGATCATTCTGGAAAAGGCAATGATGGCCAACCGGGCAAGAGAAGCCGCCCGGAAGGCAAGGGAAAATGCCCGCCGCAAGACCGGTCTGGAATCCGGAGGCATGCCCGATAAGCTCCAGGATTGCAACGAAAAAGATCCCGCCCTGTGTGAACTGTACATCGTCGAGGGCGACTCCGCCGCAGGCTCTGCCATCCAGGGCAGAGATTCCCGTTTCCAGGCAATTCTGGCCATGTGGGGTAAGATGCTCAACGTGGAAAAAGCCCGGGCTGACAAAATTTACGGCAACGATAAGCTCAGCCCTCTGATTATTGCCCTGGGCGGCGGTATCGGTGAGGACTTTGATCTGGAAAGACTGCGTTATCACAAGATCATTATTATGACCGATGCAGACGTGGACGGTGCGCATATCCGTACCCTGCTTCTGACCTTCTTCTTCCGTTATATGCGACCGCTGATCGAAAATGGCTTTGTCTATTCCGCTGTTCCCCCTCTTTACAAGCTGAAGCGGGGCAAGACTGAGCGTGTGGCCTACTCCGATGAGCAGAGAGATCAGGTCTCCGCAGAAATGCGCGGCGAAAACAACGCCAGGATCGATATTTCCCGGTTTAAGGGTCTTGGTGAGATGGACCCCCATGAGCTTTGGGAGACTACTATGGACCCGGAGAAGCGCACCCTGCGCCGGATCACTCTGGAGGATGCCCGACGGGCAGATGAGATATTCACCGTCCTTATGGGCGAGCAGGTAGAGCCCCGTAAGGAATGGATCGAAACAAACGCCAAATATGCCATCAATATTGACATCTAAAGGAGGTGGGTTTTTTGGCAAAGCATAACCGTGATTATAAACCGGAGGACATTATGTTCCCGGACCAGGCCATCACAGAATCCAATCTGGTGGATGAAATGGAGCGCTCTTACATTGAGTATGCCATGGGCGTTATCGTTGGCCCCGCCCTTCCCGATGTCCGGGACGGTCTAAAGCCCGTTCACCGCCGTATTCTGTACACCATGTACGAAAGCGGTCTGACTTCTGATAAGCCCTTCAAAAAATCCGCTACCTGCGTCGGTGATGTGCTGGGTAAGTACCATCCCCACGGCGACAGCTCCGTGTATGACGCTATGGTGCGTCTTGCCCAGAATTTCTCCATGCGCTACATGCTGGTGGACGGCCACGGCAACTTTGGCTCCGTGGACGGCGACCCGGCGGCCGCTTACCGTTACACCGAAGCCCGCTTGAGCAAGCTTTCCAACGAAATGCTCCGGGATATTGATAAGGATACGGTTAACTGGGATCCCAACTTTGACGAATCCCGCAAAGAGCCCAGAGTGCTTCCCAGCCCGTTCCCCAATCTGCTGGTCAACGGCTCTTCCGGTATTGCTGTTGGTATGGCTACCAACATTCCGCCGCACAATCTGCGGGAAGTGATTAACGCCTGTATTTGTGTGCTGGACGATCCGGAAGCTTCCATGATCGACCTTATGGAGCATGTAACCGGCCCGGACTTCCCCACCGGCGGCATTATTATGGGCCGCAGCGGCATCCGCGCTGCCTACGCCACCGGCCGCGGCAAGGTGATCGTCCGCGCCCGTACCGAATTTGAGGAGTTTGGCAAGGACAGAATTCGTATCATTGTTACGGAGCTTCCCTACCAGGTGAATAAGCGGGAACTGATCCGCAAAATCGCCGAGCAGATCAAGGATAAGCGCCTGGACGGCATTTCCGATCTGCGGGACGAGACGGACCGCAACGGTATGCGGATCGTTATCGAGCTGAAAAAGGACGCCAATCCCCAGGTGGTGCTGAATAATCTTTTCAAGCAGACCGCACTGCAGAGCAGCTTCGGTATTATCATGCTTGCGCTGGTGGATGACCAGAAGCAGCCCAGAATTCTTAGCCTGCGGCAGATCATTGACGAGTATCTGAACTTCCAGATGGAGGTTCTGACCCGCCGTACCCAGTACGATCTGAAAAAGGCACAGGAGCGTGCCCACTTGTTGGAGGGTCTGCTCATTGCCCAGGATAATATTGACGAGGTTATCCGGATCATCCGCTCTGCTTACGACGATGCCAAGGAAAAGCTGATGGAGCGCTTTGGTCTTTCCGATGTGCAGGCACAGGCAATTCTGGAGATGCGTCTGAAGGCGCTGCAGGGTCTTGACAGAGAAAAGCTCCAGGCAGAGTACGACGAGCTGCAGGAGAAGATCGCATACTACCAGGAATTGCTGGAAAATCCTGTGAAGCTGCGTGGCGTACTGCGTGAGGAACTGACTGCCATCGGTGAGAAGTTCGGCGACGATCGCAAGACCGAGATCCAGGAGATCGAGGACGAGATCGACATTGAGGATCTCATTGAGGAGGAGCAGTGCGTCTTTACCATCTCCAACCAGGGCTACGTGAAGCGGATGCCTGTGGATACCTACCGCACCCAGGCCCGTGGCGGCAGAGGTGTCAATGCCCAGAATCTGAAGGAAGAGGACTATGTGAAGAGCCTGTATGTGGCATCCACCCACGATCATATCCTGTTCTTTACCGATAGGGGCAAGGTCCACCACCGCAAGGGCTACCAGATCCCCGAGGCAGGCAGAACCGCCCGTGGCACTGCCATGGTCAACGTGCTGCCTCTGGAAATGGAGGAAAAGGTAACCGCTATCGTAATCACCCGGGAGTTCCATGAGGACGAGTATCTGGTGATGGTTACCCGTAAGGGTACGGTGAAGCGTATCCCGTTCATTGCTCTGAATACCCGCCGCAGAACCGGCATCCGCGCCATTACCTTGGACGAAGGCGATCAGCTGATCAATGTGATCCGTACCAATGGCAACGATAATATCATTCTTGCCACCGCCGAGGGCATGGCCATTTGCTTCAATGAGCAGGATGTGCGGCCTATGGGCAGAGATGCTGCTGGCGTTCGCGGGATTATGTTAACCGGAGATGATAAGGTCATTGGCGCCCAGAAGGCGGAAGAAGGCACGACCCTGCTGACCGTGACGGAAAACGGCTTCGGCAAGCGGACAGAGCTGGTGGAGTACCTGCGTACCGGTGCTAATGGGGAAAAGGTTGCCCAGAGCCGTGGCGGTAAGGGTCTTAAGAACTACAACATCACATCCAAGACCGGTAAGGTGGCAGGCTGCTGCCTGGTCAGCGAGACAGACGATGTAATGCTCATTGAAAACGGCGGCGTGATCATCCGTGTGCCTGCAAGCAGTATCAATATCTACAAACGTGATGTACAGGGCGTGATTATCATGCGCATCGAGGAGGGCAACAAGCTGGTGTCCATCGAGCGTGTTTCTGCTGAGGAAGAGGAGACCCAGCCGTGAAGACCGTAACGCTTTACACCGACGGGGCTTGCTCCGGCAATCCCGGCCGCGGGGGTTGGGGCGTGATTCTGGAATACATGGGCCACGAAAAGGAAATGTCCGGCGGCGAAGCCAGCACCACCAATAACCGGATGGAGCTGACCGCTGTGATCCAGGGCCTGCGGGCGTTAAAAGAGGCTTGCCTGGTGGAGCTTTATTCTGATTCCAAGTATGTGATCGACGGACTTTCCAAGGGCTGGGCGGTGAGTTGGCGGGAAAAGGGCTGGAAAAAGGCAGACAAAAAGCCTGCCTTAAACCCGGACTTGTGGGAGGAACTCTTGCTTTTGACAAGCATGCATGAGATGCGCTACCATTGGGTCAAGGGCCATGGGGACAATCCCAAAAACAACCGCTGCGACCAACTGGCCGTTGCGCAGTCCAAAATGCAGAATGGGGAATAATCATGTATCTTTCTATCGGTAACGATCTTGCGGTAAGAGAATCGTCCATTATCGGTATTTTCGATATGGACAACACCTCCACCTCCAAGCGAACAAGAGAATTCCTCACCAAGGCGGAAAAAGAGGGTCAGGTGATCCCCTGCGACGACCTGCCTAAGGCTTTTGTAATCACCGCCGAATACGGCTTGAACCGGGTACATCTTACTTCCCTGTCCTCTGCCACCCTGGAAAAACGGCTGAAATAAACGGCATATACAAATCGAGAAAGCAAGTTCTATAAAATGCACAATGAAGGGCGCGTTGCAGTATTCTGCAACGCGCCCTGAAACTTTGCAAACACGGGATGGGGACGGATATTATCCGCCTGGGGGCGACTGCCTGTGGTCCTGCAAAGCTTATGGAAACTATAATTTTTAGTACGCTACCCTATTATTCAGAAAACAGGTAGTTAATGAGCATAGTGGTGAGGATGATGATCCCAATAACCACGAAGATCACCAGCATACCGATGCCCATATTGCTCAGGCGGCTGACAAAGCCGGCAGGGTTGAAATAGAAGTCCATATTAACCTCCAAACATACTCAGGATAATGCCGCCGGCAATAACGGAGGCAATCTGTCCGGAAACATTGACACCGATGGAGTGCATCAGCAGATGGTTCTGAGGATCTTCCGCCAGGCCCATTTTGTGAACGATCCGTCCGGACATGGGGAAGGCGGAAATGCCTGCTGCACCGATCATGGGGTTGATCTTCTTCTTGGAGAACAGGTTCAGAAGCTTTGCAAACAGCACGCCGCCGGCGGTGTCCACGATAAAGGCGATCAGGCCCAGGCCCATAATCAGCAAGGTGTCCACCCGGAGGAATTTATCCGCTACCATGTTAAAGGCAACGCTGATGCCCAGGAAAATGGTAATCAGATTTGCCAGCACATTCTGGGCAGTGTCGGAAAGGCTGTCCAGCACACCGCACTCCCGGATCAGGTTGCCGAACATCAAAAATCCGATCAGCGCGGTGGCATCGGGTACAATGGCGGAGGCCACAACAGTAATGATAATGGGGAACATGATGCGGGTGGTTTTACTGACAGACTTCTGCTCGTAGGGCATGCGGATCATCCGCTCTTTCTTTGTGGTCAGCAGCTTGATCACCGGCGGTTGAATTACCGGCACCAGCGCCATGTAGGAATATGCCGCCACGGTGATAGCGCCTACATAGTTAGAGCCCAGAGTGTTTGCCACAGCGATGGAAGTAGGGCCATCGGCAGCGCCGATGATGGCAATGGATGCGGCGTCTTTTACCTCGGGGAAGAAAATGCTTGCCATAGACAGGGTGAAGAAGATGCCAAACTGGGCAGCGGCACCGAAGAGCATCAGCTTGGGATTGGTCAGCAGGGGACCAAAATCGATCATTGCGCCGATGCCGATAAACAGCAGCAGGGGGAACAGCTCGTTGGCGATACCCGCATTATACAGCTCCTGAATAGGACCTACCAATGCGGTAGAGCCGGGGATGTTCACCAGAATGGTCCCCAGGCCCATAGGCAGCAGCAGCGAGGGCTCCATTTCCTTTTTGATTGCGAGGAAGATCAGCAGACAGCCCAGCAGGATCATCACAATGTCCTGCCACTGGAATTTCGGCAGGTTTTCGTACAGAATCTCCATGGAATGACCTCCTTAGCCCAGGACAACCAGAGGATCACCGGTGGAAACGGAGCTGCCCTTGGACACGATGACCTGGGTAACGGTGCCGGCCTTGGGGGCGGTGATGTCATTTTCCATCTTCATGGCCTCCAGCACACACAGCACATCGCCTTCCTTGACGGCCTGACCCTGGGCCACATTGACCTTTAGAATGGTGCCGGGCATGGGGGCATTCACAGCGTCGCCGCCGGTAACGACCGGGGCTGCGGCAGCGGCAGGTGCAGGGGTGGCCTCGGGCGCAGGTGCGGCAGCAGGTGCCGCCACAGGTGCGCAGGGCGCAATTGCCTCGTATTCATTCAGCAGCATTGCCTTACCGGCCTCTACCTCTACCTCGTAGGTGCGGCCGTTTAATGTAATTTTATATTTCATATCACTCTACCTCCTTGATGGAAATGAAGCGCAGCTCGTTCAAGGGCTTGCCCATCTTGTCTGCGACGATGGCCATAAGCATGGCGGCGGTTTTGGGGTCCACAGTGTGCAGCTTCAGCGCACCGGCAGAACCGGGAGCAACCGGCGCTGACACAGGCTCAACAATCTCCTCCGCCGGGGCGGAAAGGGCTGCCTTGGCAGCTTTTTTGTTGGCAATCGCCTTGCGGATCACCGCGATCACCAGGATCACCCCGATCACAGCCACAATGCCCAGGGCAATATAGTCAGGCTGATACACGACCGTTTCGGCCATGGCAGTTAACATCGGCATAATGTTCCCTCCTTAGCACTCGGTGATGGAGTAGGTGCAGATGTTTTCTTCCTTTGCCTTCCGGGCTTCCATGAAGCTCTCTGCCAGATTGGGGAAGGCGATGTAGCTCAGCACATCCTCGTCGGACTTGGCGATGCCCTCCAGTTCCTTGCGGGTCTTTTCCACCACAGGTTCCAGAGAATCTGCATAGCGGTAGTCAATGGGCTTTTCGTCGCCCAGGATCTTCTTCTGGATAGCAGGATCGATGGGAGCGGGAGTAGTGCCGTACTCACCACGGCAGTAAGCCTTGATCTCCTTGGAGACCCGCTTATACCGCTCGCCGGCAAGCACATTGTTTACTGCCTGGACACCGACCATCTGGCTGGTGGGAGTAACCAGAGGGGGATAACCCATATCTGCGCGGACCTTGGGGGTCTCTACCAGAACCTCCTCCAGGCGGTCCAGAGCGTCCATCTGCTTCAGCTGGCTGAGCAGATTGGAAAGCATGCCGCCAGGGATCTGGTAGGTCAGACACTGGGTATCGGTTGCCAGGGCCTTGGGCATCAGTGTGCCGTCGGCAATAAACTCGTCCCGGACGGTCTTGAAGTAGTTTGCCATGGCGTTGAGACAGCCATCGTCCAGATCCACCTGGTAGCCCAGCTGGCGCAGGGCGTAGGCCATGGTCTCGGTGGCAGGCTGGGAAGTACCGCCGGAGAAGGGAGAAATGGCGGTGTCAATGATATCCACACCTGCCTCAACAGCTTTCATGTACACAGGGTAGGCAAGGCCGGTGGTGCAGTGTGTGTGCAGATCCACAGGCAGATCCACCGCGTCCTTAATGGCGCTGACCAGATCGTAGATTTCCTTGGGGCCGATGATGCCGGACATATCCTTAATACAGATGGTAGCCGCGCCCATTTCCTTCAGCTCCTTGTCCATTTCCACATACTTGGGCAGCCTGTGGACGGGAGAGGCAGTGTAGGAGATGGTGCCGGAGGCGATGGCGCCGGCCTTTGTGGTGGCGTCCATGGCAACCTTCATGTTCTTCACATCGTTCAGCGCGTCAAAAATACGGATCACATCGATGCCGTTTTCCACAGCCTTTGCTACGAACAGCTTTACAAAGTCGTCGGGATAGTGGGAGTAACCCAGAACATTCTGTCCCCGCAGCAGCATCTGCAGCTTGGTGTTGGGCATTTTTGCGCGGATTTTCCGCAGCCGCTCCCAGGGATCTTCGTTGAGATACCGCAGACATACATCAAAGGTCGCACCGCCCCAGCATTCGGCAGCGTAGTAGCCGGCCTTATCGATGGTTTCCAGCATAGGCTCAAACTTCTCAAAGGGCAGGCGGGTGGCAATCAGAGACTGGTTTGCATCCCGCAAAACAGTCTCCACGAACTGAACTTTTTTTGCCATTGTGATTATACCTCCGTGAAAATAATGATTACGGACAAAGCATTTAGGGTGTCCGGTTTGTTGGATAAGTCGGCGAGGGGGCAATGGCCCAAATCCTCCACCAAATACATAGTAACATGGAGAAAGGCAAATGTAAATACGCTATTCTTGCAAAATATACAGTTATTTGGTCAATATCGGGGACTTTGCAAGAAAATATTCATGCTTCCCGGGTTGCTTTTTCCTCTGGCTTCCTGTATGCTATAATAGCAAGCTATAGGATGCCGAATCGGTATAAAAAGTATGAAATTATGGATTTGGCATTACTAAAATAGGAAAGAGGTTTTCAATAATGGCAAAAATCGATTTGACCAAGTACGGCATTTCCGGCACTACGGAGATCATCCACAACCCCTCCTACGAGGAGTTGTTTATTGCGGAGACAGATCCCAACCTGGAAGGCTATGAAAAGGGCCAGGTCAGTGAGCTGGGTGCTGTCAATGTTATGACCGGTATCTACACCGGCCGTTCCCCCAAGGATAAGTTTATCGTTATGGACGACAACTCCAAGGACACCGTTTGGTGGACCACTCAGGAGTTTGCCAACGTCAACCATCCCATGAGCGGTGAGACCTGGAAGACCGTCAAGGAGCTGGCTGTCAAGGAGCTGTCCAATAAGAAGCTGTACGTTGTGGACGCTTTTTGCGGTGCAAATGCTGACACCCGTATGAATGTCCGCTTCATTGTGGAGGTGGCATGGCAGGCACACTTCATTAAGAATATGTTTATCGTTCCTTCTGAGGAAGAGCTGGCTTCCTTTGAGCCTGACTTTGTTGTTTACAACGCTTCCAAGGCAAAGGTTGAGAACTTCAAGGAGCTGGGTCTGAACTCCGAGACCTGCGTTGCCTTCAACATCACTTCCCGTGAGCAGGTGATCCTGAACACCTGGTACGGCGGCGAGATGAAGAAGGGTATGTTCTCCATGATGAACTACTACCTGCCTCTGAAGGGCATTGCTTCCATGCACTGTTCCGCTAACACCGACATGAACGGTGAGAACACCGCGCTGTTCTTCGGCCTGTCCGGCACCGGTAAGACCACCCTGTCCACTGATCCCAAGCGTCTGCTCATCGGCGACGACGAGCACGGCTGGGACGACAACGGCGTGTTCAACTTTGAGGGCGGCTGCTACGCTAAGGTTATTAACCTGGATCCTGAGTCCGAGCCCGACATCTACGGCGCTATCAAGCGCAACGCTCTGCTGGAGAACGTTACCGTAGCTGCCGACGGTAAGTGCGACTTCGCGGATGATTCTGTTACTGAGAAGACCCGTGTTTCCTACCCCATCACCCACATTAAGAACATCGTTCGCCCTGTTTCTGCTGCTCCCGCAGCCAAGAATGTGATCTTCCTGTCCGCGGATGCGTTCGGCGTTCTGCCTCCCGTTTCCATCCTGACTCCTGAGCAGGCGCAGTACTACTTCCTGTCCGGCTTTACTGCAAAGCTGGCGGGTACTGAGCGCGGCATCACCGAGCCCACCCCCACCTTCTCCGCTTGCTTCGGCCAGGCATTCCTGGAGCTGCACCCCACCAAGTACGGCGAGGAGCTGGTCAAGAAGATGGAGGCGAATGGCGCCAAGGCTTACCTGGTCAATACTGGCTGGAACGGCACCGGAAAGCGTATCTCCATTAAGGATACCCGTGGCATCATCGACGCCATTCTGGACGGCTCCATCCTGAAGGCTGTCACCAAGAAGATCCCCTACTTCGATTTCGCGGTTCCCACCGCTCTGCCCGGCGTGAACCCCGCTATCCTGGATCCCCGCGACACCTACGCTGATGCCGCTATCTGGGAAGAGAAGGCCAAGGATCTGTCCGCCCGCTTCATCAAGAACTTTGAGAAGTACACCGGCAACGACGAGGGCAAGGCTCTGGTCGCCGCTG
>JAZOMH010000005.1:0-56794 GCA_045653785.1 Faecousia sp. | reverse complement strand
GATAAGTATTTGAAAAAGCTTAAAGAAAAAGGCGTTTCGATTAGGCAACTAAGCAGACTGACAGGGGTTAGCTTCAGTGTCATTAGAAAGTTCCAACGACACACAGAACCGTCCCCTGTGCTTTAGTGACCTATATAGGGCGTGTCCTTGAAAAGCTGTTCAAATAAGAGGACCTTATGAAAAACTTTTATAATTTCAGTGTTATTATCGGCCGCATAATAGGCCTAGTTAGTTTGATAATATTTTGTTATAGTAGAGTTGTCTTTTTTGTTGATTGGTCATTCACAGATGACATCATTATGTGTGCATACATTATGTTCGTTTTTGTTGCGCACTATGCTTTAATGCTGTTGGGTTTCAAAAAACAGATACTTCTAAATACGACATATAACATTTTGCGAATTGCTGAACGCATATTTGTGATACTTATGTTCGTTTTTTTAGGTGTTATATTTGTTATATGTTGGTTATTGCAAATGAACACCTCATTCCAACAAGTGTGTCCTATTTTAATGCTTTGTATAGCTGTACCACTGATCAGAAAAGTAGTATACAAAAAGATAGGGAACGGCTCTGTTGCCCCATCACAAGACGATGATTAGTCCAACGAATTAACAATGGGGGCGGGATGCCCGCCCCCTTGCCTTGTAGCACATAGCACATAGCACATAGCATAGCATAGCACAGGGGACGGTTCTATGTGTTAGTGCAGGGACAAGGGGGCGGTTCTACCGTCCCCTTGTTTGTCATTCCGAGCGTAGCCGAGGAATCCGTAATCCCCATATAAGAGAGCGGATTTCTCCGCTCCCGTTGGTCGGTCAAAACGGTAATGTAGGAAAGGGTAGATTCCTCCGTGTGCATTGCTGTTTGGTCGAAACAGTAATGCTTTTCTTATAATTCAGATATAATACGCATCTTTTTTCTAAAAAAGGGCTTGATTTCCTGGAATTACCGTGTTATAATACCTCGGTCTGAAATCAAGGTGAGTCCTCTGCGATGCCGGGAACCATATCGCCGGAGCATAACATCGTACGAACGCCTAATATTAAGGAGGACAAAGATATGGATTTGGTTAAGGCTCTGTCCAGCCAGTACATGAAGGAGGAGCTGCCCGAAATGCGGGTTGGCGACACCGTTCGTGTGCATGTGCGGATCAAGGAAGGCTCCCGTGAGCGTATTCAGGTGTTTGAAGGCACCATCATCGCCCGGAAGCACGGCGGCCTCGGTGAGACCATCACTGTTCGTCGCGTCAGCTATGGCGTTGGCTGTGAGAAGGTTTTCCCTGTCCACTCTCCCAACGTTGCTATGGTCGAAACTGTCCGTAAGGGTAAGGTACGCCGTGCAAAGCTGTACTACCTGCGTGAGCGTTTCGGCAAGGCTGCCAAGGTTAAGGAAAAGGTCTAATTCAAAAAAGAATAAAAAAAGAGGGGAAACCCTCTTTTTTTATTGCTCAAAATCGTTTATAATCATATAAATAACCATAATGCCGGGGTGAATATAATGGATGAGTTTGAAAACATAGCTGACCGCCAGCAGGAAGTTGTGCCAAATCCCATAAAACAGACTAAAATTATAGACGCAGTTATATCATACCTGCATGATCTGGTATTTTTGATTGCAGGTGTTTTGCTTGTATTTTCGTTGCTTTTTCGTGTGGTTGTTGTGTCCGGCCCGTCTATGAATAACACACTTTATGACGGGGACTGGCTTCTTCTGCTGGGGAACATTCTCTATGGCGAGCCCCAGCGCGGAGATATTATTGTTGCAAGCAAGGACTCCTATGATAACGGAAGCCCTATCATTAAGCGAGTCATTGCCACTGAGGGGCAGACTGTAGATATTGATTTCCGGGAGGGTGTCGTTTATGTGGACGGCGTGGCGCTGGATGAGCCATACACGCTGACACCCACGAATATAAAAGAAGGAATGGCCTTTCCTCTGGTCGTATCAGAAGGCTGCATTTTTGTAATGGGCGATAACCGAAATCTTTCAAAGGACAGCAGAAGCGATCAGATCGGACTGATCGACTGCCGGGAAGTCCTTGGCAAAGCAATATTCCTGGTGTTCCCAGGTGATCCTGACGGTGAACAGGGTCCTAAGGAAAGGGACCTGAACAGAATTGGAGTTGTATCTTAAATATGCAGGATAATATGAACATTCAATGGTATCCCGGTCATATGACAAAAACACGTCGCCAGATTGAAGCGGATTTGAAGCTGGTGGATGCGGTTTGCGAGATTGTGGATGCCCGGATCCCTGTTTCCAGCCGAAACCCGGATATTGATTCTATTTGCGGTTCTAAGCCAAGAATTATTGTACTCAACCGTATGGACCTGGCAGATCCGACGGCAACAAAGGCCTGGCTTGCGCACTTTCGTGAAAAAGGCTTTGCTGCCGTTGCAACAGACTGCAAATCCAGAAAAGGCATTACGTCCTTTCAACCGGCTGTTCGCAATCTGCTAAGTGAGAAAATCGCACGCAACGCCGCAAAGGGCATGAATAAGCCTGTCCGGGTTATGATCGTTGGCATTCCTAATGTTGGAAAATCTACATTGATTAACCAGATTTCCGGCAGAAAGGGTGCAAAAGCAGAAAACCGCCCCGGTGTTACAAGGGGCAAGCAGTGGGTTACTGTAGATAATGGCTTGCTGTTGCTGGATACCCCCGGTATTTTGTGGCCCAAGTTTGAAGATCCTGAAGTGGGCATGATGCTGGCTTACACCGGAGCTGTTAAAGAAAATGTTATTGACACAGAGGAATTGGCCTGCCGTTTGGCGGAGCTGCTTCATAAATACTATCCCCAAACACTAAAAGATCGCTACAACTTCGAGAGCAATGAGGAAATGCCCGGGTACATGCTTCTGGAGGCTCTTGGCCGCAAGCGTGGTTACTTGCTCGCCAGAGGAGAGATCAATACGGAGCGGATGGCAAAGGTTTTGCTGGACGAATACCGTTCCGGTAAGCTTGGCTATTTTACCCTTGAAATGCCGGAGGACACAAGATGAGTCAAGTAGATATGTGGCAACTTGAAAATGGATATTATGCCCAGGGTATTCAGATGATTTGTGGTGTGGACGAAGCGGGCAGGGGACCTCTGGCAGGTCCTGTGTGCGCCGCTGCGGTGATTCTTCCTCCCAATATTGAGATCCCCGGCTTGGATGACAGTAAGAAGCTGTCAGATAAGCGTCGCAGGGAATTATTTCCTGTTATCAAGGAATCAGCTATTGCATACGGAATCGCTTTTGCGGACGAAAAGGAGATCGATCAGATCAACATTCTCCAGGCTACCTATCTGGCAATGCAACGCGCCATAGATCAGCTATCTGTTAAACCGCAGTTTGCACTAATCGATGGCAACCGCAGCAAAGACTTCGGTGTGCCTTTGGAAACTGTTGTCCACGGAGACAGCCGAAGCGCCAGTATTGCTGCAGCTTCCATTCTTGCAAAGGTTACGCGGGATGATTTTATGCTGCAAATGGCTCAGGAATATCCCCAGTACGGCTTCGATATACATAAAGGTTACGGCACAAAGGCGCATTACGCAGCGCTGGCAGAGCGCGGTCCTTGTCCCATCCATCGCATGACGTTCTTAAAAAAGCTTTATGGGGCGGAATAATATTGTTGGCGCTTGGGGGGAATCTGTCGCTGCAGAGTACTTGCGCAAGAAACACTACAAGTTGATCGCAACAAACTATAAAACAAGATTTGGTGAGATTGATCTGATCGCTTCTGACAGCAAATTTCTTGTATTTGTGGAAGTAAAGCTTCGCAAAAGCAATTCCTTCGCCAATGCGTTTGAATACGTAGATCATTACAAACAAAACAGACTGCGTACAACAGCAGAAATATATCTTTCTGCGAATCCTTCTGTTTTGCAACCAAGATTTGATGTAATTGAGATCTATGCGCCGGAAGGAACACTTACAAAAAAAACAAAAATCAATCATATTGAGGGTGCGTTTGAATGACTTTTCCTGTATTTGACCTGCATTGCGATACAGCAGATAAGCTTATTGGTTCCGGAAATGCGAAACCTTCTGAACTTAGACGGAATACAACCCATATTGATCTGGAAAGGGCAGGGCTGCTGTCCGGGTATGCCCAGTGCTTTGCATGCTTTACAACTACATCTCCCACAAGGAATCCAACGGATGTGTTTGAAAAGAAACTGGCTGCGGTCCATTGGGAACTGGAAAAGAACAAGGACCTCATCCGGCAAGTTTATTCTGCAGCAGAAGTGGAGCAGAATCAAAAAAACGGTGTTATGTCTGCAATCCTCACCATAGAAGGTCCTGCAGGCTTTGGCTTTGATCCTGAGCTGCTTGGAGATCTGTATAGCGTGGGTTTTCGAATCAGCACCCTTGGCTGGAATGAATCCAACCCTCTAACCGGTTCTCATCTAACAGGTGAGGGTCTGACAGATCGGGGACGTGAGTATGTAAAGGAAGCCCAACGCCTGGGTATGATCGTGGATGTCAGCCATATCAGCGATCAAGGCTTTTGGGATATAATGGATATTACAGATGCCCCTGTCATTGCTTCACATTCCAATAGTCGTTCAGTCTGCAATGTGAGCAGAAATATCACCGATGATATGTTCCTCCACATCTGCCGCACCGGCGGTGTTACCGGGATCAATCTGTTTTCTGATTTCCTGGGTAACGATCCGGATCTCGATACTGTATGCGATCATGTTCTACATTTTCTTGAATTGGATCCTGACGGAAAGCACATTGCGCTGGGAGGCGATCTTGACGGTTGCGATAGGTTGCCAAAAGGTTTTTCCGGCGTGCAGGATTACAGCAAAATTACAGAGCAACTGCTATATCGCGGTGTTGGTGAATCAACTGTTTATGATATTTTTTGGAATAACGCCCTGGAGGTGTTCAAAAAATGCTCTATGTAACTACAAGAAACAATAAGCACACCTATACATCCTATCAGACGTTGACAGATTCTGTCACACCGGACGGGGGACGCTTTGTGCCGCTGCAGTTACCCGTTTATGATAATAGTGAAATTATCGCATTTACTAAGCTTTCGTTTTCACAGACCGTAGCACAGATCCTAAGCACATTTTTCTCGTGCCACCTAAGTGGTTGGGATGTTGAGCTTGTGCTTGGAAAGACTGCGCCTCGCCTGGTTACAATGAACCATAGAATTGCCATCGCAGAATTGTGGCGCAATCCCGAGGGGAGAGTCGGTTATATTGCCGAGGGGTTACTCCCTTTTGTACTGGGGGACAACATAAAGCATACGGAGTGCTCGGATTGGTTTAAAATCGCAGTCAATATTGCGGTTTTGTTCGGACTTTACGGTGAAATGATTCGTACAGATACATTGACACCCGGACAATCCTTTGATATTTCTGTCCCTGCCGATGATTTCTCCGCCCCAATGGCCGGATATTACGCACGGAAGATGGGGCTGCCTGTAGAGGTAATCGTGTGTACCTGTGATGACGCCAGCCCTGTCTGGGACATTATCCAGCGTGGAACATTTTCCACAAGTGCTGTGTCGCCTGAACTGCTGCTTGAAATTGAAAGACTTATTTATGCCGATCTTGGAATGGATGCGGTTGCTCTTTATCTGGACAAACAGCAAAGAATGCTTGGGTATACCGTACCTGATGGATGCGAGACGTTTGCCGAAGGTTTTTTCTGCGCTGTTGCTGGTGAATCCAGAGCTGCCTCGATCATTAACAGCGTATATCGAAATAACACTTATTTTATTGATCCGCACACAGCTCTTTGTCTTGGAGGTTTGCAGGACTATCGCGCGAAACATGGTGGGGGTCGTATTGCACTTCTTCCAGCACTTTTTGACCCCGCTCATTTTGCGGACGACATTAAAAACGCTACCGGAAAAACGATCTGAACGAGGTGAAAAATGGCTCTTTTTGCGATAGGTGATCTGCATCTGTGCCTTGGTGCTCCAAAGCCAATGGATATTTTTGGTGGTGCCTGGGTTGGCTATATGGATAAGTTGAGGGAGGGCCTTTCCGTAATCGGACCGGACGATACCACAGTTCTGTTGGGGGATCTCTCCTGGTCGTTGGACCTTTCGGAAGCTACCGCGGATTTTGAATTTATCAACCGCATCCCCGGCAGAAAGATCATTTTGAAAGGCAATCACGATTATTGGTGGAATACAGCTACAAAATTCTACAAATTTTGTGACGAGAAATCTTTTTGTAACATGTTTATTCTGAACAATAATCATTACGTTTACGAAGATTTTGCAATCTGTGGTACCAGGGGCTGGTTTTTTGAGGAAGATCGCAGTGGGGAACATGATGAAAGGGTATTTAAAAGAGAACTTCTAAGATTAGAGGCGTCTTTGCAATCTGCGGGCGATATACCTAAAATCGTATTCCTGCACTATCCGCCTCGGTATAAAGGCTATGAATGTGCAGAGATATTAAACATTTTGAAGCAACATAATGTCCGCCGCTGTTTTTACGGACATCTGCACGGCGCGAGCCACGGACTAGCCCAGGAAGGCCTTTGGAATGGGATCGATTTTCGATTAGTTGCTGCGGATCGGCTCAACTTTCAGCCATTTAAGGTGATTCCTTAAAAATTTTTAAGAAAAGTGTGGACATTTCGCACTTTCTCTGCTAAAATATTTCGGATGCAAAATTTGTAATTCTACGGTTGCTCTGCAGCCGGTCAGAACTGGGAGGATACAAAAAATGAATGTAAAGAATATCGAAAAGAAGGGCAATGAGGCTACCATCGTTGTCGAGATCGACAAAGAGCTGATGGAGTCCGGTGTCAGCAAGGCGTACATGAAGGCCCGTAAGAACATCATGATCCCCGGCTTCCGCAAGGGTAAGGCACCTCGTAAGATGATCGAAGCTATGTATGGCGCTCATGTGTTCTATGAAGATGGCCTGGAGGAGATTTTCCCCGAGGTTTACGAGTATGCTGTCGTAGGTCAGGATGTAAAGGCCGTTGGCCGTCCCAGCCTTACCGATATGGACATTAACGAGGATGGTATCGTTACAATTACCATTACTACCGAGACCTACCCTGAGGTTACCCTGGGCGATTATAAAGGGCTGAAGGTAGAAAAAGCTAAGGTTGAAGTAAACGACGAGCAGGTTGAGGCTGAGCTGGACCGTATGGCACAGAATGTTGCTTGCACTGAGACCGTTGAGCGTGCAGCCGAGATGGGCGACACTGCTAACATCGACTTTGAGGGCTTTGATAACGGTGTACCTTTTGATGGCGGTAAGGGAGAGAACTTTGACCTGAAACTGGGTTCCGGTTCCTTTGTTCCCGGTTTTGAGGAGCAGGTTGTTGGCATGTCTGCTGGTGAAGAGAAGGATATCGACATTACTTTCCCCGAGGCTTATCACAAGGACCTGGCAGGTAAGCCTGTTGTGTTCCATGTAAAGGTAAACAAGGTGGTTGCCACCAATGTTCCCGAGAAGGACGACGAGTTTGCGAAGGACGTTTCTGAGTTTGAAACCCTGGACGAACTGAAGGCTGATATCCGCACTAAGGCTTTGGCAGAAGCAGAGAAGCAGGCACAGTCCGCATTCGAACAAGCCTGTGTTGACAAAGCAGCCGAGAACGCCACTGTTGAGATGCCCAAGGCTCTGGTTGAAGCCGAGCTGGATACTCAGATGGAGCGTTTTGGTTACCAGCTGCAGATGAGCGGCTACTCCATGGACGCCTACGCCAAAATGATGGGCGGCGACCTGAATACCATGCGTAATGCGTTCCGTCCTGCTGCTGAGAAGCAGGCAAAGGTAAATGTTACTCTGGAGAAGATCATCGAGGTGGAGCAGATTACTGTCACCGAGGAAGAGATCGCTGCTGAGTACGAATCCATCGCAAAGCAGTACGAGATGGAACTGGATAAGGTTAAGAGCATGGTTCCTGCACAGGAAGTTGAGGCTGGCTTGAAGAACCGCAAGGCTATCGCAGTCATTGTGGATTCTGCCGTTGCTACTGCTCCCAAGAAGGCAGCTGCCAAGAAGAGCACCGCAAAGAAGACAACCACCAAGAAGACAGAAGAGAAGGCTGTCGAGGAGAAGACCGAGGAAGAAAAGCCTGTAGAGGAATAAGTTTCCGTTTTAATGGCTAGAATGTTTCAAGCCCGGAAAGGAGACGTAACCATGAGTTTTATCCCCTATGTTGTTGAGCAGACCAGTCGTGGTGAGCGCAGCTATGACATTTTTTCCCGTCTGTTGAATGACCGCATTATTTTCTTGTCCGAAGAGGTCAACGATACTACTGCAAGTCTGATCGTCGCGCAGCTGCTGTACCTGGAAGCTCAGGACCCTGACAAGGACATCCAATTCTATATTAACAGCCCCGGCGGTAGTGTTACCGCAGGCATGGCTATCTACGACACAATGCAGTACATCAAGTGCGATGTGGCAACAATCTGTGTCGGTATGGCCGCATCTATGGGTGCATTCCTGCTTTCTGCAGGTACAAAAGGCAAGCGTATGGCGCTGCCCAATTCTGAGATCATGATCCACCAGCCATCTGCCGGCACCCAGGGTCAGATTACAGATATGGCAATTCATATGAAGAGATTGGAAACTATTAAAGCTCGTATGAACGCCATTCTTGCACAGAACACCGGCAAATCCATTGAAGAAGTTACCGAAGCTTGTGAGCGCGATAACTTTATGACTGCAAACGAGGCCATGTCCTTTGGTATTATTGACCGTGTGATCGAACACCATTAACAGACGCGAAAGGCGGTTTCCTGCCCATGGCAAAGAAGGATGAAAATATACTTTGCTGCTCTTTTTGCGGCAAACTGGAGTCGCAGGCCCGCTTGATCGCAGGACCGGATGTATGTATTTGCAGCGATTGTGTGCAGGCATGCTGTGATTTGTTGGAAGAGGACCAGCAGAATCGTTCCGCACCGGACCATCTGCCCACGCCCATGGAAATGAAGGCATATATGGATGGCTATATTATTGGCCAGGAAGATGCCAAGATTGCGCTTTCTGTTGCCGTGTATAACCATTATAAGAGGATCTACATGGCTAAGGATGCAGACGTGGAGCTGCAGAAGAGCAATATCCTGCTCATAGGCCCCACCGGTTCCGGCAAAACGCTTTTTGCCCAGACACTTGCTAAAATCCTTGATGTGCCTTTCGCCATCGCGGATGCAACTACGCTTACCGAAGCCGGTTATGTAGGTGATGATGTAGAGAATATTCTCGTCAGACTGCTGCAGGCCGCTGATTTTGATGTTGAGCGGGCACAGCGGGGAATCATCTATATTGACGAAATGGATAAGATTGCCCGAAAGAGCGAGAACACATCCATTACAAGAGATGTATCCGGTGAAGGTGTACAGCAGGCCTTGCTGAAAATTGTTGAGGGTACAGTTTCTAATGTTCCTCCCCAGGGCGGCAGAAAGCACCCCCAGCAGGAGACGATCCCCATTGATACAACGAACATCCTGTTTATTTGTGGTGGTGCCTTTGATGGTCTGGATAAGATTATCGAAACCAGAACAGACCGCTCTGCTATCGGCTTTGACGCGCCTGTGGAAAGCAAGAAGCATCGCGACCTTGGGAAACTGTTCGCCCAGGTTCAACCCCACGATCTTTTGAAGTTCGGCATTATTCCCGAACTTGTGGGTAGACTGCCTGTAATCACGTCTTTACAAGATTTGAAGAAAGAGGATCTTTTGCGGATTTTAGCAGAACCTAAAAACGCACTTACCAAGCAGTACGAATATCTGTTTAAGGTGGATGGTGTGGAGCTGGAGATCCGGCCTAAAGCACTGGAAACAATTGCACAGAAGGCCATCGACCGTCAGATCGGCGCACGTGGTTTGCGTGCGGTTATGGAGCAGATCATGACCAGGATCATGTACATGATACCATCCGATCTTTCTATTAAGAAGGTGGTTATCACACCCGAGTGCGTTAATGGTGGGGAACCGGAGATCGTCAGAGGCAATACTCCGCGCCCTGCTTTAAGCACACAAAGCAAGTAATATGAGAGGGGGTAGCGCGCTACCCCCCTTTTTGTCCTATACGGAGGAACCATATGAGTAATGAATTTGTTTCCGGCAGATTACCTGTTCTTGCGCTTCGAGGGCTGGCGATCTTCCCGGATCAAACCGTACATTTTGATATCGGACGCGTAAAGTCTGCACTGGCCCTGGAAGATGCCATGAAACGGGATCAAATGTTGATTCTCGTACCGCAAAAAAACATCCTGGATGATGACCCCGGGCTTACAGACCTGTATCCAATTGGTACTGTTGTACGCGTCAAACAAGTGCTAAAGTCCCACGGGGAGAACATTCGTGTTCTTGTGACCGGCATTTGCCGCGCCAAAATTACCGAACTAAAGCAGTTTGATCCCTTTATGGTGGGTTTGGTTGAAAAGGCTGATGAGGTTAAAGTTGCAGACGGATTAAAAGTGGATGCCTTGAAGCGGGAGGCAACAGCCTTGTACAGCAGTTATATCGAACAAATGGAGCATCCTGCCCAGGCAGTTCATCTGCGCATTATGGCCGCGAACAACTGTGGATTCATTGCCGATACAATCGCACAGAATTCCAGCATAGAATACCCGGATAAGGCAAACCTGCTGTGTCAGTTAAATCCTGCTAAACGGCTTGAACGAACAATACTTCTGCTTCGTCGTGAGGTGCAGATGCAGCAGATTGAATCTGATATTCAGGAGAAAACAAGAGTTCAGATCGATCAGGACCAGCGGGATTATTACTTGCGGGAGCAGATGAAAGTAATCCGGGATGAGCTTGGCGAAGGGGAGGAGTATTCTGAGTTTTCTGAGTACGAGAAGAATATTCTTCTTCTGAATTTACCCGAGGAATCAGAGCAAAAACTTTTAAAGGACCTGGAGCGTCTGAAGAAGCAGCCCTTTGGTTCATCTGAAGCCTCTGTACTTCGCAATTACTTGGATACTGTTCTGGAGCTTCCCTGGAACAAACGCACAAAGGAAAGAGTCGACATCCATGCTGCGCGGAAAATTCTTGACAGGGAACACTTTGGTCTGGATAAAGTTAAAGAAAGAATTCTTGAAACCATCGCAGTGCGTCAGTTGGCGCCGGAAATGCCTCCGCAGATTCTGTGCCTGGTAGGTCCTCCCGGCGTTGGTAAAACATCTGTTGCTTACTCTGTTGCACACAGTCTTAACAGAAAAATGGCGCGGATCGCCCTGGGCGGTGTCCACGACGAGGCGGATATCCGCGGTCACAGAAAAACCTACGTCGGCGCTATGCCCGGCAGAATTGTCAGCGCTATGATCCAGGCGGGCAGTATGAATCCTGTTCTGCTACTTGATGAAGTGGATAAAATGGGCTCAGATTACCGTGGAGATCCCAGCGCAGCGCTTCTGGAGGTTTTGGATTCTGAGCAAAACCGAACTTATCGGGATCATTATTTGGAAATCCCCTTCGATCTGAGTAATGTTATGTTCATTACCACTGCAAATACAATTGATTCCATTCCCAGACCTCTGCTGGACCGTATGGAGATCATTGAGCTTAATTCCTATACCGACGAAGAGAAGCTGATGATTGCAAAGAATCATCTGATTTCCAAGCAACTGAAAAAGCATGGTATCAGTAGGTCTCAGTTAAAGATTTCGGATGATTGCATTCGGGAAATCATTCGTTGCTACACACGGGAATCCGGTGTTCGAAACCTTGAACGGTGTTTTGCAGAAATATGCAGAAAAACTGGCATGATGCTCCTTACAAGCGATAATTGTAAAAAGGTCAGCATTACCGGAAAGAATATTGAAGATTTTCTTGGGGTTCGCAAATTTCTGCCTGATCGCATTCATAGCAGCGACCAGATCGGCCTGGTTACAGGTCTGGCTTGGACTGCTGTGGGTGGCGAAACCCTTGAAGTAGAGGTAAACATTGTTGACGGAACGGGTAAAATGGAGTTGACCGGTAACCTGGGCGACGTAATGAAAGAATCTGCCCATGCTGCGCTAAGTTATATTCGGGCCAACGCCTACCACTTAGGCATTCCCAGTGATTTTTATAAGACAAAGGATATTCATGTGCACTTCCCGGAAGGCGCTGTGCCTAAGGACGGTCCGTCTGCCGGTGTTACCGTATGTACCGCTATGGTATCTGCCTTGACCGGAACGACAGTCAGACGGGATGTAGCTATGACCGGAGAGATTTCCATTCGTGGTCGTGTTCTGCCCATCGGCGGTCTGAAAGAAAAGACGATGGCAGCCCTGCGTTACGGGATCCGTACTGTAATCATCCCAAAGGATAACCAGCGGGATCTTCAAAATATCGACCCCATGGTGCGCAGTGCGTTGAACTTTGTAACCGCGGAGGATATTGGAACAGTACTGAAAACTGCGTTGAATGACAAAACGGAGATAGTTCCCGGCATTCTGAACGATATACCTGGGGATTTACGGGGAAGCGCAACAAAATCTTCCATTCGGCAATGAGGTAGCTTATGAATTTCAATAATGTTGAATTTCTTATATCCGCAGCGTCCACCGGAGCCTTCCCCAGAAAGGATCTGCCGGAGATTGCTTTTGCCGGAAAGTCCAACGTGGGTAAATCCTCAGTTATCAACCGGATTTTACAGCGGAAAAATTTTGCCAGAGTGGGGGAGAAACCGGGCAAAACCGTCCATGTCAATTACTTTACCATTGACAAAAAGTGCTATTTTGTGGACCTGCCCGGTTACGGCTATGCCAAGGTATCCCAGGCGGAAAAAGATCGTTGGGGTCGCTTGATGGAATCATACTTTGCCGCCTCCAGAATTGATCTGGGTGTGTTTATTGTGGATGCCAGACACGCACCAACAAACAATGACATTACAATGGCGCAGTGGTTTCTTGGTAGCGGCTGCCCCTTTGTGGTTGTAGCCAACAAGCTTGATAAGCTTAAGAAAAGCCAGATTGAGCCTAACCTGCAAACAATTCGTGAAGACCTGGAGCTTCCTGAGGAGTGTCCGATCATTCCTTTCTCGGCAGAGAAGGGGACAGGACGCGATGAACTGGTAAAGTTGATCATTGCAGCCTGTGAATAAAGTAACGCCACAGACAGTTGATTGCTGTCTGTGGCGTTTTCTTAGTTTTCGGTCGCTTCTTTTAAGGCTTTTGCCAACTGATCGGGGCAGGATGTTTGCTTGAAACCGCAGCGAATGCCATCGATACGGTCAATCACGTCCTGCACATCCATACCTTCCACCAATTTGCCGATACCCTGCAGGTTTCCGCTGCAACCTCCCAGGAATTTTACATCAAAAACCTTTCCGTCTTCAATCCGGAATAGGATTCTCTGGGAGCAAGTTCCTTTTGTTTTGTATTCAGACTCCATATTCTTTCTCCTTATGCAATAATATCTGCCAATTTAGCATTCACAAGCGCAACGATGGCTTTGTAGGGAATTCGCATCTGATGTCCACGCTCACCGGCGGAAACAGCAATTTCCTCATGCAGCTGACATGTTTCGTCAATAAATGTGGGATACTTTTTCTTCATACCAATGGGACTGCATCCGCCGCGGATGTAACCGGTGGTGTTCAAAAGCTCTTTCAAGGGGAGCAGCTCCATGCTTTTGTCCCCTGCCGCTTTTGCAGCTAACTTCAGATCCAATTCGCAGCAAACAGGGAGGCAGAATACATTCACACCGGTTCTTGGTCCCCTTGCCACCAGGGTCTTAAACACCTGCTCTTCCGGTAAATGTAACGCATGGGCCACATGGTTTCCGTTTAAGTCATTCTCATCATATTCATAAAAGTCTTCTTTACAGGGAAATCCTGCTTGCTCCACAAGCCGTACTGCATTTGTTTTTGTTGCCATGATTCTATCACCCCAGACATTATACGCTATAGACTAATATCTTTCAAGTACGAATTGATGGAATGAAACAGGACATGCTATAAGCGTATATGGAGGTAAAATTATGGACAACAATAAAAATCCCGAAATCAAGCAGGAGGAACGGGAGCAGGTGATTGAGCTTGGTTCCGATATTACCAAAAGCAGTAAAGGAAATATCTATACTCTTACCATAATCGGGCAAGTCGAAGGACATCAAGTGCTGCCTGAAAATGTAAAAACAACAAAATATGAGCATGTTCTGCCACTGCTTGCTGGTATTGAAGAAAGTGAAGAGATAGACGGCCTATTATTGCTGCTCAACACAGTAGGTGGTGATATCGAGGCTGGACTTGCTATTGCGGAAATGATCGCAGGTATGAAAAAACCTACAGTTTCACTGGTGCTGGGCGGTGGCCACTCCATCGGCATACCATTGGCAGTGTGTACTAAAAAGTCCTTTATCACACCTACAGCCAGCATGACAGTGCATCCTGTGCGAATGACTGGTCTTGTGGTCGGCGCGCCCCAAACTTTCCGGTATTTCCAGAGAATCCAGGAGCAGATCGCGGATTTTGTTACGGAAAATTCCGGGATCACAAAGGAACAGTTCGAGGGATATATGATGGCAACAGGGGAGATGGCCACCGATGTTGGCACCATCCTGTACGGAAAAGAAGCCGTTTCCTCCGGGTTGATTGACAAATTAGGCGGGCTAAACGATGCGCTTTCCGCCCTGCACAAAATGATTGCAAAGCAGAAAAAAGTATAGTTTTTAGCTCAGTGTAATTGCCGAAATGCTGGTATATTTCGGCAATTACACTTTTATTGAATTAAGAGTGCACCTATTGCCATATTTCCGCATGAATATAAATTATTTTGTAATCTCTACTGGAAATTTTAATTAGATTGTGTTATTATAAATGAGATAATTACAATAGGGAGGAGTATGTGCAAATATGAACTGGCTGCAGAGTATTTTATACGGTTTCGTATCCGGACTATCTGAATTTCTCCCTATTTCATCCAACGCCCATCAACAAATCCTTATGCATTTGTTTGGTATCGATGTTTTAGATCCGGTCCGGGATTTTGTTGTTCACATTGCCTTGCTACTTGCGCTTGTTTCTGCTTGCAGAACGATACTGGAACAGGTTCGGCGTGATTACAGAATCCAACAAAGAGCGAAAGGGAGGTCCGTGCGACAGTCCCGGATTGCGTTAGATATGAAATTGGTGAAGGCTGCCGCAGCACCGATGCTGATCGGTATGGTCGTGCTTACATATCTTACGAATCGCACCTCGAACCTTATCAGTATTTCCGTTTTTCTTCTGATAAACGGCATTATCCTTTACATTCCGGATCGTATGCTGCAGGCAAACAAGGATGTTCGTGCTATGTCCGGATTGGACAGTCTGTTAATCGGTTTATCAGGCGCTATCTCTGCCTTCTGTGGTATTTCCAGGACGGGCGCTATGATGTCTACAGCTGTTGCAAGGGGAGCTGACCGTCAAAACGCGCTGAACTGGGTCTTGCTGCTGTGTTTCCCTGCACTGATCCTTCTGTCTGCTGTGGATTTGGTCGGTATTTTTACCGTGCAGACAGACATCGCTTTTTGGGCAAGCTTTCTGAGCTATATTTTATCCGGATTTACCGCTTATGTTGGCGGTTATCTTAGCGTTCTGATGTTGAAGTATTTTACGATCAACAAGGGTATCTCCGGATTCTGTTATTACTCATGGGGAGCAGCCCTATTTGCTTTTATTATTTATTTGACTGCTGTATAGAGGTGAGTGTTCATGGCAGATAAGAATCGCAGAACCCAGGCAGAAAAGGCCGTATCAGTTGCCCGGGCAAAAAATACGAAAAAGAATAAGACAACAAGCGATACAAGAAAGGCTAACAAAGAACCAAAGGTTGCCACAGTGAGCACACCTAAGGTTCGGGAAATACCTGTCAGACTGATCAGCTCTGTCGTCTGTCTCGGTTTATTTGTGCTGTTCTTAATTATTGCTTTCCAGCCAGAGGGGGAACTGACAAAGCTGGTTAATGACTTCCTCCACGGTCTGTTTGGGCGTGCCGGTTTTATCGTATCTATCCCGGTGCTGCTTTACTTATTCTTCATTCACGCATTCAGCGGTGAGCGACCGATCCGCATGCGGACTGTATGCCTAATTGCGTTTGTGATTACATTTGGATGCATATCTCATCTTTCCTTGAATCCCCAAAATCTTCCTACCGGATATAATCTGCTTGCAGAGCTGTACGCCGGCGGAATCGGAGGAACGACGGGAGGCTTTATTTGCGGTGGCCTTGGAACTCTGATTAAATGGCTGTGCGGTCCTATTATTTCGTATATTGTCTTGGTGTTGACCTGCCTGTTCACCCTCCTGGGTGGCATGCAAATCACTGTTACCAGCATCGTTCGTGCAATCAAAAACCGTCCGCGTCCTGATTGGGAAACAGAGGAAAAAGAAGAACGACAGGAGCCTGCTGCTGTAGTGGTAAATCACATTGCCAATAAGCGCATTGCCTACATGGAGAGGCGGCGCAGTATGGAGGAAACCGCTGATCCCATTGCGAAATCGCAAGCGCAGACAGGTGTTCCTGTTCAACAGAACGTTATTACAAACAAAGCCGATGAGATCATGCGCCAAATCGGTTCAGATGTCGAAGATCCAGTAGCAACCTCGTCGGGCAGCCCCCAGGCTGTTGCAGATCCGGAGATCATCCCGGTTGTGGAGAAGGGCAGTCAGCATATAGTAAGCACAATGCCTCCGCTGGAAATTGATGTACCGGTAGATCCCGAACCTGTCCGGCAAAAAATTGATGAGAACGCTAAAAAGGAGAAAGTAACCGCTAAGGACACAGAGGAATCCGCGGCGCAGGTGGCAAGTGAGATTGCCCAGGCGGAAGCGGTGCAGAAACCTATCTATTGTTTTCCGCCAATTGACCTACTGAAGAAACCCAGCGGCAGTACGTTAGACGGAACAGCCGAAATGCGGGAAAACTCCATGCGCCTTAACGAGACCCTTGCCAGTTTTAAAATTGAAGCCCACATCATCAATGTTACCCGGGGCCCCAGCGTTACTCGTTATGAGGTGGAATTGGAAAAGGGCGTACGACTAAGTAAGCTCACATCTGCAGCTGATGACATTGCTTTAAGCCTGGGTGCTTCCGGTGTCAGAATTGCTGCTGTTCCGGGGAAAATCTCGGTTGTAGGTATCGAAGTTCCCAACCGCGCGGTAACCAGCGTGTCCCTGCGGGAGGTTATTGATTCGCAGGAGTTTAACAGAGCCCAATCCAAGGCAACATTTGCTGTGGGTAAGGATATTGGCGGCAATGCTATTGTCGGTAATATTGCAAGACTTCCGCACATGCTGATAGCCGGTACTACCGGTTCCGGTAAATCTGTGTGTATGAACTCGCTGATTATATCCCTGCTCTATAAGGCAAGTCCGGATGATGTGAAGCTGATCATGGTCGATCCCAAAATGGTTGAACTTGTAACCTATAACGGAATTCCGCACCTACTGATTCCTGTGGTTACAGACCCCAAAAAGGCCGCAGGTTCTCTGCAGTGGGCGGTTACCGAAATGATGCGCCGTTATACCACCATGTCTGCTGCCGGAGTAAGAGATCTGGAATCCTACAACACCCTGGTGGAAACAGAAGAAATTGAAGGCACAAAGATCCCCCGTGTTGTTGTTATTATTGACGAGTTGGCAGACCTTATGTTGGTCGCTGCAAAGGAAGTGGAAGAATCCATCTGCCGTATTGCCCAGATGGGTCGTGCCGCCGGTGTTCATCTGGTTATTGCCACACAGCGACCTTCCGCGGATGTCATCACTGGTCTTATGAAAGCAAATATCCCTTCCAGAATCGCCTTTTCCGTGGCCTCCGCAATGGAATCCAGAATCATCCTGGATAACACCGGCGCAGAAAAATTGGTTGGTAAGGGCGACATGCTTTATGCTCCTATTGGAAGCGGAAAGCCGAAGCGTGTTCAAGGCTGCTTTGTCAGTGATCCGGAGGTTGAGGCTGTTGCGTCCTATGTAAAAGCCAATTACTCCACAGACTACGACCAAGAGGTCATGGAAGAAATTGAGCGAAAGGCAGTCCAAACCGGCAATAAAGCTTCTTCTGATACGGAACCCGAGCCGAGCAGTGAGGAACTGGACGGCGATGAACTGCTTCCTGCCGCCGTTGATGTTATTCTTGAGACTGGTCAGGCTTCGGTTTCCATGCTCCAACGCAGACTGAAGCTTGGTTATTCCCGCGCAGCCAGAATTGTGGACGAAATGGAAGAGAAGGGAATCGTAGGTCCCTTTGCGGGCAGCAAACCAAGAGCAATCCTGATTACAAAAGAACAATGGGAGAGCACGCGCAATGGTGGACAAAGCTCGCAGATGCAGTTTGATGATCTGACTACCTTAGATGACGAGACCTTAGATCAAGAAATAATTGAATAACGCTCTGTAGTTTAAACAGACAGACTGATTACCCGATACACAGATGATCAGTCTGTCTGTTTTTTTGCATATATCAGCACAGTCAGCATAGTCTTAAACGGGAGTGATGCAAATGAAGTGCCAATGGCAAGCCTTCGTTGATCTGCTGCCGACTTGGCTGCGCGATGATGTGGACAAGCAGGGAAAAGGTCAATTACAAGAATTAAGGCTTAGGTTAGGTTATCCCCCTATACTAATATTCCAAGATCGTCATACGCATTTAGAGCGACTTATCACTACAGACGATCTAAATTTCTGCATAAACATTGCAACAAAGTATTCTCCTTGGGCGGCGAAAACCGTGGCGCATGGATATATTACCGCGCCGGGTGGACACCGTATTGGACTTGGCGGTAAATATGTCTCAGTGGATAACCAGAAGCTCCGGGTCCGTGCGCCTACATCGCTGTGCATTCGGGTTGCAAGGGATTTTCCAGGTATCGCTGAGAAAACAGCAAATCTCCGTGATTCAATTTTGGTAATTGGGAAACCCGGAAGCGGTAAAACCACATTACTTCGGGATATGGTTCGTCAAAGAGGCATGATTACCGGGAAAAATATTGTCGTAGTGGATGAACGTGAGGAGATTTTTCCCCAAGTCGACAACACGCCCTGTTTCCCAACAGGGATGAACACCGACATCCTTTCCGGTTGTACAAAGTATCAAGGCGTCGAAATGGCTATCAGAAATATGAGTCCGGACACCATTGCTGTAGACGAGATCACCGCCTCTGAAGATTGTGAGGCATTAATATATGCCGGATGGTGCGGCGTTAATCTGATGGCAACCGCCCATGCGTCCAGTACCCAAGAGCTTTTCCGCCGCCCAGTGTACAAGCCTTTGGTGGATAGCGGTATGTTTCAGCATGTTTTGGTTGTTGGGCCGGACAAGCAGTGGCACGCAGAGAGGTTGAGTAAATGACATTAAAGATCATTGGTGCAGTGTGCATTCTATGTGCCTGCGGGGGATTTGGATTTAATGTTGCAGCATCCCACCGTTATCAAACGAAGCTGCTGCGGCAACTGTTAGATGTATTAGACCTATTGGAATGTGAATTAAATTATCGTCTGACACCACTTCCGGAACTATGTAACACCGTGTCCAACGGAACAACCGGCGTACTAAGGCAACTGTTCTTCAACCTTTCCAATGAATTGAACCGCCAGTTATCCCCTAACGTAGAACGATGTGTACAGACAGTTTTAGCAAAGGAACGAAATATTCCTTCTCTGGTTGAAGATATCTTACTGCAGTTGGGAAGATCACTGGGCAAATATGACCTGGAGGGGCAACTGCAAGGAATAGAGTCCACCCGCTCAGAATGCCACCGTATATTGCAGTCATACACCCAAAACCAGGATGCACGATTGAGAAGTTATCAAACCCTTGGACTCTGTGCAGGTGCAGCACTTGCAATACTATTTATTTAACTATGGAAATTGACTTAATATTTAAGATTGCCGCCGTAGGTATCATTATTTCGATTTTAAATCAGGTTCTTTCCAGGAGCGGCAGGGAAGAACAGGCGACGATGACAACATTGGCAGGACTTGTTGTGGTTTTGATGATCGTTGCACAAAAAATTTCAGAATTATTCGAACTTGTGAAGACTTTATTTCAGTTTTAATGGATGTATTTATCAAAACTGCAGGGCTTATATTGGTCGCTTTGCTCCTTGGAATTGTTTTAACAAAACAAGGTAAGGATTTTTCACTTCTTTTAACTGTGTTTGTATGCTCTGTTATCGCCCTGGCTGCATTGAACTACATATCTCCCATAATTGATTTCTTAACAAAAATGCAGGCTTTAGGTAATTTGGATACAGAAATACTGACCACATTGCTTAGAGCGGTGGGGATTGGAATTCTTGCAGAGATCATTTGTCAAATTTGTACGGATGCCGGAAATGCTGCATTGGGTAAATCACTGCAATTACTTTCTGCTGCAGTTGTTTTGTGGCTGTCTGTACCGTTATTTACCGGATTGATCGACTTGGTGGAAAAAATACTGGTTGCAATATGAGAAGACTTTTACTGTTAATTGTAATAATCTGCCTGATAGCAGGGCCGGTGAGCGCAGCAGAATTTACCGCACCATCCGCGCCGGACAGTGCCGAAGAATATATGCCGCGAGAATCTGTGTCTTTTGGTGAAGATCTGCTTTATATTTTGAAGTCTGCATTGATACAGCAAAGACCCGATTTGGCAGAGGCAGCCGGATGTTGTTTATCGTTAATCGTAGTCATTATACTTGTTTCGCTCTTGCGGAATTTTTCCGGAGCGCCGAAACAAGTGGTCGATTTAGCCGGAACTGTCTGCGTTGGGGTATTGCTGCTAACCCCATCCAACGCACTTGTAACGCTTGGTGTAAATACAATCACAGAATTGAGTGAGTACGGCAAGCTTCTTCTGCCGGTGCTGACAGGGGCGCTGGCTGCGCAGGGCGGCACTGCCGGTGCAACCGCGCTATATACAGGAACAGTTGTGTTTAATACTATCTTGACAACCGCAATTACAAAGTTGATGATACCGATGATCTACATATACGTTGCCCTTTCTATTGCCTGCAGTGCTGTTGGCGAGCAAACACTGAACAACATTCGAAGCTTTGTAAAATGGTTGATGACATGGACGCTGAAGATCATTCTTTACGTGTTTACAGGATACATGGCAGTGACTAAGGTGGTCAGCGGTGCTACAGACGCTGCGGCAATGAAAGCAACAAAGCTGGCGATCAATGGTATGGTCCCTGTGGTTGGAAGCATTATATCTGACGCATCCGAAGCGATCCTTGTAAGCGCCGGACTTATGAAGAACGCCGTTGGCATCTATGGACTGCTTGCAATCATAGCGATCTGGATCGGACCATTTCTGCAAATAGGTGTGCAATATATACTTCTCAAGATCACAGCGTCCGTTTGCGCCGTTTTTGGTTCCGGCGGAGCAGTAGACCTGATTAAAAATTTTACGGCAGTTATGGGAATGCTGCTGGCTATGACCGGTGCTGTGTGCCTTTTGCTGCTTATCAGTACTGTGTGCTTTATGAAAGGTACCGCATAATGGACAATATTCGACAATATCTGCTAACAATTATATGTGCTGCTATATTATGCGCGATTACATTGCGTATTTGCGAGAAAAATAGCGCACATAATTCGATACTGAAATTATTAACAGGCATTTTTTTGTCTATAACTGTTATATCCCCTTTGACAAATATTAAGATATCGGATATTACTTATAGCTTAACTGATTACAATATTGACGCAGAGCAGGTCGTTGCGCAGAGTAACAGTAATGTAAATTCACAGCTGCGCGGAATCATAACGCAGAAAGCAGAAGCATATATTTTGGACAAAGCCACCTCACTTGGGGTTGCAATGGAAGTGGAGGTAATATTGTCTAAAGACGAGAACACACCGCAGAGTGTAGTTATTCAGGCCGATATATCCCCCTATGCCAAATCCCAAATGCAGCAGATCATTACTGAAGATCTGGGAATCCCGAAGGAGAAGCAAGTATGGAAATAAAAACAACTGTAAAGAAAATACAGCCATTTATTAAAAAGTACGGGTATGTGGTGCTGGTCTTCGTGGTTGGTTTGGCATTGATGCTCATTCCAGGTCAAACGAGCAATGATCAGAGCGAGCAGATCGTAAACCTAGAAGTGTCCACACACAAACAACCCCTGGAAGAAAAGCTGTCTGCAATTCTTAGTAGAGTTGCCGGAGCAGGGGAGGTGCAGGTCGTTTTATCGATAGCGGCCGGGGAAGAGACGCTGTTTCAAACAAATGAGGATATTACAAATAACGAAGATAACGGAAGAATTAACACCAACACCGTAACGGTCACAGATGCGGGCAGGAATGAGAATGGACTAATAAGGCAGGTGATCCCGGAAATATATCAGGGTGCAGTTATTGTATGCACCGGGGCAGATGATCCACGAATAAAACTGGAGATTGTCGATGCTGTCTCAAAAGCTACAGGCCTGGGGGCCAACAAGATTTCTGTATTAAAAATGAAGTGAATGGAGGAACATCATGAAAACTTGGAAGAAAAATTTGGTTGCAGGAGCGGTTTTGGTCACCGTATGCGCCGGAATCTATGTGAATTGGCTTTACACGGAAGACCAGGCTGCAAGCCTGACGGACACATTGGACGGGGATAAAATACTCTCTGCAGATATGTTGGTTATGAATGACGGAAGTACCCTTGGGGTAGATGCTCAAAATACAGACACCGTTATTACGGATTACTTCGCTGCGGTTCGATTATCCAGACAGGAGGCCCGGGACAGCGCTGTAGGGCTTCTGCAAGAGGCGATGGCTTATTCCGAAAGCGCCGAAGCTGCTCAATCCAACGAAAAATTGGAACAGATTGTTCAGATTGCCCTGTGCGAGGCACAAATCGAAAGCTTAGTGATTGCAAAAGGCTACACAGATTGTGTTGCATACATCAGTGACGAAGGCATATCTGTAGCGGTTGCTTCTCCCGAGGGAGGCCTTGTTCAGGAAGATGTCGCCGTGATTGCCGATATTGTAATGACCCAATCTCAATACGGCATGGATGACATTCGCGTAGTTGAAGTCCCCTAAGAAAATACCCCAGAGGGAATGCCCTTTGGGGTATTTTTGATTTCGGTACAGAAAACTGTTGTATTTTTCTGGATTTGTGGTACAATAGACAAAAGTATGTCGCAGCTTAACGCGGCAAATTAAGGAGGAATTACCATGGCGGAGAATAAGCAGTATATTACGCAGCAGCAGGAAAACGGAAGCGTAATGATCTCTGAGGATGTAATTGCAACCATCGTTGCCAACGCCGTTAACGAGGTAGAAGGTATCGTAGGGCTGAATGTAAAGCCCGGTGCCGATATTGCCGATATGATCGGAAAAAAGGCATGGGCCAGAGGTATGAAGATCACCATCGGTGAAGATGAGACCCTCACCGTGGACTGTAATGTTAATATCGGTTACGGTCAAAGCGTCGTAACGGTGGCAAAATCTGTTCAGGATGCTGTTACCGCTGCTTTGGAGTCCACCGCTGGTGTCAAAGTTGCCGCGGTCAACGTCAATGTTTGCGGTATTATCCGTCAGTAAGGAGATTTTATGACAAGGGCAAATGCCAGAGAATTGGCAGTACATTTGATCTATGCCCGTGAGTTTACCGGGGAAGATCCTCAGCAGGTCGTGGCGACTCGTTTGAACAAAGAATACTACAGCTTACTGTCTGATGAAAATCAGGTATATTCTGAGCGTCCCAGTCGCACACAGATGGCGTACATCGACCAGGTAGTTACCGGTGTTGCCAACCGCGTTGATGAACTGAATGAATATATCCAGAAATATGCCATTGGTTGGGATGTGTCCCGTATCTCTAAACTGGCACGGGCTGTGATGCAGCTGGCTATCTTTGAGATACTGTTTGTTGATGATGTTCCTGAAGGCGTGGCAATTTCTGAAGCTGTGCGTATTACCAAGATGTACGATGGCAGCGATACTGCATCCTTTGTAAATGGTATACTTGGTTCCTTTGCAAGGGGATTTACATCAGGAGCCGAACAATGAGTGTAATTGGTTTCGACACAAGCAACTACACAACCTCTGTTGCTTATTTTGACGACACTAAGGCAATCAATTGCTCTAAGCTCCTTCCGGTAAAAGCGGGAGAATTGGGGCTTCGTCAAAGCGACGCAGTCTTTCATCATACACAAAGCCTGCCAGAGCTATCCGGCAGGCTATTTTCCGATGTAGACACGTCCCGGATCACCGCAGTTGGTGTGAGCATCCGTCCACGAGCGGTGGACGGAAGCTATATGCCGTGTTTTACGGTGGGCTACTCCCACGCTAAACTATTAGCTGAGGCCTTACATGTGCCGTTGTTTATGTGCTCTCATCAGCAGGGTCATGTGGCTGCGTCCCTTTGGAGCGCAGGGAGATTGGATCTCATGCGTGAGCCGCATTTAGCCTGGCACCTTTCCGGAGGTACAACGGAACTTTTATACGTTCTCCCGGATGGTAAGAATGTGATCTGTAATCGCATTGGCGGAACAACAGATATATCTGCAGGTCAGTTGATTGATCGTACCGGGCAACTCCTGGGGGTGTCGTTCCCGGCTGGAAAGGAATTGGATATTTTAAGCCAGAATGCTAATGACACAGAATACTTTTCCGTAAAATGCCCTGGCACGGATTTTTCCTTGTCCGGTGTTCAAAATAAGGTTCAGCAGTACTATAAAAAAACGCAAAGTGCACCGGAAGCTGCCGCTTATGCATTGCGGAGCATTTGCAGTGCGGTACTTAAAGCTACGCAAAATGCGCTGAAGGTACACCCCGGATTGTCTGTTGTATTTTCTGGGGGGGTCGCTTCCAACTCGATGCTTCGGCAGGCTATGGCTTCGCTGGATCCTGTTTTTTCAGAACCGCAATATGCAACGGACAATGCACTGGGCGTAGCTGTTTTGGCGTTTCTTGCGCAGGAGGGATAGTATGCCGCAGCAGACACTTTCTGTTTCCCAATTAAATGATTATATTCAACGGCTGATTGGCTCAGACAGTTTTCTTTCCGGTGTTGCCGTAAGTGGCGAGATCAGTAACTACAAGGTTTATCCATCCGGCCATCACTACTTTACTTTGAAAGATGAAAATGCCTCGGTTAAATGTGTGATGTTTAAAAGCAGTGCCCTTCGACTGCATTTCCGGCCGGAAAACGGCATGAAGATCATCGCTATGGGAAAAATCTCTGTTTACCCGCGGGACGGTGCATACCAGCTATACTGTTCCGCCATGATGGTTGATGGGGTAGGGGATCTGCATGCTGCTTTTGAACAGCTTAAAGCAAAGCTTGCCGCGAAAGGTCTTTTTGAACCTTCCCATAAAAAACCGCTTCCTCAATATCCAAAAATTATTGGTATCGTAACAAGCTCTGCCGGAGCGGCTATACATGACATGCTTCGGATTTTGAAAAAGCGATACCCACTGACCAAGGTTGTTCTTTTACCTGTTCGCGTACAGGGAACTGAGGCACCGGGGGAGATTGCTTCCGCTATTGATTATGCCAATTACCACCGTTTAGCTGATCTTCTCATTGTTGGCCGCGGCGGCGGCTCTATAGAGGACTTGTGGGCTTTTAACGACGAACAGGTGGCCTATGCGATTTACCGCTCCGAAATCCCTATAATTTCCGCTGTGGGGCATGAGCCGGACGTTACAATTTCGGATTATGTAGCGGATCTGCGAGCTGCTACACCGTCAAACGCAGCCGAACTGGCAGTCCCGGATGCAGACAGCCTGCATCAATACCTTGATTCTCTGTTGAATCAAATGTCTGTCTCTGTCAGCCGACAATTAAAGGCCGCAAAGAATCACTTGCGTACGCTATCTGACAGCCCTGCGCTGCAATCCCCAGGATACAACATTCATCAACGGCGTGAGAGACTCATGCACATAAATACCTTACTGCTCGCAAGCCAGCAACAGCAGCTTAACAAAAAACACAATCGGTTCGCTTCGCTGACTGCGGCATTGGATGCCATGAGTCCTCTAAAGGTTCTGACAAGAGGCTATGCAATGGTACAAACGTCGGATGGAAGCATTGTGCGTTCCGTGCAGCACACAGCGCCCGGTGAAACGATCCAAATATCCGTTAGTAATGGCAAATTAACCGCAACCGTTGATAATGCAGAGGAGGGAACACTTTGAGTAAGCAAAATCTATCCTTTGAGGAAAGCATGCAGCGTCTTGAGCAAATTGTTCGAGGCTTGGAGCGTGGTGATATTGCGCTGGATGAATCCCTTAAATTATTTCAGGAAGGCACTGAGCTCGTTGCCCGGTGTGAAAAGTTACTGAACGAAGCAGAGCTGCAAATCAAGAAAATCGTCCCAAACGCTAACGTAGAGCCGGTAGAGGAGAGGTTTTTAGATGAAACTTGATTCGCAATTGAGAACGGAACAATATCGGGATTATATCGAGGATCACCTCCAACATCAGTGCTTCAATTACGATACTGAACCGCAAAAGATGCTGTTTGACGCCATGCGCTACAGCCTGTTAGCAGGTGGGAAACGGCTTCGTCCTATATTCGTTTTTGAGTTTTGTCGACTATGCGGCGGTGATTGGAAAGAAGCAGTTTCTTTTGCGTCAGCAGTGGAAATGATCCATACCTATAGTTTGATTCACGACGATCTCCCTTGTATGGATAATGACGATTATCGCCGTGGTCGGCTTACAAACCACAAAGTATACGGCGAAGCATTAGCTGTGTTGGCCGGAGATGCACTTCTGACAGCAGCTTTTTCTCACATTGCATTCGCTCCTGCCAGCGCTGAAATTCGCATAAATGCTGTTCGCACACTCTCTGCGCTGGCCGGTGAATTAGGCATGGTAGGCGGGCAGGTACTTGATATACAAAGTGAAGAACGTCAATGTACCGAACAGGAAGTTCTGGATATACAAAGCAGAAAAACCGGCGCTCTGATTAAGGCTGCCTGTATCCTTGGAGTGCTTGCCGGCAAAGGCACTTCTGAGCAGTTACATGCTGCAGAGGTTTTTGCGGAGCATCTTGGATTGGCCTTCCAGATCAGAGACGATGTTTTAGATGTAGTAGGCAATGCTGATGAGCTAGGGAAGGCTGTAGGTGTAGATGGCACAAAAAACACCTTTGTCCGTTTGTACGGTCTTGAAAGATGCAATGATTTGATCAAAGAGCACACCGATGCTGCAATATCTGCATTATCCTGTTTTGATGACACGGATTACTTGATTGACCTGGCAATGCATCTCACCACAAGAAGCACATAATAAATTCTCCCAAAGGTATTTCCTTTGGGAGAATTTCTGTTCATCTGTTTATTCCTGGGGAAGCATATATTTCTTGCTGAATTCTCGGTAAGTGTTGTTAAAATCATCGCCAGCCGCACGAATGGACTTGATAGACATGTGTTGATTCATGTTGTTCTGTGCCATGTCGATCACGCAAACCCCGATATTGGAGCTGTGGTCAGAGATTCTTTCCAATCCGGTAAGCAGATCAGCCCAAACAAAGCCCACTTCGATAGAACACATGCCGCTCTGCAATCTGCGAATATGCTTGCCGCGCAACGTGTCCTTGAGGTCATCGACCACCTCCTCAAGAGGCTCTACATGAACAGCGGAATCGAGATCATTCTCAACAAAGGCGTTCCTTGCTAAGGTTACGACTTCCTGTACTGCTGCACATATCACACGAAGCTCGCCCTTAGCATCCGGACTAAGAGACAACCCCTTGTCCCTGATCTCCTCTGCAGATTCGATCAGATTCACAGCGTGGTCTGCAATTCTTTCAAAATCACCGATCAGTTTCAAAAGCCCTGCAGCCTCCGCGCTGTCAGATTCATTGGCTGCCTGTGTGCTGAGTTTAACCAGATAAGACCCCAGAATATCTTCATAATGGTCGGTTCTATCCTCAAGGTCTCTGACGTACTGCGCTATCTCCGGGTCATAGACATCCAGGCACTGAATACCTTTTTTCAAAGCCTCAGTGGACGCATTCGCCATATCCACAACAAGCATACGGCATCGTTCCAGAGCCAGAGGAGGGGTGGCAAGCAAACGCTCATCCAACTCTGTAACCACCTCGGGCTGCGTATCATCCGGCACCAGTTTGTTTGCGAGTTTTTCAAGCATAGCTCCCTGGGGCAAAAGGACAGCGGTGCACACAACATTAAAAACTGTATGGCAAACAGCAATGTTGAATTGATTTGCAGCCCCTTCAAACAGGGCGGGGGAGAGCAGCAGATCCACCAGAACAAAAACAGCAAGACAAATCGCTGTGCCAAAAATGTTGAATAAAAGGTGCACGATAGATGCGCGTCTTGCATTTTTCGTTGTGCCGACAGAGGAAATCAAAGCAGTAACACAGGTGCCGATATTTTGTCCCATAATGATTGGAATTGCTGCACCAACGGTAACCTGACCGGTTGCAGACAGTGCCTGCAAAATACCGACAGACGCAGAGCTGGACTGAATGAGTGCCGTAAGAACAGCGCCTGCAATAACGCCAAGAACAGGATTTCGGAACAACAGAAACAGTTCCTGAAAAGCAGGAATATCTTTCAATCCCTTTACAGCACCGGACATGATTTCCATACCGAACATTAAGGTCGCAAAACCAAGCAGAATCATTCCGGTATCTTTTTTCTTCTCATTCTTGCAGAACATGTAATATATAATACCAATCAACGCAAGAATGGGGGTGAAGGAACTGGGTTTGAGCAATTGTACAAAGATATTACCGCTATCAATAGCACCAAGGCTTAATATCCAGGATGTTACGGTTGTGCCGACATTGGCACCCATAATTACATTGATAGCCTGCGCAAGGGTCATAAGCCCGGAGTTTACAAAGCCAACCACCATAACGGTTGTTGCGGATGAGCTTTGGATTACAGCAGTAACACCTAGGCCTGTCAGCAAACCGGCAATACGGTTAGTCGTAATCTTTCTAAGTAGGGTTCGAAGACCACTGCCTGCTCGACGCTCCAATGCCTGTCCCATTATATTCATACCGAATAGAAACAAACATAGACCACCGATCATTTCCAGAACATTAAATATGTCCATAACAATCCTCCATATTTTCTTATAGACTTATTGTAACATAATGAGCATGTCTTGAAAACAGTAATATTATGGTCAATTATTATAAAAATAAGTAGAAGAAGCAGGCGCTTTTGCGCCTGCCTATTGTTTACATATCGAACGAAGGATTCATATAATACACATTCTTTTGGTTCAGTTTTTCCCGCAGGAGCTGGAGTGCCTCACCAAACCGCTGGAAATGCACCACCTCACGCTCACGGAGGAACTTGATAACATTATTCACATCAGGATCATCGCTCAGTCGCAGAATATTATCATAGGTTACTCTCGCTTTTTGCTCTGCCGCCAGGTCTTCGGTAAGATCCGCAATAGGATCCCCCTTTACTGCAATCGTAGCGGCAGTCCAGGGAGTTCCGGAGGCAAAGGTAGGATATACACCGGTAGTATGATCCACAAAATAGGGCGCAAATGCCGAATCCTGGATCTGGGAATCCTTGAGATTTCTTGTAAGCTGATGAACGATAGCGCCTACCATCTCAAGATGCCCCAGCTCCTCTGTGCCTATTGAAGATTAAAATTGGTTATGATATAATACCTTACAGGGAGGGAAAAACTTATGACAAAATTTTTAAGTTTCCATGATTATATCACACCGGAGCAGTGTCATCAAGCATCTGAATTTCTTGGCGATTCTGATAGGTTAATACAATACATTGTTGCCTCATACAATGACTATGTATTAAAACATAGTGAGGCGAATCTATCAGTGATTGTAAACCCCGATGCACTGTTTAGAACCAAGGAAGAAGAGGATGCTTTTGTCCTTGTGCTTACTCAGTACATAAGAGATGTGGTTGGTTTACCACCCAAGGAGGAAGTAAAAAATGGCAAAAACAGAAGTCACACAACCAGCCAAAAAACTGTTAATCAGTGAGGATAATCAACCGCATAATGTCTGTGCTTATTGCCGTGTTTCTACTGACGAAAGAGACCAAAGAAACAGTCTTGTATCTCAGCAGAAATTTTTTGAAACTTATTTCAATCGGCATCCCAACTGGAACAATGTTCGCATCTTTGCTGACGAAGGTCTGAGTGGTACATCTCTGGAAAAAAGAGACCAATTCAACGAAATGTTGGCACTTGCCCGAGTTGGTGGTATTGACCTTATATTAACCAAGGAAGTCTCCCGGTTTTCCAGAAATGTGCAGGATTTGCTGAACATTGTGGAAGAACTGAGAGACCGTGGGATTTACATATGGTTTTTATCAGATGATATAAACACCGAAAGCAATGACTACAGAGAGAAATTATCAATCGCAGGTCAAAGTGCAGAGCAGGAGAGTTTGAGAACATCGCGCCGTGTCCGTTGGGGTCAGATGCAACAAATGGAACGGGGTCGAGTGTTCGGACGAAAAGAGATGTTCGGATATAACATCGTAACCGATGAATTGGACCAACAACACTTCGTTATCATACCTGAAGAGGCAGAAATCGTTAAAAAGATTTTCCACTGGTTTTCAATGGGCGATGGCACATTCCGCATTGCAAAACGGTTGGAGCAAATGGGCATCAAGACCAAGCGATACAAAAACGGATGGACGAACACCGTTATTCTCCGTATCCTTCGCAATGAGAAATATGTGGGAGACCTTGCACAAGGCAAGACATGGACCCCTGACCCATTGAAACATAAGAAGAAATACAATCGGGGCGAATCTGCATCATTCTACACAAAGGACCACCACCCCGAGGCAGCAATCATTGACCGTGCTTTATGGGATAAAGTCCAAGCAATCCTGGAAGAGAATGCACCCTCTGAGGAAGTCAAAGCAAAGCACGCCAACCGCTACTGGACCTCTGGAAAGATTTTCTGCGGTTGTTGCGGTGGTCGCTATGTTTCTATGCGGAAAAAACAAAAGACAATTCCATACAAGGCATGGGTCTGCTACAACAATAATCAACGAGGATTGCCGCGCGAAATCATAAATGATTTGGGCGAATCTGTCAGTGTTGGTTGTGTTGGTAAACGAGTGAATGACCGCATCCTTCAGTTAGCAATGCATGATATTTTGACAGAATTCATAATTCCCCATGCAAAGCAAATCATTGATAAATTATCTGAGGAATATCGAACTATTACTAAACCAAAGGATAATACAAGGGAAATCGACGCCACAAGGAAAGGTATTGAAACCAAGCAGAATGAGATGGCCGAATTGACCGCCTTGTATGTTCAGAAAAAAATCCCCGATGAGGCATATTCGGCAACGATAAATCTGTACAATGACCAAATACTTGAATTGAGATTCCAACTTGCGGAACTGCAAAAGACACCTGACACCATTTCTGCAGAAATCCGTTACAAGGAATTTGTTGCACAAATTGAAGGGTTGCTCAGTTTGCAGGAGGATGAAATCAACGAAGGACTTTACGAGCGAATCACAAAGAAAATCGTTGTGCATCCGGACAGGGTTTTGGAAATCCATCTGTCCTTTATGCCTACACCTTATTTTCTGCGGTATACGACCACAGGAAGGGGAGAGGCATTCACTGCATCCTTTGAAATTATCAAGGCAGAGGAAGTTGCACAAACAGTATAAGGCATAGCAGAAAGCGGAGCATATCGTGCTCCGCTTTCTGCTATTTACTTATTAATCGCAGTAGTAATTATATGAACCTTCTTCCGAAGTCCCATCGGTATATACGATAGTTATATCTCTAATATCGATTCTCGCAAGATTATCACAATATCCAATAATTTCACTGCTCATTCTAACGGTTTCTCCACTTTTAATCGGACCGATAATCTCAACATCTGCGTAATACTTGTCGGAAATTTCCTCTTGGACTGAGTCGCCAACAGCATTTTTAAGATATACATTAAAACGAACATATTTAATTGTTTTCCCAGAATTGTTGCTTGCACTAAAACTGAACTCGATGCCACCAGCAGAATTAAGACTGAAGCCCATTGAAGGTTTGCCCAATCTGGTTCGCATATCAATTTGGTGTTCACTGCAATTCGACGAATTTATTTCAATCTGATTGAAACATCCATCTGCATCACAAGTGTGAGTATAACAGTATTCACCACCGGACACAACACAATTATCACATAAGGTGTAAGAACATCTATGCGTATAGCAGTAATCACTACTATATCCCTTACTTGAAGTACATCCGGTATAATCGCAAATATGAGAATAACAATAGTCAGCACCCTCAACCTTTTTGTTGGAGCATTCCTGATAGTATTCGCAGCGGCCGCTTTCTGAAACAGATGTAATAATTATAATCAACAGAACAATAGCGACAATTAACCCTATTACAATTTTGAGCGTTTTTCCGTTGCTCTTTGGCTCATTAAGGTTGTTGTTATCATCCGTTGTTGCACGGTCACTGCTTACAGGAAAATCACTTTCAACATTGGTTTCAATCTCTTCTACAGTATCGTTTTTTACATCAGTGTCTAAATTTGCGTCTACTGGAAAGGTGTTTGTAATTGTTTCTACCTTTGCTCCACATTCGGGGCAAAAAACACTGTCATCAAGAATTTTAACTCCACATTTTCTGCAAAACATATATGACACCTCTTAATCATCAAAATGGAACCAATTCTCAGAGGCATCGGTACTTGTTAATGCGGGGGTTATTGTCATCATCGTTTTATCATCGTTAAACTCAACAGTATACACAGTGTCTCTCTCGTCAACTTTGAATTGGTTTCCAGAAATCACAGTATATTTGTACGTGGCTATTGTGTCATCAACATAAAAACTCTCAAAAATATATTCGATTTCATCCTCGGAAAAATCCAGTTCCAGTGAATAGTAGGAGCCACCATCAACCTCAACTGTTTCCCAATCGCGCATAAGTTCTTTTTTGAGGTTTGCTTTACCAATTTCATTGATAAGTAACCAAACACCAAGAACGGCAACCAAGCACACTGCGATAATTGCCACGGTTTTCTTTCTGCCGGTCATTTTCATTTGTGTTTTAGGTTGTGTTTCAGTAGTTTCCTTTAAGATTTTAGAACCACAGTTCGTGCAAAAATCGCTATCTTCTGGTAACTGTGTGCCACATTTAGAACAATACATAGTTTGCCCTCCTTTGTATTCTATACAGACATTACACAGGTCTCTTTTTTTAAAAAAGCACACCCGTGAGGGTGTGCCGAAAAAGTGCATCATCCTCGTCTGTTGCCACACAAACCTCCACTCTACTTGCATAGGGGATTAAGGAGAGCACCTTTTACCAAGGTAGTCTCCCCCTATACAAGTGGCAATTATTCGGTTTGTGTGGCAGAATTATTCTACCACAGTAATATGTAAAAGTAAAGCCAACAAAATGATGTGATTAAAATTTGTATATTTGCTTTGTATTAGTCACCGAATACCAACTCTGCCAAGGCACTAAAAAAGTAACCGGGCGGGAATTTGTCAGGGTGTATCATTCGCTCATACTCGCGTTGCTGATACTTACGATACACCTTTATGATTGCCCTTTGTTGTGCAATCTCTTTTGGTGTAGGTGCGGGTATTGGTTCGGTGGTCTCTGGCTGCACCGAGGGAACGGTCTGCAAAGACAGTAATGCATTAAAGTCTGCGAGGTCTATTTTATTGTTGCTCATTTGCTCACCACCTTTCATTGTCTTGTAGACGGTCATTGTTCTGTTGGTATTCTGCGAACTGTTCCTTTTGTCCTGTGCGGACTATGTACTGTGCCATCTCTGCCGACAGTTTCAGACCACTGCCTTGGAACTTCTCTTTGAGTGTGGCATACTCTTCCGCCAGTTTCTGTGCCTTGTATTTGAGTATGTCGACACTGCCCCTCAGACCCTGCTCTCTGCGGAGTGTTGCCTCGCCAGTCATTATGCTGACCTCATAACCAAGGTCTTGTTCTACCGCCTTGCTGAGGTCGTGGTGGAATGTGGTCAATGCTCTGCGGTCTACCAACTCATTGGCGGACACCTTGTAAATGTCCTTTTTGGGGTCGTAGAAGACCGGCACAAAGAGGTAATGCATATGTGGTCGCCCTGATGTGGACTCATCGTAATGGCAGTAGGCAGACACACAATGGGGGTACTGCTTTTTAAGGTGGTCGTATACCGCTTGGAAGAACTGGCGGTCATCGCCCGCCTGCACATTCTCGGGGAGCGTCACGACCCAACTGCATACCACCCGCAAGTCTTTTCTGTTGTTGAGGGTCAGCGAATACCCATCAGGCAAGGTCTTGCCTTGCATTATTCGCTCGTACTGCTTTTGCTGGTTTGCAGGAACACCATTCTCATTCAAACACAGATTGTAATTCAAATGGGTTCGGGTTGGGTCTATCTCCTTGTTGCCGAAATTTACATATCGTTTGCTCCCGTTCTCATCGATGGTGTATGCTCTGCGAACGTGGGCAAAGATATGCCCCAAACCCTGTTTGCTAAATTTCTCATAATGTGCCAATGTGACAACCTCCTTTCAAAACTTGCAACCCGTTAGTTGTTGCTTACTATCAGTATGAAATACTGCAAGTTTTATCGGAAGTTGTAGCACGTTATGGGTTTGTTTCAAAACCCCGTGCTCTGCGAGGCAATGTTTTCTTCTTTTTGGAATTGTATCAATCATATTTAAGATACAATTCAATAACGGAAACCCAAATCCTATACGGTTTGGTGGTGCATTACCCCGATAAAGCACCTTAAAAAAATCGTGTGTGGCGAGCATAAGGAGAAAATTCGCCCGGCGAAAGTATGTGCCTACCAGCACACAGAAATTGTCGAGATTGGAAATGTTGTAAGTTATAGCACCAAGTAAAAAAAGAGAACTTTGTGGTGGGAAACCTGAACAAGAGGGTTCAACAGTAGGACAAGGCAGAGGTGAGTCCGTTCCTTTTTACGAGGAAATCTGTTGGAATGCTGAAATGCATTCACATACGCTGGTTAATGCGACCGTGAACTGAAGCATACTGTGACGGTGTAAAAAGGGTATGGTTTTTTCCTAGCTTTGCTAGGGATAACCATACCCTTTTGCTCCCTCCACCTCGCACCAGTTCTGGTGTAAAGGTTTATACAAAACGAAAATATCCCCAAACAAAGCAAAAAAGCATTAAAGATATCAAAACCAACAAGGTTTTGATTGCTTGGTTCTTGGCAAGTCAAGAACAGAAGGGGGTGAATAGAGCGAGGCGGGGCCTCGCTCTAGAGGGGGAAACATAAAATTATTCTAAATGACCAAAATTATTCCTCTATACCTATATCTGTCAGCAGACCCTTAAGCTCGTCGAAGGGCATAGAATATCGCTGGGATAAATAACGCAAAGATGCCCCCAATTCACCGTCGGGACCGCCGTACTGGGATATGATTACAGAGGCAAGCCGGGGATTGGGACGATCAATTTTCACGGGGAATTGCAGTTTCTTGTCATAAATAAACATACTTTATACCTCCCGATTCTTGGCATATTCCCAGGGCCACGGGTCATCCAGCCACTTATACGCGCCCTCACCTACGGAAAGGTGATTTAATGGACCGCACATTTTCTCATAGGCGGATTTGCCTTCTTCATACATCTTTTGGTAACTGCGATACATCTCCAAAGCCTCAAGATCATCGCGATGCGTATCCAGATACAAAGCCAGCTCCTGTATAATGAATGCCATAGTCTGCAACTCAGTAAGTGGTGTTACGGGCAATTCATTTTTATTGACCATTCCCATAAAAGGCAGATCAAGTCCCGGAAACAAGGTGCCGCGTACCAAGGCCTTTCTGGATTCATATTTTTCGGGATTCTCCAGCTGAAAAGGAACATAAGGGTTTGCCAAGGGTGCTTTTGCCGGAAGTCGCCCTTCGCCGTTACGCTGTTCAGTCATATTTCGTTCCAAAGGTATACCTCCTTGTATTTTGTTTGGAACCGTCGTTCCTGGTCATACTATGACGTTTCATAAAGAATTGTTCATTTCAAGCTTTATGAGCCATATAGTTATTGTGAGGTGGAATCAATGGATAGAAAATCACGTATTATTTCGTTGGCAATGGTCAATTTTCTGATTTTAGCTCTGCTTTTGGCTACCGGTATCATGTACAACAAAACGGTAACGGCTTTTAAGGAATCCACACCGCTGAGTAACAGGCATTATGTTGTGATAGATCCGGGACATGGTGGGGTTGATGGTGGCGCCACATCATGTACCGGTGTTTTGGAAAGCACACTAAATCTGGAAATTTCCCTCAGATTAGATGCTTTGCTCCATTTACTTGGAATACAGACGGAAATTATTCGAAAAACCGATGTTTCCGTATATACAAAAGGGGATAGTATCGCGGCAAAAAAGGTGTCTGATCTTAAAAACAGAGTAGCTTTCATCAACAGCATTCCTAATGCGACATTAATCAGTATCCACCAAAATCACTTTCCAGACAGTAGATACAGTGGTGCGCAGGTGTTTTATGCAAAAGATCCGTCCAGTAAGATTTTTGCTGAAAAAATGCAAAATGCGCTGATCGCGGAGTTGAATCCAACAGGGAAGAGGCGTGCAAAAAAAGCTGACGGAATTTATGTCATGGAAAACATCCAATGCCCCGGTATTCTGATCGAATGCGGCTTTCTTTCAAATTTTAAGGAGGAGTCACTATTACGCGACAAGGAATACCAGAAGAAACTTTGCTGTGTGATTGCCGCGACGGTTTCTCAGCACATAAAGGATTCTTGCAAAACTTGACCAATTCTACATTGATTGTTATAATTAATTTATACATATAGATAGGAGGCATCGGCGATGCCAAAGATGAAAACTGTATATTTCTGTTCATCATGCGGTAATGAAACACCAAAATGGCAAGGAAAGTGCCCGGCTTGTGGACAGTGGAACACGATGGTAGAACACACAGAACGGCCCAATCCTGCCGGCAGAGCAAAATCTTCCCCTGTTGGTATCAGCCGAACACCAAAGAAATTGCAGGATGTGGATAGTGATATTGAAATCCGTTTTACCACGGGAATCGGCGAACTAGACCGTGTGTTAGGCGGAGGCGCAGTTTCCGGATCCTTGGTTTTGGTTGGAGGCGCTCCGGGAATCGGAAAATCAACACTGCTGCTACAGATATGCAACAGTCTCTGTGTCAATAGAAAGGTTCTATACGTCTCCGGAGAGGAAAGTGAGCGTCAGCTTAAACTTCGGGCACAGCGCGTTAATACTATGCCAGAAAATCTCTATATTCTTTCCGAGACCGGCTTGACGGAGATACTGGAATCCACAGAATCGCTTTTGCCGGATATTTTGATTGTAGATTCCATTCAAACGCTGTACAGCGAAACATGTGAATCTACCCCCGGCAGTATAACACAGGTGAAAGAATGCACAATGGCCTTAATGCAGCTTTCTAAATCACAAGGCATTACTGTTTTTGTTGTTGGACACATCAATAAGGACGGTGCTATCGCCGGTCCCAAGGTGCTTGAGCACATGGTAGACTGTGTTTTGTATTTTGAAGGGGACCCAAATTCTCAATATCGGCTCCTGCGTGCCGCAAAAAACAGATTTGGTTCTACAAATGAGATTGGTGTCTTTGAAATGCGCAACAGCGGTTTGGTAGAAATCCCGAACCCCTCACAGATGCTCCTTGAAGGGCGTCCGGAGGGTGCAAGTGGCACCTGCGTTACTTGTGTGATGGAGGGAACACGCCCAATATTGGCTGAGGTGCAGGCTCTGGTAACAAAGACATCCTATAATGTGCCCAAAAGAACTTCGGACGGTTTTGATTATAACCGCGCGGCACTTTTGCTGGCAGTAACCGAAAAGCGCGCCGGTATGAAGCTAAGCGCTTTTGATGCATATATTAATGTGATTGGCGGATTGCGCCTGGATGAACCCGGGGCAGATTTAGCGGTAGTATTGGCCGTTGCATCCAGTTACCGGGACACTGCCATTCCCAGCGATCTGGTGGCTATCGGTGAAATTGGTCTGACAGGGGAGATCCGATCTGTCTCAAATCTGGCACAAAGGATAACAGAAGTTGCCAGATTGGGCTTTAAGAAGTGTATATTGCCAAAAAACACTACAGAAAAGTTGTTATTACCCCCAGAAATGTCCGTATTTTATGTAAAAAATCTGCGGGAAGCTATTGAAGTTGCGCTATAAAAAGGGGAGAGGACTAAGGTAAAACCTTAGTCCTCCAACTTATTAAAATCCAATTTTGATAAGGGATTTGCCTCTGCGGCAATTTTTAGCTCGGTACTTTCTATGTGCGTATAAATTTGCGTTGTATTAAGATTCTCGTGGCCCAAAACCTCTTGAACTGTCTTAACATCCACGCCACCGGATAGCATCATTGTTGCAGCGGTATGGCGCAGCTTGTGCGATGAAAAATTCTCAGCATCCAAGCCGGCGGCAAGAAGATACTTTTTAACCAACCGATGGACAGCCGTAACACTGATGCGGTTATTATCACGGGACCCAAATAAAGCGCGATTATCCGATAATACTTTTTTGTTGCGTTCGGGTAGATATCCATCAATAGCCTTACGGCAGGCTGCGCCAAAATATACAATCCGCTCTTTGTTGCCTTTACCAACAACCCGAATTCTGTCCTCGTAGACATCGGATAAATTTAAACCGACCAACTCGCTGCGCCGAATGCCGCAATTAAGAAAAATCATTAAAATTGCATAATCCCGCTTTTCATTGGGGCCTGAAACAGCCTTCAGAAGCGCCGCAGATTGTTCCAAAGTTAAATATCGAGGAAGGCTTTTTCTTAGTTTAGGATACTCTAAATCAGCAACAGGATTCTCCGTGAGTTGTTTTGTTCGCACAGTAAGATATTTATAAAAGGATTTTATAGCAGAGAGTTTTCTGGCCCTGGAAGCTGGCGAAATGCCGTACTCAGGGGTGCAGGCGTCCGGATTGACTGCACGGTCGTTGGCAAGGTATGACAGGAAGTCAAAAACATCAGATGTGGTGATCGTGCGAATTAAATTCAGATCTACATTGCGAATATCTATTGTATCCAGGTCAGTGCGTACTGGCATATCGCTGCGCATGAGTTTTATGAAGCGGAAAAACATTCTAAGATCCAGGTAATACTCAGATATTGTTTTAGGCGATTGTCCTTTGATGTTTTCGTGGTAGGTTAGAAAATCCCTTAAAACCTGGGGACAATCCGCATATCTTTTCATGATAAAGCCTCCGTAATCTATTTTGTATATCTAATTATATCACATCTTTGCTGTTAACGCAACAAAATTTTTATTTTGTTGCGTTCTTTATGCTTAATGATTCAAACCCCAAGATGAAGGATCACGCCTTCCCCATTCGATTTTGTGCTTTACATATGCGCGACAAATGTTTAATATATAAAGTGTAATGATATACAAGGAGGAGATGAAATGAGCATTAAACGGATCGGTGTTTTAACAAGTGGTGGCGATGCGCCTGGCATGAATCCGTGTGTACGTGCAGTGGTACGAACTGCATTATATCATAATATTGAGTGCTATGGCATCCGACGCGGTTACAACGGCTTGATCTCCGGTGATATTATCCGTTTGGATGAAAAGAATGTAAGTCATATCATTAACCGTGGCGGTACAATCCTTTATACTGCACGCAGTAAAGAGTTCATGACTGAGGAAGGCCAGAAAAAGGCTGCTTCAACCTGCAGATTTCTCGGATTAGACGGAATTATCGCCATTGGCGGAGACGGCACTTTCCGAGGTGCCTCTGCCCTCTCCTGCCATGGCATAAACGTAATTTGTATACCGGCTACGATTGATAATGATATTTGCTGTACAAATTATTCCATAGGATTTGACACCGCGGCAAACACAGCAATTGAATGCATCGATAAGCTGCGTGACACCATGCAATCCCATGAAAGATGTTCTGTCGTAGAGGTTATGGGACGAAACGCCGGATACCTGGCAATGTATGTCGGTCTTGCCGTTGGTGCGACTGCTGTGCTGGTCCCGGAAAAAGAATTTGACTTCGAAAAAGATGTAATTGAGAAAATAAGAAAAGCCAGACTAAACGGATTTACGCACTACATGATTGTTGTGGCTGAAGGCGCTGGCTCAGCTGCGAAAATTGCCGAAAAGATTAAAGAAACCATTGATCTTGACCCAAGAGTTACTGTTTTGGGTCATATCCAGCGTGGTGGCTGCCCTACCGGTCGAGATCGTGTAAATGCCACCAAAATGGGGTATTTGGCGGTAGAAATGCTCTTGAATGGTAAAACAAACCGTATTATCTGCACACATAACGGGAGTTTCACAGATGTTGATATACAGGATGGTCTTGCTATGAACCGAAACATCCAGGACATTGAGGTACGTGTTTTGGATGCTATGACCGGTTTGTGACCCATCTGCCCCACTCTTTTCAACATAAAAAGGTCTATCGTTTCAAATGAATCGATAGACCTTTTTATGCTTTTGGATGACATTTTTCATATACGGATTTGAGCTTCTGGTTGATCAAATGTGTATACATTTGCGTAGAAGAAATATCGCTATGGCCCATTAACTCCTGCAGCGAACCAAGGTCTGCGCCATTCTCCAATAGGTGGACTGCAAAGCTGTGCCGGAGCGTATGCGGCGTTATTTCCTTTTCGATATGTGCAGATGCCTGATAGTGCTTCAATATCTTCCAGAACCCCTGCCTGCTCATGCGAATTCCATTGATATTCACAAACAACGCACGTTCATCAGATGCTGCAATCATGCCATCACGAACATCTCTGATGTAATTACCTAACGCTTTTAGGGCTGCGGGATAAAGCGGAATGACACGGGATTTCTTAGAGCTATTGCATTTGAGGATACCTTGCTCCAGATTTACATCATCAATGTCCAAATCAATCAATTCACTGACACGGATACCGGTTGCATACATTACCTCCAGCATCGCTTTATCGCGGTAGCCTTTCGCATCGATGCAGACAGGCTGTGACAACAGCAGTTCAATTTCACGACCGGTAAGGATCTGAGGTAGCTTCTTCTCTCCCCTGTTGATGCGTATGTCCATAACCGGGGTTTTCTCCAAAAAGCCAGAGGATACAACATATGCATAAAAGTTCTTTAGACTTGCCAAACTTCTGGAAATGGTAGAGGCTGTTCTCCCCTCCTCTTCCAGATAGGAAAGGAACCTGCTGATATTCAGTTGTGTGGCATCGACCACATCCGCACCTTCTGCGGAATTCAACCACTGAGAGAACTGGCGAATATCACGCATGTAAGATGAGATCGTGTTGGAAGATGCCTGTTTTACCTTAGTGAGGTAATTCTCGTAGGCCTGAATTAAATCCAACATGAATACGCGAACCTTTCCTTATGAATAGTTAAATATCTGCACCGCTAAGGGTGAAACAAGGCAGTAATCAAGCACACCAATAGCTCCGGAAATCAAAAGACACATGACGACCCCAGTAGTTCTGAAGTTGCACTGTGCTATGCACCTGAGCCAACACCATAGCAAAAGAACCGTTATAACGGAGTCAGAGAACATTAGTAAAGATCTTGACAGCCACCCTGCTGAGCCATAAGCGAGTGTTACGGAGCAGGCGCAGAAGCAAAACATAAATGCCTTTACAAATCCTAAAGGCAGCAATAACCAATATCGCCCAAAGGATACTATAACGGCAGAAATAACAAAAGGAAATGTAACGGAAACCAGTAAACCTACGATCGACACTCTTCCGGAGAACGAGCGCATCAGCGAAAATGTGGCCGATATATTATGCAATGCAGCAGAAATACCTGCTAACATCCCAGCGCTCCACACTAACATAAAAACAAGTTTGCAGTAGTTCCTTCGTTCGTTGATCGCAGACGTCCTGACGGTAAATGTACACATAAAACCTCCGTAACATAAAAACCACAGGCTGTACATATTTACCGCAAAAGGGCGCAACTGCACCAATAAACATATTGCTCAAATACTATACAACAAAACCGGGTTAAATGCAAGCAAAATAGGATAAAAATACGTTTTTTGTGAATTATGACAATATTTATGTTAACACCATTATGTAAACCAAGTGAACTGCTATTTGCATAAGTCATGAATATTTCAAGATATTGCGTCCCGTAAAGAAATACAGCCACTAGATATTGATTTGAAGGGATTCTTGCAAAAATTCACAACTAGGTAAATCAAACTTACCTGGTTGTGAATTTTGTACAACTTAACGATATCGTTTTACTCTCCTTCTCTGTTTGTGGGTTTTTTTCGCTGTATTTATAAGCAAAATTGCCAGCAAGCTACCAACAGCACAACTGATCATACCAACCCAGAAACAGGTCGATACACCGTCATAGAGCATAATCGAAGTACTAAGCAGCATGACATAATATACCGCTGCACAGCAGACGGACGCGATTCCCTTTCCTTCAGAGCTCAATCGATATGCCAGATACGAGCCGGCCAGCGCCGCTATACCTTGGATGATAATTGCCGCAGTACTTTTAATATTTATGTCAAAATATTCATTGGAAATGAATATAGCTGTCAACATGGACAGTACGACTGTTAATGCGATGGATAACACTGTGCCCATGGCTGTTGCACTCACTATGCTCCACTGATATTTCTTAGTTGTCATGTTTTACCCCCTTCCCTATGGTTAACAGTATTCAACTTGGTTCAAAAAAATTACTCTGAGCTGCGGTACAGCTCAGAGTAAAAGAAATTATTTAGTTTGCCATTTGACGCATCATACTATCCAGAAGGATCTGGGCATCCTCTTTTGAATTCGCAACTGCGGTATAATAGAACTTCACCTTCGGCTCAGTACCGGAGGGACGCACGATCACACTGCCACTTTCCCCCAAGATAAATTCCAGAACATTGGATCTGGGCAGATCAATCGTGTCATTAGTACCGGTCACGATATCCCGTGAGATCCTGGAACGATAGTCCCTAACACAGGTTACAGCGGCACCACCTATGGTTTGCGGGATGTTTTCCCTAAGATCCGCCATCATAGCCGCAGCCTTCTCCATAGCATCAGCACCCGTAAGTTCAATGCTCTGAACCTTTGCTAAATAGTAACCGTACTTTTGGTAGATATTATTCAGAGCATCCAAAATGGTCAACCCCTGGGATTTGAACGACGCAGCCATCTCACATACAAGCATGGAAGCCACAACTGCATCCTTATCCCTGGCATAGGTACCCTTCAGGTAGCCACAGCTTTCCTCAAAGCCAAAAACAAACCGGTCCTGCTGTGCATGATTCTCCAACGCGAGAATCTCGCCACCAATATACTTAAACCCTGTCAAAACCGCCTTCATTTCTACACCGTAGCTCTCAGCGATCCGATCAGCCATAGGTGATGAAACGATACTACGAACAACAATTGCGCCGCCAGGGATGTCTCCGCGCTTTGTACGGGCATCCAGAATATACTCCATAAGCAGGCAGCCTAATTCATTTCCGGATAACTTCACAAAACCGTCCTTATCAGGCACCGCAATTGCTACACGATCACAGTCGGGATCTGTTCCCAGGATCACATCACAGGGGTTGTTCTGAGCGATTTTATAACTCTCATTCAACGCCGCATCCGTTTCCGGATTGGGATACTCGCAGGTCTTAAAATCGCCGTCAGGCATTTCCTGGCAGGCAACAATGGTTGTATTAACACCAAGTCTTCCCAAAACCTCTCTCACAGGCTCATTTCCGGTGCCACATAAGGGAGTGTAAACAACATTAAGGCCGGTTTTTCTGATAATCTCCGGATCAATTGCCTCTGCCAAGACGGTGTTATAATAGTTTTGCCACAAACTTTGGTCAATGTAAGAAATCAGACCTTCAGCCATATATTCCGCAAACGACCTGGTTTCTTTAACAAAATACGGAATTTTGGCAATATTTTCTGTAACGATCTGTGCCGGTTCATCTGTCATTTGGCAACCGTCAGGTCCGTAACACTTAACACCGTTATATTCACCGGAATTATGACTTGCAGAAATGACGATGCCGCATCCGCAGCCCAGCTCACGCACAGCATAAGAGAGCATCGGCGTGGGAGCAAGTCGGTCATACAAATAGGTGTGAATTCCAGCTTCTGCAAAAGCAACCGCGCAAACCTCAGCAAACAACTGTGAATTATGACGGGAATCGTAGCCTATCGCCGCTTTCTTGGGAAGATCCGTAGACGCCAGCCATGCAGCCATACCCTGGGCAGCTCTGCGAACGGTATAACGGTTCAAACGATTGCTACCGACACCCATTACGCCTCGCATACCGGCTGTGCCAAACTGTAGATCTCCACCAAATCGGCTCTTTAATTCTTCGGGATTATCTTTAATATCTGCCAGTTCTGCTTGAACATCAACCGGCAACTGCGCCCTACACCAAAAGTCATAATTATCTAAATAATTCATATACATCCTCCGCTTTTATTCAAAAAAACAGCCCAAAATTAATTTGAGCTGTTTTTATATATTACTCCTCGTTTTCCTGCACAGCAGCGTTTGCTTTCTTCTCTTGGTTCTCTACCAGTGCCTTAAACTTGGTGCGTGTATCACGAACATCCTCAAGGGAGATAGCAATAGCTTCCTCGGTACGCCGGAGCGCATCATCCATATAGTCATTGCTTGCTTTACGCAGCTCTGCCATCCGGGTCTGCGTCTGAAGCACCATTTCCTGGCACTGACGTTTTGCTTCCTGATAGATCGCCTCCTCTGCCACGAGTTGATCTGCCTTCTCCTGAGCCTGACGGATCAAACCCTCGGCCTCGCGGCGAGCCTGACCAATTAATTCATTTCTGGACTCAACAATAGTACGGGCCTGCTTCAGCTCAACAGGAAGCTGCGCAATAACATCGTCGAGCATATCCAGGACCTTATCGCGCTCCAAAATACACTTATCTGCGCCCAAAGGCAGTGCTCTGGCATCCTGGACCATATCATACAGTGCGGAAATGATGTCTTCGATATTCTGTTCGTTCATTATCTGTTTCCTCCTTGGTTGATAGCAGCCACACGCTGCTTAAAATCCGGAATAATATCTTGCGGTAGAAAATCGGAAAGGTCAACATTGTAACTACCCAATTCTTTTACCGTGCTGGAACTTAAATACATATACTGATGCTCCGCAGTCAAAAACATCGTATCAAGCGAGGGATTGATTTTGTGGTTTATGAGAGCCATTTGAAACTCGTTCTCAAAATCGGAGCCTGCACGCAGGCCTTTTATGATTACACAGCTCCCCTTGCGTTTAGCATATTCAGCAAGGAGTTCGTTGGATGAATCAACTTCAACATTGTCCAGATCCCTTACCACCCGATTGATAAGCGAAACACGCTCTTCCCTGGTAAACATCGGCTTTTTCGTGGCGTTCACCATTACACAAACAATTAATCGGTCAAAAATATTTGCTGCACGTCGAATGATATTCAAGTGACCGCTAGTTATTGGGTCGAAGCTGCCTGGGTAAATGGCAATTTTCATAGCGCCGCCTCCAAACCTACACCTTGCGGTATAGCGTCAGTAAAGTCTTGCCGTATTTATAGTCCTTCGAGCGCGTATAACCCAAAAAATCACAAGGCAACTCTTTACCCAAAGGGCGTTCCGTTACTATTATACCACCAGATTGTAAAATGTCAATTTCTGTTATCATTTTTAATGCATTTTCCAGAAAAACTTCTGCATAAGGTGGATCAAGCAGGATAATATCAAATTTTTCAGTTGTACCGCTCAGGTATCTCAGGTAGTCGCTTTGTACAACCCTCGCTTGCGCTAAAAATCCGGTTCTCTTTAGATTTTCCCGTATAAGAGAACAGGCATCTGCACCTGCATCTACAAAAACGGCAGATTTTGCCCCTCTGCTGAGTGCTTCTATTCCCAACTGTCCCGTGCCTCCAAAAAGATCCAGGACTCTAGTGCCCGGTAAATCAAACTGAATGATGCTGAACAGCGCTTCCTTAACCCTGTCAGCAGTAGGCCTTGTTTTCTCACCACTGGGGGTTTTTAACAAAGTACCTCTGGCAGTTCCGCTGATGACACGCATCAATCCACCCCCTTTTGTTTCGGATGAAATTGTGTATACACCGCAAGCGCTGCAGGCTTTGGTAAATATCTTTCCAACTCGACCAGACTTGCATTTTTTATGGCATCCAATGATCTAAACTGCTTTAATAAACATTCTTTGCGTTTAGGACCTATACCAGGGATTGTGTCTAACACAGAGTACCGCAGTCTCTTGCTTCGTAAACTTCTGTGATAGCCGATCGCGTAGTTATGCGTCTCCTCTTGGATGTTCCCAATCAAAGCAAAAACGGACTGTTGGCTATCGATCCTGATTTCCTCGCCGCCAGGGGTAACCAGCGCCCTTGTGCGGTGTCGATCATCCTTTACCATACCAAACACCGGAATACGCAGATCCAGCTCTGTAAGGACATCCAGCGCTGTCCTGGCGTGATTTATACCACCGTCTATTAACAGCAGATCAGGTACAACGTCAAAGCCGCGATCCTTGTTCTTTAAATGCAACAAGCGTCGCGTAATTACCTGACGCATGGATGCGTAATCGTCCTGCCCCGCAAGTCCATCAATTTTAAACCGCCTGTATTCGCTGCGCCTAGGTTTTCCATCACAAAAGACAACCATACCCGCTACAATATCCGTACCGGAAATATTGGAAACATCATAGGATTCAATCCGTTTGGGAGTATCTATGGACAACATTCTCCCCAACAACTGCAACGTGCCGCTAACCCGTTCAGCTTGTTGCGTTACGCGTTGTGCTTCTTCCAACGCATTTCTGTTTGCCATCTCCAGAAGTCTGGCATTTATCCCTCTTTGTGGAACAAATAGTTTTGTGCGTTTTCCGTATTGATCCAAGAGCATCTGTTGGAAAAGTTCTCGATCTTCCGTTTCAAGTGGCAGCAAAACCAGCTTCGGTGCAAATCCCCTACTGAGATAATACTGTTTTACAAGGGAAGATACAGCCGCTTCTATATCCTCTTGAGTAGATAGTATCTCGTAATCCTTATCAATAAGATTTCCGCCGCTGAAGTGAAGTACCGAAAAGCAGGCTTTTGTTTCGGTCTGTGAATAACCGACAGCATCCACGTCGACCTCCCGTCCGGCAGTAACAATCTGCCGGCGGCCAAGAGCTTCAATGGCCGAAAGACGGTCTCTTAACGCAGCTGCAAGTTCAAAGTTCAGATCATCAGACGCCTGCAGCATTTGCTGTTTAATTTCATTGGAAATGATTTTATAATTTCCAAGCAAAAGCTGCCGCACCTGTTCTATCAGTTCCCGGTATTCCTCTTGCGTGTGATTATCCTGACACCAACCGGCGCATTGATCGAGATGGTAGTGCAGACAGGGGCGGTCCTTGCCAATATCATTGGGAAACTTTTTTGTACAATTGGGAAGCTTTAATGCCAGCTTAATCGAACCAAGCAGATCTTTTGTAACTCCCCTGCTGCCAAATGGCCCATAATATTCTGCTTGATCGACATTAAGCTTGTTAACCATGGTAACAGACGGATAAGGCGCATCCATGTCCAATCGCAGATATGGATACCCTTTTCCATCTTTTAGCAAGATATTATATTTGGGCATATGCTGTTTAATCAAGGAGCATTCCAGTACCAGGGCTTCAAATTCAGACGCTGCAATGATTACATCGAAATCAGATACCTTTCCTACCATCTGTCTAGTTTTCAAATTATGGGAGCCGGTATCCTGAAAATATTGTGTTACTCTGTTTTTTAATTTCTTAGCTTTGCCTACATATATGACTGCCCCATGCTTATCCTTCATAAGGTATACACCGGGTTTCGTCGGTAATGTCAACGCTTTGTTTTTCAGTATATCCATTTGCGTCATAAGGGCTACTCCAAAGAAATCCGCCTCAATGCAAGCGAACACCTGCACAGAGGCGGAAAATAAATCAATTATCAGTAAACATCCCGCAGCAGGAGCGTTTCAAGAGCAGCAACTGCCTCTTCAGCATCAGAACCGCTTGCACTCAAGGAAATGGTTACACCGGTAACGATCCCCAAGGACATAATACCCAGCAAGCTTTTGGCATTCATTTTACGGCTGCCAACTTCAAGCCAAATGTCGCAATCAAACTCATTTGCCTTCTGCACGAAATAAGTTGCTTGCTTGTTATGCAAACCAGACTCACAGCGAACAACAATTTCCTTACTGATCATAATAACACTCCTTCATGCTCTGCCGCATAGGCGCAAGCTTCATGAGTATATGATACCAAATCTGCATGAAAAGTCAACATATTTTCAAAAACCCGGGGGAATTTGACATTTAGAAACATTTTTCTGCAAAATAATTACTGATCCATTACTTAAACTCTGCGATGGTTACCCCGTCCTCACCCTCGCCGTAAACACCAAGACGGAACTTTTTTATAAACTTATTCATACGGAGCGCTTGTTGGACTGCGGAACGGAGTGCCCCTGTACCCTTTCCATGAATAATGCGTACAGAGGGCAGATTGGATCGCATGGCCTCATCCAAATATCTGTCAAGCACACACACGGCATCCACGCTGTCCATACCACGCAGATCGATTTCAGCGGCAAGCGCGGAAGCCTTAAACTCTTTTCCGGAATGCGCAGGCCTGTTCGGTTTTTGCTTATATGGGTTCTCGAACTCTAATAGATACACCTCATCCGGTTTAGCGTTCATTTTCAGAATGCCCGCCTGTAACTGATAAGATCCGTCCTTATTTATGGCAATCACGCTTGCCTTAGTGCCTAATTTCAAAAGTTCAACGGTATCACCCACAATAATCCCACGGCTGGGGGTTGGGCGTTGGTTCTCAATGCGTTGAACTTTTAGTTTATCCTCAGCCTCATTCAGCCTGCGTCGAAGCTGCGCTTGTCTCTGGTTGACACCTTGCATATCTGCATTTTCAGAGATTTGCTTCTTCAGAGCTTTGATCTCATCAGAGGCAGCATTGGCAGTCCTGCGGGCATCCTCAATAATCTGGCGAGCCTGCAGCCGCGCATCCTCAAGTGCCCGGTCTCTCTGCCGCTGGATCTGTTGGCTATATTCCTCGCTCTGCTGTTTGATGCGTGCTGTCTCTTTTTGCAGCTCTTCAGCCTCCGCCCTTGCCTCTTCCATGCGCTGACGCTGATGTTCCAACTGGCTCAAAACATCCTCAAAGTCTTTATCACTTTGTCCGACAAGATCAGACGCTTCTTTTAATATGTTTTCCGGAAGCCCAAGCTTCCGGGAAATTGCAAAGGCGTTGGACTTTCCGGGAATACCGATCAACAGCTTGTAGGTAGGCTGCAATGTATCCACATTAAATTCGCAGGAAGCATTGATCACCCCCGCCGTACGCATAGCATACAGCTTCAATTCCGCATAGTGAGTAGTGGCTGCAACACGACAACCCATTTTTCTGCAAAATTCGATCAGTGCAATCGCCAGAGCTGCACCTTCTGCGGGATCAGTGCCGGCGCCAAGCTCATCAAACAGAACAAGCGTTCTATTATCGCACTGGCCGATAATATCTACAATTGTGCGCATATGACTGGAGAATGTAGACAGGCTTTGTGCAATCGACTGTTCATCACCAATGTCTGCCAAAACAGAATCAAAGGTAGATAAGCAAGTACCGTCTCCGGCAGGAATATGCAGACCGCATTCAGCCATCAGAGTCAAAAGACCAATGGTTTTTAGCGTTACCGTCTTACCGCCGGTATTCGGGCCTGTGATAATCATTGTATCAAAATCCGTACCCAGGTGAAGAGATACCGGCACAACCACCTTTTTATCGATTAAAGGATGCCGCGCCTTTTTCAGTTCGATCCTGCCCTGATCGTTCATAATAGGCGGCCAAGCTTGCATCTTATACGCCAGCTTCGCCTTTGCGAAGATCACGTCAAGGCTTGTAAGTGCCGTCGTGTTTTGCACGATAGGTTCCCGGTAGGATGCAGCCTCTGCAGAAAGCTGCGCAAGAATCCGTTCAATTTCCTTCTTTTCACGAAGTTCCAATTCCCGCAGGGCGTTATTTGCGCTAACCGCTGTCATCGGTTCTATGAAATAAGTAGAACCGGTTGCAGAAACATCATGAACAAGTCCAGGAATATCGTTTTTGCATTCGCTCTTAACAGGAACAACATATCTTCCCTGGCGAATGGTTATAATCGGTTCTCTAAGATACTTGGTGTAGGCAGGCGAGGATATGATTTTTTGCAGGCTGTCCTTGATTTTGGCGCTCTGAATCCGGATATGACGGCGAATATCAGAAAGTTCCGGGCTTGCGCCGTCCGCAATCTCCTCATCAGAGATAATCGAATTAAAAATGCGTTCCTCCAGATACCTGTTTGCCATAAGCAAAACAAACTTATCGTTTAAAACTCCTGTTTCTTCACCTTCCGCGTATTCTTTGATTGTTCGGGCGCAACGAAGTACCCCTGCAACCGAAAGCAGCTCAGCAGGCTGCAAGATACCGCCCTTATCCGCACGCTCCAGGTACTGCGACACATCGCATGCTCCCGTAAAACCAGGATTCCCCTTTCGGGTGCACATATCCGACGCAACAGTTGTTTCGTCCAAAAGTCTGCGAACATCATCAATATCCGATATAGGCTGTAAAGAAAGGCAGGCAGATCGGCCTGCATCGCTGGATGCGCACTCAGCCAACAAAGACAGTACTGCATCTAATTCCAGTTTAATTTGTGATTTATGGTACAGTTCAGACATAGGTGGCTCCTAAGTAAATCTAAATTTCAACAACTAATGTCTTATAAAAGTCAAGTGTCGAAAAACTACGTTCCAGTTGTGTTGTAAGATAGGTTTCTGCAATTTGGGAAAGTCCGTGCAGTGTATCACTGCCTGTCCGGAAGGAAAATAAATGCTTGCTATCACAGGAACATACATAACGCATTGCTTCCAGAGTGCCGGCAGTTAACGGCATTCTGATACCCGGGGATGCATCATTTCTGCATTTTGCACACTCAAGCACACCGGCAGAAATATCAAATCGGTCCGGCAGTAAATTACCACATCCCGCGCAGCCGTGCAGATCGGGTGTATAACCTGCCAGGCAAGCGCAGCGCAATTCAAACACAGCCTTCACTTTACATTCATCCACTGACAGCTTAGAGAGTGCGTAAAGGCTGTTCAGGCACAGCGAAAGCAGCTCCGGGTTGGGAATATCCTCCTGGCAAAGCACTTCCGCAACCTGGGCAAAATAAGTTCCCAAACTCAGCTTCTGCAGATCTCTGCGAAGCTCATGGAACAGCTCCAAGAATTGCGCCTCATTGATCGTATAATAACCGCGGTATTCAAACAAGGTAAACTCAGCATAGGCCAGCAGCTGACAGGAGGCAGTAAGCTTGCTGTTCTTTCTCCTCACACCCCTTGCCTTCACGGTCAGTTTTCCGTGTGAATGGGTCAGCACTGTTAACAGCGCATCGTTATCATTGTAGGCTGTAACCCGAAGCACCAGCCCCCGGATCGTCAAGTACATGGGTATCCTCCATTTTGCACGCCTGTTTATATAATACATACAGTTCAGGCGAACCGGTTTGCATAAACATTTGCCATATCTTCTGAGAATCCATAATACATCCCTCCCCTGCTTAGTTATTGCCAAAGCCAGGGAGTATACTCATGGAAATTATTCTCTGTAACCGAAATTTCGAACAAGGTAGTCGTTATCCCGCCAGTTTTCTTTATATTTTACCCACGTGGTCAGATATACTCGTGTCCCCATAAAGCGCTCACAGTCTGTGCGTGCCATGGTAGAAATCTTCTTGAGCATATCACCGTGTTTGCCAATGATAATCCCCTTATGACTGGCCTTTTCACAGTAAATGGTGGCGTCAATATCAATGATGCCGTTATCCCGTTCAGAAAACTTTGTAATTTCCACAGCAGTACCGTGGGGAATTTCCCGATCCAGGCACCAAAGGAGCTTTTCTCGGATAATTTCTGCCATAACCTGTCGTTCCGGCTGGTCTGTAGTCGTATCCTCAGGGAAAAGGAACGGGCTTTCGATAGCATACTTCTCACACTCAGAAAGCAGCGCGTCAACACCGTCGCCTGTTTTGGCAGATATAGGGATGATAGCCGCGAAAGGGGCTGCTTCGGAATAGGCAGCAATCACCTGCAGAAGAGTGTCCTTTTCCACTGTGTCAATTTTGTTGATCGCAAGAATCGCAGGACACTTCCGTGCAGTCAGCTGCTCAATCAGGCCCTGTTCCTGAGGACCAATAGACGCAATAGGTTCAACAACCAAAATGGTCAAATCAACATCTGCTATAGAGCTCTTTGTAACATTCACCATGTAATCGCCAAGCTTGGTTCTGGGCTTATGAAAGCCCGGTGTATCCACGAACACAAACTGTGTCTGCGCCTTAGTAAGAACACCGCAGATGCGGTTTCTTGTGGTTTGCGGCTTGTTGGAAACTATAGCGATCTTCTCACCTACCAGGTAGTTTGTGAGGGTAGATTTTCCAACATTAGGCCGACCGGCAATGGTGATCATAGCAGTTTTTGTATTCATATTGTTCCTCCTGTACGCTTCATACCCCAGATTCCAGAAGCAATGGTCTCTTCTCTTTGTCGCATTTGTGCCTTCTGAGGACCTTCATCCAGATGGTCGGAACCAAGTAAATGCAGCATGGAATGGATCGTAAGATACCCCACTTCTCTGCGTACTGTGTGGTCAAATTCATCTGCCTGCGCCATCGCACGTTCCAACGAGATCGCCATATCTCCCAGTGGGCACAGACCGGTCTCAGGATCTATGTACGCTGTCCAATCCTCCGGCAGTTCGCCGGGGGTAAAGGGGAACATAGGAAAACTCAAAACATCGGTTGCTTTATCAACATCACGTGTTGCCTTATTGATTTTTCTTATTCCGGTATCATTTGTTACCAGCACATTGATTTCACAGGGGACAGTTACCCCTTCGGCAGTCAGTGCTTTTCTGATGCACTTCTTAATAATTGCGCTTATATAATACTCTTGCCAATAAAATCTGTCATAAGTCAGATTGATCTTGATATTATTCATCCTTATTTCTTCCTTTTGTATTTCTGGGTTTTACTTACTTCCGGTTTCTTAATTTCCGTTTTCTTGTCTGCTCTTTCGTAGGCGTTGATGATTTCCTGGACCAACGCATGGCGAACAACATCCGCAGATGTCAGCTTGCAGATTGCAATATCCTTTACGCCCTCAAGAACACGCAGAGCATCCTTCAGACCGGAAACTTTATCACAGGGCAGATCAATCTGCGTTACATCACCGGTGATAACGATCTTAGAGCCAAAACCCAGTCTGGTAAGAAACATTTTCATTTGCTCTTTGGTGGTATTTTGCGCTTCATCCAGTATAATAAAGCTGTCGTCTAGGGTTCTGCCGCGCATATATGCTAAAGGCGCGACTTCAATTGAGCCCCGTTCCTGGTATTTTTGAAATGTTTCCGCACCAAGCATATCGTACAGTGCATCATAAAGCGGTCTTAGATAGGGGTCTACCTTGTTCTGAAGATCACCCGGCAGGAAGCCCAGTCTCTCACCTGCTTCAACAGCCGGTCTGGTCAGAATAATTCTGTTAACTGTCCTTTCACGGAATGCCGCCACCGCAGCAGCTACCGCCAGATAGGTCTTTCCAGTACCGGCAGGGCCAACACCCAGGGTGACTGTATTGGCAGTAATTGCTTTCATATAATTCTGCTGTCCGACCGTTTTTGCTTTGATAGGCTTACCTTTGGCTGTGATGCAAACTACATCCTCCGCCATCTTGGCTACCTGCGCATCATTGCCTTCCTTGACAAGTGTTATCAAGTATCGGACACGCTGTTCATCAATAATCTCACCTTTTGAAGCGAGCGACAGGAGGCCCTCCAGGGTTCGCACAGCCTTATGGGCAGATTCCGCATCGCCTGCAACCTTCAGCTCATTACCACGGTTAGTAATGGTAACATCCAACGCTTCCTCTATGCGTTTTACATTTTCATCAAAGGAACCAAACACGGAGATCAAATCCTCCACGCGGTCAACATTGACGGTAATTTCAATCAGTTTTTCCTTCATTACTGTAAAACTCCTCGTTTCTAAATTGCCCAATGTTCTCCCTGCAAAAATACATCCCGGATAACACGCAAACATCTTCCAAAAGTGTTATCTGGTCGTGGTTATTAAGAATCTCTCCTGCCAGCATTTGATTCTGCAGATATTTTGCGGTGCGGTCGCTAAGCCATTGATAGCAGTCAGTATTCTGCCGCTCAGCATCTGTATTTGTGTAATGTACCCGATTCTGCGTAATCAAGCTGACAGGCAGACGAAAACCACCCGGAAGCGTCAAAAATATCTCTTTATACATTTTAACACAAGTTGTATCCGAAATTCCACTATCTTTAAAGAAATTTATTATTTTTTTTCCTATTCGCAGGGAATACAGTGTCTCGGTGCGAGTTACTTCTCCCCGATAATCGGAAAAAACGGGCGTAATCGCTTCAATTGTCCGATTTGTTAGTGCGACTACTTCGCCTTCTGCCCGTTCTGCCTTGACGCAAATTCCGCAATCCGTATAAGCAGAGATCAACACCTGCCCTTGTTTAACTGCTTGCCCAATTCTGCAAAGGGAATTTCCCCGCAAAACTGTAATATCACTTAAAATTCCATCCCTCAGAGCAATTATGCTCCCTGTCCCCGATGTAACAGACTGGCTTGTCTGCGGATCTCTCTCCCGGACGGAAATAACAGCAACACACCCCTTTGTGTTTACACCTACCCATCGTAACTGCGGAATCGCAGCTAACAACGCGTTCTTTACTTTCTCACTTCGAACAGCCCGTCTTGAGGCTCCAAACCCTATCCCACAAAAACCTGCCTGTTCGGTGATATAACGGGACGGAACTGTTGTGTTACCTTCTACACGAACAAATAACACACGTGTTGGAAGATATAGAACCATTGTCAACAATATAACGACTCCTAGCAGCAGCACCGGTCGCCTTAGCAGCCCATTAACGGACCAAAATATACCTGATTTTTTAAGGATTATTTCCTGATCGCCATGTTTCTTGATTATATTGCTGACAACATTATAACAGGATCGCTTAATGTAGAACGAGACATTCAGATCGTCGATTGATCTTATATCATATAATTCACAGCCAGCAGAATTTAATTTTTCCAGTGTCCGGATTGGATTGGCGCTTGTGATTTGTATGTGATAATAACCATTAACGGAAGTCTTGTATCCCATCTATCTCTCCCTCCTGCACAAATGCACGCTGTCAATCCTGCCTGTAATCACCAGTTGTACCTTCGTCATTCTGGCAAGCTCCAGATTACAGCCACACACACGAAGACTGCCGTACTTCATTTTTACACAGATTTCACAACCGCCATACTGCGAAATTCCATAATGATTTTCAACCAAAATTCGATTTTCACCTGCGATCTCCACAAGCGGGACCCCGGGGGGACACTCCCCAGGCAGCTGTGCGCCAAGAATGGCACGATCGAGGATGTTACTCCGCTGCTTCATCGCCAACACCTCCTTTTTAGAAGTCTATGCCCGGCGTGTGATTTTTTTCCAAGAGCCGCATAGATTCTTATGGGGTGATCTCATGGTTAAAAAACGTTTCTTTTGGACAAGCTTGGTGGGCGCAGCCTGTTTAGCCGTATTAATTTTGGATGCGAAAACAGCACTTTCAGGTGCCACGGACGGTATAAACCTTTGCATTTATACCGTCGTTCCGTCTCTATTCCCTTTCTTTGTTTTTACGGCGTTTGTAAACAGCTCGCTTGCCCAATTTAACGTACCGATACTGCAGCCCATCGGAAGGCTTTGTGCGATTCCCAAGGGGACAGAATCGATTCTCCTGCTTGGTCTGCTTGGTGGTTATCCCGTGGGTGCCCAATGTATTTTTGACGCCTATCGAAGCGGCAATATTTCTAAGAATACAGCCGGTAGAATGTTGGGTTTTTGCAGCAATGCCGGTCCTGCATTTATATTTGGAATGATGGGAAGCTTGTTTCAAAGCCCATATATTCCATGGCTTATATGGAGCATACATATACTTTCCGCATTGATTACAGGCGCTCTGCTTCCAAGAAGGAAGGAAAGCGATGTTATCCTCAGAATTGTAAAGCCTATGACAATATCACAGGCAGTCTTAAAAAGCGTTAAAAACATCGCCCTTGTGTGTGGTTGGGTCATTTTATTTCGGGTTCTGATCGCCTTTTTAGATCGGTGGTTTCTTCGGATGCTGCCCATTGAGAGCCAGGTTATAATCAACGGCGTATTAGAATTATCCAATGGAACATATCAGCTAAACCGCATTTATCCGGGTGGCTGCAAATTTATACTTAGTGCGCTTATGCTTGGCTTTGGCGGCATTTGTGTGGCGATGCAGACATCCGCCGTTACCGAAGGGCTGGGGACCGGTATGTATTTCCCGGGAAAAATAATTCAGTCGGCTGTTTCGTTCCTGTTAGCATACGTGCTGCAATATACCCTGTTCCCAGCAAACGAACGCTGGGAAGTGCCGTTATATCTGCCGATCATATTTTTAGGCGCTTTTATTCCGTCCGTCATCTACGTTTATAAAAATAATAGTAGAAATTCTGAAAGAAGTGTTGTATAATAGGGAAAAATTATCAACAAGGCGTGATTTTCATGTTGTTCAGAAAGAAAATGCCCCGTTCCTGCAGCTATTGCCTGAATGCAACAAAATTGAATGACAACGCGGTTTTATGTATCAAACGCGGTCTGGTCGTAGTGGATAAGGGGTGCAGAAAATTTGTGTATGATCCATGTAAGCGTGTACCACCAAAAGCCAAGGCGCTGGATTTCAGTGATTACGATAAAGAGAATTTCAGTTTATAATGCAAGCGTGGGGGTCACCCACACGGGACCCCCCCCCCCCCTTATTTTTTCTTTTTTT
>JAZOMH010000004.1:0-2286 GCA_045653785.1 Faecousia sp. | reverse complement strand
TCCCCGGTTACTTTATTTCCCTTGCGCTTTCTCTTTTTGTGCCGCCTATGTACACGGCGGTGGCATTTGACTCCGGTGGTGTTGCCAGCGGCCCCATGACCTCCGGTTTCATCCTGCCTTTCGCCATCGGTGCTTGTATCGGTGCCGGCGGCGATGTGCTGAATGAGGCCTTCGGTGTGGTGGCTATGGTCGCCATGACCCCCCTGGTCACCATTCAGCTGCTGGGCTTCAGAGGCATTGTTTCCGAGCGGATTGCCGAGAAACGGGCGATGAAGCGTATTCTGGATGCTGACGATCAGCAGATCATCAATTTTATGTGAGGAGGAGTTGCTATGGCGAATTCTGTCAATGAATCTGCAATCAAGAAGTTAAAGCTCCTGTTCACTGTGGTGGACCGGAATAAGGGTGAATTTTATCTGGACGTGCTGAGCCAGTATGAGGTGAATTTCCAGACCATGGTCAACGGTACCGGCACGGCGCATTCTGAGATTCTGGATATGCTGGGACTGAATAATCACAAAGCTGTGATCATCAGTGTCGTCCGTGAGGATCTGACGGATACCATCCTGAAGGTTCTGGAAGAGAAATTCAGCACCATCCGCAACGGTAAAGGTATTGCATTTGCGGTGCCGATGAGCAGTGTCATCGGTGTGAATATCTACCGTTTCTTGAGTAACAACCAGATGTGAGGAGGAGGAAACATGACTACCAATAACCATGAAGTGATTTTTGCAATGGTGAATGCAGGTTTTGCTGAGGAAGCAATGGAGGTTGCCCGTGAGCAGGGTGTCCGGGGCGGTACGATCCTCAATGCCCGTGGTGTGGCCCGTGCCAATGAGGCGGCATTCTTCGGCATCACCGTTCACCACGAAAAGGAAATTCTGATGATGGTAGTGGAGAAGGATATCCGTGACAAGGTTCTCAATGCCCTCTATAAGGAAATGGGCATGGCGAAGCAGGCGCAGGGTATCGTGTTCAGCCTGCCGGTTTCGGATGTTGCCGGTCGGGTCCACACCGAACAGCCCAAAGAAGCCGTTGAAGAGAATGGCTGAATAAGGAAAGCACCGCCCTTGCGAGCGGTGCTTCATTCTGTCAAAAAAGTCCTATTTGGGGAAAAAGGCTTCTCCTTGAGTAAACGCTGATTAATTCTACCGCCCCAAAGCTATTTATGGTATAATAGAGTAAAGGGGTGTTTCAAATGGAAAAACAGCAGAATTTTACGGATATTGAGTATACCAATCGTCGGCGTACTACAAAAAGGGAAGCTTTTTTAGAAAAAATGGATGCTACTTTGCCTTGGAATGCGTGGGTATCTTTGGTTGTTCCTCATTACCCAGACGGCAAGCGTGGCCGCAAGCCTGTAGAAATTGAGCAGATGTTGCGAATGACTATGCTCCAGACTTGGTTCAATCTCTCTGATGAAGGTATCGAAGACGCTATCTATGACAGCTATGCCATGAAAACCTTTATGGGGATTAACTTTTCTGCCGGAGAGCAGGTTCCTGATGCTACCACTCTGTGCAAATTCCGTAAACTGCTAAATGACCACGGTTTGCAAAAGAAATTCTTTGATCAGGTACAGGAGCTGCTTGCACAAGAAGGAAAGCTTGTGTCTGGCGGAACGATTGTTGATGCAACCATCGTAGAAGCACCCAATTCCACCAAAAACCGGGATAAGAAACGCGATCCAGAGATGCACTCCACCAGAAAGAACACCAAATGGTATTACGGTATGCGTGTGCATATTGGAACGGATCCTTATTATGGTTTTGTTCACACCATTATTTCCACAGCCGCAAACGAAGCAGAAGGCAAAGTAGCACCGGAGCTGCTTCGAGAGGACGACGCTGTGGTATATGGTGATGCCGGCTATCTAAAAATGGACAAATATGTGACAGACGGCATCGATAGAGAGTATAAGATCAATCGCCAAAGAGGAACTTTCAAGCGACACTATGGCGACGATTTAGCATGGGCATACGAAAAAGAGATTGAAAAGCGCAAATCCAGCGTTCGGTGCAAAGTGGAATATGTTTTCCACATCGTCAAGGATATCTTTCACTGGAGGAAAACACGCTACAAGGGTATCCACAAGAACGATTGTCATGCCCGCTTGCTGTTTGCAAGTGCAAACCTTTATATGCTGGCTATGGGATAAGTGCGCCCAAATGCCGGAAATCCAGGCTCATTCAGGAGCTTGGATGAAGAAAAAGCAGAGAGAATTGCTAATTTGGGGCATTTTTCTTAGTCGCTCCTTAAAATAGCGCCATTTAATCAGCGTTTACT
>JAZOMH010000003.1:0-22669 GCA_045653785.1 Faecousia sp. | reverse complement strand
GCTCTGCTCAGATGCTTTATATGGCGACCCGGAACGGACTCGAACCGTCGACCTCCAGCGTGACAGGCTGGCGTGCTAACCGACTGCACCACCGGGCCAGATATGGTGGGAACAACAGGGCTCGAACCTGTGACCCCATGCTTGTAAGGCATGTGCTCTCCCAGCTGAGCTATGCTCCCATACCGCCGCAGAAAGCGTACGCATCTCAGCGACGGATATCATTATACCCAAGTATGGTTTATTTGTCAAGCACTTTTTCTTATTTTTTATCAAGAATTATGCCACTGCAAAATCATGGTTTTACCCATAAATTTTCAACGTTTCTTAAACTTTTTCAAGAATTTTTTGAATATCCTCCGGCGTAAATTTATAAATCTCATCGCAGAACTGACATTCCACCGGAAAGGTTTTTCCCTCCCCGGCGATGTCGGTCAATTCCTTTTTACCCAGACTGATCAGCGCTGCGGTTACCCGATCTCTGTCGCAGTAGCATCTATAGCTTACCTCGGTGGTCTCCATGAACACTACGCCCAGGTCGCCGCAGACCTGTCCCAGAATATCCTCCGGGGTCATTTCCTGCTCCAGCATAGCCGTTACCGCCCCTGCCCGCTGGATTCCCTTCTCCACGGCATCGATAGTTTCCTCGGTAGCGCCGGGAAGCAGTTGGATCAGATAGCCCCCTGCCACCTTCACACTCAGATCCTTATCCACCAACACGCCCAGGGCGCAGGCGGTCGGGGTCTGCTCGCTTTGGGCAAAGTAGGCTGTTACATCGTCACCGATCTCGCCAGAAACCAAGGGAATCGAGCCCACATAAGGCTCCTTCATCTGCAAATCCCGTATTACCGTCAAGGTGCCGTTGCCCACAGTTGCGCCCACATCCAACTTGCCGGGATACTTCTCCACAAGAGGGACTTTGGGCTCATATACATAGCCACGGACATTACCCACAGGGTCGGATACACATACGACCGTGCCAATAGGACCGTCACCCTTGATCTGCAGGGTCATGGAGCCGTTGTCCACCTTCTGCATATTGCCCATCATAGACGCTGCTGTCAGCGCTCTGCCGAAGGCTGCAGTGGCATTGGGCGTAGTTCTGTGAATCTGGGCACCACGGCGCACCAGCTCCGTAGAACGGATCGCCACAACCTTCACCAACCCGTCCATGGTCATGCCTCTTACCAGATAGTCGTTCATTTGATTTTTCCCTTTCTCGCCTTAATATAGATCCGCTGTTCATCGGGCCGGGGATCGCAAAATTCCCGGTCTGCATAGACCGCGATCTCTGTAAATCCCGCATCTTTCAGATAACCAATCAGTTGGTCTGCGCTGTAGGCATACTCGCAATGCTCCTCGAAGCTTCGGTGCCAAGTATCTCCCCGGCGCTGGAACAGGTCCATACCATAGGAACAAATATTGGTCTGCTCGTCAAATTCGCCGCGCCAAACACAGTATACATCCTCGTCCTCGTCCAGAAACACCTGTCCATCCATTGCTTTCAGCTTTTCCGGGGTGTTCACATCGAAGATAAAACAGCCGCCGGGATTCAGTACCCTATAGATCCGTCGAATTGCTTCGCGGCAATCCTCCGGGTCGGCAATATAATCCAGGCTATCCAGGGCGCACACAGCCAAGTCAACGGCCCTGGAAAGGCGAAGCTGCTGGAGCTTCTGGCAGGCAAAGGTAACCTTTAGTCCCTGCTCACAGGTCTTCTGGGCCGCCACACAAAGCATTTCCTCGGACATATCCACAGCGGTTACCCGCAGGCCCTGCTCCGCCAGCAGCAGCGCCACAGAGCCGGTACCGCAGGCAAGATCCACCGCCGTTCGGGGCTGCAGCCCTTCCCTTTCCAGGATCTGCCAGTAAAAATCCACAACAGCCTTATAATCCACATCATTGGTCAGTCGGTCATAGCTGACTGCCAGATCCCGGTACGCTTCCATCTTTTACTCCTTTACGAAAAAGCATCCCGGACAGTTTGTCCGGGATGCTGCAGGATTTTTGTTAACGGCTGAAAATGCTGAAGATGTCTTCAATATCGTCAGCAGTCTTGCTTGCCTTCTCGGAAGCGGGATCCGCCTGGGCAGCCTCTTCCTTGTGCTCAAAGCCGGTGGCGATAACGGTAACCCGCATTTCGTCCACAAACTCATCAGAGGAAGTAGCACCGAAGATAATGTTAGCCTCGGGGTTAGCAGCCTCCTGCACGATACCGGCAGCAGTCTCCACATCGTCCAGGGTCAGGTCAGCAGAACCGGTAACATTCACCAGAACACCGGTAGCACCGTTGATGGAGGTCTCCAGCAGGGGGCTGGCAACAGCAGCCAGGGCAGCCTGCTCAGCCTTCTCACGGCCGGAGGCAATACCCACACCCATGTGAGCGCGGCCAGCATCCTTCATAACAGCGGAAACGTCAGCAAAGTCCAGGTTGATAATCACACGGTCGGAGTAGCCAACCAACTCGGAGATAGAAGTAACAGCCTGCTTCAGCACATCGTCAGCAATGCCGAAAGCGTTGGCGAAGGTAATCTTCTGATCGGTAACGTACTTCAGACGGTCGTTGGGGATGATAACCAGAGAATCCACCTTCTCAGACAGAGCGGCAATGCCCTGCTCAGCCTGACGCATACGGTTAGCACCTTCAAACTTGAAGGGCTTGGTAACCACGCCGACAGTCAGAATACCAGCCTCACGGGCCAGGTCAGCCACGATGGGAGCAGCGCCGGTACCCGTACCGCCGCCCATGCCGGCAGTGATGAACACCATGTCGGTATTCTCCAGGATCTTACCAATAGCAGCCCTGGATTCCTCTGCGGACTTCTGGCCGATCTCGGGCTTGGAGCCGGCACCCATGCCCCCGGTGAGCTTCTCACCGATCTGCACCTTGTTGGGGCAAATGGACTTATTCAGATCCTGCTTATCGGTATTGACAACAACAAAGTCAACACCCTGTACACCGGCTTCGATCATCCGGTTGATAACATTGTTACCGGCGCCACCGACACCGATCACCTTAATTTTCACAACGCGATCCTGGAACATTTCAGACATTATGCTCTCCTCCTATGTATCGTTGCATCCGTGGGCGGACCCACCTCTGCCAATTTATAATGTTACTTGTATATTCTACAGTGAAAATCACATTTGGTCAATAGAAATTCTTATTTTTCGGCAAAGTTTTTTACAAAAATTTGTGTATCAACCGTTAAACGGGGTATAGATCACCTGATATTGCTTTTCCGGATCCGGCTGAATGGTAAGACTGGCATCCAGCGTTCCGCTGTCATATGCCTGCATATGCTGGTCGATGGCAGTTTTGATCAGGCTGATCTTGTAGGAAAGCTGCGTGGTGTCGCCCAACAGCAGCTGGAAACGATCCTCATACCACATTTCGATGCTGCTAAGGTCCGCAACATCCAGACTTTTAATTTTGCCGATAATCCCGTTACTTTCCAGATACTGCAGCACAGAGATCACCGCGCTGAGCTGCTCGCTTGCCAATACGGTTATGGGAACCGTCTGGCCATCCTCCCCTACTTGCTGTGCCTGGGTGGCAACTGCCGGTTTTCCCACCTCCGGATTTTCCAGTTTAACACCCGCGATTTGGGTGTATAACCCCGCGTCGGCGCTGTTTGTCTTCTCCACAACGCCGCCGTCTGCCCGGATCAGCCACCAGGAGCTGTCGCTCGCCTCAATGGCATAGACCACATCCAGCTCCTTGATTTCAATTTTTACCGTATCGGGAAGTTTTATTCCGATTCGGACCTTGTCCACATAAGGAAGCCGGGATCTGATGTTGCTGCTCAGCTTCGGCTCACTGATGGTCAGCAGATTTTCGCCCTCCTGGATTCCCGAAGCCTCCCGGACGTCCCAGGCGGTATACTTGTTCATACCCGTTACCGTAACTGTTTTGACTTTAAAGAAAATGGACATTCCGAAAAGCAATGCCAGCACCACCGCTACTACCGTTGCCAGATGGAGCAAAAAGCGGTTCCGGTTAAAAGGTCCCGGTTGGGTATAAACCACATCCGGACTGGGCTTCGGCGCAGGCTGACGCCGGGGCTTTGTCTTGACGGCAGCCGCTGCCCCGGCTTTCCGGGGTGCTTTCCCGGCGGTTTTCCCGGAAACAGGTCTGCCGGAACGGTTCTTCTGTCCGGCGGTGCGGTTTCTATCTTTGGTATTCATATCTATTCTCCTACTTGCGGTCAGCCAGCTGTCCAATAATATCACACAGCCGTTCCGCAGAATCAAGTACACACATTTTTCGCAGGGCTTTTTCCATATCCCGGCGGGCATCGGTATCCGCAAGCAAATGCGTAATATGCTCCATCAGCATCTGGGAGGTGCAGTCCTTTTCCAGAACCAGGATTGCCGCTCCGTTGTCTGCCAGCGCACGGGCATTTTTCTCTTGATGATTGTCCGTCACGTTGGGGGAAGGAATCAAAATACAGGGCGTTCCGGAAGCCGCGATCTCATTGCAGCTGGAGGCACCCGCCCGGCTGATGATTACATCTGCCGCAGCCATTACCGTGGGCATATTGTAAATATACTCCTGCATGGTGATGCCCTTGTTTTCAGAAAGGTCCACACCCTTCTGCGCCACAAGCTCCGGCATCCAGTCCGTGGCGTAGCTGCCCATGGCATGGATATGCTGGAAGGGATAGCACGCATCCTTTTCCAAACGGAACAGGTCTGCCATCACCTCATTCATAGCCTTTGCGCCCTGGCTGCCAAAGGCGGATACCACCAAGGGACGCTCATCTAAGCCCAATTCCTTACGGGCATCTTCTTTTTTGGTAAAAATAAACTCTCTGCGAACCGGCATACCCACCGTCTCCACCTTTTCCGGATGACGGTAGTATTTGGCGCTTTCCGGGAAACAGGTCAATACCCGGTCAGCTCTGCCGGCAATCATTCTTGTGGTCAGTCCCGGCATGGCATTTGCTTCATGGACACAGGTAGGAACGCCCAGCATACTGGCTGCAAGCAAAGCCGGGAAGCTTGCATAGCCACCGGTGCCCACCACCACATCCGCCTTAAAATCACGGATAACCTTTTTGCAGCTGCTCACAGCCTGGAACACATAGCTCACAGCCCGCAGGTTGTACCTCAGCGCCGCAAAATTTTTACCTCTGGACATTCCCGAAGCCGGAATGGTATGCAGCCGGTAGCCTGCCTTGGGTACCAGCTCTTCCTCCATTCTGTCCTTAGCACCGATGAAGAGAATATTGCTATCCGGATGTCTTTCTTTCCAAATATTTGCAACCGCAATGGCAGGGTTGATATGCCCCCCGGTACCACCGCAGGTAAAAATCACATTCATTGTAAAACCTCCTGTCGTGTTGCCTGTTTGCGGTAACGGGAAATGCTTAAAACCACGCCCATCTCCCCTAAGTTCACCGCCAACGCTGTCCCTCCGTAGGAAAAAAACGGAAGCGCAATACCGGTAGACGGCAACAGATTGGTTACTACACCAAGATTCAAAACAGTTTGAACAGCAATCAGTGCAACCAGGCCGGCGCACAGAACTGTTGAAAACCGGTCCGGTGCCCGCAGGGCAACCCAAAACCCCCGCAGGATCAGTGCGCCAAACAGCGCAATGATCAGAACAGCGCCAATAAGCCCCAGTTCTTCACAGATAATGGCAAATATATAGTCATTATACTGAAAGGGCAAATACAAATACTTTTGCCGGCTTTTGCCGAAGCCCATACCAAATAACCCTCCTGAGCCAATGGCATACAGGGACTGCAAAATCTGATAACCCGTGTCTCCCGGGTCTTGCTCCGGGTGAAGCCAGGCACTTACCCGGTCCCCGGCATAGCCCATAAAACTGATGTATATGACCAGGAATACCACCGCCGCCCCGGCGCCCGCCAAAAGCCATTTGGGGTTTGTTCCTGCTACGAACATCATCACCACGGCAACCATGCCCATGAGCATGATCGCCGACAAATGCTTTTCCAGCGCCAAGGGAATCAAAATTCCCAAAAGCGCGCCGCCAAAGCCCAGTACACCGTACCGGAACTCTCTGGCTGAAGTACCAAAGCCTTTTGTCAGTCGGGCAAACAGCACGATCATGGTAAATTTAGCGATCTCCGAAGGCTGAAATTGCAGGCCGGCAATATTGATCCACCTTCTCGCGCCGTTGACCGATTCTCCAAACAGCAGTACACAAAGCAGCAGCAAAATACTGACCCCGTACAGTGGCCACGCCATTCGCAGCCAGAAGTCCGGTGGAATCCTGCTGATCAGAACCATCGCCCCCATGCCGATAAGGGCACACACCCCCTGCTTTTGCAGGTAACGGGTAGATACAGTATAGCCCGTATCGTACTCGCTCTGGGCATAGCTGGCAGAGTAAAGCATCACAAGTCCTACTGTCAGCAAAAGCAACAGTAACACCAGAAACGGAACATCCACGCTTTCACCGATCCGGTTTTTCCCCAGTCGGTGGTCCTCCTTGGTGTGCAGTGATCTCTGCACAGCCATAAGAAGCTCCTTTCGATTTTAACCGATCATTCCCGCAATACCACCCCAGGCAGCAATGCACATTACCACAGAAACACCGGCAAATATCAGAACGATCTTTTCTTCCTTCCAGCCACACATCTCAAAATGATGGTGGATCGGCGCCATCTTGAAGATCCGCTTACCGTGGGTCAGTTTAAAATACACTACCTGCAGAATCACAGACAAGGTCTCCACGATATACACAAGACCTACAACAATGAGAATCAACGGCATATTAAGAGCAAATGCCAACGCACAGACAACACCGCCTAAAAACAGCGAACCGGTATCACCCATGAACACTTTGGCAGGATGCCAGTTGTAGAACAGGTATGCAACCAGGCCACCCAGCAGAGATGCCGGCAGCAGTGCAAGGTCAAACCTACCCACAGCAACAGCCGTTGCAGAAAAGAAAGCCATCACCGGGATGGTAACACTGCCACACAAGCCATCTACACCGTCTGTCAGATTCACCGCGTTCACACAGCCAACCATAACGAACATAGCAAAGAAAATGTATACCAGCGGATGAATATTGGAAATTGTAATATTTACAAAAGGAATATACAGATCACAGCTCATGACCCCCTGCTTGTACAGCAGGTAAAGGTACAGCGCAGATACCGCCATCTGCAGCATTGCCTTTTGGGCAGATGTCAAGCCCAGATTTCGCTTAAATTTCAGCTTGAAAAAGTCGTCCAGGAAGCCCACAAGACCGAAACACAGGGATAGTCCCAGCACATACAGCACCGTGTAATCTTTCATGGTAAACAGATTGCCCAAAACGCACAGGACCGCTCCGGCAATAAACATCACGCCGCCCATCATAGGTGTGCCTGCCTTATAGTTATGCCATGTGGGTCCAACCTCCCGGATGGACTGGCCGGCCTTCAGCGCCCGCAGCACCGGTAGCAAAAACCAGCCGATGGCACCGCTCAAGACCGCTCCTGCCGCGGCAGCGACAACGATTCTTGTCATAATTTTTCCTCCGAATTATCTGTCCTTGCCCAGAAACTGTTCCAACACCGTTTCCATGTGCATACCGTGGCTGCCCTTAAACAGCAGCACATCACCGGGCATAGCTGTTTGCTTCAGCGTACTTACCAGTTTTTCTTTGTCTTCATAGGCGCTTACCCGGGTATCGGGCATGCCTCCTGTAAGTGCACCGCTGACCACACGGCTGCTGTTAGGACCATAGGCAAATAGGATGTCCGCATTTTCCGCAGCGATCCTGCCCACTTTATAATGCTCCGCCTGGGCGCAGACACCCAGCTCCAGCATATCTCCCAGCACCGCAATCCGGCGGCCGGCTTTCCCATTCAGAACTGCCAATGCGGCAGCCATGGATTCCGGACCTGCATTATAGCAGTCTTTAATGATCGTGAACTGCCCCACGGTAAAGATCTCCTGTCTGCCTTCCATATTCCGAAAAGAAGCCAGGCTGGCGCAAATATCCGGGATCCGGACACCCAGTTCCAGACCTACCGTGATTGCCGCAAGGGCATCGGAAACATAGTGCTCCCCTTCCATAGACAAATCTATTGAAAACTGCCGGTTTTCCCAACGGACATCAAAAGTCAGTCCGTCGCTGTTTTTCTGCACATTCGTGCCTAAAACCGCACATTCACCGTTTCTTTCTCCAAAATACGAGACATTTTTAAGATTGTTGTGCTGATTCCAAAGCAGAGAATTATCTCCGTTGAGGACGACCTTCCCACCGGGTCTCATTCCCTCCAGAATCTCCAGCTTTGCCTGCAGGATTCCTTCCACAGAACCAAGATGCTCAATGTGCATGGTGCCAATGTTAATAATCACTGCCACATCCGGCTTTGCAATGTTACTCAAATAGGCAATCTCCCGGAAGTGGTTCATGCCCATTTCCAGCACAGCGATCTGGGTGTCCTCCGGCATCGCCAGGATCGCCATAGGCATACCGATATCATTATTATGGTTCACCTGTGTCTTGCTGACCCGGTATGTAGTGGACAATACTGCCGCAACCATTTCTTTTGTGGTGCTTTTGCCCACTGAGCCGGTAATACCAACCACCTTCACGCCCAGACGCAGTCTTTCCTGCTGGGCGATCTGCCCCAGGGCAATCCGGGTGTCCGGCACTATGATTGCCGGGTAATCCCCGTCACAATGGGTGCACAGCACCGCCGCCGCGCCCTTTTTCAGCGCCTCAGGGATGAAATCGTGGCCGTCTCTTGCGCCCTTTAGTGCTATAAACAACTCGCCGGTAGCAAGCTTCCGGGTGTCGTTGTTGGCACCCAGAAAGGCTACATTTTTATATTTGGGATCGATCTGACCGCCACACCACTGCGCGGCTTGCTCCAATGTGATCCTGCCCATTTTATTTCCTCGTTTCCTCCAGATACGCAGCTACCACTTCCCGTTCATCCAGGTGGTGCTTTACGCCGTGTATCTCCTGATAAGTTTCATGGCCTTTACCTGCCAATACAATTATATCATTTTTTTGGCCAATGTCCATAGCGTGTCTGATGGCAGCGGGACGATTTTCAATTACTTCGTAATTTTTTGAATCCCCAAGACCTTTTACAATGTCCTCAATGATTGCCATTGGCTCTTCAGTGCGGGGATTATCAGAGGTAATGATGGCAATATCCGCAAGGTCCACACCTATTTTTCCCATTATGGGACGCTTTATGGGATCCCGGTCACCACCGCAGCCAAAAACCGCAATCAGTCTGCCCTTGCAGAATCCACGGACAGAAGAGAGTACATTTTCCAGACCGTCCGGCGTATGGGCATAATCGATCAGCACTGTATAGGGTTTTCCCGGAGTGGGAACCACCTCTACTCTGCCCTTAACGCCTTTGGCTGTTTTTAATGCTTGTGCGGCCTCATTCAGAGAAATCCCCAAAGCTGTGGCGCACCCTAACACGGTCAAGGCATTGTAGACAGTAAACTTTCCGGGGATCGGCAGACAGATCTGCGCCTGCTGCTCACCGCTCACTGCCGTAAAGGATACGCCGTCAGACAGCAGCTGCGCATCTGCGGCATAAAGATCTGCGCTGGTTTTCGCGGAGGTGCTGAACACCTTCCCCGTTGCTCCGAGACACATGCGCTCATACCAGGCATCGTCCCGGTTGGCAACGCATTTTCTGCTGCGGGAGAAAAGGATCGCCTTGGTGTCACAGTAGTTTTCCATGGTCTTGTGGAAATCCAGATGATCTTCTGTCAGATTGGTAAATGCCGCCACATCAAAGCGGATACCCCCCACCCGATCCAGGGCAATGGCATGGGAAGACACCTCCATGATCACATGGGTGCAGCCTGCATCCCGCATTTTTGCGAACAGCGCCTGCAAATCCAGGCTCTCCGGGGTGGTCCGGTCCGCAGGGACGGATTGCTGACCGATCATATTGTCCATGGTGCCGATCAATCCCACCTTTGCCCCCCGGGCAACCTCCAGGACATGCTTTAAAAGCAGCGTAGAAGAGGTTTTTCCGTTGGTGCCGGTAACACCGATCAGGGTCATAGCTTCTGCCGGGTGGCCATAATAGTTGGCGCCCATCAGCGCCAGGGCCAGCCGGTCCGATTCCACCAACACATAGGGAATATCCGTTTCCGGCTTTACCGCTGTAACCACAGCGACAGCGCCCTTTTCCAACGCCATGGGGATATACCGGTTTCCGTCGGTTACAAAGCCCGTGATGGCAACAAACAGGCTGCCGGGGGTTACCTTTCTGGAATCGTATGTTATTTCGCTGATTTCTGTCTGCATCTCCACAGACGCTTCAATCACTGTCAGTCCGTTGAGTAAGTCTTTCAGTTGCATAGCTATTTCCTCCAGTCAGTCGGCAGCTTTTGTATCCAAGAATTGCAATTCAACTGTCGTTCCGGCAGACACCGGCGTCCCCGCCGGAATCGACTGTGCGGTTACTGTTACATTAGGTGAAACTTCCGCATTTCCCTTTACCAAGATGTACAAACCCAGTAATCCGGCGGCATCGCTTGCCTGCTGACGGGTCATACCCGTAAAATCCGGAACCTTTACCGTTTCCTGTTCCGGCTTATCGCCCAAATACAGGATCACCTGGCTGTCTCCCGGTACGCCCTGTCCCGCCTCCGGGAGCTGGGCTGTAACCGTTTCCTCCGACCCTTGCAGAACACAGGTCAACCCCTGCTCTTTCAGAAGCTTCTGTGCCTGGTCAGCAGTCAAGCCTGTCATATCCTCCAGGATCACAGTTCTGCCTGCCGCGTCCTCCTCGGTGTAATTATGTTTGACACCCAGGTATGGCAGGATATCCCCCATGACCGCGCCAACAGTAGGTGCTGCCATAACGCCGCCGGAAATATACAGACCCGTCTCCCGGGATGGGGTGTCAAGGGCCACCAGTACAATATACTCTGGATCGTCCATTGGCGCAATACCCACAAATGATACGATTTTATCCAGCACACGCTGGCCATTCTCGTCAAAAACATCAATTTTTTCACTGGTGCCGGTCTTTCCGCCGATAGAAAATCCCGCAACACTGGCATTTTTGGCAGTTCCTTCCGTCACCACAGAGGTAATCAGTTCACACATGGTTTTTGATGTCTCTTCGCTGATGACCTGCCGCAGCACGGTAGGCTCCTGTTTCAAAATTGTATTCCCTTGGGCATCTACCACCTCGGATACGATATAAGGCTCCAGAAGATAGCCGCCGTTGACCACAGAACTGATGGCCCGTACTAGCTGCAGTGGTGTCAGCTTAAAGGTCTGTCCAAAAGAACCCGAGGTCAGGGATGCGGTTCCCCACTTATCTGTATTGGTAACTAGTGCCTTGTCAAAAAACACGCCCTTGCTTTCCCCTGCCAGATCTATACCAGTTTTTTCCAGAACCCCAAAGCGCTGTACATAATCATAAAACCGTTCACCGCCCAGCTTCAGTGCAATATGGGCGAAGGCAATGTTACAGGAATTTTGTAACGCCTGAGGCGTTTGCTCAGAGCCGTGGCCCTTTGCCCGCCAGCAATGGAGCAGCTGCGCTCTGCCGGGAATCTGCTCCGATCCGGAGCAATGAAATCCTGTAGTCAGGTCGATAGCACCGCAGTCAAGTGCTGCTGCCATGGTCAGTACCTTAAAGGTAGAGCCCGGTTCATAACCATCGGAAATGCAGCGGTTTCTCCACTGTTTCAGTCTGGCCGCTGTCAGCGCCTCGTTGTAAGCTTTCTTCCCATCGGTATAAGCCTGGGAATTTTCCGGATTGAGCAGGTAGTTAAGCCGCATTTGCTCCAATTCCCGGGCCGTGTTTTGATCGAAAATTTCCTGGTAAGAATTGGGGTCATAGCTTCCGAGGGTCGCCATAGCCAGTATCTCACCGGTGTTGACATTCATCACCATACCAAATGCGCCGTTTTTTACATCATAACGGGCAATAGCATTTTCCATTTGTTTTTCCAGACATGCCTGTACCGTGGCATCCAGGGTCAGAATTACACTGTTTCCAGATTGTGAGGACACAAAGTTCTCATAGGAAAAGGGCATATCCATCTCGTTGTTACCCTTTGTGGTGATTACCTTCCCAGTGCCGCCCTCCAGGTAACTGTTGTATGCCGCTTCAACCCCCTCGGAGCCGGTGTTGGACAAATTGGTAAAACCAATCACCTGGGCTGCCAAAGAACCGTATGGGTAATACCGCTTAGAATTGGGTTCCAGATGGATGCCGGAAATCCCGTTCTCGTTGATATATGCCCGGACCTTTGCCGCGGTTTCTTCGTCCACCCGAGTTGCGATCTGCTTGTATCGTTTTGTAATATCCTTCCCCTGCTGTTCAATCCAGGCAGGATCCAGCATCAAAAGCTCCCCCAGCTTCCGGGCAATGGCGGGAAGGTCCGCTTTGGACTGTTTCAGCTCATGGGGGTCCAGATAAATATTTTCCACACTTTGGTTACAGGCAAGCACATTCATGTTCCTATCGTAGATCAAACCGCGGTCTGCTGTTACCTGTGTGGTGCGGGTCTGATTCCGCAACGCCAAATTGGCATAGTAGTCATAATTGGTAACCATTAAATTGTATAACCGGAATACCACTGGCACAAACGCCAAGGCTCCCAGTACCAATCCTACCGCTATAATGCGATTATGCTGCCCGGTATCCGCCCGGACACGGCGGTACTCTTTCTTTCGCGGTTTCCCACCCATATCGACCCGACCTTTCCAAAATAGTCCTTTACCTATAATGGGCAGCAAGGAACCCCTCGCCGCCCATTACAGCTGCTATTTTAGTTTATTGGTCGGGACGACCTTTATGCAAACAAGCCTGTTAAGAATATGTAGAACCGCTCCCACGTTCCAGGGGCATCCTCGGTTACTGCTTCCGGTATCTGTACCGTTACATGCTTGACCTGCTCCTTGGGCACAAGCCCCAGCGTCAAAGCGGTGCGCTCAATCTGTTCCAGATCATAGCCCTTTTGGAACGTGTCTTCCAGAAGCTCATTTTCCACCCGCAGATTATCCACATAGGCACGCATGGTGTACAGCTCTTGCCGGGTGCTGTTGAGCTGCGCGACGCCGACACACATAAGCACCAGCATAAGCGCCGCCACAACGATACCTGCAACCGCCACCGGGTCAACCCGCAGCACAATGGGCTTGAGTTTTTTGATTTTGGGAAGTCGGATAGTTTTCAGTGGTGTTACAGGCGAAACCTTACGCGCAGCGCTGCCATCGGTATAGAAATGAACATACTGTACATCCAGACGCTGTGCCATAACATCTCTTCCCTTCAAATTTTTTCGCAGACCCGGAGTTTTGCGCTCCGGCTGCGTGGATTATATTCCAGTTCTTCAGTCCCTGCCACAATGGGCTTTCTGTTGATCTGCCTGACCAAAGGCTTTTTCCCGCAAACGCAAACCGGGAAATTCGGTGGGCAGGTGCAGCCCTTTGCCGCCTCTGCCATTGCCGTTTTTACAATCCGGTCCTCCAGAGAATGGAAGGTAATTACCGCAAGGCGGCCACCGGGATTCAAGACCGGGATCGCGTCTTCCATCACCTTTTCCACAGAGCCAAGCTCGTCATTGACCGCAATCCGGATGGCCTGGAAGCTGCGTTTTGCCGGGTGCTGCTTCTCCCGGAGCGCCGCCGGAGGCATTGCGCTGCGGATCACATTCACAAGCTCCAGGGTGGTTTCGATAGGCTTTATTTCCCTGGTGCGGCAGATAGCCGCCGCAATCTGAGGCGCGTAGCGCTCCTCGCCATAGTTATAAAGGATGCGTTTCAGCTCCTCCTGGGACCAGGTGTTGACCACAATTCCGGCATCCAGGGCATCCTGTCCGTTCATGCGCATATCCAAGGGTGCGTCAGTCATATAGGAAAAGCCACGTGCGCCGTCATCTAACTGTGGAGAAGAAACGCCAAGATCCAACAGGATGCCATCTACACCGGAAATTCCAAGATCATCAAGCACCTGTGCAATCTCACAAAAATTGGAATGGACCAGGGTAACTCTGTCCTTGTAGGGTGCCAACCGCTCCCCTGCTGCCGCCAGTGCCACAGGATCCCGATCAATACCAATGAGTCTTCCGGTGGTCAGGCGCTTTGCAATCTGCGTGGAATGTCCCGCGCCGCCCAGCGTGCCATCCACATAAATGCCGTCGGGCTTAATGGCAAGACCGTCCAGACATTCCTGCAGTAAAACGGAAACATGATGAAAAGCACTCATAGGCCTATGGCCTCCAAGGAAGCCAGCAGCTTTTCGGGGGTGAGATTCTCTGCCTCGAAGGCTGCGAACTCTTCCGCATCCCAGATCTCTGCCTGACCGGCCCGGCCTACGATCATCACATCCCGACCGATTCCCGCATAATCCAGCAAAAACTGGGTTAGAGAAAAACGAAACTGCTTATCCGGGCTGCACTGGGTAGCATTCATAAAAATAAGACTGGTAGCTGCGCTGCGCTGAGAGATAGGCAAGGCATTGTAGTTCTTTCCCAGGACCCCCCAATCCTCAGCGGTATAGACAGTAAGGCAGCGCCGACCACAGTTAACGCCCAGGGTCACAAAAAAGTCTTCCCCCAGTTCCCCACGCAGCTTCGCAGGTACAAACAAACGGTTTTTGTCATCCAGCTTGGCAGGGTATTTACCGATCAAAACGCTCACCTCACTCCATTTTACTCCACTTAGCTACCATTTTGCTCCATTTACTGACAGTATAACGGATGGTTTTTCAAAAATCAATACTTTTTCTCGGTTTTTTTCGGAAAAATGCAAGAATTTTCTGGAAAAACTGCATTTTAGAACAACCGTTCTATTTTATTTATCGAAATTGCAATATTTCGTTTTCCAAGCTGCCGCGAACTTTTGTGATTTTTCCTCCGTTTTGCAACAGATAAACAGCCAGCGGTCCCTCCACCTGTTCCTGCACGATGCGTCTGAGCTGTCTTGCCCCATCCTTTTTTCCTGCTTTTTGCCGCAGGCTGTCTGCAAGTCCCTCCGGTAACTGCAGCTGTATGCCGTTAGCCAGGGTCCGTTCCTTTAATTGCTGCAAATACTTTTCCACAATTTGCGTCATGGCTGTCTGCTCCAGGGGTGCAAAGTAAACGATCTTATCCAGCCGTCCCAGAAACTCCGGTGTAAACCGCTGGCGCAGCTGTCCGTCCATTTCTCCGTCCCTGCCCACCGGTTGGAAACCAAGCCCCTCGGACTTTACTTCTCCACCCACATTGGAGGTCATTACAACAATGGCGTTTTTAAAACTGACACGCCTTCCCGTAGAATCCGTTAGTTCCCCTTCTTCCATGATTTGCAGCAGAATCCCCGCCACATCCGGGTGGGCCTTCTCCAGTTCATCCATCAGCACGATACAGTAGGGCCGTCTGCGTACCGCCTCCGTCAGCTTGCCGCCCTCCTCATAGCCCACATAACCAGGAGGCGCGCCGATCAGCCGGGATACAGACTGTTTTTCCATATACTCCGTCATATCCAGACGGATCATGGCATCCTTAGAGCCATAGATTTCCTCTGCCAATGCCCGGCACAGTTCTGTCTTTCCCACGCCGGTAGGCCCGGTAAACAACATGCATGCCACGGGCCGGTTTCCATCCCGAATCCCGGATAACCCCCGGCGCAGCAACTGCGCCACCTGGGAAACAGCCTTTTCCTGTCCCATAACCCGTCTTGTCAGGATTTCTTCCAGATGCAGTAGCTGTTCCCTTCGGTCTGCCGTCAGCCGTCCTACGGGAATCCCGGTTCTGGCGCTGACTGCCCAGGCAATATCCGCGCCGGTTACGCATCGGCTGCGGCGAAGCTCCGAGGGTCTGGCTGCCATACGCTGCATTTTATCCCTGAGCACCGCCGCCTTCTCAAACCGTCCCTCCCGGACTGCCTCCTGTAATTCTGATTCCAGTTCCTGTCGAGAACCGGACTTTCCTGTCTGCAGCTCCTCCATCCGGGCATGGGATGCGCCCTCGTCCAACAGATCAATTGCCTTATCCGGCAGATACAGGTCCGGCATATAACGCACAGAAAGCCGCACCGCCTCCCGCATTGCTTCCTCAGTAACACGCAAACGATGGTGCTGCTCCAGACCGGGTTTCAGTCCCCGAAGGATCGCCATAGTGGCCTCCCGGCTGGGCTGTTCCACCATTACAGGACGAAACCGCCGCTCCAGCGCAGGATCTTTTTCAATATATTTGCGGTACTCCGTCAAGGTGGTAGCACCCAGCATTTGCAATTCCCCTCTGCCCAACGCAGGCTTGAAAATATTTGCCGCGTCGATTGCCCCCTCTGCCGCGCCTGCGCCTACAATGGTGTGCATTTCGTCCACAAACAGAATCACATCGCCGCAGCGCTTGATCTCTGCCAACACATCCCGCAACCGTTCTTCAAACTCACCCCGGTACTTTGTCCCGGCCACAAGGCTGGCCATATTCAAGCTGACCAACCGTTTCTCCTTGAGCTGCGGCGGCACATTCCCCGCTGCCATTCGTTGGGCAAGGCCCTCGGCAATGGCTGTTTTTCCCACACCCGGCTCTCCCACCAGCGCAGGGTTGTTTTTATTCTTTCGACTTAGGATGCCAATGACCGTATCAATTTCCTTTTCTCTGCCGATCACCGGTTCCATGGATACCGCCTTGACCAGCAGATCCTCGCTGAATTGTTCCAGCAGCTTCGTAGTTACCGCCTCCTTGCCGCGCCTTACCGGCGCATCTTGATTCCATTTTAAATACTCCACCGCGTGGCTGAACAGGCCTTGGGTATCCACATTGTTAAGTTCCAACAGTTCTTTGGCCGCCGTTTTCTCCTGCCGCAGAACCGAAAGCAGCAAATGAATCCCCGTTACCTGCCGGCTGTTTTGAAATCTTGCCTCCTGACCTGCTCCCCGAAGCACTCTGCGGGCCTGCTGGGAAAACCCCTGGGGCAACGGCAACCCCGGTGTCCCCTTGCCGTAAAGTACAACAGCCATAGATTGGGCAAGGGTAGCGTCGAACCCCGCCGCTGCAAGCAGATTTCCTGCAACTCCCGGTTCCTGCGACAAAGCCAGGAGCAGATGCACGCTTCCCACATAACTGTGTCCCATGGACCGTGCCATGCGCCCCGCAGCCAGGATCAGTCCCCGGGTATCTGTTTCATATTGCATCGTCCCTCTCCTCCATCCGGAAATTTTTCCCATAGAGTGAAAAAAATATACGGTTCTTAGAAAAAAGGAATTGCTTTTTAAAAAATACATGCTAGAATATAGGTGCATTCATCTTAGGATGTATCATCACACATATATTGGAGGGAAAATCATGGCTTACAAGATTACTGACGCTTGTGTCAAGTGCGGCAGCTGCGCCGATAGCTGTCCCGTAGAGGCTATCTCTGAGGGCGACGAGAAGTATGTCATCGACGCTGATACCTGTGTTAACTGCGGTACCTGCGTTGACAACTGCCCTGTTGAAGCGATCGTAGAAGAGTGATTCTCCGATTTCGCAATCTGCCTGCGCGGCCGGTTATCCGCTACGCAGGCAGATTTTTTATCAACCGACACTAAGGTGGTTTTATGGAAAAACTGCATAATGGCTATACACTGGAATTATCCCCAGGTGCGTTTCCCCTGAGTACAGACTCTGTTGTTCTGTCCGGTTTCGCCAAACTGTCCCCCAATGCCCGGGTCCTGGATCTGGGTTCCGGCTGCGGCACTCTGGGGCTTTTGCTTTGCGCCCGTCGCGCTGACTGCCATGTTACCGGTATTGAGCTGGATGAAGCCGCCCATACCATGGCGCAAAAAAACGCCCAGACAAACGGGATCAGTGACCGTCTAACAAGTATATGCGCGGACCTGCGCAGCATCCCCTCTTTTATACAGCCCGGAAGCTTTTCCTGCTGCATTTCCAACCCACCATATTTCTCTTCCGGTCCCAGAAGCAAAACCGTCCCTAACGCTCGCAGAGAAGATACCTGCACCATGGACGAAATGATTGGTGCCGCCGCATGGGCATTGAAATATGGCGGCGATCTGTATCTGGTCCACCGCCCGGAGCGTTTAGCAGAGCTTTTCAGCAGTGCCGCAAAGCACGCCCTGGAGCCTAAGCGACTGCTGCTTCTGCGCCATCGCCGGACAGACCCTATCAGTCTTGTGCTTGTGGCTTGCCGCAAGGGCGCCCACCCAGGACTTTCCTGGGAGGAAGAAAGCCTGTATGATGAAATAAATCAGCCTACAGACTTTTTCCGCAAACTTTACCATCTATAGGAGGTAAGACAATGCCAGGAATGTTATATCTGGTACCTACGCCCATTGGCAATTTGGGTGATATTTCCCAGCGCTGCCGCGAGACCCTGGAACAGGCGGATTTTATTGCCGCAGAGGACACCCGTGTTTCCTTAAAGCTATTAAATCACCTGGGCATCAAAAAAAGCCTTGTCAGCTACTACGAGCACAACAAAGCGCAAAAAGGCAATATGATTGTGGACCGGATTCTTGCCGGCGAGACCTGTGCGTTGGTATCCGACGCAGGCAGCCCTGCCATATCTGATCCCGGTGAAGACCTGGTGCGGCAATGCGCCGAGGCAGGCATCACTGTCTGCGCCATTCCCGGTCCTTGCGCGGTGATTACCGCCCTGAGCATTTCCGGGCAGTCCACCGGCAGATTCTGCTTTGAAGGTTTCCTGTCCACTGCAAAAAAAGGCGGCCGGGAGCATCTGGAATCTCTTGTCGGCGAGCAGCGGACTATGATCTTTTATGAAGCGCCCCACAAGCTGCTGAACACGCTGGAAAGCATGGCAGAAGTGTTTGGCCCGGAACGTGGGATCAGCCTTTGCCGGGAGCTGACCAAGCTCCACGAAGAGGTCATCCGCACCACCTTGGGCGGTGCTATCGAACTTTATAACCAGCAGCCGCCTAAGGGAGAATACGTTTTGGTGGTTGCCGGTGCCGCGCCTGTGGAAAAGGCTGCGGCCACCGCTGAAGATGCCGCCCGCCGAGTCAAAGAACTGACCTACAGCGGTATGAGCCGCAAGGACGCCATCAAGCAGGCATCCAAAGAATTGGATCTTCCCAAAAATGTGGTCTATGATGCCGCCATTAACTGCGAATAACATACGCCGGGTAAGTCTTTGGTGACTTACCCGGCGTATTGCTTAGTTATTTTCCTTTCTGATCCGGTATTCCTTTGGGGTGACGCCGGTCTGCCGCAAAAATACCCGGTTGAAATTCCGGATAGAGCCAAACCCAAGCTCCGATGCAATCTGCGTAATGGATAATTCCGTTTGTTCCAGCAGCTTTGTGGCGTCGTATATCCGCAGAGAATTGATATACTCCGGAATAGTAGTATTCAGTGCATTGGAGAAGATGTGGGAAACATAGCTCTCGTTATAACCAACCGCCTTTGCAATCTGCTGACGGCTGATAGGCTCTTTATAACGGGCATTCAGATAAAGCAATATTTTCTTCAGCCCATCATCGGATTCCGCAGGAGCATCAGCAAACGTCAACAAAGAAAGCAGCTTGCCCACAATAATATGTAAATATCCCTGCATCAGCGTCTCACCGGAAGTCATCAGATCCTGCTGTGCCAGTGTCAGCAATTCTGACAGACCACTGTGCTCCCAGCTTCCCTTCTTTAAGTAAGGGCGATGGGGATACTTGCCCGTAAGTGTGCTGTAGTAAGCTCCAAGATAGGGCTTCAGCGGCACGATCAACAGTGTGCCACTGATGTCCCGACTTTCTTCATAGCCATGGATCTGATTGGGAAAGGCTATAAATACATCCCCCGCAGACAATGTAAACCGCTCATTGCGGTAGAGCACCGTGCTGCTGCCTTTGGAAAAGATAAAGATCTCTACCGCACTGTGCAGATGAGGCGCAAAATCCAGCTTTTCTACATCTGGAGAAAACCGAAAATCCCGGTGATTCTGATATAACAACCGCACAGTCTCACGCCCTTTCGCACATTATGTCCTGTATATACCTTATTTCGTCTTGCATTATAGCATAATCCGTCTTAGAATACAAGTACAAACCACAGAATTAAGAAGGAGCTATCGACTATGCGAAAACACGCACGCTTTTTGTATCAGCCTGTTATGCCTCTTGGCAGGGACGGCAGAGTTATCACCGGATGCAAGGCCCACTGGGATCTGTCCAAAAAAACTGTACTGGAAGGCACTGTCCTTCTGAAAAATGACGGCACGCTGCCCTTAAAGAAGGGCGCAAAGATCTGCCTGTTTGGCCGTGGCGCAGGTGCCTTCCTGTTTGGCGGCGGGGGCAGTGGCTTTGTTCACGGCAAAAAGGTAGTTTCTCTTGCTGACGGTCTGAAAGCCGCGGCTAGCCGGGGTGAGATCGAGTTCTTTGATCCGCTGATCGACTATTACAAGAAGGCGATTGCAGAGGATCTGAAGGAGCAGAAAAAGAATAACACCCTGAAGGTCAGCGGTTGGGAAAGCACCTATCGCCGTGGCACGCCTACCCTGCCCACAGAGCTGTATCAGCAGGCTAAGGACTTCGGTGACACCGCAATTCTGTGCATCACCCGTTTCTCCTCCGAGGGAAACACCTTCGGCGACCGCAGCGGCGAGGACGGAGACTTTACCCTCTACGAGGAAGAGCGGCTACTTATGGACCGGCTGTGCGAGGACTTCCCAAAGGTTGTAGTGGTCCTCAATACTTGCGGCGTGGTCTCCACTGGGGAATACAAGGACAATCCCAGGATCGGCGGTCTTTTGTACTGCGTGTTCGGCGGCGGCACTTCCGGCGAAGCCATAACCGACATTCTCCTGGGTAAGGCCTACCCCTCCGGACACCTACAGGATACCTTAGCAAACTCCATCGACGACTACCCCTCCACCGAGGGCTACCGTGGCTTCCGTGAGTTTGTGGAGTATAAGGAAGACATTTTTGTAGGTTACCGTTACTTTGAGACATTCAAGCCCGAGGCGGTTGTATATCCCTTCGGCTTTGGTCTGAGCTACACCACCTTCCGTCTGACCAAGGAATATGCCGCGCTGGAGAAGAACTCCGTCAAGCTCTCTGTGCGTATTAAAAACGCCGGTAATTTCGCTGGCAAGGAAGTGGTACAGGCTTACTTGACTGCCCCCCAGGGCAAACTGGGTAAGGCCAAGAAGGTCCTCTGCGCCTTTGAAAAAACCAAGGAACTGCAGCCCGGTGAGGAAACGGTCGTCAAGCTCAGCTTCAACCCCCGGGACTTTGGTTCCTTTGATGATCTGGGTAAGATCTCCAAGAGTGCCTTTATCCTGGAGCAGGGCGAATACACCGTTTGGGTAGGCAATAATGTCCGGGATGCTGAAAAATATCTGGCCTTTACCATCGATGAAGATGTTATCTGCAAGCGCTGCCACAGCTATATGGCACCCAAAGCTCTGGAAGAGCGTCTGACTGCCGACGGCACTATGGAAAAGCTGCCCAAGGCAGAGCCCAGAAAGCACCCCTTGAAGCGGTATAAGCTGGCTCAGGCAGCTCCTAAGGAGACCATCTCTCTGGTCGATGCTCTGGAAAACGACCAGTTGGACGCCTTTATGGCAAGTCTGCCGGACAACGAGCTGACCGAGCTTCTTTACGGCCATCCCATGGCCAATGTATCCAACACCAGTGGTATTGGTCATCTCCCCAGAGAGAAGCGCTTTGTGGGCAAAATTCCTCTTGTGCCCACCGCCGACGGTCCTGCCGGTCTGCGCGCTATCATCGATTGCGGCATTAAGTCCACCTACTTCCCCTGCGCCAACACCATCTCCCAGACATGGAACCTGTCCCTGGCAAAGAAGATCGGCAAGGCCGGCGCTATGGAGATCAAAGAAAACAACATCGGTATCTGGCTCTCCCCCGCTTTGAACATCCACCGCAACCCTATGTGCGGCAGAAACTTTGAGTATTACTCCGAAGATCCCCTGATCTCCGGCCTGTTCGCAGCCTCCACCGTTCAGGGCGTGCAGTCCTGCAAGATTGCCGCAACCATCAAGCACTTCTGCTGCAACAACAAGGAGATCCTGCGTAAGCAGAGCGATTCCCGTGTATCTGAAAGAGCGCTCCGTGAAATCTACCTGCGGGGCTTTGAGATCGTTGTGAAGAAGGCAGACCCCTGGGCGCTGATGACCTCCTATAACTTGGTCAACGGCGAACCGAGCAGCGCCAACTGGGAAGCCATCAACGGTGTTCTCCGCGGCGAATGGGGCTACGACGGGGTGGTCATGACTGACTGGTGGGCATTCTCCAAAATCGAAGATGAGCTCGCCGCTGGCAGCGATGTAAAGATGCCCGAAATGATCACCTACATCTGGGACGGTGCCCCCAAGGAGAACTATGCGCTTCACGAAAAGCTCACCTCCGGAGAATTGGACAGAGGTATTTGCCTGGCATCCGCCCGCAGAATTCTGAAAATGATGGCGAATTTTGAATAAATTCCAATCCGGGACGCTGATTGTCCAATATCATTAAGTCAAGCCTATTGGTCACATCCAGTGTGTTTGCATGTAAATTACTAAATATGCAATGCCACGCATAGGCTTTTGCATGGAGGGATGGACATGGTGATGAGTTGGATATTTACAGGGCTCGTGGCGATCTCCTTGATTGGCGCGTTGCTCTTGGGCAGAGGCAGTGAATTGGCAGCTGCCATACCCCAGGGAGCGCAAGCCGGGATCACCCTGGCCATATCGTTGGCAGGTTCTATCTGTCTTTGGACCGGAGTGGGAAAGTTAATGGAAAAAGCGGGG
>JAZOMH010000002.1:0-37801 GCA_045653785.1 Faecousia sp. | reverse complement strand
ACAGGCTGACTGGGGGATTGTCCCGTATTTGCAACGCTTTTTACAATCCCTCCGTCAAAAATCAAAGATTTTTGCCACCTCCCTTTACACAAGGGAGGCTCTGGTGCACGCCGTTCGTAACTGCCCGATAAACAGGAATTTGTCGATTTGCCGACATATTTAATTTTCCATTTTCAACTAAAAAAGCAGGACGCATGCGTCCTGCTTTTTTCTTATCTTACGTACTCGATGACCACGCGGCGGTTGGGCTCGGAACCCACAGAGTAGGTGGTGATCCGGTCGGTGTCCTGCAAAGTGGCGTGGATCACATGACGCTCGTAGGCGTTCATGGGCTCCAGAGTGGTGCGGCGGTGCGCCTTCAGCACCTGCTGCGCCTTCTTCTGGGCGGAGCGGCGCAGGGAATCCTCACGCTTTTCCCGGTAAGCTTCTGCGTCCACGTTGATGCGGATGTGGCCCTCCACATTCCGGTTGATGGAGTAGTTGGCCAGGTGCTGCAGGGCATCCAGGGTATCACCCCGGCGGCCGATCAGATAACCCAGATCCTCGCCGGTGTGCTCCACGGCGTAGGTGTTGTCATCTACCTTCCAGGCGTGAGGAACGGCATCGGAGTTCATGTGCTCCAGCAGACCCTTCAGGAACTGCTCGATCTTCTCCTCCACGCTGCCGGGGGCAGCGGGAGCAAATTCCTTGGGTGCGGCGGGCTTTTTCTCGGCTTTGGGTGCCTCGGGCTTTTTCTCTGCCTTGGGAGCTTCCGCCTTGGGTTCTGCCTTAGGAGCGGCAGGGGCAGGCCCCTGACCTACAGTGGATTTTTCCTCTGTTTTGGGGGCGGCAGCCTTGGGCTTGGACCGGGAGGCTGCGCCAAAAGCGCTCTTGGGAGCAGCGGGGACGGGATCGGGTGCTTCGTAAGTTACCTGTACCTTGGCAGGGGTAGCGCCCAGACCCAAAAAGCCGGGCTTTGCCTGGGCCAGGACCTGGACAGAAACATCGTCCCGGGTCAGACCCAACTGCGTCAGGGCAGACTCAATGGCAAGGTCGATGGTCTTGCCGCTTGCGACCATGGTTTTTTCCATTATTTATTCCTCCGTAGAAGTGGTGTTGTAACGGTTGGGGTCATAAGCCCGGCCCTTGCAGTAGGGACGGCTGGGGATGCCGGACAGGACATTGCTGCCGGACTCCTCCTGGATGCTGACGCCCTCCTTCTTTGCAGCATATTCCCTGGCAGCGGCGGCTCTTGCGGCCTCCTGCTCCCGGAGCTTATTCTGCTGCATCTTCTTCTTGCTGGTATTGGAAGTGATGCCCTCGGGGTTGGCAGCCCGGCGCTCAGCCCGGACACGCTCCTTTTCTGCCTCGATGGCTTCTTCCGCCAGGGCCTTCTTCAGACGCTCTGCGTCCTCCGCGTCGTAGATTTTGCGGTACTTCTTGGTCAGATACACGTCAGACAGGGTGGTAACAATACCCTGGGCGAACCAGTAAAGGCTCAGCGCCGCGGGCATGGAGAAACCGATCCACAGGGACATGACGGGAGAGAGCCACATCATCATCTTACTCTGCTGGGCAGACTGGGAATTTTTCGCGGTCTCCTTGTCCTCGATGCCCTTCTCGTTGGTAACCAGGGAGTTGTTCATCCGCATGGAGATCAGCATGGACACCAGGGCACCGCCGGCGGAAAGCACAGGCATCAAGAAACCGCCCAACAGGGGCCACAGGTTGGAAAAGTCCCAGGTCCAGAACTTATAGCTGGGAATGGCGGCCAGGTCAATGCCCAGGAAGCTGAAGTTGATACCCTGGGCGGAGGTTTCGCTGAGGGTTATGCCGGCAGCCTCGATCTGCGCCAGGAAATTGGGGATCTGAGGTGCGGCGATCATCTGGCTGTAGAAATCACCGTTGGCAGCAAACAGGTCCGGAGCCGCTTCTCTGATGACTTCAACGATCTTGCCTGCCACCTCTGCGCTCTCATGGAGCATGTAGGTGATGGGCTGACGGACAACAGCATACAAGGGAATCAGAATCAAAATGGGCAGGAAGCTCCACAGGCAGCCACCGCCCATGGAAACGCCCTCTTCTTTATACAGCTTCTGGATCTCCTGGCTTTGCTTTTGCTGGTCATCGGCGTATTTTTTCTGGATGGCCTGGACCCTGGGAGTGATCCGGGACATCTTCATGGTGCTTTTCTTGCCCTTGGCGGTAGCCGGGAGCAGGATCAGCTTGACCACAAACGCAAAAATGATCAGCGCCACACCGTAGTTGGTGGTGAATTGATACAGCAAGGCCAAAAGCCAGCCAAAGGGAACCTGCACAATGTCTGCAAGATTAAATGCGAGAATCATTTGTTATCCTCCTTATGGTTAAGGAACGGGGTCGTAATGGTCGCCCCTATAGAAAGGGTGACAGCGGCAGAGGCGTTTGATCGCAAGCCAGCTGCCTTTCATGGCCCCGTATTTGTTGATGGCTTCGTATGCGTAAGCGGAGCAGGTTGGGTTAAACCGACAGCTTGGGGGTGTCAGAGGGGAGATGCTGTGCCGATAGAAACCAATCAGGCGGAGCAGCAGCTTCTTCATTGGTCTGCCTCCAGTATTCCGGCTTTTTCCGCCAGGGACAGGTAGGCATGGGTAAGATTGCCGAAGTCTGCGCCTACACAGCGGCTTCTGGCAACCACAACGATGTCCCATCCGGGAGCAAATTTGGCTTCATTCAGCCGATAGACCTCCCGCAGGCGGCGGCGGACCCGGTTGCGCACCACGGCGCAGCCCAGCTTCTTGCTGACGGTAATGCCTACCCGGTTGGCACCGGTGTGATTCTTCCTGGCATAAAGCACAAGATGGGAATTGGCATGGCCGGAGGTAGCATACAGCCGCCGGAAAATATGATTCAGTTTCAGCGCACTAGAGTACTTCATAAACCAGTCTCCCAAAAGATTGCCACGGGCGCAAGCACCCGCGCAATCACAACGAAAAACACAGGACAGCCCATAGATGGATATCCCCAAAGGCAAGCTCGGATATAAGTAACGGCGAGAGAGAAGCGAGGTTTTTTCGTAGCGCGGGTTTTTCAAGCCGCCGACATACTTTGTGTATTTTAAGGCTTGAAAAAGCCGGGATCCGGAAAAAGACCCGCTTATATCCGCCGGTATTTATATGAGAGTTTGCCCAAATAAAAAGGGGGCGGGGCGAATAATACTTCGCCCCGCATGGACTCCCGTTTCGCTCTGAGCGATAAATTACTGTGGTCGCCCAAGCACTTGCTGCTTAAGCAGACAGAACCTTGCGGCCCTTGGCACGGCGGCGGGCGAGAACCTTGCGGCCGTTGGAAGTAGCCATTCTCTGGCGGAAACCGTGAACCTTGGATCTATGGCGACGGCTGGGCTGATAGGTACGCTTCATGTGGGTACACCTCCTGTCAAATCACATATGCTCGACAGCCAAAAGGCCGCAGCAAAACATAGTTATTGACCATACAAATGGTCATGCTAGCCTATTATAACCGAAAATTGCCATAAGGTCAACAATTATTTTTTCTTTGTCAAATTCCCGTTTGCCGATGAGCTTGCCGGTTAGAAATCCTAGGGGCAAGAGAGGCCACCCTGGGGTGTCGCACGACCCTGCAGGAAATCACCAATAAACAGGAATTTGCAGAATTTTCAAAAAACTATTTACTTTTTTATTAATATCGTGTATGATAGCCCCGAACAGAGTAGAAGACCTCGCGTGAAGTGCTGTCAAGATGGGGAGTTGTGTGGCAGGCGAAGGACTTGCGTCCGCGATGGGGTTTTCGCACCCGCTGACATATTGGAGAACATCCTTTATGCAAAGCGATACTCGGTCGGGTATGCAGCCTGACAGTCTTGCGCTGCTTGCCCACGGGTGTTTTGTCCGTAACTGCTCCCCCACGCTTCGGCGTGCGGGGTTTTTTGTTTGGACAGCACCTTATTAAAGGAGGTATTCCAATGAAAAAGAAAATTACCCATAAACAGCGCATGGCAACCCGGACCCTGGCAAGCTGCGCCCTGCTGGCAGCGCTGAGCGTGGTGCTGGCACGGCTGGCGGGACTGATGCCCAATGCCTTCACCCGGTTCTCCATTGAGGCAGTGCCCATTTATCTGGCGGGTATCCTGTTCGGACCTATGGCGGGCAGCCTGGTGGGCTTTACCGCCGATATTGTAGGCTGCCTGTTTTCCGGCTTTGGCTACAATCCCTTTTTCAGCCTGCCCCCCATCCTTTACGGTGTGTTCGGCGGCCTTTTCCGGAAAAAGCTTACCAAAAAGCCGGGCCTTTTGTGGCTGGCAGTAGGTTTCCTGCCCCCGGTGGTCCTGGGCTCGATCCTTTACCAAAGCACCGCACTGGCATACTTCTATTATTACGATCCCGCGGTGGCAGGCTCCTGGCAGCAGGGAATGGTGTATTTTTTGACCACCCGCAGCGTGCAGTTTGCGGTGGTTTTCGCGGTAGATGTGCTTTTGATCTACCTTCTTTTCCGCACCCGTATCTTTGAGCAGATGAAGCTTTGGCCTCCGGAGGTTATGAAAAAAGATATGACGATCACAAACGCTGAGCAGGCAGTGGAATACATCCACTCCGTGTTCTGGAAGGGCAGCATTCCCGGCCTGGGGCGGACCCAGAATCTGCTGGATCTGATGGGCAACCCCCAGAAGAAGCTGAAGTTCGTCCACATTGCCGGCACCAACGGCAAGGGCTCTACCGCTGCCATGACCGCATCTATCCTGCGGCAGGCCGGCTACAAGGTGGGCCTGTACACCTCCCCTTATATCTACCGCTTCAACGAACGGATGCAGATCGACGGTGAGCAGATTCCCGACGATGAACTGGTGGAGATCACCGCCTGGGTCAAGCCCCTGGCGGATTCCATGGAGGAAAGCCCCACGGAATTTGAGCTGGTAACCTGCATTGCTTTCGAATACTTTATGCGTAACAACTGTGACATCGTAGTGTTGGAAGTTGGCATGGGTGGCGCTTGGGATTCCACCAACGTAATCGACGTGCCGGAGGTGGCTGTGATCACCAACATCGGCCTGGATCACACGGATGTACTGGGCAGCACCGTAGAGGAGATCGCCCTGACCAAGGCCGGCATCTTCAAGGAAGGCGGTCACGCTGTTATCTACCGGGGCGCGCCCTCTGTGGAGGCGGTGTTCGAGCAGATGTGCCGGGAAAAGAATGTATCTCTCAAGAAAGCAGACTTTGCCGGCCTGCATCTTATTTCCCACGGTCTGGAGGGCCAGACCTTTGACTGCGGCCAGCGCAAGGCGCTGGAGCTGCCCCTGCTGGGCGACCATCAGCTGCACAACGCGGCGGTGGTGCTGTCTGTCATTGACACCATGATCGAAAACGGCTGGAAGATTACCGAGGAGAATATCCGCCAGGGTATGAAGACCGTGTCCTGGCCCGGCAGATTTGATATTGTGGGCCACGACCCCTTGTTCATTATCGATGGCGGTCACAACCCCCAGTGCATCGAAGCTCTTGTGAAGAATATCGAGGATTACCTGGCAGATCGAAGGGTAATCGCGCTGACCGGCGTGCTGGCGGACAAGGACTACGGCGATATGTATAAGCCGGTAATGCCCCTGGTGCAGGAGTTTGTGTGCATCACGCCCCCCAATCCCCGGAAGCTGGATGCGGGGCTGCTTGCCCAGTATCTGATGGACGCAGGTACAAAGGCAACCGCCTACGACACCATCACCGACGGCGTCCTTGCCGCTATGGAAAAGGCAGGCCCGGAGGGCGTAATTTTGTGCTTCGGCTCTCTGTACTCCATCGGCGCTATCAAAGAAGCCCTGGACGAAGTCAAGGGAAATTGAGAATTAAATTCCTGTTTATCGGGCAGTTGCTTGCAATGCAGCGTAGGGCGGGGGCTTGCCCCCGCCCTACACTACTGTTCGTCAAATCGAAATTTGACAGCTTTAACGACATAAAAATGCGTACCGAAAGGTACGCATTTTTCTTATTCGTTTGCTCCGTTGCCGCCCTGCCTGGGTCTGCGGCGATAATTGGGACGGCGGCGACGCTTCGCCTGTCCCTCCGGGGCAGAACTCTCTGCCTTAGGCTGCTCTTTCTTAGGCTGCTGGGGAGCAGCTTCTTTCTTTGGCTGCTCTGCCTGGGGCTTACTGCCCTGCTTAGGTCTGCGGCGGCGGTTTTTACCCTGTCGGGGCTGCTTTTCCTCGGGATTTTCCGGTTCTGCCGGGGCAGCCCCGGTGATCTCCTGCTCCGGAGCGATGTTTTCCTCGCTGTAGCGGAACTTAATGGGATCCAGGAAAAGTCTTCCCTCCTCCGCTTCCGCTACAGGCTTACGCCTGCGTTTGCCCCCGCCGGAAATAGGTGCCAGATCCTCCGGAATGGGAGGGTCGTGTTTCTTTGCCTTGCCGTTGCGCAAGACCGCGATCTCCGTATTGGCGTAAGTGCCCAGAATCTCCGGGCCGTCCTCTTTGCGGACCTTCACCCGCTGCCGCAGCAGGTCCACCTCCACCACCGTACCGCGACCGTCGGGGGTGTCCACAAAGGACTCTGCCTTGGGACTGGTACGCAGCAGATCCTCGTAGGCATCCTGCTCATATTTCAGGCAGCACATAAGCCTGCCGCAGGTGCCGGAGATCTTGGTGGGATTCAGGCTTAAATTCTGGGTCTTTGCCATTTTGATGGACACCGGCTGGAAATCGTCCAAGAAGCTTGCGCAGCAGAAGGGCCTGCCGCAGATGCCCAGACCGCCCACCATCTTTGCCTTGTCCCGGACACCGATCTGCCGCAGCTCGATACGGGTATGGAAGCTGTTGGCAAGGACCTTGACCAGCTCCCGGAAATCCACCCGCTCGTCGGCGGTGAAGAAAAACAGGATCTTGCTGCCGTCAAAGGCGCACTCTGCCGAAACCAGCTGCATGTCCAGTTTGTATTCCTGGATTTTTTCCAGACAGGTAGCGAACGCCCGCTTTTCCTTCTCCTGGTTCTCCCCGGCGATCTTCTCATCCTGGGCAGTAGCAAGCCGCAGCACAGGACGCAGTGGCGCTACCACCTCTTTTGCGGGGATCCGGTGGTTGCCGGCGGTACAGTAGCCGTACTCCGGGCCACGGGCGGTGTCGATGATCACATGATCCCCTGCCTTGCAGGTAAGACCGTTGGGATCGAAATAGTAAATTTTCTGACCGGGACGGAACTGGATGTCCACCACTTCCGCGTATTCCGGAATATTTTTCTGTTCTTCCATTGTAAACTCCTTATTTGCTCCGGGCGTGCCCGGTTAAAAATTCATCGCAATGCCCAGACCAGGAATCCGCAGACAGCGCCGGAGGAAACATTGCTCTGGGTGTATTCCATAGCTTTCTGGATATGCCGCAAAGCCTGCAAAAGCTCCCGGGAGCTGCGCTGACCGCCAAGGGTCCGGGCGGTCTGGGACAAAACCTGTCCGCCGCTGCGGAACACCAGCGCCTGCTGCAAAAGCTCCGCCCAGCGGGTCAGCTCCTCCAGAAGCTGATCGCGCTTCCATTTTTCCATAGGTACCAGGGTGCCCAAAAGCCCCACCGCATCCTTACGGGAAAAGCTTTGCACAAAGCTTTCGGTCTGGGGAGAAACCAGATTCCCCGTTTCCATCAGCCGCAGCGCCTGGCCCAGATAGCCGCCGCTGCGCTCCATGGCGGCAAGAATGGTTTCTTCCTCCGCCTGGGGAAACTGCCGCCGCAGTACCCGCTCCAGTTCTTCCCGGGTCAGCGCACTAAGGCGCAGCTCCGTGGCACGGGAGCGAATGGTAGTCAAAAGCTTTTCCGGGTTGTCAGCCAGCAGGATAAATACGCCGTAGCTGGGCGGCTCTTCCAGAATTTTCAACAGGGCATTTTGTCCCTCAATGCCCATAGACTGGGGAAACAGATAAATTTTCTTGTCCGCTTCGTTAGGGCGGACAAACATATCCTCCCGGATCCGGCGGACGATGCTCACTGCTACATTTTTATGCTCCGGGTCGGTAACGGTAATGAAATCCGGATGGGTGTCGTCCATGACCTTCCGGCAGGCAGGGCAGGAAAGACAGGGCTTTTCCCCCTCCCGGCACAAAATCGCCGCCGCCAGAAGCCGGGCAAGGGTCTTTTTTCCCGCGCCTTCCGGACCGGAGATCAGATAAAAATGGGATGCTCTGCCCCGCCCGATGCCGGAACGGAGATTTTCTTTCAGGCGATGATTGCCCAGCAGTTGCTCAAAGCCCATACCCTGACCTCCTTCCGTAGTAATTAAGAATTATTTCTCATATAACCAGTTGACGAGCTGTTCTAAACTACCGCACACCTTGTCATCCCCAGCGTAGTCGAGGGAGCCGTTCTCCTTATTCTGCATTCAGCATTTGCATTTATTTTTAACCCCACAGGGCGGAAAGCATGGGAATGACCTGCTTTTTCCGGCTCATGACCTTGGGCAGAAATACCGTGTTATCCTTAGGCTGCACGTTGAACGCCTGCTGAATGGTCTCGTCGTTGCCCACATAAATCAGCTGTGTGCCTTCCAGCAGCACATCGGTGAGCATCAGAATAACCATGGAGAAATCCTGCTCCTTGGCAATGGACCTCATCAGCTCCAGGAACTCGTCCTTGCGTTCCAGCATATTGGGGCTGTCCACGCAAGTGATCTGGGCAACCGCCAGATCGTGGCCGGCGATGTGGAACTCCTTGTAGTCGGAAAGGAGCAGATCCTTGGCAGACTTGCCCTCCGCAGAGGCGGAGAATATCTCTCTGCCCAGCTCCTCCAGGGAAACATTGGCGATCCGCGCCATCCGCTCCGCAGCCCGGCGATCCCGGTCGGTGCAGGTGGGGGATTTGAACATAACGGTGTCCGAAAGGATCGCCGCCGCCATCATGCCCGCCATTTTCGCAGAGGGCATCAGCCCTCTGTCCTGGAACATGCTGGCAATAATGGTATTGGTAGAGCCCACCGGCTCGTTACGCACATAAATGGGGTTGTTGGTCTGAATATCCGCCAGCCGGTGGTGGTCGATGATCTCCAGAATATCCGCCTCCTCCAGACCGGGGACGGACTGGGCGATCTCGTTGTGGTCCACCAGAACCACCCGCTTGCGCCGGGGACGGAGCAGATGATACCGGGTCAGAACACCCACTACCTTCTCATTCTCGTCCAGAATGGGATAGCAGGGATCACGGAACTGCAGCACCCGCTCCCGGACCTCATCCACCCGGTCGTCCAGATGGAAGCATACCAGATCCTCAGTACGGCAGATCCTGCCGATAGGCGCGGACTGGAAGATCAGCCGCACGGTGCGATAAGCGTCAAAGGGGGTGGCGATGATGCAGGTTTTGGTGGGGAAGGCGCGCAGTTCTTCGCTCAGCTCCGCCTGGCAGAGGACCAGGCAATTCACATTCATCTCCAAAGCCCGGCGGATCATCTCCGGCTGGTCGCCGCAGATCACGATAGAATCCGGGTCGTTAAACAGAAGATTGGTCTGTGTCTGGGGCAGCGCCACAGTAACCTCACCGGAAACGGTGTCAGTATTCTCGCCGGCCGCGTTGAGCAGCTTGCCCTCCAGCACGGAAAGCACATTAAAAAGAGGTACGGTATCCAGATACCCGGAGGAAACCTGCGACATATTGTAGCTTGCCACATTTTCCCGGGAGAGCATACCGTAAAGGGTGCCGTCGTCGTTGGCAACCGGCACGGCGGAAATGTTCCTCTGTTCCAGCAGGATGCTCCATGCCGTACCCACCGTAACCCCTTCGCTGAGCAGCGGCGGGGTGTCAAAATCCAGGTCCCGGACCTGGGTGAACATATTATAAATGCATGTGGGGGGGTGGAAGCCAAAGCGGTCCAACACGATCTGGGTCTCGTCAGAGACACGACCCAGACAGGCAGCCTCATACTCACGGTCGCCTACCGCGTTGCGCAGAGCGGCATAAGCCATGGCGGCAACGATGGAATCGGTGTCTGGATTGCGGTGACCTGTCACATAAATAGGATCCATAATACTCCTTCCCGCAAGGACATCCTTGCCATGCATATAAGGATACAAAATAATTATATCCTTCAAACCCAAAAATAGCAAGAGAAAAGATGCACAGATAAATTCCTGTTTCTCGGGCAGTTCCTGTAGGGGCGTGCATCGCACGTCCGCCCGATAATTTTTACAAAATTATTGGGATTTCCCCAGGAAATAATGAAAGGATCGCCGCTGGCGATGTGATTTTGTTTTACAAAATCACCGGACGACCAATGGTCGCCCCTACGATTTCTGACCAGCAAACTCATCGGCAAATCTGCACTTGTTTGGTCATTGCTTTTTTGGGGCATAAGCGGTATAATACAAGAAACAAACCGCAAGGAGGCTTCCTATGAACATTCTGGTTACCGGCGGCGCCGGCTACATCGGCTCTCACACCTGCGTGGAGCTGCTGGAAAAGGGCTACGGCGTGGTGGTGATTGACAATCTGTGCAACTCCAACCCGGAATCCCTGAACCGGGTGCAGGAGCTTACCGGAAAAACCCTGAAATTTTATAAGGGAGATGTACGGGACGAAGCCCTGCTGGGAAAAATCTTCCGGGAAAATCCCATTGACTGTGTGATCCACTTTGCCGGCCTGAAGGCGGTGGGCGAAAGCGTAGAAAAGCCCTGGCAGTACTACGACAACAACCTGAACTCCACCCTGGTCCTTACCAAGGTCATGGGCGAAGCGGGTATGAAGAAAATCATTTTTTCCTCCTCCGCAACGGTGTACACTGCCGACAACCAAATGCCCCTGGAGGAGGGCAGCCGCACCGGCAATTGTACCAACCCCTACGGCTGGACCAAGTACATGACCGAGCAGATCCTCTCCGGCATGGCTTCTGCCGATCCCCAGTGGAGCGTGTGCCTGCTGCGCTACTTTAACCCCATCGGCGCCCACGCTTCCGGCAGAATCGGCGAAGACCCCCGGGGCATCCCCAACAATCTGATGCCCTATATCACCCAGGTGGCAGTAGGCCGCCGGGAAAAGCTCAGCGTGTTTGGTAACGACTACGACACCCACGACGGCACCGGCGTCCGGGACTACATCCATGTGGTGGACCTGGCAAAGGGCCATGTGGCGGCGGTGGAATATGTGCTGAAAAATACCGGCTGTGAGGTGTTCAACCTGGGCACCGGCACGGGCTACAGCGTGCTGGACATGGTCAAAGCCTTCCGGGAAGTCAACCAAGTGGCGCTGCCCTATGTGATTGCGGACCGCCGTCCCGGTGATATCGGCACCTGCTACGCAAACCCCGGCAAAAGTGAAAAGCTTCTGGGCTGGAAAGCGGAAAAGACCCTGGAGGATATGTGCCGGGACGCCTGGAACTGGCAAAGCAACAACCCCAAGGGCTACGAGGAATAACAAGAAAGCGTGCCGCATCGATTTGCGATTTGCGGCACGCTTTCTTTATTACTTCATAAATTTATCAATGGCCTGGCACAGATCGTCGATGGCCTCTTCATCCCCTGCAGCCACCGCATCCACCATACAGTGGCGCGTGTGGTCCTTAAGGATCACCTTGCCGGCGTTGTCCAGAGCGGAACGGACCGCCGCCACCTGCACCAGCACCTCGGAGCAGTCGTAACCCTCCTCCACCATCCGCTTGACCTTTTCCAGATGACCCATAGCGCGGGCAAGCCGGTTGACCACCGCCTTCTGATTTTCGTGGTCATGTCCGTGGCTGGGGGCAATGCCATGGGCATGCATATAGGCGTGATCATGTTGGTGCTGATGCTCGTGGTCGTGATGATGTTCCATGGTTCGCCCTCCTTTTTTCATTTTCTCCTATCATACACGATTTTTACCCAACTTGCAAGCCCCACCCGGGGATAAGGAAATGGAGAATTAAGAACGGAGAAGGATTCTCAAATTCCTGTTTATCGAGCAGTTGCTTGCAATGCAGGGTAGGGCGGGGGCTTGCCCCCGCCCTACCCGGCAAATCGGAATTTGACTTTCCGGCGGGAAGATGCTAAGATATTTCCAACAATTATCTTGGAGGAACAAGATGCAATACATTCTGATGGCGCTGTTTGCTGCCGGGATCGTGGCAGCAGATCAGCTCACAAAGCTGTGGGTGGTGGCAAACATCCCCCTGCATACCCGGATCGATGGGATCAACGGCCTGTTTTGCCTGACCTATACCCAGAATACCGGCGCGGCTTTCTCCTCTTTTGAGGGGATGATCTGGCTGTTTATTCTGATTTTTGCGGTGTTTGCCGCGGTCATTGTCTGGGAATTTTCCAAAAAGCGGCTGCCCTTCTCCACCTTTGAACGCTGGTGCATCGTGGCGGTTTTCGGCGGCGGTCTGGGCAATATCATCGACCGGGTCCGGCTGGGCTATGTGGTGGATATGATCCGGCTGGAATTCATGGAATTTCCCGTGTTCAATGTAGCCGACTGCTTCATCACCTGCGGCTGCGCGGTGCTGTTGGTAAGCCTGGTTTTTTTCAATAAGGAATTCTGGAAGGACGAGAAGAAAAAATGATCCTGATGGCGGATACTGCCGGGGAACGGCTGGATGCTTTTCTGGCACGCAGCCTGGAGAATATGAGCCGCAGCGGTGCCCAGAAGCTGCTGGAAGAGGGCTGCGTCCTGCGTAACGGAAAGCCGGGCAAGAAAAACGACAAGCTGAATATAGGCGACGAAATCGACCTTACCCTCCCGGAGCCAAAGGCTGTAGATATTCAGCCCACGGAAATTCCTCTGGACATAGTGTATGAAGACGAGGATGTGCTGGTAATTAACAAACCCAAGGGGCTGGTGGTCCACCCGGCGGCAGGGCATCAGGATGATACCCTGGTCAACGGCCTTTTGTACGCCATGGGCGATTCTCTGTCCGGTATCAACGGCGAGCTGCGTCCGGGCATCGTCCACCGCATCGACAAGGACACCTCTGGGCTTTTGGCGGTGGCGAAAAACGACCTTGCCCACACCGTACTTGCCTCCCAGTTAAAGGACCATACCATGGCCAGAACGTATGAGTGCATCGTTTGCGGCGGCATGAAAGAAGATTCCGGCACTGTGGATGCCCCTATCGGCAGACACCCCACAGACCGGAAGAAAATGTGCGTAACCCAGCGAAACAGCCGGGATGCAGTAACCCATTGGGAAGTGGTAAAGCGCTACCGGGGCTACACCTATATCCGCTGCCGACTGGAAACCGGCCGTACCCACCAGATCCGTGTCCACATGGCGCATACGGGCCACCCTATTTTGGGAGATAAGGTCTACGGCCATAAAAAAACGGAGCTGGGACAGGAATCCCAGGTGCTTCACGCGGGGCAGCTGTGCTTCCGCCACCCCCGGGACGGACGGCCCGTGATGGTATTCGCCCCCCTGCCCGAGTATTTTGAAGAAGTCCTGCAAAAGCTGGAAAAAATGCAGTAAATAATGGACAATTCCCTCCGAAAGGTCAACGCTATGTTCTCTGATATTTTACTGACGGTGGATTTTGACCGGACCCTCACCGGGCCGGATTCCAAGATTCCTGACAGGAATCTGGAAGCCATCGACTACTTTATGAAAAACGGCGGAACATTCACCGTCAACACTGGCAGAAGCGTGGCAACCTTCTGGAAATACCTGGACACCGTCCCGGTAAATGCGCCCTTTCTTCTGTACAACGGCAGCGCCACCTACCAAAAGGGACGGCTTACCCGGTGCGTACCCATTGATCTGGATGTGTGGCAGACCATGGAAACCGTGGCAAAGCTGTACCCGGAGATGAATCTGGAGATCCAGGGCGACAAGGTCCATTATCTCATCGACCCCAGACCGGATATCATCAAACTGTACGACAACCTGCAGTGGCGCTACACCACCGCGGAGTTTGGGCAGGACATCGGCCCGTTTCTGAAATTCTCCCTGTTTGGAAGAGCCCGCCGTCCAGTGGTAGCGGATATGTTCGGCGGTACGGACGACGAGATACGCCGCTTTGACGAGGCCGAAGCCACCATTCGCAGTCTGTACGGCCATAAAGTAGAGGTGTTCCGGGCAGCCCCCCGGATCATCGATGTCCACGCCAAGGGGGTCTCCAAAATCGCTGCCGCCCGGTATTTGCAGCAGGAGCTGGGCAAAAAGATCCTGGTGTGTGTAGGGGATGCGGAAAACGATATACCCATGCTGGACGGGGCGGACTACGCCTTTTGCCCTGCCGACGGCGTGGTGGCAGAGCGCTATCAGACCGTTTGCAACTGCGGCGACGGCGCGGTTGCGGATGTGATTTATGAAAAAATCCCGGAAATTCTGGCAGTTCAGCCTTGACAGATAGAAATTATTGTGCTACTATCTTATAGCTGATTCAGCCAGAACTCTCGGATTTGCGGGTGTAGTTCAATGGTAGAACACCAGCCTTCCAAGCTGGATACGCGGGTCCGATTCCCGTCACCCGCTCCAAAGAAATGCGCCAGTAGCTCAGTTGGATAGAGCAACTGCCTTCTAAGCAGTAGGTCAGGGGTTCGAGTCCCTTCTGGCGTGCCATCTAATCTGAGAGTTGCGCTGATTGAGCCAATTGAATATGGTGGGTGTCGCCAAGAGGCCTAAGGCACCGGATTGTGGTTCCGGTATTCGTGGGTTCGAATCCCATCACCCACCCCATGAAAAAGACCAAGTCGTTTGACTTGGTCTTTTTCAACGAAATTAATTCCTGCGGGCATGGGTGGATTTATTTTATTTCACTTGCTGGGTAGGCATCAAATTTCATACGGGCCGCAAGGCCATTATTTCACATCGGCAGCAGCCGATATATCATTAAAAACCGGAGCTTTTCCAAGCTCCGGTTATTTATCGTTTATTCTTGCTTCAATCCGCTCCAGAGCATAAGCCATGGCATCGTAAGCTTCCTGGCTCACCCGGTCCAGATAGCCTCCTTCAAAGGCCGCCATTGCCTCCTTGATCCGCAGCACCCTCAAGGGGCTGCCCTCCTGGGCGGCGGTGAAGATGGGGGTGTAGCTGTAGCCGGTGATGGCAGCATCACCGCTTTCGTTATCCTTGGTGATCTCCAGATCCAGAATCACAGAATATTCTGTGCCTGCCTTGTCCCCGTCGGACAGGAAATCTCCCAGAGAGTATGCCACAAAAGTGCCTGCCCCCGGGTCATACTCCATCTTCTGCACATAGTGGGAATGGGTTCCGATGATGGCGTCTACACCCTTTTCCTGGAGCAGGGCGCATACATCCTTCTGGCTCTGGCTGATGGTGTTGTTGTATTCGCTGCCCCAGTGAAGTAGTGCCACAGTAATATCCGGCTTTTCCTTATTCACCGCGTCCAGGATCGTGGTGATTCCTTCTTCGTCAATTTCCTGGTAGTCGGTGGAGTAGTCTTTGTACAGCACATTGACACAGCCCTCGTTGCCGGGGGGCAGCGCCATGCCGTCCATACCCTTGGTGAAGGACACAAAGGCGATCTTGATGCCCTGGACATAGCGAAGGGTGTAGCCCTTGGCGGCCTTGGCATCGGCAGCGGAGGGGTAAGCCCCCACAGGCTCCAGCCCCGCCAGACGGACAGCGGAAAGGGTTGTTTTCAGCCCCTCCATGCCCTTGTAAATGGAGTAGGAATTGGCAAGCTGCACCAGATCAACACCGGCAGAAGCCAAGGCGTTTGCCAGATTCTGGGGAGCGGACCGGTCTGCGCCGTAAGGTTCGCCGGTGAGCGTCCCTTCAAAGTTCACCGTGGTAATGTCCGCGTCAGCCAGCAGGTGGGCAACATCCAAAAAGGTATCGGTATAGTCATAGCTTCCGCCGCCGGATGCTGCCACTTTTTCCGTAATATTCAAATCGCCGGCAGCGGCAAGGTGGATCACGGTTTTCCCGGGATTTTCCGGGACGGTAGTATCCCCCTGGGTCTGTTGGGTCTGGGGCGGCTGGGTGTCCTCATAGGAGGGGGCGGCAGGACGGGCAAGGACAATAATCAATACAGTGCAAAGCACCAGCACAATCCCGGCAATAATCAGCTTAATGCGCATGCTTTTCTGCTGTTTTTGGCGTTTTTCCGCCCGCTGGGCTCTGCGCCGCTTTAATTCTTCCGGATCAATGGCCATAATCCCCCTCCTTTCCCGCTTTTTTGTTATTGTACACTATTTCTGCCGTTTCCACAAGTCCCAAGGAGTGTTTCATTAAAAATTCCTGTTTATCGGGCAGTTGCTTGTAATGCAGCGTAGGGCGGGGACTTTACACCGGGGCGGTTTTGCAGTAAAATAACAAGAAAGGAGGTGGCGGAATGTTCCAGCGGAAAGACAAGGAAGAAGAACTGCAGCGGCTGCAGCAGGAGCTGCTTGCCCAGGAAGAGCCTGTGGAGGATATCCTCCCGGAAGAGGAATACCTGGACGACGATCTGGTAGATACGCTTTTAGAAGAAGATACCAAAACCGGCGCAGCCGGGGTATACCAGAATTTCTCCAACGGCTACGGCAAAGACCTGAGAAACTTCGCCTCCGGTTACAAAGCGTACAATTCCGACAAAACCGATACCGACCTGGAAAGCTACAGCGAAGCGGTCCGGGAGCCGAAAAAGAGCGGCGGTCTGATCCTGTTCCTGCTGATCCTTATGGGGCTTTTGTGCGTCACCGCAGCGGCGCTGGTGGTGTACTACCTGCGCCTGGGAGGGATTTTGTGATGGAAAAACGCCCGGTTGTGGGGCGGTTTGCCCCCACCCCCTCGGGACGGATGCACCTGGGCAACGTGTTTGCCGCCATGGTGGCGTGGCTTTCCGTCCGCTCCCAGGGAGGCAGTCTGGTGCTTCGCATGGAGGACCTGGATACCCAGCGCACCAGCGACGAATATGCCCGGGTTTTGCGGGATGATCTGCTGTGGCTGGGGCTGAATTGGGACCTGGAGACCCAGCCCCAAAGTCAGCGCAGCGATGTCTATGACCGGTATTTTGAAAAGCTGGAGCAGATGGGCCTTCTGTACCCTTGCTACTGCACCCGCAGCCAGCTGCACAGTGTCAACGCTCCCCACCTTGCCGACGGAACCTATGTGTACCCCGGCACCTGCCGCAATTTGTCTGTCCGGGAACAGGCAGCATTTGACCGGAAGCCCGCCTGGCGGGTACAGGTCCCGGACAAGCTGTGGCGGGTAGAGGACCTGGTGCAGGGCAGTTATAGAGAAAATCTGGCGACGGACTGCGGTGATTTTGTGGTACGCCGGGCGGATGGGGTGTATGTGTACCAGCTGGCGGTAACGGTGGACGATGGCGAAGCGGGGGTTACGGAGGTGGTCCGGGGAACGGACCTGCTCAGCTCTGCCCCCCGACAGATGTATTTGCAGGAGCTGTTCGGCTTCCCCCAGCCCCGGTACGCCCATGTGCCTTTGCTGGTCGCCCCGGACGGTCGGCGGCTGAGCAAACGGGACAAAGATATGGACCTGGGCCAGCTGCGCAAATACATAACAGCGGAAAAGCTGTTGGGAACGCTGGCATATTCCGCTGGACTGACGGATAAGAACCAGTCTATCAGCGCCCGGGAGCTGGTGCAGGAATTTCGCTGGGATAAGCTAAAAGCTGCTGATATCTGCCTGGATGCCACCGCCTTGGGGCGGTAAGGAAACCCGAGCGGAAAAATCCGCTCGGGTTTTGGTATATCCCTTAAATTTCGATGCCGGAGATAACTTCCTTCAGCTTGTTGGCGCTAAGCCGCATTTTTTCCAGCTCATCCTCGCTCAGCGGAGTTACGATCTTGCCACGGACGCCGCTGCGGTCCACCAGCACATGGGTGGACAGGCACACATCGTCCACACCGTACTCTCCGTGCATCATGGTAGACAGGGTCAGGGCTGTACCGGCATTGGAGTAGATGCACTTGCAGATATGGCACACAGACATGGCAACCGCATAGAAGGTAGCGCCCTTGTTCTCGATAATAGTGCCGCCGGAGGTCTTGACATACTTCTCCACCTCTGCGTAATCGGTGGTCTTATCCCAATGGATGCTGTCCCGGTCAGGGGATACTGCCGCGTAGGTGTCCACATGATTGTTGGCGATGGTAGCCCGGGACCATGCCACAAAGGAGCTGTCCCCGTGTTCGCCGTAGACATGGGCGTGGACATTCTTGGGGCTGATATGGAAGCGTCTTGCCAGCTCTGCCTGGAGACGGCTGGTGTCCAGAATCGTACCGGAGCCGATAATCTGCCGCTCGGGCAGGCCGGAATACTTGGTAAAGGCGTAGGTCAGCACGTCCACAGGGTTGGAAACCAACACATAGATGGCATCCCTGGCGTGGGGGACGACCTGCATTGCCACATCCTTAATAATATTCACATTGACCTGTGCAAGATCCAGCCGGGACATACCGGGCTTTCTTGCCATGCCGCAGGTGATAACCACGATATCAGAGCCTGCCGCATCCTCATAGCCGCCGGCACGGACGATGGCAGGGGTCTGGAAGGGAGCGCCCTGGTATACATCCAGCGCTTCGCCCTTGGCTTTCTTTTTGTTAATATCGATCAGAACGATCTCTGTGGCAATGCCCTGGACCATCAGATCGTTGGCGATGGTCGCGCCCACATTACCGGCACCGATCACACTAATTTTACTCATAACGAACACTCCTTCGAGGTAATTTCATGCAATATAAATAATATTATATCGATAAAAGCGGTTTGTCAACCCTAATCTCATCTTTTTCTGCAAAATTTACAGTTGGTAAAAATTATGCCCCGTAATCTTACAAAAATTACAGTGCATATTTATTTTGCCTGCCCTGCATCCCCAACAAAAAACGCCCGCCATCACGGCGGGCGTTTTCATGTTGCATTACAGATACTTCTTGACTTCCTCGGATGCCAGGTTGGGATCGTCGGACACGGTGACGGTGATCTCCATGTAGTTGGCCTCAGCAAACTTGGCACACCACAGGATGAACTCTTCACCTGCGGCACGGTCGTTGCCGATGGTCTTGTACAGATTGTCGATGTACACGTTGGTAATATCGTAATTGCCTGCGTGCAGGCCACTCAGCAGACCCTTGAGCATATCGGGATTCTCAATGCCGTACTCCTTGGAGTCCACCAGACGAACCTTGTGGGGCAGGTCGTAAGTCAGCTTCTGACCGTACTCGATGCAAACCACATCGCCATGGGCGTTGGCAACGGAATCCTTAATGGAATCGATAAGCTTCTTGGTTTTGCCGGAGCCCTTCAGGCCCATAATAACATGAATCATAGGAAATTCCTCCTTTGCTGTCCAGCTTTTATGCTGTACTATAATTCTACCAGTAAATCCTTACTTTTGCAACCATTATTTATGATTTTTTTGTTAGGTATTGTCCTGTAGGGGCGGCAGACTGCTGCCCGCGGCCGAGCAAAGCCGGGGAATCCGTACTGAACGGATTCCTCTGCGGGGCTGTCCCCCTGGTCGAAATGACAGGTATTACATCTCATAACCGGGCTTTCCCAGAAGCTGGAACATATTGCGCTTATAGAACTCCACGCCGGGCTGATTAAAGGGGTTGACACCCAGCATGTAGGCGGAAACGCCGCAGGCCAGCTCGAAGAAGTAGAACATCTCGCCCAGCTTTTCATTATTCAGCTCGCCCATGTCCATGGTAATCACAGGCACGCCGCCGTCCACATGGGCAGCCAAAGTACCCAGATATGCCTTCTCGTCCACGAAGTCCAGGGTCTTGCCGGTGAGATAGTTCAGACCGTCCAGGTTTTTCAGGTCGGAGCCGATGGTGTACTGCTGGGCAGGGGCATCAAAACGTACCATGGTCCCGAAAATATTCCGCTCGCCCTGCTGGATCATCTGACCCAGAGAGTGCAGGTCGGGGGTGAATTCGGCTGTAACCGGGAAAATGCCCTTGCCGTCCTTGCCCTCGGACTCGCCGTAGAGCTGCTGCCACCAGCCGCCCATCATCTTGAAGCCCGGCTCGAAGGACTCCAGAATTTCAATGCACTTGCCTTTCCGGTACAGAAGATTTCGGATAGCGGCGTACAGCCACACCGGATTCTCAAAGGAACGGATATCATAGGCCTTCTTTGCGCTGGCTGCGCCACGCATAACCTCCATGGGGTCAATGCCCGCAACAGCCATGGGCAGCAGGCCCACCGCGGTGAGAACAGAGTAACGGCCACCCACATTGGGCGGGATCACGAAGGTCTCCCAGCCTTCCTCCTCCGCCATCTGACGCAGAGCGCCCTTGACCGGATCGGTGATTGCGTAGGTGCGCGCCTTTGCCCCCTCAGTGCCGTACTTGCGCTCCAGCAGCCAGCGCAGGGCGCGGGTGGCAATGGCAGGCTCGGTGGTGGTGCCGGACTTGGAAATGATGGCAATGGAGAAATCCTTGCCCTCCAGCAGCCGCAGCAGCTCATTCCAGTGGCGGGTGGACAGGGTGTTGCCCGCATAGAAGATCTGGGGATTGCCCTTGCCTTTGCCGATGTTGTGGTTTGCGCCCTGCATCAGCTCGATAGCGGCACGGGGGCCCAGGTAGCTGCCGCCGATGCCGATAACCACGAATACATCGCTGGTCTGCCGAATACGGTCTCCGGCGGCTCGGATGCGGCGGATCTCATCGGTTTCCTTTTCTACAGGCAGGTCCAGCCAGCCCAGGAAATCGCTGCCGTCGCCACTGCCGTCGGTGAGGGTCATGTGCGCTTCAAAGACCTCTTTCTCCGTGGCCAGCAGGTCCGGCAGGGAGATCTGACCCCATACATTGGAAATATCAACTTTAATCATAAGAGACACCTTCCTTTCTTATGCTTGTTATTATGTTACCGCAAAATAAAGACAAACGCAAGAGAAACAAAGGAAGTTTTCGAAATTTTCAATCCCCATTTTCCAGTGATATCCTGTAGGGGCGTGCACGGCCCCACAAATATGGCAATCGATCTCACCAACAAATCGAAATTTGAATTTCTGAAATATTTACATCTTAGCGGTTGTTATTTTTGGGGTTTTGCGGTAAAATGGGTGCTAGTCAAACTAAGGAGTAACTGCTATGCAATGGCTTGAGATTACCATAACCACCGCACCTACCGGTATTGAAGAGGTGGCCGCCGCTTTGAGCGCGGCAGGCTTTGACGATCTTCTGCTGGAGGACCAGGCGGAAATGGAGGCGTTTCTGGAACAAAACCGGGCTTACTGGGACTATATCGACGAGACCCTCCAGGAAAAGCTCCGGGGTGTTTCCCGAATCAAGCTGTACCTGGACGAAGCAGACAAGCCCTCCCTTGCCCGTCTGCGCCACCTGGTAGCCCAGTGGAAGGAGAAGGATCCTGCCGGCAGGCTGGGTTCTTTGGAGCTGACCGCCACACCCCTGGCGGAAACCGACTGGGAAGAAAGCTGGAAAGAAAATTACCCGCCCCAGCCGGTGGGAAAGCAGCTTGTGGTGCTGCCTTATTGGCTTGCCGATTCTGAAACCGACGGACGGCTGCCTGTGATCCTGGATCCGGGCCTGACCTTCGGCACCGGTGCCCATCCCTCTACCCAGATGGTCATGGAAGCCATGGAGCAGCTTTGCCCCAAGAGGGGAAGCTGCCTGGACCTGGGCAGCGGCAGCGGTATTCTGTCCATTACCGCCCTGCGGCTGGGGGCAAGCCACGCCGTTGGCGTGGATATTGACCCTAAAGCAGAGGACATTGCCCGCCAGAACGCCGGCTATAACGGCTTTTCCGCCCCGGAATTCACCGCCCTTACGGGAAATGTGCTTTCGGACAAAAAGCTGATGCAGACCTTGACCTCCCGGCGGTACGACCTGGTGCTGGTGAATATCGTTGCGGATGTCATCATTTCCCTGGCGCCGGTGCTGCCTGAACTTCTGGACAACGGCAGCAAACTGATCTTGTCCGGCATTTTGGATACCCGGCTTTCCGATGTAACCGCCGCTCTGGGGCGGGCGGGACTGGCAATTACCCAGACCCGGGCAAAAGAAGAATGGCGCTGCCTGTGCGCCGTGAAAAAGGAAGATACACTATGATAAACATACCCTACCGAACCCGGTACGCGCTGAAACGGACTGCCGTGGTGCTGCTGGTTGTGCTGCTGGTGGCGGCGCTGGTATTTTTCTGCTGGTTTCTGTGGCTGAAGCGCTATGTGGTCTATACCCGGGACCAGGGCGCTGTGCTGGACATGACCCTGTCCGCCCAGATACCGGAAGGCCAGCTTGCCGTACCCCCGGAGCAGGGAGAAACCATCTCGGTTTATTATAATGAGGGCGAAAACGCCATCAATACCAGCAAGGATCTGACCCAGATCACCGGCTATTACGCGGACACCGCCGCCCTGGAAAAGGGCGTGAACGCCGTCTGGGATCAGGCGAAGGCTCTGCCCACCGGCACGCCGGTAATGCTGGATGTAAAAAACCCCAAGGGTCAGTTTTTCTACTCCTCCTCCGTGGGCGCTCAGCGGAATTCCCGGGTGGATGCCGCGGTCATGGATGCCATGATTAAGGACCTGGACAGCAAGGGCGTTTACCTGATTGCAAGACTGCCCGCTCTGCGGGACTACCAGTTCGGTCTGAACCATACCGCCAACGGCCTGTTCGTTGCCAGCGGCGGCTACCTCTGGGCAGACGACGATTACTGCTATTGGCTCAACCCCACCAGCCAGGGTACGGTAACTTACCTGGTGCAGATCGTAACGGAGCTGAAAAATATAGGCTTTGACGAGGTGGTTTTTGAAGAATTCCGCTTCCCGGACACCAACGATCTGAAATTCTCCGGGGACAGAGCCCAGGCGCTGGCGGACACCGCCGCCACCTTAGTAACCTCCTGTGCCACCGAAAGCTTTGCAGTATCCTTTGTCCAGAGCGCAGGCTTTGCCCTGCCGGAGGGACGAAGCCGACTGTATGTAGAAGGCGCTGTGGCTGCCAATGCCGCCACAATTGCCCAGCAAAGCGGTCTTGCAGACCCGGCAGTAAATCTGGTATTTTTGACCGAGGTTCACGATACCCGATTTGACGCCTACAGTGTCCTGCGCCCCCTGGAGGCAGCCCACTAAAACCAAAAGGAGCGGACCTCAGATCCGCTCCTTTTTCTGTCAATATTCTCCGTCCCTCATCTTCTGCACTGCCTTGTGGGCGCTTTCCTGCAACAGCTGGATCTTCTCCTCTGCCAGCTCATAATCCGGCCGCCAGGTGTTGCCAATGCAGCTCTGTCCGGTTATCACCTCAAACCAGGTGCATGCCGTCAAATACTGACCGCCGCCAATGTCACCGTCGTGGTAGTAGTCGCCCTCACCGTTGTTGATGGCAAGCCGGGCGCACAGATTATCTTCCACACCGGGAAGCTCCCGGTAAATCTGGGAAGCCTCGCCTCTGGGAATCCACTGCACATCATAGGCCTCGGCAATGGCCATGGAGAACTCCCGGAAATGCCGGGTGTCCTCTGCCTGCTGCTCCACGGTTTCAATGGAGAAAGCCTTGTTATAGCCCTTCTGGAAAGCGCCGTTCTCCTGCCAGTACATCTTAGCAAGAGGGAACTGCTCCCGGAAGTAGCCATACAGGTGGTCTAAGTACACCTTCCGCTCCTGCAGCAGGGTCTGGGCATCCCCCACCCGCAGCTTTGCCGCGCCGCTTTCGGAAAGGGCAATCGCATCCCAGTTCCGCTGGCGCATACAGTATTCCAGATCCACATTATGCTCACCGTTGCGGCCGTTTTCATCGGTGGTGTAGAACTCATAGTTTGCCTCGCCGTTTCTGTGCCAGTTATAGTGCTGGCTCAGCAGGCAGCCGGAGTAATACACATTGCACACCCGGGCCTTGATGCCCGCGGCTTCCAGCATGCCCTGCAGCTCTTCCACATAATAGTAGCTGCCGCTGCTGCCAACCAGCAGGATATTGTATGTATCGTCTTCGCTGGGATCGGACTTCTGCATGATGCCGGAAGGGAGCTTAAATTCCGTGGTTTCCGTAGGGTCAGCGCTGTTGCCGCCGCAGGCGCACAGACCCAGTCCCCAGGCCGTGGCAAGAAACAATGCAAGCAGTCTTTTCATAGGTGCACCCCTTATTATATAATGACACCTTCATTATACAGTAACCCCCTACCCTTGTCAAATTTCTGTTTATCGGTGAGTTCCTGTAGGGGCGTGCAGAAGGTGAATTGCCCCAGAGGGGCAAGAGAGGCCACCCTGGGGTGTCGCACACCCGTCCAATAATTTTTACAAAAATTATTGGGATTTCCGCAGGAAATAATAAAAGGATCGCCGATGGCGATGTGATTTTGTTTTACAAAATCACCGGACGACCAATGGTCGCCCCTACGATGTCGTGTGATAATCTGCCCGACAAATTGGAATTTGTTGCGTTGCGGAGAGTTTTTAAATTTTAATTATCGATTAAAGAAGCAGGACGCTAAGCGTCCTGCTTCTTATCAGTTTTTCCACAAGCCGTCGGGGTACTTGCCCTGCTTTGCCAGCTCTGCCAGCGCCGCCACCACCTTGGGCTTATCGGCAGCATAAGTAACGCCGTACCACTTATCCGCAGACTTCAGCACCTTTACCGCAGCCTTGCCTGCCTTCAGCATGGCATCCACGCTCCGGGGCAGCAGGAATTCCGCTTTCTGGGGATTTTCCGGCACCTGAGAAGCCAGGAATCCGGGGAACTGCGCCTCCAGCGCCGCCAAAAATCCCGGGGTAAAGCCCCACATATTCATGGATACGATGGTATCGGCTTCCAGGTCCTGCCAGATTTCGCCGTCCTCGGTAAAGTGGATGCCGCCATCATACTTTTCGATCCGGGTGCGCTCGGAAATATCCGCCAGGTTGCCCTTTTCGTCTACGATGCACACACCCCGGGCCACAGAGCCATGGTCGGTAACGGTGTTGCCCAGCAGATAGCCTACCATGCAATAATCGGCAACAGCGCCGTCTTTTGCACCCTGCAGGTAATCATAGATCACCTTAAAGGCAGACTTGCCGTAATAGTCGTCGGAATTGATTACCGCAAAGGGCGCACCGTCAATCTCCTTGGCGGCGCACAGCACCGCGTGGCTGGTGCCCCAGGGCTTTACCCGGCCCTCGGGAATGGAAAATCCCGCAGGGATCTTCTCCATCTCCTGAAAAGCGTAACGGATCTCCAGGGGGCATTTTTCCAAACGCTTGCCCACGGTGTCCATGAAATCCTTCTCAATGGCACGCTTGATAATAATAACAGCCGTCTCAAAGCCTGCCTCGTATGCATCATACAAAGAATAGTCCAGGATCGCTTCTCCCTGGGATCCAACGGGGTCGATCTGCTTCAAACCACCGTAACGGCTGCCCATACCGGCTGCCATAACCACAAGAACAGGTTTTTTTGCCATATCTGAACCTCCTAGAAAAATATGGTTATTCTCATTATACAACCATTTCTCCAAAAGAGCAACCGTAAAATTCCTGTTTATCGGGCAGTTGCTTGCAATGCAGCGTAGGGCGGGGGCTTGCCCCCGCCGGACAAGTGCATGTAATATCGTCGGCGGGGGCAAGCCCCCGCCCTACACTACTGCTCGTCAAATCGGAATTTGACGAATCATGCGCAATTAAAAATGAGAGGACCGTCGGTCCTCTCATTTTTCTTACTGTCCCATCAGGATCTTGGCAAGCTCGGAATCCTTGTCCAGGATCACCGTCTTTTCCTCACCGGTCAGGCTCTGCTTCAGAGCGTCCAGCGCCAGGGTGAATTCATAAAATTCCTTCTTGTCCGGGGTGTTGTACGCCGCGCCCAGCAGACGCATATACTCTGCCTCGCCCTGGGCCTCCAGCTTTGCCGCTTCCGCTTCGGCGTTGGAAACCATGATATTTACCTGCTTATCCACATCGTTGCGGATAATGGAAGCCACGTAGTTGCCATCGGCGGTGTACTTTTCCGCCATCTGATTCCGCTCGGAGATCATCCGGGAATACACCGCGTTCAGGTTGGATTCCGGCAGATCGAACTGCTTGATCTTCACATCCTCCACCCGGATGCCGTAGGCAGCGGTCTGGGTATCTACCGTGGTGGCGATACCCTCGTAGATCTGGTTGCGCTCCGCGCCGTCATTCATGTTGATAATGTCCGCCTGGGCCAAAGTACCCATAGCGGTTTTCAGGGCGTTGTAGGTAATGGCGTTAAGCCGCTCCTCCGCCTTGGCGGTGGTGCCCAAGGCACGGTAGAACTGCTGAGGCTCGGCAATGTGCCACAGAACATAGCAGTCCACAGTCATGTTCTGCTTATCAGAGGTCAGCACCTCAGAGGGAGGAATGTCGTAAAACTGGGTGGCCTTGGAGAAATACTTCACCGTATCCACAAAGGGGAGCTTGAAATGCAGACCGGCAGTGTCCACAGTGTTGACGATCTCAGAAAACCGGAAAGTACAGGCGTACTGATTCTCCTCCACCGTATAGCTGGCGCTGCCCACTACAATCAGCAGAGCCAGAACGATGGCAGCAATGATAATCCATTTTTTCATCCTTCGTTACCTCCTTTTTCCGCAACCAAAGATTCCAGGGGCAGCAGCATATCCACATCGGAGCCGTTCCCGGTGTTGATATACAGCTTTACACCGGGCAGGATCTGGGAAATTGCCTCATAGTACATACGGCTGCGGGTGATGGCAGGATTCTGGGCATATTCGGCATACATTGCCTCGAACATTGCCACCTGCTGTACCGCCTCGTTGATCCGCTTCTGGCGCAGATACTCCGCGTTCTGCAAAAGCTTATCCGCCTTTGCCTGGGCTTCGGGAAGCTGTGCGTTCTGGTACGCTTTGGCGTCGTTGACAACGGTTTCCGCCTGCAGCTTGGCGGTTACCACCGCCTTGAACGCCTCGATGACCACCTGGGTAGGGGGTTCGGAATCCTGGATGCGCACATCCACCAGTGTCAGACCGATGTCATACTCCTCCAGAATCCGGGCCACCAGGTCCTTTACCTGCATCTGGATATTCTCCTTGCCGTCGGTAAGCACCGCGTCCACGGAGGTAGAGCCCACCACATTACGCACCTGGCTCTGGATCAGATTCCGCAGGATCATTTCCGGGTCATTGGAGGAATACAGATACTGTTCGGGGTTGGAGATCTTGTACTCCACAAAGAAATCTACATTAACAATATTGTAGTCGCCGGTAATCATGGTGCTTTCGTTTGTCTTGACGGTGTAGCCGCCGTTGCCGGCGTTGGCATAGCCCAGTTCAATTTTCTGGTACACATTTACATCCACCGTCTGTACTTTCTGGATACCAAAGGGCAGCTTGAAGTGCAGACCCGCATCGGTAATGTCCGTAACCTTGCCGAAGGTGGTAACCACCGCCTGCTGCTTGTCATCCACGGTGTAGAAGCAGCTGGACGCCGCCGCTACCAGGACCACCGCCGCCAGTACGATCAGAACGATCCTGGTCAGCTTTTTCCAGTCCGCAGGCTGATCGCTGCCCTTGGGGGACCAGCGATATGTGCCGTTGTTTTCCATATAACATTTCTCCTTTACTAAATTACTCTTGTTTTAACTGCTGTACCATCTGCTGGGCGGTAAGCCGCAGCTGCGCCGCCGCCCAAGCGGTTAACATAACACTCAGGACTTTCGCCACACGCTCCTTTGCGCCGGGGACAGGCTCCTGATAATCCGCCAATAACTGCCCCAGATAATCGTCCCGACCATGGGCATCGTTCATCTGCCCATGGTGGGCTGCCAGCTTCACAAACAGGAAGTAAAGCTGGGAATCATCAATCAGATCGTCGCTTTCGTCATTCAGATGGCCGTTGATATACTGCAAAAGGCCGCAGATCTCCTCCATGGGCAGAGCTGCCTTTAGCATGTTGATGTTGATAATCCGGCAAAGCTGCCGCAGGGTATAGCGCTTGTTCACCGGCTTGACCAAAAAGCCCCGTTTTACCCAGTTCTGCACCGTGTAAGGCTCCAAACCGGTAATACCGGATACTTGGCTAAGCACAATGCCGCCGCCTAAAAACATCGCCGAAAAAACATCCTCGATATGCGCAGTCTCCTGCTGGGAAAGCTGCAGCACCGTTCCGGGGACTGTCCAATTCATAACATTACTCCTCCTTTGCTTGCGGTAGTATAATGATATCACATGGTTATGTAACTGTCAACAGGTAGTTTGTAAATATTTTATGTTGGGAAAATCTCTGAATTGGGGAGATTTTCTCTTTACGAACGGGAAAAGTTGTTGTACAATATAGTGGAATTATAATGCGGGAGGTGTAGGCTGTGAATTGTATCCGTTGCGGAAGAGAAATTACGGAAGACCGAACCTTCTGCGCCGACTGCACAGAGATCATGGATGCCCACCCGGTAAACCCCGGGACACCGATCCAAATCCTGGCCCGCCCCACCGCCAACGAACGGCGCACCTCTCCGAAAAACCCCGGCAGCTCCCAGACGGCGCAGCTTTCCCGGCTTCGGGGCGCGATTCGTTGGCTGTGCGCCATAGTCGCCGTCTTGTCTGTGCTTGTGTGCCTTTTGGGGGTACTGCTGATCCGTACGGTGAACACAACACCCCAGCCCACCGCCACAGGAAAGAACGATACCACCACAGGAGCAAATCCGTAAATTGTTTCACGTGAAACAATTTATTCAGGAAAGGATCTCTTTATGGGAAAAATACTTGCAGTAGTCAATCAAAAAGGCGGTGTTGGCAAAACCACCTCCGCCGTAAATCTTACCGCCGCCTTGACCGAAGCAGGGAAAAAGGTCCTGCTGTGCGACTTTGATCCCCAGGCAAACGCCACCTCCGGTCTGGGCGTGGAAAAGCGGAAGCTGAAATTTTCCGTCTATGATGCCATTATTAACGATATTCCCGTGGCGGAGGTGCTGGTCCACACGCCCTTCGGCGATGTGCTGCCCTCTTCTGCGGATCTTGCCGGCGCTGCGGTGGAGCTGCTGACCCTGCCGGAGCCCAACTTCCGACTGAAGCGGATCTTAACCGCCATTCGGGATAATTACGATGTGATCCTCATTGACTGCCCGCCCTCTCTGGAGCTGCTCACCGTCAACGCCTTGGCTGCGGCGGATCAGATCCTGGTGCCGGTGCAGTGTGAATACTACGCCCTGGAGGGTCTTGCAGACCTGATGGCAACCCTGCGCCTGATCAAAAAGCGCGCCAACCCCAAATTGGAGATCTTCGGTGTGCTGCTGACTATGTTTGACGGACGCACCAACTTCTCCACTCAGGTGGCGCAGGAGGTGCGCCGCCATTTCCCGGGAAAGGTATTTGCCACGGTGATCCCCAGAAATGTCCGTCTTGCGGAAGCCCCCAGCCACGGTCTGCCGGTTACGGTCTATGACCGATCCAGCCGGGGCGCTGCGGCATACCGGGCGGTAACCGAGGAGTTTATCAAAAAATTATAATGTTTCACGTGAAACATAGAAACACGAGGTGATATGCTTGGCAAACAAAAAAGGTCTTGGCCAGGGCGTAGATGCCCTGTTCGGGGGCAGCCTTATGGAGGAAGCTCCGGCAGAAAACAGCCCCTACCAGGTGCTTCCCCTGCATAAGGTGGAGCCGAATCCGGACCAGCCCCGGCAGGATTTTGACCCGGAGGAGCTGCAGGCGCTGGCAGATTCCATTGCCACCCACGGCATCGTGCAGCCGCTGACTGTCCGGGAGGTTGCCGGCGGCTATTATCAGATCGTTGCCCGTGAGCGCCGGTGGCGTGCAGCAAGATTGGCAGGACTTACGGAAGTCCCTGTGGTAATTATTGAAGCAGACGATAAAAAGACCATGGAGCTGGCGCTGATCGAGAATTTGCAGCGGCAGGACCTGAACCCGGTGGAAGAAGCCCTGGGCTACCGCTCCCTGATGGAGGAATACGGCATGACCCAGGAGGAAACCGCCGCCCGGGTAGGCAAATCCCGTCCTGCGGTAGCCAATGCCCTGCGTTTGCTGGCGCTGCCCATGCAGGTGCTGGAAATGGTGAGAAGTGGCGCTCTTTCCGCCGGTCATGCCCGGGCGGTGCTTTCGCTGAAAGATCAGAAACTACAGCTGGAGGCTGCTCAGAAGATCGCAAATCTGGGGCTTTCCGTCCGCCAGGCAGAGCTGCTCTGTAAAAACATGTGCAAAGATCCCGCTCCCAAGCAGGAAACCTTTTTCGTGGTGGACTATGTAAAGGAGTGTGAAAAAACCCTGTCCAGGCATCTGGGCCGGGGGGTAAAGATCGTCAACGGCAAGAAAAAGGGGCGTTTTGAACTGGAATTCTACGGACAGGAGGACCTGCAGGTCCTTTTGGACGCATTACTTAAGTTAAAGAAATAAGGAGGAAACTATTATGGAAAAGAAATTGTATCGTGCTACAGAAGACAAGAAGATCGCCGGTGTTTGCGGCGGAATCGCACAGTATTTCAAGATCGACGCCACCTTGGTTCGTCTGCTTTGGGCATTGGCGATCATCTGCGGCGGTTTTGGACTGCTGGCTTATATCGTCTGTGCCTTTGTGATCCCGGAAGAGCCGAAAATGATTGTTGACGCAGAAACTGTTGACCAAGAGTAACACTATCACGCAAGGAGAGGTAAACCATGTTAGACATTCGTAGAATTAAGGAAGATCCCGCTGCTGTCAAAGCCGGCCTGAAGGCAAAGGAAGTGGACTGCGACGCTGTGGTGGACAGAATTCTGGAGCTGGATGTGCAGATCCGGGGTCTGAAGACCTCCACCGAGACCAAGACCGCCCAGAAGAACAAGCTGGCAAAAGAGAACGGCAAGCTGTTCGGTCAGAAGAAGGGTGCGGAAAAGCAGGGTCAGGATACCGCCCAGCTGGATGCCCAGATTGAGGCAAACAAGGCAGAATCCATTGCTCTGGACGCTTCCATCGAGGCAGAAGCCCAGCAGCTGAAGGAGCTGAGCGTGGAGTTCAAGACCGCAATGCTCAGCCTGCCCAACCTGCCCGACAGCGACCTGCTGCCCGGCGGCAAGGAAAACAACGAGCCCTTGCGCTATGTGGGCAAAAAACCCGAATTTGATTTCCAGCCCAAGCACCATGTAGATCTGTGTACCGACCTGGGCCTGATCGACTATGAGCGGGGTGTCAAGCTGGCAGGCGCTGGCAACTGGATGTACACCGGCATGGGCGCACGGCTGGAATGGGCGCTGCTGAACTACTTCATCGACACCCACACAGCTGACGGCTACGATTTCATCCTGCCTCCCCACATGCTGGAGTACATGTGCGGTGAAACTGCCGGCCAGTTCCCCAAGTTTGCAGACGAGGTTTACAAGATTGCCAACCCCACCGACGACCGTACCCATTATATGCTGCCTACCGCAGAGGCTGCTCTTTGCAGCATTTACCGGGACGAGATCCTCACCGAAGCAGACCTGCCCAAAAAGCTGTTTGCCTACACCCCCTGCTTCCGCCGTGAGGCCGGTTCTCACCGTGCTGACGAGCGGGGCATGGTCCGTGGCCACCAGTTTAACAAGGTAGAGATGTTCCAGTTCTGCAAGCCCGAGGATTCCGACGCTGCCTTTGACGAGCTGGTTACCAAGGCAGAAAAGCTGGTGGAGGGTCTGGGCTTCCATTTCCGTACCGTGAAGCTGGCGGCAGGCGACTGCTCCGCATCTATGGCCCGAACCTACGACATCGAGATTCTGATTCCCTCCATGGACGGCTACAAAGAAGGTTCCTCCGTTTCCAACGCAAGAGACTACCAGGCACGCCGGGGCAACATCCGCTTCCGCCGGGAGGAGACCGGCAAGCCCGAGTTCCTGCACACCCTGAACGGCTCCGGCCTGGCAACATCCCGTATTTTCCCCGCGCTGGTGGAGCAGAACCAGAGAGCCGTCGGCTCTATCGTGGTTCCCGAGTGCCTGCGTAAGTATCTGGGCGGCCTGGAGATCATTGAAAAGAAGTAACCTGCAGAGGCCCCCTTGTGCAAAGGGAGGCTCTGTGTAAATATTATGTAAACCAAAGGAGCGTGTTTATGAAGAAGAAAGCCTGCGCATTCTGGGAGGAATTCAAAGCCTTTGCCATTAAGGGCAACGCCATGGCTCTGGCCGTCGGTACCATCATCGGTGCCGCTTTCTCCACCATCACCAAAAGCCTGACCGACGACATTATCATGCCTGTAGTTTCCATTTTCCTGGGTGGTATCGACTTCTCTGAGCTGAAGATCGTACTCCCCCGGCTGTGGGGCGAAGCTAAGCTGGACGAAGCCGGCAACGAGATCCTGAACACCCTAAACTGGGGCAATTTTATCTCTGCCGTGATTAACTTCTTCATCCTTGCCTTTGTGGTGTTTATGCTGGTCAAGGGACTGAACAGGCTGTCCGACCTGGGCAGGAAAACGCAAGAGGAGGTCCCTGCCGAAGAGCCCGCACCCCCCGCTCCCAGCGCCGAGGAAGTGCTTCTGACCGAGATCCGCGACCTATTGAAAGAAAAATAATGCGCAAACTTGCAAATGTTGGTTATTTTTGCTAATTGCGTATATGTAAATTTTTAGATATAATAATTGTGTTTTGCCGATCGTAATCGACAGGAAATATTTAGAAAAGGTGTGAATTTCATGTGCTGTAACCACAAGGATGTGGATCTGAGCCTGCTGGAAGATGTTTTGGCCCATTACGCCGACGTTAAGGGCAGCCTGATCACCATTCTGCAAAAGACACAGGATATTTACGGCTATGTGCCCATCGATGCTGTTTATCACATCGCTGAGCGTACCGGTCTGACCCCCGCAAAGATCCTGGGTGTCGCAACTTTCTATTCCCAGTTCCGTTTCACCGCCATTGGCAAGTACCTCATCATGGTCTGTAAGGGTACGGCATGTTATGTTAACGGCGCAGAGCGGATCATTGACGCCATCCAGGAAGAGCTGGGCATTGGCAACAACGAGACCACCGAGGACGGCCTGTTCTCTCTGAGCATCGTTTCCTGCCTGGGCTGCTGCTCTCTGGCACCCGTTATGATGATCAACGAGGATACATACGGCTCTCTGACCCCCGATAAGGTCAAGACCATCCTCCGGGATATTCGCAAGAAGGAGGGAATGTAATGAGCGCACGCATTGTAGTAGGCCAGGGCAGCTGTGGCTTGGCTGCCGGCGCAGGCGCGGTGTATACCGCTCTGGAAGAGAAGCTGGGCGCTTCCAACGCTGCTTCCCTGTCTATCACCGGCTGTATCGGCATTTGTTACTTAGAGCCCATCGTGGATGTGTACGCCGAGGACGGCAAGCTGTACCGCTGCGTACAGGTCAAGCCCGAGAATGCGGAGACCATCGTGAACGCTGTGGCACAGAAGGACTATTCCCTGCTTTCTGAACTGGTCATCAAGGAAGATGACGCCCAGTTCCTGAGCAAGCAGACCCGTATTGCCCTGCGGCACTGCGGTATCATTAACCCCGAGAGCATTGAGGACTACATCGCCGACGATGGCTACAACGCTCTTCAAAAGGTTCTGAAGACCATGACCCCCGAGCAGGTCATCGAGGAGATCAAGGTCTCCGGCCTGGGCGGCCGTGGCGGCGCAGGCTTCCCCACCTGGTTCAAGTGGAATGCCGCCCGCCAGAGCGAGGGTGAGGAGAAGTACCTGATCTGTAACGCGGACGAAGGCGACCCCGGCGCGTCCATGGACCGTGCGGTGATCGAGTCCGACCCCCATAACCTGATCGAAGGTATGCTCATCGGCGCTTACGCCATCGGCGCGAAGGAAGCCATTGTGTACGTCCGTGCGGAGTATCCCCTGGCAATCGTCCGTCTCCAGGGCGCTATCAAGCAGGCTGAGGAGAAGGGCTACCTGGGCGAGAATATCCTGGGCACCGGCTTCAGCTGCAAAATGCGCATCAAGGCAGGCGCCGGAGCATTCGTCTGCGGTGAGGAAACTGCTCTGATCGAATCCCTGGAAGGCAGCCGTGGCATGCCCCGACTGAAGCCTCCCTTCCCTGCCCAGGCAGGCTACTGGATGAAGCCCTCCAACATCAACAACGTGGAGACCTTCGCCAATATCTCCTGGATCATCAACAACGGCGGCGAGAAGTTCTCCGCCATGGGTACTGAGAATTCCAAGGGCACCAAGGTCTTTGCCGTTACCGGCAAGGTCAAGCGCTCCGGTCTGGTGGAGATCCCCATGGGCAAGACCCTGCGGGACGTGATCTTCGGCATCGCCGGCGGCATCCGGGACGGCCACGAGTTCAAGGCAGTCCAGATGGGCGGTCCTTCCGGCGGCTGTATCCCCGCGGAACTGCTGGACACTGTCATCGACTACCGGGCTCTGGGCGCAACCGGCGCCATCATGGGCTCCGGCGGCATGGTCGTTATGGACGAGACCACCTGTATGGTTGGCATTGCCAAGTTCTTCCTGGAGTTCACCACCCGGGAATCCTGCGGTAAGTGTGTCCACTGCCGTATCGGCACCAAGCGTCTGTCCGAGATCCTGGAGCGGATCGTAAAGGGCCAGGGCAAGGCCGGCGATGTGGAGCTGCTGGAAGAGCTGTGCACCACCATTAAGGACGGCGCGCTGTGCGGTCTGGGTCAGACTGCTCCCAACCCCGTTCTGACCACCATCCGCTACTTCCGCCACGAGTACGAGGCACACATCAACGACAAGAAGTGCCCCGCTAAGGAGTGCCCCGCTCTGCTGACCTACTCCATTAACGAAGAAACCTGTATCGGCTGTGGCCTGTGCGCCAAGAAGTGCCCTGTGGGCGCTATCACCGGCGAGAAGAAGAAGCCCCACAGCATCGATCCCTCCGTCTGTATCCGCTGCGGTCAGTGTATCCATTCCTGCCGCATGGGCGCAGTGGTGGTAGAATAAGGAGGTCAGAACCATGAATGAAATCAAACTGACGATCAATGGCAAAGAGTGCGTCGGTCAGAAGGGTCAGACCATTCTGGAGATCGCCGAAGCCAATGGTATTTTCATCCCCACCCTGTGCCACCTGGCCAGCGTAAAGCACTACGGCGCTTGCGGTGTCTGTGTGGTGGAGGGCGAGGGTCTGCCCAAGCTGATGCGGGCCTGTTCTACCATGGCAGCCGACGGCTGGGTAATCAACACCGAGTCCAAGCGTGTTGTCCAGGCCCGGAAGATCGCTCTGGAACTGCTGATGAGCGACCACGACGGCGACTGCAAGGGCCCCTGCGGTCTGAACTGCCCCGCGCACACCGATGTGCAGGGCTATGTAAAGCAGATTGCTCTGGGCAACGACACCGAAGCGGTCCGGATCATCAAGGAGAAGATCCCCCTGCCCGCATCTGTGGGCCGTGTCTGCCCCCACCCCTGTGAGGACACCTGCCGCCGCCAGCTGGTGGAGCAGCCCCTGTCCATCGCATATCTGAAGGCCTTTGCCGCGGACAACGATATGAAGTCCGAAAAACCCTTTAAGCCCCAGGTGGCAGAAGCCACCGGCAAGAAGGTTGCCATTGTTGGCGGCGGTCCTGCCGGTCTGTCCGCCGCATATCAGCTGGCTGTTAAGGGCCACGCCGTTACCATTCTGGACATGATGCCCGAGATGGGCGGTATGCTCCGCTACGGTATCCCCGAGTACCGTCTGCCCAAGGCAGTTCTGGCTGCGGAAGTGGCGTCCATCGCCGCTCTGGGCGTAGAAATGAAGAACAACGTCAAAGTCGGCGCTGATGTAACCCTGGACAGCCTCCGTGCTGAGTACGACGCAGTCCTGGTTGCCGTGGGCGCATGGCTGTCCACCGGCATCGGCTGCGAAGGCGACAAGCTGGAGGGCGTTGTGGGCGGCATCGATATGCTGCAGCAGGTGAACCTGGGCAACCGTCCCGACCTGGGCAAAAATGTTGCCGTAGTCGGCGGCGGTAACGTGGCAATGGACGCCTGCCGTACCGCAGTCCGTCTGGGTGCGGAGAATGTGTATGTTATCTACCGCCGTACCCGCGCGGAGGCTCCCGCCGAGGATCTGGAGATCGAAGAGGCTCTGGAAGAGGGCGTACAGTTCAAGTGGCTGACCAACCCCGCCGACATCATTGGCGAAAGCGGCAAGGTTACCCAGATTAAGCTGCAGGTTATGGAGCTGGGCGAGCCTGATGCTTCCGGCCGCCGCAGCCCTGTGCCTGTTGAGGGCAAGTTTGAGATCCTGGATGTGGATACCGTCATCTCCGCCATCGGTCAGCGGTGCAACTTGGCAGGCTTTGAAGCTCTGACCCAGACCCGTAAGGGCACCATCGAAGCCAGCGAGAACAACGGCACGACCAACATCGAAGGCGTATTCGCAGTAGGCGACGCTACCAACCGTGGCCCGTCTATCGCTGTGCGCGCCATCGGCGAGGCAAACGACGCTGCCGCTGCCATCGACGCATACCTGTCCGGTCGGGATATGAAGATCCCTACCCCCTACTACTCCAAGCGGGAAGTAACCGCCGAGGAGTTTGCGGATCGTGAGAAGATCGCCCGTGCGGAAATGCCCTGCAAGGAGCCTTCCTACCGTAAGGGCAACTTCGAGGCTGTAATCAACGGCTTCTCCGACGAGCAGGCCCGTGCCGAGGCACAGCGCTGCCTGGAGTGCGGCTGCCACGACTTCCATGATTGCAAGCTGGTGCATCACACCAACCTGTACGAGGTTAACCCCGGCCGGTTCGCAGGCGATAAGCGCCAGGCCGGCTCTGAGAAGAAGCTGGTTGTCATCGAGCGCAACGAAGGCAAGTGCATCCTGTGTAACCTGTGTGTCCGTACCTGTGAGGAAGTGGCACAGCAGGGTCTGCTGGGTCTGGTTGGCCGTGGCTTCACCACCGTCATCAAGCCCGAGTTCCGGGATTCCGAGAAGATCGCCGTTTGTGCCACCTGCCGCAAGTGTGCAGAAAGCTGCCCCACCGGCGCATTGAAGATCCTGAAGTAATTCCATACGCAAAACAGCCTTGTGCGATCGCACAAGGCTGTTTTTTATCCCGTTCCACACCGCCAAATTCCTGTTTATCGGGCAGTTGCTTGCAATGCAGCGTAGGGCGGGGGCTTGCCCCCGCCCTACACTACTGTTCGTCAAATCAGAATTATCATATCTTCTCTTTTGGCCGCATAGATTGTCCCGGGAGGGATCTACAATGCGAAAAAAGGACCTGTTCATTCTTTTCGGCGCAATTTGCGCCGCCATTGTCCTGGCGCTGACCCAGTTTTTCTCCAGCGCCATCACCACTGGCGCCTGGGGACTGAGCTTTCGCCAGGAGGGGCAGCCGCCCATAGGTAATGCAGAAGCTGCCGCGCTGAAAAAATACGACGCGGTATACCTGGGCAACACCGACGAAAAGGTGCTCTACCTCACTTTTGATGCGGGCTACGAAAACGGCTGCACCGAGAAAATCCTGGATATTCTGAAAAAACACAACGTCCCCGCCGCATTTTTCCTGGTGGGCAACTACATGGAGAAAAACGCGGACCTGGTGCGGCGGATGGTGGACGAGGGCCACATTGTAGGCAACCACACCATGCACCACCCGGACATGAGCAAGCTCCGGGAGGAAGCCGCCTTTGCCAAGGAATTGCAGGACTTGGAAGCCCTGTTCACTTCCATCACCGGCAAGGAGCTGCCCAAATTTTACCGTCCGCCACAGGGCACTTACAGCGAGGACAACTTAAAAATGGCGCAAAAGCTGGGCTACCGGACGGTTTTCTGGAGCCTTGCCTATGTGGACTGGAACAACGATTCCCAGCCAACGGCGGAGCATGCTTTTTCCAAGCTGCTGCCCCGCACCCACAACGGTGCGGTGGTGCTGCTCCACTCCACCTCCCAGACCAACGCTGCAATTTTAGATGAATTGCTGACCAAGTGGGAGGCCGCCGGCTACCGCTTCGCCTCCATCGATAACCTGTTCGATTGACAAATTCTTTGTTTATCGGTGAGTCTATCGTACAACACTGTAGGGGCGACCATTGTGTCAAGAGTAACATGGTACACACCAGTGCAAGGACATAGTACACAACTTACAGTCTTGCAATGGACCGATGAATCAATTGCCCATCTTCTGTATCAAACT
>JAZOMH010000001.1:0-13504 GCA_045653785.1 Faecousia sp. | reverse complement strand
TCATTGCCTGTTATCGAAACTTCAAAATTGCGGAGTTTGATACAGAAGATGGGCAATTGATTCATCGGTCCATTGCAAGACTGTAAGTTGTGTACTATGTCCTTGCACTGGTGTGTACCATGTTACTCTTGACACAATGCTCGCCCCTACACCCATTTTTGGTTTCTGTAGGGCGGGCTGCTTGATTTCCTTGCAGCATCTGGGTATAATTCTGTTGGGTAACCTAAAATTTAGGAGGAACTGAAAATGAATAAGAAGCTTCGTTGGATCACGGAAACCGCAGTGATGCTTGCCCTTTTGGTAGCACTGCAGGAATTGACCAAACCCATGGGTCAGCTGGTTACCGGTTCTTTTGTCAACGCAGTGTTGGCAGTTACTGTGCTGCTTGCCGGTCTTTCCAGCGGCATTACGGTAGCAGTCATTTCCCCGATTCTGGCTTATCTGCTGGGGATTGCCCCCCAGATTCTCACCGTCCCAGCTATCATGGCAGGCAATACGGTATTTGTAATGGCGCTGTACTATATTGCCGGCAAGGACAACAAGCAGATCGTAAGACAGGTTCTTGCCTGGATAGGCGCTGCTGTGGCAAAGTTTACTGTACTGTATGCGATTGTGGTTTGGCTCATCTGCGGTGTATTCGCCGAGGGTCTGCAGGCCTCCGGCATGCTGAAAGCGCCTATGCTAAAAACGCTGTCTGCCACCTTCTCCTGGCCCCAGCTGTTTACCGCGCTGATCGGCGGCGCTGTTGCCCTGCTGATCGTCCCGGTGCTTCGCAAAGCCCTGCATAAATAAGAAACATCCCCCTCCTTCCCTATATTTATATACAACAGCCTATGGGTTGTATTTTCCCATTGCGCCAGCCGCCGGCTGCTTTCCAACAAATATTCCGGGAAGAAAAATCCACTGCCTGCATATTTTTTACCCCTCTGGCAAACAATACCTCCGGAATACAAATACAGGAGGTTACTATCATGTTCCGAGTTCGTTTTGTATGCCTGCTGCTGGCAGTGGCCTGTGTGCTGTCTTTGGGCTGCACCGCACTTGCCGCAGAGGTAGACTGCGACACCACTTACTGCTTCACATCCACAGATTTTTCCGAAAACGAAACCCTTATGGGCGTTTGCATCACCCATCTGCCCCAGCCGGAAACCGGCACCATCATGCTGGGTAACAGGGTCATTCGCTCCGGTGACATTCTCACCGCTGACCAGCTGGCGCAGATGACCTTCTCCCCTCTGCGTACCGAAAGCGACAAGGCCGCCCAGGTATCTTATCTGCCCATCTACGAAAACCGGGTAGACCCCTCCGCCACCATGACCATTTCCATCCGGGGCAAGGAGGACAAAGCACCTGTTGCGCAGGATTTTGCACTGGAAACCTACAAGAATCTGCCCAACCAGGCGCAGCTTAAGGCCAGCGACCCCGAAGGCGAAGCCCTGACCTATACCCTGGTCCGACAGCCCAAGCGGGGTGAGGTTGTTCTGAATACCGACGGCAGCTTCACTTATACACCCAAGAAGAACAAGGTGGGCGTAGATTCCTTCACCTACACTGCCGCAGATCCTGCTGGAAACGTTTCCCGGGAGGCAACCGTTACCATTCAAATCCTGAAACCCACTGAAGCCAAGCAATACACCGACACCATTGGTGAATCCTGCCGCTTTGCCGCGGAATGGATGCGTAATACCGGTCTGTTCGTAGGTGAAAAGGTAGGGGGTGAGGATTGCTTCTATCCGGAAAAGCCCGTAAGCCGCGGTGAATTTCTGACCATGGTGATTAACGCCCTGGATATCCCCACGGAGAATGTTTCCTATGAGGCAATTCCTTCCGACACCCCGGACTGGCTGAAACCCTATCTGGCAGCTGCCATACGCTCCGGGCTGACCGCCGGTCTGCCCGAGAAGGAGTCCGGCAGTTTCGGCGCTTATGATCATATCACCGGCGCAGAGGCGGCTGTGATGCTCCAGAACGCACTGGATCTGACTGTGTCCCAGCAGACCATGGAGGCTGTCCAAACCTGTACCGATGACACCCAGAGCCAGGTGCCCGCATGGGCAGAAAGCTCCCTGCAGGCCATGGCGGACAACGGTATTTCCCTGAGTGCGGAGGAAGCTCTCACCCGGGGTGAGGTGGCACAGGTGATGTACCAGGTATCTGCCCTGGCACAAACTGCCCCCGGCATGACTGTGATCCGTATGCAGCACTAATTTGAATCGCCCTGCCTCCCGGCAGGGCGATCTTTTCATTTTACTGGATATCCTCACCCTTGATGTAGCGCACCAGTGGGGTCTTGCACAGCAGTACGTAGACCACCAGCAGGATTACTGCATCCGGCAGCATATATGCCCCATTGTACAGTGCGGAATAGATCCACGGGGTGGTCATGGTCATGCCCAAAAACATTTCCGGCATGTACTCTGCCCAGATGGTAGCGCCTACCACATAGTGCACAAAGAAGCGGGCTGCGCAGGACACCACCGCTGCCAAAGGAAAGTTCCCCCGGAATAAGCCTGCCACACCCAGCACTGCGTACGCCACCAGGAAGTCGCCGAGGATGCTCTGCCAACCAATGGCAATGCCACCTTCAAAGAGCATCTGCAAAATTCCGTGTGCGGTACTTACCAGCATTCCCGGGCCAAAACCCCAGCGGACACAGAACAGAATGATGGGCAGCATGGCAAAATCGATACTACCGCCCCAGGGTAGTCTGTACAGAGGCAGGAAGCTGAGAATTTCCGCCACCGCTATGCACATAGCGCCCTCGCACAGCCGGCGCAGTCCATAGTGCCAATTGATTACTGCTTTTGTTTTCTTTTGTTTTTCCATAGAGATTCCTCCTTACCGCTTTTTGCGGTCATAAGGCTACCGGAGAAAAAGGATTTGCAGATTGACGGCAAGAGGTTTTTCTGCAAGACAAGCCGCGAAGCCCTAGAAATACTTTGTGTTTTTCTAGGCTTTGGGGCGCAGCATCGCAGAGAAAGATCCGGCGTTCAAACGCAAATCGTTTTTTGCAGGTTGCCAAAAATTTTAGACCACATTACAGCCGTCAAGGTGCAATGTGGTCCAAAAGGAATCCCATATATGCATCTTTTCCTACGACGGTATTGACCGTACCAGGTTCACGGGTTAAGGCTACCGAGCCTAATCTCAGCCGGATGCATCCGGCTCCCCGAAGACGAATTTGTTTTGTGATCTATGTCTATTATAGCGGTTATCCTGTCTTTGTCAAGCCATTTCCAGGGCTAATTCTTTGCCACCTAAAATATGGAAATGCAGGTGATGCACCGTCTGCCCCGCATCTGTGCCGCAGTTAGATACCACCCGGTAGCCGCCGGTCAGCCCTTCCGCCGCCGCAATCTGGGGGATGGTCTGAAAAATATGGGCGACCACAGCACTGTTCTCTCCATTGATCTCATTAACCGAGCCGATATGGTCCCTGGGGATCACCAGAATGTGGGTCGGTGCCTGAGGTGCAATATCCCGGAATGCCAGAATCATTTCATCCTCGTACACCTTAGTTGAGGGGATCTCCCCTGCTGCGATCTTACAAAACAAACAATCAGACATTATAAAACCTCCCGTCATAATCCAATCACACTAAACACGCCGGTGCTTACTACCGCCATGATGATACCCGCGATCACTACACCCAGGCTCACAGACAACACCGTAGACTTAAAGCCCATATTCAAAAAGCTGGCGCCCAGTGTGCCGGTCCATGCGCCGGTTCCGGGCAGCGGGATGCCCACAAACAGCATCAGCGCCATAAACAGACCGCCGCGGCCGGTGGCTTGTACCAATTTCTGCCCGGCCTTTTCTCCCTTTACCAGAAAGAAGCTGCACAGCTTTCCAATGTACTTTTTATCCGCGCCCCAGACCAAAAACTTTCTTGCAAAAAAGTAGATGATCGGCACAGGAAGCATATTGCCCAGCACACATACGATCAGTGCCGGGATATAGGGCAGGTCAAAACCTACCGCATAGACCATGGCACCACGCAGTTCTATAATGGGCACCATCGATATAAAGAAAATAATCAAATAATTCAGCATAGTTCTCTCCCGTAAGTATCTCTGCATTTACTCAAAAATATTTTATCAAATCTACGCCTGCATTGCAACCCCGGGTTTTATTTCCTGGTACCCTTTGACAACAAAAGCCGCCCGATGGGCGGCTTTTGCGTTTCATTTTAAGACAGCAGAAGCTTATCGTTGGCTTCGTCAGAGCCACTTGCCTGGCTGAACAGGTTCAAAAGCTGCTCCACAGTCAGATTCTTCTTTTCCTCACCGGACACATCCACAACCACATGGCCATCGTACATCATAATCAGACGGTTTCCGTAAGCGATGGCATCGCGCATATTATGGGTTATCATCAGTGTGGTCAGATTGCTCTTTTCCACGATCCGCTGGGTAGCGTCCAGCACCTTAGCCGCAGTCTTGGGGTCCAGGGCGGCAGTATGCTCGTCCAGAAGCAGCAGCTTAGGCTCCTGCAGGGTTGCCATCAGCAGCGTCAGCGCCTGACGCTGACCGCCGGAAAGAAGCTCCACCTTTGACGTCAGCCGTTCTTCCAATCCCAAGTCCAGAATCTTCAGCGCTTCCTTATATTGCTCCCGCTCCTGCTTGGTAATACCGGAACGCAGACCGCGGACCTTACCCCTGCGGGCTGCCAGCGCCAGATTTTCCTCGATCTGCATGGTGGCGGCAGTGCCCATCATGGGGTCCTGGAACACACGGCCAATATACTTTGCCCGCCTATATTCCGGAAGATGTGTTACATCTACACCGTCAATGAGAATCTGGCCCTCATCCACCGGGTACATTCCGGTGATGCAGTTGAGCATCGTACTTTTGCCTGCGCCGTTGCCGCCAATGACCGTTACAAAATCACCGGGCTGCAGATGCAGGGACAAATCCCGCAGCGCCTTCTTTTCATTGATGGTTCCGGCATTGAAGGTTTTGAAAATATTCTTTATTTCGAGCATGCCGTCCCCTCCTTCCTCAGTTTCTTAAAGCGACCGCCCTTGAGATTCGGCACCGTAAGGAACACTGCCACAATGGCTGCGGACATAAGCTTCAGATACTGGGAATCCACCTTCAGCAGTGTCAGAACTGCCTGGATCACGATGTAGTAAATGATGGCACCGAAACTGACAGCCAACAGTTTCAAAGCGAAGTTCTTGAACAGCTTACCGAACAGCACATCACCGATGATAATTGCAGCCAGACCGATGACAATGGCACCACGGCCCATGTTGATCTCTGCATTGCCGTTATATTGGGCAAACAGACAGCCGGACAACGCTACCAAGCCGTTTGCCAGCATCAGACCCATCATCTTGTTCACATCGGTGTTGATTCCCTGGGCCCGGGCCATGTGGCCGTTAGCACCGGTAGCACGGATAGATGCGCCCCGTTCCGTTCCAAAGAACCAGTAAAGTCCTGCAATCACCAACGCCGTAATAATCGCCAAAATAATAGGCGGATACAAAATGATAGGCTTGCTGCCGTCCAGTGCCTTGCTCAGATACATGGCAGAAACCAAAGGCTTACTGTCCCGGGACGGGATTGTCAGCGTAGAGATCAGCGCGCCCTGCTTCAGACCCATGATAATCATATTGATGGTCCACAGTGCAAGCTGGGTCAAAATACCGGACAGGATCGCCGGAATCTTGCAAAGGGTATGCAAAAAACCGGTAATATAACCTGCGATCATGCCTGCCAAAAAAGCGCAGACCATAGCAAGCCAGGTGGGGTAGCCGGAGGCCATCATCGCAATGCACACAGCGCCGCCGGTACAGAAGGATCCATCCACCGTAAGGTCGGACAGCTCCAGGATTTTATAGGTAATGTACAAGCCGATGGCCATGATGCCCCAGATCAGACCTTGGGACACCACGCCAGGCAAAGCATTTCCAAAATTAAACAGTCTTTCCAACAAACCGGGCATAAAGGTATTTCCTCCAAACGGTAATCTTTATATTACAGACCGAAGGGGGCGAGCCGTTTTCGGCTCGTCCCCATTCAGGTCGGTCTTATTGAGATCAACTCAGCTTCTCGTAACCCTCCAGGGGAGTGATGCCAAGCTCGTTGCAGATCTCCTCATTATACAGATAGGAAACCTTATCTTCGGGGGTGTACTCGATGGGCATTGCAGTGATGTCTGCGCCGTCGCGCAGAATCTTCACAGCCATCAAACCGGTGGCGTAGCCAAGATCGTAGTAATCGATGGAAATGGTGGCAATGCCGCAACCGGAGCAAATACCAGCCTCGCCGGCAATAATGGGCACACCTGCAGGACGGCAAACGCTGTCGATAGCGGTGGCATTGTTTGCCACGGTGTTATCGGTGGGAACATAGATCACATCAGAGAAGTCCGCAGCTTCCTGGGTGACGGACATCAGATCGCTGGTATCTGCGAAAGCAAACTGCTTACAGGTCAAGCCCTTGCCTTCCAGGATCTTCTGAACCTCGTCCACCTGGTACTTGGAATTGGCCTCAGCACTGCAGAACAGCAGGCCGACGTTCTTGGCATCAGGAGCCCACTTGGTTACCATTTCGGCCTGCAAAGACAAATCTGCCAGGTCAGAGGTGCCGGAGACATTGGAGCCAACAGTACCGGAGAAGTTCTCAATACCCAAGGCAACACCGTACTCGGTAACAGATGTTCCCAGAATGGGAATCTCTTCTGTTGCGTTATATGCAGCCGCAACCGCAGGAGTGGCATTTGCCATAATCAGATCCACATTGGATGCAACCAGACCATTAACGATGGTAGAGCAGTTGGAAGCCTCGCCGGCAGCATTCTGCTCTTCAAAGGTAACATTATCCTCACCCAACTCAGCAACAACAGCGGCTTTGAAACCTTCTGTCGCCTTATCCAGCGCGGGATGGGGCATAAATTGGCAAATGCCAATCACAAACTTATCACCAGCGGACTGGGTATCTTCTCCCGTCTGGTTTCCGGTAGTCTGATCACCGGCAGGCTGGGAAGGCGCGCAGGCAGCCAGAGAAATCAGCAGCATCGCTGCCAGCAGGATCGCAATTAACTTTTTCATAGGTAACTCTCCCTTTTTTTACCCGCATAGGGCTTTTGATTGTTTCACTATACCACGGGAAGGCTCCTATGTCAACAAAAAATTCCATTTAGGACGGACATTTATACACGGCAGAAATACACGCCGCATCAGATACCCCTGTTTTTGTGCGATTTGACCAAGCGCAAATCCACACGAGTCATGGCCCGCTCCCCAACAACATCAAGAAAGTTTATTGTGTCTGGGACTTGAAGGTGGCAGCGTCCTGCTCATTTACAGGATGTTGGCTGTAGCGGGCCTTTTCATAAAGCCGCGCCGCCTCCGACGGCAGATTTTCCCGGGCAGTATTGTGATCCCTCCATTCCGGGTGCTTTTGGTACAGCCTCCGGTATCGATGGCGGATCTTCTGGGCCGGTGTCAGCCTGGCAAAAGGCGATCCGGTCCGACCGTTCCTACCCCGCTTCTGATCCAGCTTTTCCTGTTGGTTCTCCTTGCGGATGTCTGTGATCTCGTCCTCAAAATCCTCCTGCTGGGCAAAGAGGTCTTCCCACAGGTTATTATACAGCCGCCCCAACGCTTCCTTTATTCTTTTCCAGAATTTCTTTGCAACAACAATCACACCGGGGATCGCAACCCCCAACGCAATCACCCACATCACAGTATAAACATAGGCTGGTGTCTTTTTCGCAGGAGGTGCTTCCGGCATCCCTCCCCCATGCCCTGTGGCCATCTCTGTTGCCATGGTAGTCTCCAGTGGCTCTGTTTCCTCCGGAAACAGTTCCTTTAGCCGCTCAAGCAGTTCAAGGAGTGCTTCCCATGCCCACCGCAAGAGTTCCGCAAGAGAGGGGATCAGCGCCAAGGTCATAGCAATGGCAAACATCCCCAGGGTCAGCATAAGGTTTTTCCTCCGCATGGCAGCAGACACGCCGCGCTTGCCAAACGCCGCCAGATTGCGGCTTGAGCGGTTCATAGACAGCATGGCCAGCAGCACGAATCCATATAAAGCTCCCCGCACCGGCAGACGCACCGCAGACAGTCGGCTATCCAGCCCTGTCAGTAAGCATCCGATCAACAGAAGCGTGAAGCAAAAGCCCAGCAAGCCACCGGGCAGCTCCCGGTTTTGATCCCAGCTGCCGAAGGTAAGGCTGTAAATCAATAACACACCGTACAAGATGCCCACAATCAGCGACGGCAGCAGGATCTCTCCCCTCAGGAAAACCACAGGCAAAAACAGTACAGGAACACCCACAATTCCCAGAAGCACTCTGCCCTTTCCCGGCAGAATCAGCCCAAGCCAGCTAAGCAGCATATACACCCCGGGCAGTACCCAGGCATAGCCCAGCAGCCGGGGATACAGGTAGCCCGCAACGCATGTCATAGCGCCGTAAGTACCCAGAGCCAGCATCAGCGGAAACTGGCTTTTGCGAAACCATTCTGACAGTTTCATAGGTTCCCTCCTTCCAACTCATAGAAGGTAACCCCATTGCCCCATTGGCGCAGCTTTCCCGCAGCCTGCTGCAAACTTTCGCTGTTATAGCGGGACAGGATCAGAATGTCCATATCCCGATACCCTTCCAGGGATTCCAGTAGGGTTATGAAATTCTCCGAGCAATGTACCTGCAGCTTGGAGAAACTTTCTAAAAGGCTCTCCTCCCAGGCCGCGTCCTCCCGTGGCAGGATCACCGTACTGGGGCCCAGCCTCTGTTGGGGCATATTGGCAGCAAAACCTACCGCCAGCCCAGCGCGCAAACCGTGGATACACATACTGGCGCCCAGTCGGATGGCTTCTTCCACCCAGGGTATATCCGAATCCTTCACATATCTGTCCCACTGCACATCGTTTCGCTGGGCATTGACCACCACCAGCAGACGGGGGCAAAGGGTCTTGTCATGGACACGCACCTGCACCTGGTCTGTCCGGGCAGTGGCTTGCCAATGAATATCCCGGACCAAATCGCCCGGCTGATAGGGACGGATCCCCCGGATCATAAAAGGATCCTGCAAAAGCTGTTTTTTGGTGATAAGTCTGCCCAGGGTTTGGGACAGAGGGTAGGGCAGTTCCTCTGTGTCCAGTAGCCGGGGGTACACCGTTACCGGCGCACTGATCTGCTGCTCTTTCCACAGACGGGTTACGCCCAGCAGCTCACCTACCGCCAGAGATGCATTGCCAAGATCATACACACCCCTGCGCAGGAATTTCACACTGTGCCTGCGTCGGATCTGCTGATAGGGCATCAGCGTAAAGCAGCTGCAATAGAAGGTATCGTTGCGCACATCCAGATTATCCTGCTTGCCCAGGCAGATATTGGCAGAGATATAGCTCTCCACCCGCAGCCAGGGGATGATATACGGTCCATCGTTGCGGACTACCTCCTCCAGCACCGCTTCTTCCCCCTCAAAGGCTGTACGGCAGGAAAAGCTACGCCGGCATGTCAGATTATCCACACCTCGCTTTACGGTAATCATCCACAAGATATACAGGATCAGCAGCGTACCGAGAAAAATAATGACACTCATCGGCTCTCAGTAGGTACACGGACCGCTTTCAGCGCTCCGGCCACAATGGCTTCCCCATTGGTCTGGCTGCCGATGCCACGAACAATGATCCTGTGAGCCAGTACCGGTACGGCCAGTTCCTTTACATCGTCGGGAATCACATAATCTCTGCCCCGGATAGCCGCCAGAACCTGGCAGCAGCGCATCAGTGCCAGCAACCCACGGGGAGAGGGGCCAAGACGCACTTTTTCCGGATTCCGGGCAGCCTCACACACCGCTGCCATGTAGGCCATCACATCCCGGCTGACGGTACATTCTGCGCACAGCTTCGCCGCCTGCACCACTTCCTCTGCCTTCGCCACCGGGGTCAACTCCTCCAACGGCTGGCTGCGGATAAACCGTTCCATCAGCGCCAGAGATTCCTCCTGACTGGGATAGCCCAAGCAGATCTGGATCAGAAAACGGTCAAGCTGGGCTTCGGGAAGCTTAAATGTACCCTGGGTTTCCACTGGGTTTTGGGTGGCGATCACCCCAAAGGGCTCTGCCAAAGGATAGGTAACGCCGCCTTCCGTAATCTGCCGCTCCTCCATACACTCCAGAAGCGCGGACTGGGTCCGGGGCGTTGCCCGGTTGATCTCGTCAGCCAGCAGGATATTGGTAAAAGCAGGTCCTTTGATAAAGGTAAAACTGCCGCTTTCCCGGTCATAGATCCGGGTGCCGGTAATATCCGACGGCAGCAGGTCCGGGGTAAACTGTACCCGGGCAAAATCACAGTCCAAAGATCTTGCCAGTGCCTTTGCCAGGGTGGTTTTACCTGTTCCCGGCACATCCTCCAAAAGCACATGCCCCCCGGCAAGCAGGGCTGTCAGAATCAATTCGATCTGCACCTCCTTGCCCACGATCACTCGACTGATGTTTTCCTTCAGTTTTTGCGCCAGTAATGAAATGTCCCTGTATTGCATAGTCATTTCCCTTTCCTTCATCGTTCTTTTTGTCATTATATCATGCTTTTACCAAAAGGCAATATTTACATAATTACAAGCTGGCATCAATATCATATGATAAAAAGTCCTATAAAAAATGTCATTCCGACCAAGCCTTAGGCGCGTGGAGGAATCCCCCTTCCTGTGGAAGTACGGATTCCTCGAATTGCTTTGCTCGTTCGAAATGACAAAAACAATATGAGTTCAGGAATGCTTTGCGCCTACAGACGGTTTGCTGTGCAGCCGCTGCTCCAGGCGCTTTACATCTGCCGCCAGTGCCTTATGGTCAAAGACCAGTGCCAGCAGGAACGACAACGGCGTAACCAGCACATACACCGGTACGATCAGCCAAAACCAGGGCCAATACTTGTTCTGCCCGGCAAACTCCCCTACCGGAACGGTTTTGAAAATATCCGGAGTGAACAGCGCCAGGAAGTTTCCAATAGCATCATTGTTTCCCGGACCCCAGATGTAGGAAGTATTCTTATAGTCAATGCCGAAGAAGTTCCCCCTATCACGCAAGGGAATATAACCCAACTCCGATTGGAATATCTGATTGAGCATAATGAACAGCATTAAAAGCAGCAGTCCGGTAGGGGCGCTCATAAGGCGTCTGTAGGACAGCTTGTGATGCCCCAGCAAAACCATCAATAGCGGCACCGCCAGCACCATCCAGTGGTGATAGTAAAAACGGATAATGTCCAACTGCTCCCCAAGCTGATCCACTTTTGCAATGGGTTCCTGAGGGTAAAACAGCGCAATCAGTCCGCTGATCACACCGATGTAAAACATATAGTCCTTAATTTTTTCGCTCTTTGACCAAAAAAGGAACGGGAACAGGGCGATATTAGCGCCGCAGATATTTACAAACCAGCTATCGCGGAGCATTCTGGCTTCGTCCACCGAATAAGGCGGGTAATAAACTTTAGTAAAATGCATCACAAGCCCCAGTACCAACAGCCCGAACAGCACCGCCTTTTGCGTGGCGGCGCTCTTGTTTTTCAGTATGAAGTACAACCCCACCACAGCGCCAGAGCATACCAAAAGCCAGAAGAAATACCAGCCGTTAAACATGGAGATAAACATACAAATGAACCTCTTTATCTGTGTTGTTTGTATGTAAAATATAGCCATTCCTCCAGGCTTTGTCAATCGTCTTAAGCAAGTCTTAAGCTTTCTTGCAAATTTTTAGGAATGTCTCCGCTGACAGCGCACCAGATCCACCCTTGCGTCCCAAGTGAAGGCCACACCCTCATTTTCCCAATAGATTCCGCTGGGCGTCATCACCACCAAACGCAAAGGCTGCGGCGTGGACTACTAATTCCACCAATACCGTCAATATCAGAATCACAGATGACAAGCGTTACCTAATATCGTCCCACTATTTCTGGCACATGCGGACAAAATGCTTAAAGAACTCAGATCCATCCACTGTATCTTCTCTTCTTTGGGCAAAGCACATCCGCTCCGGATGACCCTGCACTGCAAAGATGGGAAGCGAGGTATGCTCAATTCCCTCCACCGTGGCACCGCCGTCTGCCAGCATGGTGATCTTCAAGCCTTCACCCAATTTGTTAACACCCTGATGATGGTTGCTGTTCATAGAAAACTCGGTCCCGTAGAGTTTTTCCGCAATACTGCCCTCCACAGCAACGACCCTATGTACCTTATCCCCCTCGGCAGTTTTGGTATGGACTTCCGCATTTGTCAGGTGCTGGTGTAAATTTCCCCCAAAGAATATGTTAATCAGCTGCAAACCCCGGCAAATACCCATCACCGGTTTCCCGGCTTCCACAAAAGCTTTGAGCAGCGCAAATTCAATCTCATCTCTTGCTTTATCGACGCCCTTTGTGCCGTTCATTTCTTCCCCGTAATACATGGGATCAATATCGCTTCCGCCGCACAGAAGCAGTCCGTCATAGTCCGTATCCATGGGAGGGAGGTAATGGGCGTGCGCAATGCCGCCGGTCTTGGTTATCGCATCCACATAATCCTCCGGCCACTTGTTTGAAGACAGCAAAATTCTGGGTTTGTTCATAATAGTTCTCTCCTTATTATAAATGAATACCATAATTCCAGGCAATTAGCTTCCACATATTGCCATCGAATTCGAACACATGAATGGCGCAGTTTGCGCTGGATGCAGCCTTTCGGATAAATGTATCAGCACCCAAAACCAAACGAAGCATACTGCCCAGCACGCCGTTGTGGACAAACGCGGCCACATTATCGCAGGGATCCGCCTCCAGTTGTTTCAGAAAAACGCGCAAACGGTTTGCCACATCCTCCATACTCTCGCCGCCAACCACACTGTATCCCCGCTCATCCAACGATGGTGTCCAATCACCAAAACGTTCGGGATCATACGCTGCAGAATAGGGCTTACCTGCCAGGTCTCCCACATCGATCTCCCGGAGCAGCGGTGTGCGGATTCCCTGGATCTCGGGGAGCACCAGACGCTGGGTCTGGATGGCTCGGAGATAATCACTGCTGTAAACCTTATCAAAGGAGATTTTTTCTAAAATCGGTCGGATACTCTTGGCCTGCTCCTGTCCAAGGGGTGTCAGCGGAAAATCATCCTGCGCACCGTAAAAAAACCTCTCCAGATTGGCTCGCGTCTCTCCGTGCCGCACCATATAAAGTCGCATAGTTGTCTCCAATTTCTATTCTCCGTATTTATGTTATAATATCACACCGACAACAATCCTGCAAGAACAAAAAGATAGATGGGAATAACCGATCAATAAAAAGGACATCCACGATGTCCTTTTTGTTGGCCCCCCTTGTTGGAATCAAAGGGCGACCTGCGGATTAACAGTCCGTCTAACTGTTGCGGTGCCCGGTGTGCGCCTTGACGACGACGCGTCTGCGTTGCTCATCGACCGCTGCCACTCACTCCCCTTCCTGCATCCGCCACCGGCGGCGGTCGGGTCGCTCCCTACCTCCTTCGCTGCGCTCAGTCGGTAAAGCGACGGACTGTTAATCGAAG